>JAESRX010000003.1 GCA_016764435.1 Flavobacteriaceae bacterium | reverse complement strand
TAAAGATACACCAGTACTAGTTGATGAAACGCTGTTAGATGCATTAGTATATGATACAAATGATAGTGATAAAGCTAGTTTATTAGTGTTGTTAAATTCTGGAGAAGCACAAATTAATGAGAATGAATTAGGAAACAAAGATGGTCACTCTTTACAAAGAGTTTCAAATGGATCTGGAGGCGCAAGAAATACGTCAACTTACGTACAAGAACCACCAACACCAGGAACTGAAAATCATCCTACTGTTGTTTCACTAGAAACAATTACAATTTTAGAATCTAGAAATAGTGATAAAATAGATGAATTGGTAACCGTTAGTGGTGTATTAACTGTCTCAGATCAATTTTCAGGCTCAGCATATCTTCAAGATAAAACAGCAGCAATAGCTATTTATGATGAATTAGTTCATGGAAATAATGTGTTTAAGATTGGAGATTCTATTACCGTAAGTGGAACAAGAAGTATACATAACGATCAAATTCAAATAAGTAATATTGTTTTTGTAGAAAATAACGGAGTACCAAATAATCCAATTGAACCGTTAGTTATTACATTAAGTGAGATGTTAAATCACCCAGCTGAATTAGTAAGTATTCAAAACCCTAATTTTCCAAAGCCTGGAGATATTTTATTTGGAAATACAACATATAGTATAACAGATTTAAGTGGTAATGGACAGCTTCGTATTGATAATGATGTTGAAGAAATTGTTGGTTTAGGGCAGCCTGAAAGCTGTACTGAACTTATTGGAGTAGTTGGAAGATTTTATGAGAATTTTCAGTTATTACCTAGACAAAAATCTGATATGGCATGTGCAAAAGCATATGAACAAAGTGGAAATGATTTAATAATCCCTAAGGATAAGACTTTTGATATTGTAACTTGGAATATTGAGTGGTTTGGAGATGATGAAAATTCTCCAGCTGCAAGAAATATTAATTCAGATCAAATTCAAAAAGATAACGTTAAAAGCGTAATACAACAATTGAATGCCGATATATATGCTGTTGAAGAAATAGCAGATATTGAACTATTTAGTCAAATGGTTAATGAAATTCCAGGATATAATTATGTTTTATCTGAAGCAACTTCATATCCAAATGATGATTTTGGAACTAAACAGAGAATCGGTTTTATTTATAATACAAATACGGTTGAATTGATTGACACCAAAGTTTTATTAAAATCTATACATACATATTATGGAGGAGATGACAGTGTATTAGTTGATTATCCAGAAGGTAATACTTCTCGTTTTTTCGCCAGTGGAAGATTACCATTTATGTTGACAGCAAATGTAACTATTGATGGTAAAACGGAACGAATTAATATAATTGGTCTTCATGCTAGAGCTAACAGGGGAACTGATTCACAAGCAAGATATGATATGCGAAAATATGATGTGAATGTTTTAAAAGACTCATTAGATACGCATTACCCGAATGATAAATTTATTTTATTAGGAGATTTTAATGATGATTTAGATAAAACAGTAGCTGATGTTGCTACAACTATTTCATCCTTTGAATCGTATATGAATGATACTAGTAATTACAATGCAGTTACTAAATCATTAAGTGATGGAGGATACAGGTCTTACGTAACTTATGAGAATATGATTGACCATATAATTATTTCAAACGACCTTAATAAAAACTATATTGATGGCTCTTCAAGAGTTCATTACGAGTTCTACAATACTGATTACACGAGTACAACATCGGATCATTTCCCTGTTTCGGCGAGATTTCAATTAAACCCTTTGAAAATTGATAAAAGTTCGTTTACTAATGAAACTTGTGTTGGTGGTAATGGTTCAGCCTCAGTAACTGTATCGGGCGGAAAGGAACCATATACTTATGAGTGGACAAGCTTAGAATCTATAACAGGTTCTGTTGAAAATATAAGTCAAGGAGAATATGTTGTTACTATTACAGATACTTATGGCAGCAGCATTTCAAAAACATTCATAATTGAAAAGACTGTAGATAATATTCTGCCAACAGTAATCACACAAAACATTACAGTAGAATTAGATGAAACAGGAACTGCAAATATAACTGCTCTAGATATTAACAATGGTAGTTTTGACAACTGTGAAATTACAACTATGACATTAGATGTTACTTCTTTTGATTGTAGCTCTGTTGGCGAAAATATGGTTGTGCTTACGGTTACTGATATTCACGGAAATAGTGAAAACAGCAATGCAACGGTAACTATTGTTGATTTAATTAAACCTACTGTTATTGTTCAAAACATTACAGTAGAATTAGATGAAACAGGAACTGCAAATATAACTGCTCTAGATATTGACAGTGGTAGTTTTGACAACTGTGAAATTACAACTATGACATTGGATATTACAGACTTTGATTGTTCAAATGTTGGTGAAAACACCGTTACATTAACGGTATCCGATATTAATAACAATACATCCAGTAATACTGCTATTGTAACAATAGTTGACACCGTTTTACCTACGGCAATCTGTATTGCTCCTTTTACAATTCAATTAGATGAAAGCGGAAGCGTTTCAATTACTGCTCAAGATATAAACAATGGCAGTACTGATAATTGTGGTATTGAATCTATTTCTATTGATGTTACTTCTTTTGATTGTTCGTCTATTGGTGATAATACAGTTACACTTACCGTAACTGATGGTTCGGGCAATAATGCAAGTTGCACAACAATTATAACTATTGTAGATACTTCTACTCCAATTGTGATAACTCAAAATATTTCGATTGAATTAGATAGCAATGGAAACGCTTCAATCTCAGCTGAAGATATTGATGATGGTAGTTTTGACGCTTGTGGTATTGCTTCTATAAATTTAGATAAAGTTAGTTTTTCTTGTCCAACGCTTAGTGAACATACAGTTACGTTAACCGTAGTAGATCTAAACGGAAACAGTGCATCTGAAATAGCTCTAATTACATTCACGGCTAATGATTTAGACGATGATGGTATTGCAGATGTGTGTGATGATGATATGGATGGGGATGGTGTTAATAATAACGTTGATAATTGCCCAACAGTTTCAAATTCTAACCAAGCAGATTTAGACCGTAACGGAATTGGAGATGTTTGTGATAATAATGATTTAGAAATTCCTAAAGGATTCTCGCCTAATGGAGATGGAATTAATGATGAATTTATTATTGCTGGACTTCATAACTACCCTAATAACAGTATCCAAATATATAATCGATACGGCAATATCGTTTATAAATCCAAGAATTATCAAAATTATTGGGATGGAATATCTTCTGGTAAAAAAGGTAAACTACCTGCGGCTCCCTACTTTTATATATTAAGTATAAATGCTGGAAGTAAAATAGTTAAAGGATGGGTATATATCAATTATTAAAAATAAATCTAATGAAAAAAACACTTAAAAATATAGTACTTGTTATAACGTTATTAATTGGCATACAAGTTTTTGCACAACAAGCCCCTTTGTACACTCAATATTACAATAATTTTAGTTTAATTAACCCTGCCTACACAGGTAGTCATGGGCTGTTTACTGCAACTGCCAACATCCGCAGTCAATGGGTTGGTGAGCCTGGAAGTCCAGAAACGCAAACACTTTCTATACACGGACCAACTGGTAAAAATGTTGGATTGGGTTTATCCATTGTAAACGATAAAGTGTTTGTATTAAATGAAACGCACGTATATGCCGATTTCTCTTATTCTATTTATCCTTCAGAAACTTCAACACTAGCCTTTGGTTTAAAAGCTGGGGGAAGTTTTTTAAATGTCGATTTATTAGAGTTAGGTATTGAGAATGATGATTTGTTTAGTGAAAACATAAATGAATTCAATCCTAATATTGGGGTAGGTGCTTTTTATTATACAAATCGATTTTATGCTAGTTTGTCTACAGTAAATATATTACAAACTAAACATTACAGTAAAAATAGTACTGTGGTATCTAGCGCTTCTAATGAAATAATCTTTTACCTCTCTTCTGGCTATGTGTTTAACTTAAGTGACGATTTTAAAATAAGACCTTCATTTATGCTAAGAGCGGTGAATAATAGTCCACTTTCTACTGATATTTCAGCAAGTATCTTATGGCTTGATAAATTAGAATTTGGAATTTCACATAGAATTGATGATTCAATCTCTGGACTATTCCAAATTAGAATAACTGACAACCTAAAAATTGGATATACTTATGATGCTATTACTTCTGAAAATTCTAATTATAATAACGGTTCTCACGAATTTAGCATCATCCTAAACCTTGGAGAAAGCAACACAAATAGAAAACCACCTCTGTACTGGATGAAAAGAAAAATTCAAAAATAAAACCTTAAAAATTTTTCTAATTATACAAGAAGAGCCTCAAAAAATTGAGGCTCTTCTTATTTATATAAAACTTTTAAAATATTACTTTCTGATAATACAATCAATTACACCTTGATTTCCCCCTCTATTTCATAATCAATTTTTACGTTATTTTGAGCGGTAAGCGCAAATAATAAAAAGTGAAATTATTATCTTTTCTTTTTCTTATTGTATTTCTTATTCCTTCTTGAAGAATAAGTTATAGTATCATCAAAAGTGTCTTTAGCTTTTGTTGGCTTATTTTTTCTCCATGAATTTGTTGAAGGCAATAATATATCTAATAAATCTCCTCTATTTAATTTAGATAAGGTATTTCTTATCCATTTTTGATTTTCCTTTTTATACCAAAAGAAAAAACGATGCTGTTCGTCTTTTTCATGTTTAGATTTTGGAGTTCTTGTAGGCTTTAACGTATAAGGATGAAAACCACTATAATAAATGACTGTTGCTACAGTCATAGGCGTTGGTGTAAATCCTTGCACCTGCTCTAACTGAAATCCCATTTCCTTAGTTTCAGCAGCTAAATTCGCCATATCTTCCAACTCACAAGCTGGATGATTAGATATAAAATACGGTATTAATTGAAGGTTTAGCTTTTTTCTAATATTTATTTTATCAAATCGTTCTTTAAACTTATGAAAATATTCAAAGGATGGCTTACGCATTAACTTTAAAACATTGTCTGAAGAGTGTTCTGGAGCTACTTTTAATCTACCAGAAACATGTTTTGTCATTACTTCTTCAGTATAAGCATCTAATTCTTTTGGATCCGCTTTTTTGTTAAATTCAGGAACCAACAAGTCATGTCTAATTCCACTTCCTATAAACGATTTTTTAACTTTTGGATGTTTATCAACTGCCTGATATAATTCTGTAAGTGCTTTGTGTGACGTATCTAAATTATTACAAATCATTGGTGAAATACAAGAAGGAGCAATACATTTATCACAAATCTCCTGCACTTTACCTTTCATCTTATACATATTTGCCGAAGGCCCTCCAATATCAGATAAATACCCCTTAAAATCTGGCATTTCAGCGACCTTATCTACTTCTTTTAATATTGAATCCTGACTTCTACTTGCTATAAATTTCCCTTGGTGTGCTGATATTGTACAAAAACTACATCCTCCAAAACATCCCCTATGAATATTTATAGAAAACTTAATCATTTCAAAAGCTGGAATTGGTCCACGCTTATTGTATTTTGGATGTGGTAAACGTGTAAAAGGCAAATCAAACGAGGAATCAATTTCTTTTTCTGTCATCGTAGAAAAAGGAGGATTAATAACCAAAGTCGTATTTCCTACATCTTGTAAAATCCTACCTCCAAATAACTTATTAGATTCCTGCTCAATAACCTTGAAATTTGCCGCAAACACTTTCTTGCTTTTCAAACAATCTTCATGGGAACTAATTGTAATATCTTTCCAGTTTTTATTTTTAGGAAGTTCTTCTTTTTTATCTTTTAAATAAGCTGTTTGATTTATTGTTTTTAATGAAGAAAAAGGCACTCCTTTTTGCAATAAATTTACAATTTCACGCAATGGTTGCTCTCCCATCCCATAAACCAATAAATCGGCTTTAGAATCGGTTAAAATATTTGGTTTTAACCTATCACTCCAATAATCATAATGCGTTACCCTTCTAAGTGAAGCCTCAATACCTCCAATTAAAACAGGTACATCAGGAAATTTCTCCTTTAAAATATTGGAATAAACAATACTGGCATAATCTGGCCTAAATCCTTTATCTCCATTTGGCGTATAAGCATCTTTATCTCGTTGCCTTTTACTTGCGGTATAATTACTTACCATAGAATCCATTTCACCAGCAGTAACGCCAAAAAACAATCTTGGTTTACCCATTTTGGTAAAATCCTGTAAATTATCATTAACACTTGGCTGAGGAACTATAGCTACCTTTAACCCATAACTTTCCAAAATTCTACCAATAACAGCAGGCCCAAAAGCTGGATGATCTACATAGGC
>JAESRX010000036.1 GCA_016764435.1 Flavobacteriaceae bacterium | reverse complement strand
CTTGGTGGTGTTTATGAGTCACCTGCTGCTTTTGTTGCTAAATATCAGGGTAAATGTACATACGTTAATTATCGTCAAGGTCATTGGTCTAAAACTTTTATGGCTGATGAGTATAGTGCATATGTTTTAGAGCCCACTTATTCAGATGCTTCTTGTACAAAGCGTTATGATAGTGGCGGTTATGTGGACCGCTCGAAAAATTGGGCGTCCACAACTTTCAACTGTCCAGATGGACAGGAATTAAACCCTGCAACAAACGCATGTGAAGAGCCAAAACCACCGTTTTGTGAATCTGACGATTATTTAACAGAGTTGCAAGTTGCTCAGGATAATTGTTTTGCTGATAATGGTGATTTTACATCTTCATGCAATGATACTGCTGAGCCTCCTGAGTGGTCATTTTCGTGTGACATTCCACCTCCTGATAACTGTTATGAGGGTGATATTAGTTATCCTGAGTGCTGCGACTCATCAAACAATTTTTGTGATCGTCCTGACCCATCAAAATGTACTATTTTTTCTCCAAACTGGCCTCAATGCGCTAATGATGATGGGGGTTTTCCTTGGGTTCCACCTTCTAATCCTGATGTTGCTAATCCAACCTTACCACCGCACGATCCAACTGCGCCTATTGATAATGATGAGCCTCCAGTTGAAGATTCTACCGATGGAAATGAGTTAATTAAATCACTTAATGCTGATATGAATAAACAACTAACTTCTTTGAATAATGACTTAAACACTAATCATTCTGAAACTTTAGCCATTGGTAAGACAATTGTTGATGGAATTGAACTTAATATTAAAGCCACTGTTGATACTGGAAATTTAATTAAAAACTCTATTGAAGACCAAACGAAGTCACTGCATTCAGATATTGATAAGGGTAATGATTTGTTGCACTCATTGAATAATGTAAATAAAGATGGTTTCAGTAATTTAATCAGAGAAAATAAAAAAGGTTTTGGTGATGTCGTTGCCGCTATTGATGGTCTAGGTAATATCTCTGTTGTTTCAAATGGTGGTTTGCCACCTCAAACACTGTATACGGATGCCCAATTAATAGAATTAACAAATGAAGTTGATGTTTTACAGGCTGAATATGAGACTGAATTGGCAAATTTTAAAGATTTAATGTTGCCAACTGGTAGTTTTAATAGTGGTGAATTTAATCCGCATAATTTAGAAATTAATTGGCACGGTGTTTCGATAAATACCAATAATGCGGTATTAAAAGCATTGCAAGATAATGCTTATATTATTAGCTCTGTAGTTATGTTGATGTTCGGAATGATGGGCTTTAGAGCTATTCTAGGGGGTTCGTAATGGTTGATTTTTTTGATTCAATTTTTGGCTTATTTGAAAATTTAATGAATTATTTTGACGGAATAGATTCATATTTTGAAGCGATTTTTGTTTGGCTGCAAACTTGGTATTTGAAGATGAAATTGCATGTGAAATTAATGTTTATAAGAACTTCATATTTAGTTGCTGTGAATCTATTATCAGACCTTGGTTTCAATACACTGCTCTCTGAATTATTTAATGCTCTGCCGTCTGAGCTTCGTTATTGGGCTACGTTGTTTAGTTTTAGAGAGGGTTTCAGTTTGTATTTAAACTGTGCTACTACGGCTTTTGTCATGCGTATATCGAGGTAGTTATGATTACGATAAGAACGGGCGGTAATGGCTCTTACAAGTCTGCTTACACGGTGTGGTTTTCAATTCTTCCAGCTTTAAAGGCAGGCAGAGTTGTTGTAACTAATATTGAGGGCATGGAAACATTAGAGGTAATTCAAGAGCGTTTACAGATTGAGTTTCCACCTACCGCAAAGATTATTAGAATATTTTCTCGTGATGGTGATGGTGTCTTTTTATGGCAGCATTTTTTTTGTTGGTGTCCGCTTGAAGCGTTGATTGTTATTGATGAATGCCAAGATTTATATTCAAAAAATATTGGTTTCGATTTTAGAAAAGTGAAATCAAAACCTCTTTCTGATTTTCTTGAATTTTTACCATCTAATTATGAAGATTTTTTTAATTCTCGGCATGTTCCTGTCGATATGAATAATTTAAAATCTTGCGAAAAAGATGATACGGGGAAAGTTGAATATGATGAAAACGGGCGTATTGTTTATCCTAATACTTTTAACGAAGGGTTTATGCGACATCGTAAATACAATTGGGACATCGAACTACTTTCACCAGATTGGCAACAAATTGACAGCTCTATCAAGGCATGTGCTGAACAAGCGTTTTACCAAAAAAGCCGTGATAAGTTTTTTATTTATAAGCGTAAGCCTTATATTTTTTTACATGCAGTGACTTGTTCTAAACCATCAATTCCACAAAAGAAAAATAATAACCTTTTTTCTCAAAAAATCCCTATCGAGGTGCATCTTCTTTATAAGTCTACAGGTACGGGAAAGGCAACAAAATCAGGGGGTTTGAATACACTTTTTAAATCTCCAAGGGTGGTTATTTATATGTTAATAGGGTTTTTATCTATAGGATATTTTATTTATGGCGTTATGGATTTTTTGTTTAAAGATGAAAGTCAGGTTAAGCAATTGGAACCTAAAACGGAAGTTATTCAATCTGTTAAAGAAGCCACTCCCGTTGATAAAAAGAATCATGAGAGTGATAACGTTTTACATTCTAGTGGGGGTAGTTCTCAAGATAGTAAGCAGATTCATACTGATTTTGTTCCTGTAAAACAGGTTCTTTATTTTGAGGGTTTAGAAAGGGCTTATCTTGGTGGTTTTCATAGGAAAATTATTACTGTTAAACGAGGTGATACTGAATATAAAAATAGTGTTCTAGATGTTGTAATCAATGTTTATACAAATGATGGGGCTTACACTATTAATAAGAAGTATTTAGAGCTTGTTGGTGTGAAATTTGAACTTGTTAACGAGTGTTTGCTGCTGCTCAAGTACCAGGAACAAAAAACAATATTGACGTGTGAACCAACACAACTAAAACCATTGCCAGGTTCAACAGAAACCGCTTTGATTTCTAGTGATGCAATTACTGAAAATTCAATTTTTCTATAATTTGGAAATGATAGCAAAACATAAACCGGTGCCAGGACTCAATGCATACTTTTGCTATCATTATTTCCCCTGGTAACTTCTGTAGCAAGGAAAAATGATGGCAATTACTATTAGAGAAACAGATAAACATGAAAAAATGCTCTCAGAGCTTAAATCTTTGACAGTTAAAGCAACGGCATCAGGCTCTTTAATTGAGGGTGGATATATTGCGATTAAGTACCATGATTTATACAAAAAAGAACTTATCAAATCAAAGCAGCTTGCAAATCAACTTAACGTTCTTGAGCGTAAAGTTGATAATTATCTTAGTTCTTTAGATAGTTTACGAACATCATCAGATTAATACATTGATACGTAGTGCGCATTATTGTGTATGTAGTTATGTTGAGTGGTTTGCTGCAAGCCTGAACGCTGTTAAACGTGGGCGAGGGACTGCTTAACCCAAAGCTCGCTTTGGGTGATTGGATGGCGAGAATCGTTTTGCAAGGCCAGCCCGTAACATAACTCGCATAATGCGAACTCCAGTCATCAACTCCTCGATGTTAACGCTACTGCACATATGACTTTCTACCATTGTGCGCTTATGGCCATCCGTCTCTAACAGAAACAAAGCGGCGTTATTCGGCTGCTTTTGTTCCAGTTCAAAGAAAAAAACCTCCCTTCCTGCTAGACGCTCTTTTATCTAATTTTAATAAAGCTCGATAGATGAGCGACGATGACGAAAACTGAGGAAGAGAAGCGAAAAGTGAGAGCTAAAATCTTTCAGTAAACCTTGGAGTTGAACTTCAAGGTACACTATCTTTAATAGTGTACTCTTGTGTAAATATTACATTCTTAGTTAATAATTGCCTTGTTTTGATGTCTCAGTAGTAATCCTTCAATTAGCATTATCAGTGCTGCTTTTTCTTCGTCTTCTAATTGTTCAATTAGTGCCATTTTAGACTTAAGTTTGTCGTCAATTTTTAACTCTTGATTTTCTATTAGTTCATATAATGGGACTTTATAAAATAATGCCAATTTTTCTATTGTGACTAATTGGGGGGATTGCTCGCCTTTTTCATATTTTATGTATGTGTTTTTTGCTATACCAATGTTTTGGGCGACCTGAGTTTGAGTTAAATTATTTTGCTCTCTGAGTTCTTTTATTTTGACTTTTGACATGCTTATTTCCGATTTGGATCATATTTTTATGATTATAGTACCTGTTTTTTTGATCAGCGCTTGATTGGTGCTAATTTTGGTGCTCAAATGGTCAAATATTTGGTATTGACAGGTTTTTGGCTTTTATGATCGATATGTTGAAAATTTCCATTCCGTTTAAAATTGAATTTACCTTACAGACTGCTGTTTTGGGAGATACTTCTGTTTGTTATGTTGACATTGAGGAGTGCTCAAGGCGTGGTATTTCATTGGAAGCGAAAACAGTTAATTTTACATCGTTGATTTCTGTTGAAGAGGCGAATGGTGTGTTTGATAAGTATGAAATTTCAGATTTACGACATCCATATCAATCTTTACCAACTTCCCATACTGGTATGGCGTTTAAGATTTTTCAAGGCACTCCAAATCGTGATGCATGTGTTGAACTAAAAGCTTCTCCTGCAAAAATCATTCAAGGCCATAACGTCTATGGCTCTACTTCTATTGAATTAGGCTCTCAAGAAATGCTTGCTGCCTTGTGGCATGTATTACCTGATTTTTACGAAATGCTTGATGTGCCTAACACTCTTTTAGATCTACTTGATGCGACTTATTCTGCGCGCGTTCGTAATGAAAATTTGGTTAAGCAAGTTATACAGCAATTGAAAAATGTCTCAAATAAACAGATGAGAACATCCGTTAGAAATGATCATGAAACGACTTGTTATTTTTCTCGCGGCTCTCGTCATGTTGATAGAAAAGTGTATGGCAAAGGGTTTGAGTTTAATAATCAGTTGAATGAAATGCGCTCAAAAGTTGAAAAGGGCAATCTTGCTTATCAAAAAATTGTTGATGTTATGAGTGACCCTGAACTCATAAATTTTGCTCGCAATCTTATTAGACTTGAAGCATCTGCAAAAAGACGTTATCTCGATGAATTTGGTATACCAAAAAAATTATTTGATGCATGGGAATTTCAAAAGAATTATGAAAGTGATGGTAAGAATTTAATTGCTGATATTTGGGTTAAGGCCTTTGCGCCGTTATTAGACGCTCTAAAGGGGCAAAAAATGAACATATTTAATGATATTGAAGTGTATGACAAGCTAAAAGCTGTTTATTCTAAAACTACGCCAAAAGGTAATATTACTTATTCAAAAGCGGATAGGGTGTTTCGGTTTTATCGCTCACTGTTAAGTGATGGATATGAAAATGTTAAGTCGTCATTTTCAGTAACTAAAACTTTTTATAATCGGTTAAATTTACTTCTTCAAGCTGGGTTTTCAAAGGCTCAAGTTCAAAATTTAAAAGGTAATGGAATGGATAATGTTATTCCGTTACTTCAAGTTATAGAAATAGATTTTTCATCTCAACGTCCTAGTAATTGGGTCGAACCAACATTGCCAATTTTTAACGCCTATGAAACAGGTGATTTAGAGTTGATCTCTAATGTTGTTAATTTAAAAGTAGCCTAAAAGGTAAATAATAATGTCAATACTAATTATTGAAGTATTTAAAGAAAATGAATCTCTAGACATTCGTGAGGGTGTTTCCGTTAAAACTGGAAAGCCGTGGAAACAAATATCTCAAATTGCGTATGTTTCTCTAGGTGGGAAATTTCCAGTTGAAACTTCTATTCCAATGCAAGATGGTCAGCCATTTTACAAAGCAGGGAAATATCAGGTTCATTATTCATCTTTCAAAGTTGGTGATTTTAATAAGTTGGAGTTTGGAAGAGAAATCATTTTAGTTGCTTTAGATGGTAAGGATTTCTAAATGTCCGTCTCGGTTTGCGCTCAAATTACTAATGATGGTGTTATTACTATTCTGCCGTCTGAGCCATTAACAAACTGTAGTTTTACAGTACTTAGTCATTCTGATTATTTGTTAATGATGAACAATGCAAACCTCTATTTTGATATTGATGCRGCWTTWTWTACTSAMATTRTTGGKTATTTRYTGCTKTCRTTTWTKTCTGGTCAYRTTCTTGGCCGGATCCTTAAAGGTCTCGGAAGAGGCTAAATATAAAYTGGAGTTATCTATGAAAATTAAAARTYTTGCTACAAAAGTTACTGGTACTGTTTTATTAGYTGYTGCTTCTGTTTCTGCTCAYGCTGGKACTACTGGYGARGCRATTRMYGCKGCTGTWACTGGCGGTCAAASYAAYTAYGCWYTWGTTGTWACTGGTYTGATTGGYYTRGSTGCTATTGGTTTYGGTATTCGYGCMATMATGRRMRYTATGAASWMMTARNATGCAAGARYTACTWACSTCTACTTTWACCCTYSYATTYGCGCTTGCWCATTTYRGTGCSTTTYTAGGGGGTTTTAAATCAGGTRTAAACGYTTCTTAGGARGCGTTTTTTTNCAGGTGTTAATTATGAAATCCATTCGTTTCACACTCACTTTTTTTCTGCTTATCATTTCGTTTAACTCTAATGCATTGTACAAATTGAATGA
>JAESRX010000018.1 GCA_016764435.1 Flavobacteriaceae bacterium | reverse complement strand
GAATTTAAAGCTGCCGATTTGCTCTTCTTAGTTATTTTGGTTCTTCCTTTTCGTACTAATTGCGAAATTGTTGGCATACTAAAATTTGTTATTAATTATGTTTTTTTATTACTACTCATTTTATAGAGCGTGCAAATGTACGAATAATTTATTGCTTTTCAAATAGCTAAGTTACTTTTTATCAACGACTATCGTCAATTAATCAAAACAACATAACTAGAACAACCACACCCAATTAAACTTAAAAACACGATTAACTCAAACCAAGCCATAAACACTTAATACTAACGCTCCGTGTAATATCACATATATTTCTTTAGTATAATTAACAAAACATACTATTTTAGCATATTACTTGTTGTTTACTTACTTTATTGTTAATTATTTTAACAATTCAATAAAACACGATACACTCAACAACCACGGTACACCAGAACACATTAAACTTACCATATTAACAACGCAATAGAGATTTCATTGAGAAAACAGTTGCATATTTAACATTTTATTCACATTTTTGACGTAATTAATTCAAATAATCACACAAATGAAAACAAAGTTTAATGGAATTTTAATGCTGTTACTGGCGTTAGTTGTGCAAATATCTTTTGCACAAGAAAAAACTATTTCCGGAACAGTTTCTGACGAAACAGGTCCACTACCCGGAGTAAGTGTTGTAATAAAAGGCACAACTACAGGTTCTGAAACTGATTTTGACGGAAACTACTCCATCATAGCCAATCAAGGAGATGTATTAGTATTTAGTTATGTCGGCATGGACAGTAAATCTGTAAAAGTAGGAATATCTAACAGCATAAACGTAACCTTAACAGGTGGAAACGTTTTGAACGAAGTAGTTGTAACCGCTTTAGGAATCTCTAGAGATAAAAAATCTCTAGGATACTCTACACAAAAGGTAAGCGGAGATGAAGTTGCAAAAATTAAAGATGCTAACTTCATGAACTCCCTATCTGGTAAAATATCTGGAGTTCAAATTAAGTCAAGTGGAACCATGGGAGGATCTACTAACGTAATCATACGTGGTAATAGTTCTCTTACAGGAAACAACCAGGCTTTATTTGTTATTGACGGAGTACTAATTAATAACAATAACACAAATTCTTCAGACCAACAAAAAGGGAAAGGTGGTTATGATTACGGAAATGCCGCATCAGACATCAATCCAGATGATATTGAATCTATAAATATATTAAAAGGAGGAGCCGCTTCTGCACTTTACGGATCCCAAGCCGCTAATGGTGTTGTTATCATTACTACCAAAAAAGGAAAACAATCTGATAGACTTGGAATTACCATAAATTCAAGTTTAATGTTCGGAACCATCGACAAATCAACGTATACTGAATACCAAAACCAATACGGAGCCGGTTATGGTCCTTATTATGGTGACACAGGATTCTTTGAAGACATAGATATAGACGGTGATGGAATCAAAGATTTAGTAGTTCCTTCAACAGAAGACGCCTCTTACGGAGGAATATTCGACCCAGATTTATTAGTATACCAATGGAACTCCTTCTACCCTCAATTAGACACCTACGGAAAAGCAACCCCATGGGTCGCTGCTAAAAACAGTCCGTTGACATTTTTCGAAACAGCGGTTACTTCCGTAAATAGCATCTCATTTGCAGGAGGCGGAGAAAACAGTACCTACAGATTAGGATACACCAATTTCAACCAAACAGGAGTATTACCTAATAGCTCCATAAAAAAGAACACTATTGACTTTGGAGGTTCATTAGATATAACTGAGAAACTAAAAATAAGCTCTAAAATTACCTATACAAATAACAAAGGAAAAGGTAGATACGGGACAGGTTACGATTCAAAAAACCCGAATCAATCCTTCAAGCAATGGTTTCAAACCAACGTAGACATCCAAGAGCAAAAAGACGCCTATTTCAAAACACATGAAAACATCACTTGGAATACAAAAAGCCCAACAGATCATACCCCTACGTATTTCGACAATCCTTACTGGACAAGATACGAGAACTACCAAAACGATGAAAGAAATCGTATTTTTGGTCATGTTACTTTAAATTACGACATTAACGATTGGTTAAATGTTATGGCAAGAGCTACCGTAGACAGCTACAATACTACAGAAGAAGAAAGAATAGCTATAGGAAGTGTGGATGTCTCTGAATACAAAAAAAGACTAAGAGGAGTACTTGATAACAACTATGATCTTTTCTTAAATTTTAACAAGAATTTTTTAGATGACAACCTAAACTTAAGAGGATTAATAGGAACCAACATAGAACGTCACTCTCTAGAAACTACGAGTGCTTCCACCACTGGAGGTCTAGTTGTACCTAGGCTATACTCTTTAAGTAACAGTAAAGAATTATCTTCAGCTCCCTATGAGTTTAAAGCAAAATACGGACGTAACTCCATCTTCACAAACATTAGCTTAGGCTATAAAAACACCTATTTTATAGAAGGATCTTACAGACAAGAAAAAGCCTCTACATTACCTAGTAGCGACAATACGTTTAGCTACGCATCCATCTCAGGAAGTTTTGTATTCTCAAATTTAATAACATCCGACTTTATGACATTCGGTAAATTAAGAGGTGGTTATGCTCAAACTGGAAATGCAGCCGGCCCTCTTCAAATATACGATGTCTACAATTCAATAGGGAATTTAAACGGGAACCCTCTATACTCAATCCCCGGAACTAAAAACAATGAGAACTTAAAAGATGAGCTATCGGAAGAAGTAGAAGTAGGTATCGAAATGAAATTTATAAATAACAGACTAGGATTTGATATCTCAGCTTACAGTAAAACATCTACAGATCAAATCATGTCCGTTTCAGTTTCTACCGCTACTGGTTACAATTCGCAATGGGTAAATGCCGGTGAAATGACAAATAAAGGAGTTGAAATTAGTTTATTTGGAGCCCCAATTAAAACGAAAAATTTCGAATGGAACATGAACATCAACTGGGCAAAGAACAAAAATAAAGTAATTAAATTATATGGAGATGTAGACGAGATTCAGCTAGCAAGTGTTCAAGGAGGTGTATCTATAAACGCAACTTTAGGAGAAGCATACGGAACAATAAAAGGATACGACTACGTCTACAATAATTCTGGCCAAAAAGTAATTGGAGACGATGGGTATTATTTAAAAACTGAAAATAAAGTTATAATCGGTGATATTAATCCCGAATGGATTGGAGGAATCAACAACTCTTTCAGATACAAAAACTGGAACTTCAGTTTTTTAATTGACGCTAAAAAAGGAGGTAACGTATTCTCATTAGACACTTGGTACGGATACGCCACAGGAGTATATTCAAACACTACTTTTACAAATGATTTAAATTTATCCGACAGAAACACTCTCTATAATGGTGGTGGTATCGTATTAGCAGGAGCACTAGAAGACGGAACTCCTAACACTCGACGTGTACAAGCAAACAAATACTCAAATCCTTGGGGATACAAGCACGCTACAAATTCAGAACACACCTATGACGCAAGTTATGTTAAACTAAGAGAAATGTCTTTAACGTATAACCTGCCAAAAACAATTACTAAAAAACTTAACATCAGTAATATTTCTTTAACAGCCATCGGTAAAAACGTATGGATTATCCACAAAAACACTCCTTTTTCAGATCCTGAAGCAGGATTGAGCTCAGGAAATGTTCAAGGATATCAATCTGGAGCATACCCAGCAGTGAAAGAATACGGTATTAACTTAAAAGTACAATTCTAAAAACATATATAGATATGAAAAAAATAATATTAATTGCCTTTTTAATCATTAGTGCCGTTTCCTGTGAAACAGATTTCAGTGATTGGAATAAGGATGAAAAAAACGCCTCTAAGGTTCCCGCAAGTACGCTATTTAGTAACGCAGAACGCAACTTAGTAAGAACAATGAAAATGCAAAATGTCAACATAAATATTTTTAACTATTTTGCACAATACTGGACAGCAACAACCTATCCAGATGAAGCAAATTACGACATCGGTACACGGGATGTTCCAGGAGGTTTTTGGGACAGACTATACAGAGACGTATTATTAGACTTACAAGAAACAAAATTGCTTTTAGCCGCAGAAAAAAAGCTATTAACACAGGATGCAGACATTACCATAAACACCAATAAAATGGCCATCACAACTATTTTAGAAGTATACACCTTCCATGTGTTAGTAGATGTTTTTGGTGACGTACCGTACAGCGAAGCACTGGACATTACCAACCCGTCTCCTAAATATGATGACGCAAGTGCTATCTACACGGACATCTTTACCAAATTAGACCTTGCATTATCACAATTAAACACCGAAGAAGAATCATTTGGAGGCGCTGATTTTATTTACGAAGGGAAAGTAAGTGCCTGGAAAAAATTCGGGAATTCCTTAAAATTAAGAATGGCTTTAAGAGTTAAGGATGGTGATAAAATTTCAGAAGCAATTGCAGGAGGTGTATTTACCTCTAATGCTGACAACGCATCTTTTGAATTTACCAAATCAGATCCTTACTCAAATCCATTGTGGGAAAATCTAGTACAGAGTAATAGAAACGATATTTTAATCGCAAATTCATTTGTTGATTTAATGACACCATTAAACGATCCAAGAACCGAAATATACATGGCGAATAACATTACACCATATAAAGGAGGTCCTTACGGAGCAAACAATTCCTATGCTAAATACACCCACTTGGGTCCTGTTTTCCACAAACCAGATTACGAGGGTATTATATTAGATTATTCAGAAGTAGAATTCCTACTAGCAGAAGCCGCCGCTAGAATACTTGGTGGAGCATCTGATGCCGAAGGACACTATAACAAAGGGATTAAAGCTTCCATTCAATACTGGACCAATCTTCAAGAATCCTATGACGACGATAGTACTTTCGACTATAAACCAGCAGATACAGATACCTATATAACAAACACACCATATGATGCCGTGAATTGGAAAAAGTCTATCGGTACTCAAAAATACATCGCAATGTATTCTAGAGGTTTTGAAGGATGGACAACATGGAGAATTTTCGGAGTCCCTACCCTATTAGCTCCAGAAGACGCAGCTAAAGGAGCGGATGGAAAAGTCCCAGTCAGATATGTATACCCCGCAGATGAATCACAAAGAAACGGAACCAACTACAAAGCTGCAAGCGCCGCTATAGGTGGAGACAAATTAACAACTCTAATATTCTGGAACAATTAACAAAAAAAACACAATGAAAAACAATATAAAATATTTAATGTTAGCCGCCATCACGGTCGGATTATACTCTTGTGATGACGAAGACTATTCATTAGCCGGTACTTATATCGGTGGCAACACCTTATTAAGCGACACTAAAATAAGTGTATTTGACATAAACGAAGACCTCAGTATGTATTTTATAACTGCAGACGGTTTAACAGTAGACGCTGTAGAAATAAGTAAGGACGGTTCAAAAATAGCAGACGCTATCGTAAGTGGAGAAACTGCCGTTTTCAGTTCATCTACTTTAGGAGACTTTTTATTTGGAGACGATTTAGATGAGCCAACAGGATCTTTTGATGTAAATTTTGTATCTACTTTATCTAATGGTCAAACTTACATAAACGACTATACAATAAAAGTAGTTAAAGCAATTACCGCATCTGAGAAGCAAGCATCTGTAAAATACTTAGACACGACTCCTCAAAAGATTGTCTTTAAATCCTTTTCTAATAATTCAACCATCGACAGTAAAACTTTTGAATGGAAAAAAGGCAAAAACGGAACATATGAAGCAATCACAAATCCAGCTTTTGACGGTAGTAAATTAACTATCCAATTAAATGAACACGAGTATGCAACCACATATGGACTTGTAGCCATGGACACCTTGTATTATAGAGTAACAGTAACAAGTGGAACCATGACCGATTCAGAAGAAACTAGCGTTGCTATTGTAGCTCAAGAAATGACAAGTAGCAATTCAGGAATGTTATCGACAGCAAGCCCACAATTCAATTTCACAGACCATAGTCCAAACAACGGAGAAGTAATATACACAAGTCCCGTTGGAATGACCGTCATAGCAGAAGCTTCTAAAGGTTTAGAATTTGTTCCAATTACACTTCCAGGAACAACTACAGCAGAAGATTATTATGCTGCAGGAGACATTGTAGATGCCAAAGATCAATTCGCAATCGGAACAAGCATGACCGCATTAACAGATCTTGAAAAAGACATGATCTTTGTATACAAAATTATACGAGTAGAACAAAACGAAGATGACGAAGACGTAAATCAAACATATTATGGTTTATTGAAAATCACGGACATTATCACTACTAACAATAACGTAAACAAAGAAATAAACTTTGAATACAAAGAAGGATACATAATAGGAGAGTAATAAAAAAACCTGTTAACAATGTTCTAAGAAACCACAAACTTACCGTTTGTGGTTTTTTAATTATTATCACATAATCAAACATAACTAAGAGAATACGGCAATAAATAAAATATAAAAATAAATTAGTTTAAATTAGAAAACTTAACCGTAAACGAACTAAAACCCAGTGTTTTTAAGCAAACACACTTATATTCATAATTATATACGCCACAAACAACAATACAATAATTAAATTTATTTTAATATTTAAATTATATACACTATGTTTACGCAACTTTAATAAGAATTTAACATCTACATAATGTGCGCTTTAAAAGATTTAACAATTAATAACAGTTTACAATAAAAGATGTGTTTTCACACATAGAGTTATCTAAATAAAATTAATTCAAACAATTTTACCTATGAAAAAAGAGTTTAATGGAATATTAACGTTATTGCTAGCGTTAATAGTGCAAGTCACATTTGCACAGGAAAAACAAATCTCCGGAACAGTGTCGGACGAAACCGGCCCACTCCCAGGAGTAAGTGTAATTATTAAAGGCACCACTACAGGTGCAGAAACAAATTTTGATGGTGTCTACCAAATCACAGCTAAACCAGGTGATGTTCTTGTGTTTAGTTATATTGGAATGGACCAGAAATCTATTACAATAGGAAATTCTAATACTATTAATGTAACTCTAACTGGAGGAAACATGCTAGACAAAGTAGTGATTATTGGCTACGGTAAACAATCAAGAGAAAACATAACGTCATCTCTCACCTCTATTGACGCTAAATCTATTGAAGGTAGAGCTACCGCATCTATCGTTCAAGCACTACAAGCAAAGGCACCAGGACTAAACATCTCAACCAGTAATGGACAACCAGGAGGTGCTAGTCAAATATTACTACGTGGAATCAACTCTATTAGCGGAAACGTTGAGCCACTTTTCATCATGGACGGAATCCCTATAGACGAGGACAATTTTAGATCCATTAACCAAGCTGACATTGCTACAATAACCGTATTAAAAGATGCATCTGCAACCGCAATTTACGGAAACAGAGCAACAGGTGGAGTTATCATTATGACCTCTAAAAAAGGAACAATAAACCAAAAAACAACTGTACAATACACAGGGAAATCTGGTTATACTTACGCTCCGAAACCAACCATCAAATTACTAAACTCCTCTCAACTACTAACACTAGAAAGACTACAAAAAGTAGGAACAGGAGGCGGTAAAGCAAATGATTACGTGTCAGAAGTCATCGGAGTACCTAGCGGAAACGCCTTTACAGACGAACAAATTGCACAAGTAGCTAAAACCAACGTAAATTGGGCAGACGCCTTATTAAGAACAGGTACCACTATATCACATAACTTATCATTCACCTCAGGTTCCGAGAATTCAACTTCATTCACCTCTTTAGGTTATTTTGAGCAAGAAGGAATCACACTAAGATCCAGTTTACAAAGATTCAACTTTAGAAACAACCTTACTTACACAAAAAATAAGTTTAAATTAAGCACTACGTTTTCTGCAGGTTTCAGTAGATCTAACCTTGCAGGGGGTATTGGTACAGATAGCGCAAGTGGATCTTTAAGTAATCCATTTCTTACTCCCTACTTAGCTAAGCCATATTTATCACCTTATAACGCAGATGGATCATTAAATATAATTGGAAACCCAGATTATGATGAAGCCGCAGGTTTTTTAAACACTCCTTATGTCGCATTAAATACAGCCAAATTAGACATTGACAGAGAAACTGAAATAAAAATACTAGCCAGTACTAATGCAACTTATAATTTTACTGATCATTTATCTTCTAAAATAAGTGTTGGAATTGACTTCACAGAAGAACTTTCAAAATTCATACAACCTACAAATAGCATTAGAGGATCTCAATCAAATAAAGATGCAGAGTTCAAAGGAGCTCAATTCGAAGGAATTAGAAGAGACACTAGAATGAACACTCTTGCAGGCCTTACCTACATAAATACATTTGGTGACGTTAACAACTTCTCTATTAGCGCATTTTCAGAATTCCTATACTCAGAATATCAAGAATTTAGCTATCATCAAGTTGGATTAATTCCAGGATTAGAAGGTACTGGAGCAGGATTTGTACCTGGAGAAACTACGGAAGACCCAAACAATGACGGAATTAAAGATTACTACTACATCCCTACTTTAGGCTCATTTAAATCTAATGTATCTCAATTTTCATATTTCACCCGATTAACGTATAACTATGATAACATTGCAGGATTAGACCTTACCGTAAGACGAGATGCATCTTCTAGATTTAATAAAACTAACAAATGGGGTACATTCTGGGCTACTGGTGCCTTTTGGAACCTAAAGAAAAGCGTATTAAACGAATCCAAACTTATATCTACATTTAAATTGAGAGCAAGTTACGGACTAACAGGAAATGACCGTGTGTCCAATAAATATTACGATGGACTATCCATCCCTTTTGATTTATACAATACAGGAAGTGGTTATAATGGATCTGTAAGTCTATATGCCTCACAACTAGGAAACCCAAATCTTAAATGGGAAACTACCAAAAAATCAAATATAGGAATTGACTTTGGATTATTTAACCAAAAGATTACAGGATCATTTGACGTTTACAGTAACAAAACTACAGATGTTTTTATCAACAGACCTAACACGGGAGTATCCGGAGGATTTACAGGAATTAAAGACAACGTAGGTTCTTTAACAAATAAAGGATTAGAAGCACAATTAACATACGACCTGATCAATAACGATAAATTTTTCTGGAGCATTTCAGCCAACGGATCTTACAACAAAAATGAGATCACATCTTTACCTGGAACAGAAGCTGACATCAACGGAAACATAATATTAAATGCTGAAAACAGAGCTATAGTATCCGTAGGACACACCTATAACTCATACTACCTAGTAAGATGGGCTGGCGTCAACCCTGCGAACGGAAAACCATTATATCTAGACAGAGAAGGAAACATTACAGAAGAATACTCCTTAAATAACAGAGTGATAATGGATAAATCTTCTTCTCCTACATATCAAGGAGGTTTTAGTACATCGATTCAATATAAAGCATTTAGCTTAGACGCTAACTTCTCATTCACTGCTGATGTATATAGAATGAATGGAGTTTTAGCTTTGACAGAAGACACTAATTTACTTGCCTTCTCTAACATGTCTACAACCACCTTAAATTCATGGAAACAACCAGGAGACGTTACATCATATCCATCACTAAAATATTCCGGAGGCTTAAGACTAAACAACACAGACAGATACTTAGAAGACGCCTCTTATATTCGTTTAAAAACCTTAGCTATCGGATATGAATTAACAGAAACAGTACTTAAAAACACTCTATTTGATTCCGTTAAGATATACGCGCAAGCTGAGAACTTACTTACATGGACAAAATGGAAAGGTATGGACCCTGAATTCTCCCCTTACGACACAAATGACTTCTTTTCGTATCCAAATTCACAGATTTTCACCTTTGGTGTAGACATTAAATTATAATAAAACAAGATATCATGAAAAATAAATTTATTCTAATATTAGCTTCCGCTTTTATTACATTGACATTTCAGTCTTGCGAAGACCAATTAGATATAGACCCAAACTCTTCACTAATTGCAGGTACAGCATTTAAAAATGTAGACGACCTACAAAATGCACTAAACTCTTCTTACGCAAGACTCAATACAAGAGCTATCACATTCAACTCTATATTCACAGACAATACAAAATTAGGAAAAGATAACGGAGGACAAGAAACACAACTACACAGCTTAATACTAGATGAGAGTAACGGAACTTCCGCAGTTTTATGGAATTCACGCTACGCAATCATAAATAAAACTGCAAGGATAATAGAAGCGAGTAAAATTATTGATATCACAGGAAGCGAATCTAGAGTTAATCATATCCTAGGTCAAAGCTATGCTTTAAGAGCATTCGCACATTTCGAATTATTTCAATATTTCACTCCCGATTATCTAAATAAAGAAGGACTTGCAGTACCCGCAGTAAATACTATTATTACAATTGAAAACCTTCCGAGAAATACGGTTGCTGAAGTAATAGCCTTAATCGAAACAGACTTAGCAAAAGCCATCTCTTTATTAGACACTTCTGAAACGAACAACAAGTACATTACGTTAGATTTTATAACCGCGCTTAAAGCACGTTTATACATAACTACCGGAGATTATGGAATTGCTTTATCTAACGCAAATAGCCTAATAGCAAAATACCCTCTAGCAAACAGAACTCAATACGAAAACATGTACTTAGACTCCGACAATACAGAGGTAATATTTAAAGTTGCTCGTGTTACTGGAGACAACAGAATCGGAAATACTTGGCACTTTTCAGGAGGCGGACCCTTCATAGAAATGTCAAATTCCCTATATAACACACTAGAGGTAGACGACATAAGACGTAATGTTTTATTTAATGAAGCTGACAGTAACCCAGATGAAAACCTTCATAAAATAAACAAATACCCTGGAACTGCTGAAGAATTCCTTTCTGATTACAAAGTTTTTAGAGTCTCTGAAATGTACTTAATAAAAGCTGAAGTAGAAATCAGGAATAAAGATTATGCAGCATCCAAAATCACATTAAAATCACTAAAAGACGCACGCTTTCCAACACCTACAGCTACAGGAACTTACAGCGCAGTAGCAGACGGATTAACATATGTATTAGCAGAAAGACGAATAGAACTAGCGTATGAAGGTCACAGATACCTCGACCTAAAAAGATTTGGAAAAGGACTAGTCAGAGATGATAAAGACTGCTCCGGATTAAACGACGCATGCTCTATCAGCAGCGACGACAGGAGATTCACACTACCTATCCCTCTAAGTGAAATGAATGCAAACACACTAATGACACAAAACCCTGGATACTAATTTTAAAATTAAAAATCATGAAAAAGATATTTTCAATAGTAATAATTACACTAGGTTTTTTATACTCGTGTACGAATACAGAAGGCGTCATATATAACGGACCCGACTTTTTACAAATAAAAGAAAAAAAAGCCAATTTAACAGAGGATCAATCCGAAGGTATTATTACAACAGTAATGCTATCTAGCTCAGAAAACAAAGACGGAATTACTGTGAAATTTTCAGTGATTTCTGACAATCCTGAAAGATATACCATACTCCCAATCAATGGAGAAGTAATAATTCCTGCAGGTGAATTTAGTGCAGAAATTCTAATTACCCCAATAGATAACGACATCGTAGATGGCGACCTAGAGTTAACACTTGAATTATCTAAAGACAACACAGTTGCAACAGGACTTGGAGGTGAAGGATTAAACTTTGCAAACAGAACCTTTACTCTTCTTGACAATGATTGCCCTATTATTTTAGAGGAATTCGTAGGAGCTTGGCAAGGAAAAGATTCTTGGGGATATGAAACTCAAATCACAACTGCACTATACGGAGAAGGAAAATTAACCATGAGAGGAATTGGTTTTGAATGGATGAAGGAATCTTGGGACGAAATAATCATCGAAGATTTCCCAGTAGTATTAGATATTAATTTAGAAACTGGACAAATAGTTATTGAGGAGCAATTATTAATGTCCACTACATATAAGGGGGCTCTACAACCTCCATATTACGTAAAAGGAACAGGTAAAGTCATCAGTCCTTGTTCTAAAATCATTGAAATAGAATACATACTAGTACAACCAGGTTTTGATTGGGAATTTGACGGTACGAAATGGGGTCCAAAATTTAAAGAAACAATCCAATTAAAATAATTTTACTTTTATAAAACAACAACTAACCCACCTCTGAACAAGGTGGGTTTTTTTACTTGAGTTCAGCATAAAAGATTCAATTCATTATGAAAAACACTAAATTTATATAGCTATATATTTAAAACCTAAAACAACTAAAGATAGTTTCATAATTATTACAAGAGTCTAGGGTTTTAAATTTTCTTGTACCTACACTGAATACTCCTTTTTTTCAGAGCTATTTCCCCTTAATTTTCATAATTAGCCGCAATTAACCCCAGAGCTTCGATATAGATTATAACAGAGCACTTCTATTAAGTTATAGGCATGCATTTATCCCATACCTCTACATCTCGCTTCTCCACCATTCAACCATCTCTTTATCCCACCAAAAGCGCGTTCTACTTTAAATATTGTTTTACCAATTAATTTATTACCCCCAACGAGTTAATGATTTATTCTTATATGCCTATTTTAAAATATGATTTTTTATATTTTTTTTCTAGTAACTCAGTATTTTTCTTTGATTGATAGCCTTTGTCTGCTTTTAAGAGAATATCTTTTGGTAGTTTTTCATTTACCCTGTTTAGTATCAAATTGATCTTCCTACTTTCTGTTTCCTTGCGCTATAGTAGGATTTAGTTTAGTTACAATTTTAATATTTTACATAGAAGCTATGGTAAGATTATTCTTTCTTAAATAAGCACCATCACCTATAATCGTACCAATTCCATTTTCTAGACTAATTTTTAATGATTCTGGAAATACTGGGAAATCTCCTTTTTCTCCTGAAGTTACAACGACAGCTGTGACAATGCGCTCCTCACTCATTACAACATACGTTTTGCAACCAAAAAAGGAACTATCATCTGATTTATAACCTATTTTTTCATCTGTATCTTTTGATATAATTAAGTATTCTTGTGTATCTTCAACAGTCTCTTTTAGCAAATTTAATTCCTCCTTTACTGATGAAATTATACCTATAGACTGATCTGACTCAATACGTTATTCTTTACAATAATCAAGTTCTCTTTCTATATCGTTAGTGTTATTCTTTTCAGACATTTTACATTTCCAACTTTCATCATATCACTAAGTAGTCTTTCTAAGTAACTTAGACCTTTCTCTCAAAACCTCATATGCTGTAAAAGGATTAGATTTGGACAATGTATATGTAACAATAATAGATCTTAAGCGTACAATCCCTTTATCTACAGCAATAGAAACGGTTTTTCCAATTAATAAGTGTAACAAGACGACGTCTTTTAATTGGAGTTTTCTAATTTTGTTAGAGAACTAATGTTAATAACATCTCCTTCGGGCAATATCCCTAAAAAATATATGAAGGACATATCAAATCTAGAACGCTCAACTACATCAACATCTAAAATTATATAAATTAACTTCAATAATAACTATTTCAATAAAGCACTCTGCAGTACGATCATTTACATGGAAATACTCATTTAAAAGATCGACATAAATAAAAGAAAAGACTATTAAGTCATTTGATTTTATAAGACAATTATCCTTTGAAACAATTAAATCATACAAGGAACTGTACTCACTAAATTGTGTTTTTTGTTATTTAAGAAACCTGAAAATTTCCGATTAATTTAAGTCCTAAATGACTTTTTCAGTGCCCTCCATCTGTGAAGTGCTTTACATCAAGGGAAGAAACGCAGGAGGGAAGAAATTCAACCCGTGACAGAAATGGTTTTTTTTACAGCATTAAAAGATGACAGCACATTTACCATAGCATCTCAACCAATCTTTGAAACATTAGACGACAGAACCTTATCCCCATACACAGATAACGGAAGAGGAACTGACGATAGTGCTACAGGAAAATGAAAAATTAAATATGTACTAGACCAAGCAGGTTTTAATACAAGTGGATGGATGTTCAATAACGAATATATGAGTACAAATCACTTTGAAGCAATAATAGATTAATCTAAGTGTCAAAATTTCAAAGTAAAAAAACCTAAAACCGTTCAAACTTATGTTTGAGCGGTTTTTTTTTACACTAAATCATCAAAATCGTAATAGAACCTTAACACTACACCATATAATACCTACACAGCAAAATAGATATTCTCCATTTCGATAACTGTTACCATAAAACAAAAAATCTTATCTACAAAATTAATTTATCGATTTATAATCTTACAACTTTTCGTAACCAGAATGTCAGTTTTACGTATTTATCACAAAAAGCCTAATAAAACGTTAATTTTACACTAATACAACCGAAAACGACACGCATACTGCGAGAACATCAACGTTTTTACCTGAAATTAACGATAACATCATCTTTAACGTCAGTTTACAAGCACACAATAGTTGAGTATATTTTTTTCTTGAAATAAATAATACTATGTTTACAGAACTTTAGTACGAATCCTACATCTAATAAGTATGCTCTTCCCCCGATTTAGCAAATCCAGAAAGTTTCATAACAAACGATGTGTTTTCACGTATAAAGTTATTCAAATAAAATTAATTCAAACAATTTTACAAATGAAAACAAAGTTTAATGGAATTTTAACGCTCTTGCTAGCGTTAGTTGTGCAGATAACATTTGCACAAGAAAAGCAGATTTCTGGAACTGTATCGGACGAAACTGGTCCGCTTCCAGGAGTAAGTGTAATTATTAAAGGAACCTCCACCGGATCTGAAACAGATTTTGATGGTTTATACACTATTAAAGCAAAACCAGGCGATGTTCTTGTGTTTAGCTATGTAGGTATGAATACTGTATCAAAAACAGTAAGAACTTCTTCCCAAATTAACATTACAATGAAAAGTTCTAATTTATTAGATGAAGTTATTGTAGTTGCTTATGGTACCGCAAAGAAATCATCTATTGTAGGATCCGTTGCAACAGTTTCTCAGGAAGTTCTACAGAACGTTCAATCTTCAAACGTTGCTAAAGCGCTAGAAGGAGCTATTTCTGGAGTGCAAGTTGTTGCTTCTTCAGGACAACCAGGTTCAGCACCAAGTATCAAAATACGTGGAATTGGATCAATTAACTCCTCTAACGATCCACTTTATGTACTTGATGGAATTCCTTTCGAAGGAAACATTAACTCTATACCTCAATCTGATATTGCATCGATTAACGTATTGAAAGATGCTGCTGCAAATTCACTTTACGGAGCAAGAGGGTCAAATGGAGTAATACTTATTACAACAAAAAGAGGTAAAAACGGAAAAATGACGGTATCGTTGTCTGCAAAAACAGGGGTTAATTCTCGTGCAATTAATGACTACAGCATCATTAAGTCACCAAAAGATTATTACGAATTATTCTGGCAAGCTATTAAAGGAAGAAACATCTCAAATGGTCAAACAGATGCTGAAGCTGCTCTAAATGCGAGTAACAGTTTAGTAACTGAATTAGGAGGATACAACAACTATGATGTACCTAATAACGAATTAGTAGGTGTTGACGGAAAATTAAATCCAAATGCTAACTTATTATACCAAGACAGTTGGGAAGATGAATTTTTCAAGAATGGATTCAGAAAAGAATACAGCTTGAATGTTAGAGGAGGAAGTGATAAAGCTAGATACTTCTTTTCATCTAGTTACTTATCTGACGAAGGTTATGTAGCTCGTTCTGATTTCGAAAGACTTACGACTAGATTAAATCTTGAAATGAACTTGACAGAAGACATCACAATAAGCTCTTCTCTTTCATACTCAAACACAACATCTAATAGCCCTACAAGTAGTGGAAATAGCTATACAAATTCATTTCAATGGTCTAGAGGAATTGCTCCTATTTACCCCGTATTTGGATACTCTCCAACAGGAGAACCTGTATACTACAGCAACGGAGATAGAGCTTATGATTTTGGAGACAACGAATTTGGAGGAGCGAGAGTATATGGTGCAGGAATACACCCACTTGCTTCAAACATATTAGACATCAAAGAAAGAGGAACTGACAACTTTAACAGTAATTTATCTTTCAAATATAATTTCTTAGAAGACTTCAATTTCACCTATAATTTCAGTGCTCAACTTTACAACTCTAACTATAGCAGCTGGCAAAACAATACTTATGGTTCTGGAGCAGGAGAAGGTTCAGACAACGGAAGTGGATACCAAAGTGCAGGAAGACAACAAGTAATCACAAACCAACAACTACTTACCTACACGAAACAGCTAGGAGGAATAAATGTTGATGTATTAGTAGGTCATGAATCTTACAAATTAAATTACAAAAATTTAAACGGAACGAAAGCTAACTTCTTATTATCTGATAATGCAAACTTTGATTTCGCAGCTTTAACAAAACAATTAAGCTCGTACACTCAGGACTATTCTGTAGAAGGTTATTTATCTAGATTAAAACTTAACTACGACGAAAAGTATTTCGTTTCTGGAAGTTTAAGATATGATGCCTCCTCAGTATTCCACCAAGATAATAGATGGGGTTCTTTTTGGTCTACCGGAGCAGGATGGATCGTAAGTAAAGAAGACTTCTTAGCAGATTCTTCATGGATTACAACATTAAAATTAAAAGGAAGTTACGGAACACAAGGTAACGATGCTATTTTATACGGAAATGGAGCTAGAAATTACTACGCATACCAAGATCAATATAAAGTAACAGGAAACGCAGCGAACGAACTTACAACTACCAAAACGTTCTCAGGAAACAAAGATGTTACTTGGGAAAAAAGTAATTCTTTTAACTTTGGAATTGAAGGACGTTTATTCAACAGACTATCTTTCAACGCAGAATACTTCGAAAAAAGAACAACCGATTTATTATTCTTATTTAAAAAATCATCTTCTTTAGGTATTCCTGATGTCCCTAGAAACATTGGAGACATGAAAAACTGGGGATTTGAATTGGAAATAAATGCTGATATTATACAATCAGAGGACTTTAACTGGAATGTATCCATCAACACTACAAGTGTGAAAAATAAAGTTACAAAACTTGCAACAGAATTCAAAGACGGTATCACTAACGGAACCAAGCTAATCTCTGAAGGTCATTCAATATATGGGTTTAATTTAGTAGAATCAGCAGGAGTAGATGAAACAAATGGAAACGCTTTATACTGGCAAGATGTCATTGAACTTGACGGAGAAGGCGTAGCAGTTATTGACGAAAATGAAAACGTAATTAGAACCGGAGAAAGAATCAAAACAGACGAATATAGTGACGCATTACAATACAGTAAAAAATATGTAGGAGATGCTCTTCCAGATTTTTACGGAGGACTTGTATCAACGATGGACTACAAAGGATTTGACCTAGGAATTCAACTTTCTTACCAAATAGGTGGAGACATTTACGACGGCGTACAAGCAGGATTAATGGGCGCTGGAGAAGCAGGAGACAACTGGTCTACAGATATCTTTAACGCATGGACTCCAACGAATACCATAACAGATGTACCCCGTTTAGATATTTCATCTCAAGATGCCAACTCTAGATCTAGTCGTTTTTTATATGACGCTTCTTATTTAAGTTTGAAAAATGTTACTTTCGGATATTCATTACCTGAAAGTTTTATTGAAAAAGCCCACATGACAAGCTTTAGAATATTCGTTGTTGGTGACAACTTAAAACTATGGTCAAAAAGACAAGGTTTAGATCCTAGACAATATTCTTCAGGAACTACTGGTCAAAATTACGCTCCTATCAAAACATTATCCTTAGGAGTTAATGTTCAATTTTAAAACTATCAAGATGAAAAAATTTAATAAAATAATATACATTGGTGGAATTTTACTTTTCTCACTTGTTGGGTGCGAAAAAGACTTCCTCGATACAAATCCCGGAGAATACGCCGGAACCGATCAGCTAAAAACATCTCCAATAGCAGGTGAAGCTGCATTATCAGGACTTTACAGCTTTATGTTCGACCAAAGTTTATCTGGTAGAGATGATTATTTTGGACTCGCCTCAATATCAATAACTACCGACCTCATAGGGAAGGATATGGTACAGGTACTCCACCACTGGCTAGGATGGGATTACCTTATTGAAAATAGGTCTGCCGGATACAGTAGAACTCGTAACAATTGGAATTTCTTATACAGAATCATAAGTACTTCTAACAGTATAATCCAAGTTTCTTCTATAGATTCAGAAGTTGAATCTATAAAGTTCAGTGGAGGACAAGCATTAGCCATGAGAGCTTTTGCATATCACTACCTAGTGCGTTTATACCAACACACTTATATCGGACACGAGGATGAATTAGGAGTTCCTTTATATTTAGAAGATGATGTAGACGGAAAACCTAGAGCCACTGTTAGAGAAGTGTATGCACAAATGGTAATGGATCTTGAGAAATCAATTATCGCTTTAGAAGGATTCAATAGATCAAACAAAACGATCATCAACCAAAGTGTTGCTCAAGGTATATTAGCCAGAGTATATTTAGACATGGGAGAATGGCAAAAAGCAGCAACAGTAGCTGCCGACGCACAGGAAGGTTTCCCACTAATGACTGGAACAGAATATTTAGATGGTTTTAACGATATCAATAACGCAGAATGGTTATGGGGATCTGACATGACTGTTGAATCTTTTAATGAAGAAGGAAAATACCAATCATTCTTTTCTCATATAGCTACTGACATCCCTGGTTATGCAGGTATCATCGGCGCTTACAAAGCTATTGACAAGGGGCTTTATGACATGATTCCTACTAGTGATGTAAGAAAAAACGCGTACTATGCAAATTACTATAACAACAAGTACGTGGACGCTAATGGAGATTTCGCAAGTGATATCGTATATATGAGAGCTGCTGAAATGTACCTTATAGTAGCTGAAGCTAAAGCACAACTTGGAAATAGTGACGCTGCACAAATCCTAATGGACATCGTAAAAACTAGAGATAGTGAATACGTATTATCTACTAGTACTGGAACCGCTTTAATTGATGAAATTTGGAACCAACGAAGAATCGAATTATGGGGAGAAGGTTTCTCTTGGTTCGACCTTAAGAGACTTAAGAAAGGTTTCACTAGAGATTACCCTGACACAAATCACAGACCTGACGCTTTACTTACAAAAGAAGCAGAAGATCAGTCAACATTTGTATACCAATTACCTATTGGAGAATTTGAAAGTAATCCTAACTTACCGGAAAACCAACAAAACAACTAAACAATAGACCAATAACTAAACACCACCTCAATTGAGGTGGTGTTTTTTTTTACAGTGACTCCATAAAAATCATCACTCTAGAAAAATAAATGACACTAAAAACGGAACGATGCTATCATCGTTCCGTTTTTTTTCGCAATAAAAAATAATGTATCACGAATTAAAAACCTTAAATCCAGCAAAAATTAACACATAAAAAAGGCAACTCACCCCCTATCTTTAGGGCATCATAGTACTCCAAATAAAAGGCAAAACACAACAACTCAACTAAACACCTATAAATACAAATATCTATTTTCCTAAAAACAACACATCATCAAGAAATCAATAACGACCCACACAAGGCCACTGTAAAAAAACTAAATAGACTTCTAATTCTTCTCCATACCATAATCATTTAAACTAAATCAACTAATCCTCATTACCCCCCAATTTGATCCATAAAACTACTACCCATTCCTATAAAAAAAATCTCTAATTCCAGCGTTTTAAGATAAAACAAACAGGTAATTATGAATAAAAAATAATCTTTTTAACTAAACATTACAAACCAAAGACAAATTAGTTCCTAGCCCAAATAGTATACGAAAAAACAGCCTCAATAAATTAGAAACATTCTACATACTTGTCAAACATCCATTTACTCGACAGGTACCGTTTCTTTACCACGAATCTAAAGGGTACAAAACGCTACAGAGACAATATCCACTTAGTAAAAAACTTAAACTTAAGCAACACAAACTTTCCAACAGTCCTTTAAAAAAGTAAACGATGTGTTTTTCCCAACCAACCTACAATTAATTAACTAAATACACTAAATAAAGACACTTAAGCTCTTTAATTCTTAAAACCGTTATTTGTCCATTATTATCACTTTAGACGCATAACAAGAACGCATACACCTATTTTAATAAATAAATCAACACATTATTAGCTATAAAATCAATAAACAAACACTATAAATACGTTTTCCATAAAAATCACTTCACAACACAAAAATAAATTACCCTAGTTTTACTCCGCTTTATTAGCGTAATTCCCCAAATAATCAAATAGTGCATACATCCTATGCATATTTAGTTTCAAGGATCCCCACTCATAAAGCCCAAATAAAATTAATTCAAACAATTTTACAAATGAAAAAAAAGTTTAATGGAATTTTAACGCTCTTGCTAGCGTTGGTTGTGCAATTCACATTTGCACAAGAAAAGCAAATTTCTGGAACCGTATCTGATGAAACAGGACCATTACCAGGAGTAAGTGTAATTATTAAAGGTACCACCACTGGTACTGAAACTGATTTTGATGGTTTGTACAAGATCACGGCAAAACAGGGAGATGTTCTAGTGTTTAGCTATGTAGGTATGACCACAAGCAGTAAAAAAGTAGGTGCATCTAACACGCTAAACGTAGTGTTAGAAGGCTCAAATCTTTTAGACGAAGTAGTAATTGTAGGGTACGGAACAAGTACCAAACAATCATTTACAGGGAGTGCTAAGGTTATAAAATCCGACATTTTAGAACTTAAGAGTGTATCCAATGTCTCTCAGGCTTTAGCTGGAGAGGTAGCGGGGGTAAACGTAATCACTACATCTGGACAACCAGGAACATCTGCAACAATTCGTATTAGAGGTTTTGGTTCTATTAACGGAAATAGAGATCCGTTATACGTAGTAGATGGAGTTCCATTTTCAGGAAGCATCAACTCAATCAACCCAGCAGATATCGCATCAACTACCGTATTAAAAGATGCAACTGCTACAGCTATCTACGGTTCACGTGGAGCAAATGGAGTAATCTTAATACAAACTAAAACAGGTAAAATAGGTGAATCTGTAATTGTAGTAGACGTAAAAACTGGTTATAACTTTAGTTATTTACCAAGATACAATACCATCAGTGACCCTAATGAATACATTGAAACTGCATGGCACTCTATCGGGAACAGAACCTTAGACTTTGACCCTACTAACGATGCTGTTGCCTATGCAAACACTTATTTATTCAATGATAAAAGAGGAATCAGTACTTCTTATAATTTCTATGACACTACAGATGTAGCAAGTATCATAGACCCATTAACCGGAAAAGTTAGAGCAGGTGTTAACACAAGATACACACCAGAAAACTGGGCTGATTATGGATTCCAAACTTCTATGAGAACAGAAGCCAACTTAAAAATGAGTGGTGGTACTGAAAAAACAAAATATTTTGCTTCTTTCGGTCACTTAAATGATGAAGGATATGTTATCAATTCAAACTACAAACGTCTATCTACTCGTTTAAATTTAACACATAAACCTAAAGATTATATTACGGCCAATGCAAACATTGGATACGCATATTCTGAGACAATGAACAACGGACAAACAGAAGATTCAGGATCTGTATTCTGGTTTATTGATAATATTCCTGCTATATATCCTTTATTTGAAAGAGATGTTAACGGAGACATGATTCCTGATCCTAAATTCGGAGGTAACATTTACGATTATGGAGACAATAAAGGAAGAGGGTTTGGATCATTAACCAACTCAATTTCTGACGCTCACTACAATCACAAAGGAAACAAAAGACATGAATTCAATGGTAACTTCTCTATCAACATTAGATTGGCAGAAAATTTATTCTTTGAAAACAAATACGGGATGCAATACTACAGTAGAACCTACAACAGTATCAACAATCCATTTTACGGAAGCGGAAAATCTAACAATGGTAGTATCTATCAAAACCATCAGGATGAGTTAACGCAAAATCTATTGAGCTTAGTGCGTTATTCAAAAAACTATAACGATCATAATTTCGAATTCTTAGTAGCCCATGAATCTAACATGTACAAGTACAACTATTCAGACGCAAGTAAAGAAAATGTGGTAAACTTAGTAAATGGATTGGATCAATTAAACAACTACGTTGTAACAACTTCTCCTTCTTCAGGTTACCAAGAAAACGCGACTATCGAAAGTTATTTTGGACAATTGAACTATAATTTGAATCAAAAATACTATTTGACAACTTCTGTACGTAGAGATGGTTCATCAAGATTTGCAAACGACAAATGGGGAACTTTTGGATCTCTTGGTCTTTCTTGGTTAATCAGCAAAGAGAACTTTATGGAAAACATTGAGTTTTTAGATTTCTTGAAATTAAAAACAAGTTACGGTCTAATAGGAGATCAAGCAGGTGTAGGGATCTACTCTGGACAAAACTCTTATACAATGGACAATCTTAACGATGAAATTTCTTTAGGAGTTAGAGCCATCCAAAACCCAGACTTAACATGGGAAACTTCAAAAATATTCCAAGTAGGTGTAGAATCTTCATTGTTTAATAATTTAGTAGACGTATCATTCGACTACTATGTTAAAACTACAGACGATTTAATTTTTGACAGAAGAATGGGACCCTCTTTAGGAGATGCATTGATTAGAGTAAACGACGGATCATTAAAAAACAGTGGTTTCGAATTTGACATCAACACACACTTGGTAAAAAAAGCTAATTTTTCTTTAGATTTCGGAATCAACGGAGAAATGTTAAACAATGAATTAACAGCCATGCCTATTGACCCATCTACAGGAGTACAAAAAATAGTAGATATTAGAGGAAGATACGGTAGATCAGTTGGACATTCTATCTACGATATGTATTTAAGAGAATGGGCAGGTGTAGATGTTGCAAATGGAAATCCATTATGGAATGTATATTACCATGATGCAAATGATAATGGGACTCCAGACGATGGTGAAAGAATTAAAAACTTAACACAGTACACTTCTTTAAACCCTGGAAACAAAGTAAGTAAAACAACCACCAATCAATACCAAGAAGCAACTCAAAAATACATTGGAAAATCTGCAATTCCAACAGTAAGAGGTGCATTCAGATTAAGTGGAAGATACCATTCTTTTGACTTTAGTACACAATTTGCGTACAGCTTAGGTGGCTATTCTTATGATGGAGCCTATGCAAACTTAATGCACAATGATCAAATTGGGAATAATAACTGGCACAAGGACATTAAAAACAGCTGGAAAAAACCAGGAGACATTACAAATGTTCCTCGATTAATCAGTAATAGAAATACAAATGTTAATAGTTCTTCTACTAGATTTGTAACTTCTTCTGATTACTTAACAATGAGTAATTTAAAAGTAGGTTATTCATTAAAAGATGTATTTGTTAAAAAAGCTGGCTTATCTAAAGTAAACATTTGGATCGCTGGAGACAATTTATTCTTATTAAGTAAGAGAGATGGTTTCAACCCTTCTACATCAGAAACTGGAGCTACCGATACTTATAGATACTCACCTTTAACAACCGTAACCTTAGGTTTACGTGTAAAGTTTTAATCATAAAATCGATACAAAATGAAAAAATATATATTTAAGCTACTCGTAGTAAGTAGCATCCTATTTACCATTAGTAGTTGTTCTGAAGACTTTTTAGAGGAATCACCTACTGAATTTATTAACGAAGCAGATTTAGGAATCTCTGGAGAATTAAATCCAATTGTACTAGAAGGAGCCTTAAACGGTATCTACTTTAACATGTTCAAAACAGGAACAGGTGGAACTGAAAGTCATGATGATTTTGGTCAAAAAGGTTTTGATATTTATGGTGATATGTTGAGTAGTGACATGGCACTTACACAAGGAAGCTACGGTCATTACAATGCATTGACTGAATTAAAAACGACCGTGGATTATACACGTTTAGGAAATTACAAAACTTGGAGATATTACTATAGAGTAATTCGTTCTGCCAACTTAATGATTAACACATTAGGAGGAAACGATGCAGATGTAGAGGAAAACTTAGCCTATAGCTACGCGCAAGCAAAAGCAATGAGAGCTTATGCTTATTTTTACTTGACTCAATACTTTATCCAGGAATATGATCCTGCAGCAAAAGTATTACCTATTTACACAGATCCTACACAACCGAATCAACCACAAAGTACGACGGAAGATGTATATAACTTAATGATTGCAGATTTAGAACAAGCAGTTACTATGTTAGACGGTTTTTCTCGTAATGGGAAACATCAAATCAACCAAGATGTAGCAAAAAGTTTATTAGCGTATGTGTATGCATCGACGGGAACAAGCGAAAACAACTTAAAAGCATTAGCTTTAGCAAACGATGTTGCCGCGAATCACCCAATAACTACAAAAAAAGAGTTAACAGGTGGATTTAATAATGTAGCCACTCCATCATGGATTTGGGGAGTAGACATTACCGTGGACCAAAGCTTAGGATTGATTTCTTTTTGGGGACAAATTGATATCTATACATATAGCTATGCTGCTGTAGGAAACACAAAAGCAATAGACGAAAATCTTTTCAAACAAATTCGTGCGAATGATTTACGTAAAACTCAATTCTGGGAAAATGCAGATGATTCTGGTTTAGAATTAACTCCTTATAAAAAGTTTTACAACGAAGAACGCGTAATTTTCGGAAACAGAACTGTAACGGATGACTACGTTTATATGAGAGTTGAAGAAATGGTACTTTTAGCAGCAGAAATGGCCGCAAAAGAAGGACAAGAAGCAGTTGCCATTACACATTTAAATACGTTACTAAAAGAACGCTATGAAGATGTTACTGATTTCAATTATATCAACACTTTAACTGGACAAGAATTATTAGATGAGGTAATCCTTCAAACTCGTATCGAGATGTGGGGTGAAGGTAAAAGTTACCTTTCTATGAAACGTAATAAATTAACTACAAATAGAGGACCAAATCACTTAGAATTTGTAGGTGAAAATATCGACTATAATGATGACAGATTAACTTTTGAAATTCCACAAGCGGAAATTCAAGACAACCCTTTTATCAATTAATTTTAGCCAATAAAATTACAAACTAACCCACCTCCTACCGAGGTGGGTTTTTTATTTCAAACAATTACCCTACCTTTGCAGCCATGGAAAAAACAACATCTAAAATATTTGGTTTACGTGCTATTATAGAAGCCATCAACAATGGAGAATCTGTTGAAAAAGTGTACATGCAACGTGATTTAAAAGGATCGTTATTTAGTGAATTAAACAGCTTAATAAAACGAGAAAAAATCACTTTAAGTTATGTCCCTGTAGAAAAACTAGACCGCTTATCTAAAAACAGTAATCACCAAGGTGTAGCCGCACAAATAGCGCCTATTACCTATCACGATTTAGATGAATTAATCACCAAAACTGTAGCATCTGGTGTAACTCCTTTATTTTTAATTCTGGATGGAATCTCCGATGTTAGAAATTTTGGAGCTATTATTAGAACTGCAGAATGTACAGGCGTACATGGTATTATCATCGCAAAACACGGAAGTGCCCCAGTAAACGCTGATGCTGTAAAAACATCTGCCGGTGCCGCTTTTAAAATGCCTATCTGTAAAGTGGATCACGTAAAAGATGCCGTATTTCAATTTCAAGCCGCCGATATCCAATTAGTAGCTGCTACGGAAAAAACTGAAGACTCTTTATACGACGTAGATTTTGAACAACCAACGGCCATTATTATGGGATCGGAAGATCGCGGTGTAAACCCTTCCATTTTAAAATTAGTAAACGCTAAAGCTAAGTTACCAATACTAGGAACCATCGAGTCTCTAAACGTATCTGTAGCCTGTGGAGCCTTTTTATACGAAGCTATTCGTCAACGTCAGTTTGCGAAATAGACGTCTCGTCAACACTTTCTTTTAAATTACCTTCATCATCAAAATAAGTATCAAATTCTGATGATGTATAGGTATGTTCAATTTTCTGGAGTCCTATTTTTCTGTAAATAATGGCAAAGATAAATCCTACCACAAAACCAGATAAATGGCCTTCCCAAGATATCCCTTCTTTCACTGGAAACACATACCAAATCATACTACCATATAAAAATACCACACCTAAGGAAATAGCTACCAACCGATAATTCTTACGGATCACCCCACTAAAAAATATAAAACTAAATAATAAATAAATGACTCCACTTGCCCCTATGTGGTAATTCTCTCGGGCAATACACCATGTCATAACACCACTTAAAAGCGTTCCTATAACTAATACCTTCCACGCTACCTCCTTGTAAAAAAACAATAAACAAGCAGTTAACACCCCTAAAGGCGCTGAATTATTCAATAGATGATTCGTATCCCCATGAATAAAAGGAGAAAACAGAACCCCTCTCAATCCTGTAATCGACTTTGGATATATACCATATTTATTAAAATTAAGATCAAATGTTAATTCTACGATGTATATCATCCATACAAACAATAATAACAGGAACGGAATAAACCATACCTGCTTTGAGTAGATCATTTTATTTTCGCTTTCCATAGTGGTAAATATAAAACTAAATTATCGACACGCTTATAAATTTAGTATTTTTACACCATGAATGTACCATTAGCCGAAAGAATTAGACCCCAGAATTTAGACGAGTATATCAGTCAAGGACATATCGTAGGCCCCAACGGCTCACTCACCACACATATTAAACGTGGGTTTATCCCTTCTTTAATATTTTGGGGACCTCCAGGTATTGGAAAAACTACCTTAGCAAATATTATTGCCCAGCACTCAGGAAGGCCATTCTACTCCTTGAGTGCCATTAACTCAGGGGTAAAAGAAGTGCGAGAAATCATCAATAAAGCAAAACAGCAAACAGGGCTTTTCACCACTAAAAATCCCATTTTATTTATCGATGAAATTCATCGATTTAGTAAATCACAACAAGATTCTTTATTGGGTGCGGTAGAAAAAGGATGGGTAACTTTAATCGGTGCAACCACAGAAAACCCAAGTTTTGAGGTAATTCCTGCCCTACTCTCTCGCTGTCAAGTATATGTTTTAAATGCATTTACAAAAGAAGATTTAATACAGCTTCTTGAGCGTGCCTTAACAAAAGACACTGTTTTATCAACAAAAAAAATAGAATTAAAAGAAACAGAAGCACTTTTAAAACTATCTGGAGGCGATGCTAGAAAACTACTCAATATTTTTGAACTCATCGTTAATTCCGAAGATGAGCCTATCTGTATCACCAATGATATGGTGGAACATAAAGTGCAAAAAAACACCGTGCGCTATGATAAAACCGGCGATCAACATTACGATATTATTTCCGCTTTTATAAAATCAATTAGAGGGAGTGACCCTAATGCCGCCGTATATTATCTCGCCAGAATGATTGAAGGAGGAGAAGATGCTAAATTTATAGCACGACGCTTGTTAATTCTAGCCTCCGAAGACATCGGAAATGCAAATCCAACCGCCTTAATTATGGCCAATAACTGCTTTCAGGCTGTCAATATTATAGGCTTTCCAGAATCTCGTATTATTCTGAGCCAATGCGTAGTTTATTTAGCAAGTTCTGCAAAAAGTAATAGTAGTTATGAAGCCATTGGAAAAGCGCAAGCCTTGGTAAAAGAAACAGGAGATCTACCCGTGCCTTTACATCTGAGAAATGCCCCTACCAAATTAATGAAAGAGCTCAATTACGGAAAGGAATACAAATATTCTCACGGGTACGAAGGTAATTTTGTAGACCAAGAATTTATGCCTGAGGAAATAAAAGGAACACGTCTTTATTCTCCCGGACTAAATCAAAGAGAACATGGAATGCGTACGTTTTTAAACGAAAAATGGAAAGGGAAGTACGGATATTAAACCCCTCTCCCTTACACTTCTGCCAAAAGGAAGCAATTAACTGCAGGCCTTTTTTTCGAATAATAACGGTTGATAGTTCTTGATTAAAAACAAAAAAAGGTACGACTTGACGTCCTACCTTTTATTTATATTCTTTGTGAAAAAAAGCTATTTTCTCCTCTTATAACTATTAACACCGCTATCTCCGTCTATTGTTAAACGATCATTCGCTTCAATTATCAGTAGTCTTGGTTGCTTTTTTCCGGCCCATTGGACAATGAAAACATTCTCTTTAGATGTTTTATAAACATCCGCAATTTTACCGATTTCAGGATGAACCAATTCGTAATTAGCACCTAATACTTTCACTTCAAAAGTCATTTTATCATTAAAAAACACCCCTAGTAACGGCAGTACTGAAAGCCTAGAGTCTTCAATATTTTTACGATTCTCCCTCGTATTAGATAAGCTTACAACTGCTGTTGCTACCTTTAAAGTAGCGCTTTCTTTTTCTGCTTCCTTTAGTAGATTCAATGCCCCTCCTGTATACTTGTGTTTATACGATTTAAACACCAATAAGCTTTTTCTAAGTGCCTCGTGATAGGCCTTCTTATACAGCTTAATTTTACTCTTTCCAATGACAGTAGTATAGATGAGTTTATTTTTACAATCCCGGAAATTTACAGACAACTGCGTTGTAATCATTCCCGAATCATCTACGATATTTACGTTTAATGCCAAGCAAGGATTCAACGCTACTTCGTCAGAGAACTCGTCTGTATCAAACAAAACGATAAGATCACTTTTTTCCAATAAAAATTTAGCCAGTGAATTTAATTGGTATTTATCCGGTGATTTCTGAAAGGCATATTGTTTTTTGACAATCACATACTTGTAGGCATCCAATTCACTTTGCGCATTCGCACAAAACATTCCCACGATCAAGCCAATAAATAGTACTATTTTTTTCATATGTTTTTAATTAACAGGCTAAATATACAATTAAAATGCACCAAAAATAAAATTCATTCCTAATTGTACATTCGCACTTTGCATCGCATATACATTTTTAAAACCAAGTAAATTATCCGCCATCGCATAGATATTAAAGGCACCTGCCCTAAGCGAAACACCAAGTCCTACATTCGCATAGGAAAAAGGGTCTGCGGTATAGGTGATTTTTGTAGCAAGACTTTTCCCAAACCTACGCTCATAAAACACCGTAGCGGCGATATAAGAGTGTACCACATTTAATCGGGAGAATAAATGTCCTCCAACTTTATGTGCGTATGGAGAAACCTTATTCATAAAGCTACAATCATCCGCTCGTTTCCTTCCAAAAGAATAGCTAATAGAAGCATTCAATTTCATAGGTCTAAAATTTATATAATTTGAATAAATAGTATCTCTAGCAATACGATCTTTAAAATCATCCTTTAAATCCGTCCAATAAGTATCTGGTGTAGCGGGATCAAAATCCAATTGAAAACCTTCCAACTCATAGCTTCCTCGTATTCGATGCGATTCTACGTTTTTTGTGTAATAAATAAATCCAAAATCCTGAATACTTCCAGTTATTTCCCAAGCCTCTTTAGGCGCATACGTAAAACCAACATCTAGTCCTACACCTAAATTCCCTCCAAACAAGAACTGACCTTGAATATACGACTGATCCACCTCTACATCGCTTGGTAATACAATACCTGACGTTTCTAAAAACAAATCGACATTTGATAAATGTTGTTTATAGATATTGTCCGTCCCCTCTTCTGTATAGAAAAATCCTGAATTTCGTTTTGTAGAGGCGCTCGCAACACTTGAATATATTTTAGCACGGAGACCAATACGTGTAAACTCATTTACTTTCCGGGAAATTCCTACGTGAAAAACACCTAATAATTCGGCTTGTCCCGCTAATTTATTTACGGAATACCGTCGATTTACCATTGTATTCCCCTCGTAATAGAGGTCTATCATATCTTTCGGGAATTTAAACAAGATGTCTAATTCCTGATAATATCCAGCACTTACATAGCTATTGTTCTTAAGTCTAAAGCCTATATTTAATAGTTCCATTTGTTGATTAAAACTGAAAAATTCAGTCTTTCCTAAACCTTTGTAAATCGTTGCTATTTTATCATTTATGGAAACATCATCAGCCGCTAATAAATCATAAACAGAGAAACCACTAAAACCACCATGCAACGATAGTTGAGAAAATCCTGGCACCCCAATATGGAACTTACCTTGAAAATCTACTGCAGGATTTAAAAGTAAGGTTTGCGGTAAATTCGCAAAATCATAAAGTATTTGTTTATTCTGAGCACTGATAAAAAAAACAGACAGAAAACTACTTATAAAAATTAATTTCCTCATACTTTCTTAAAGTTAAAATATAGTTTCATAGAAGACTTTAAGTTAAATTCAGAAGTGTCCGTAACGTTAATAACTGCACCCGTAGTACTTTTCCATAAAGACATAGTCATCCCCAAGTAATCCGTACTGTAAATTATATTAATATCGTTTTCAGGAATCTCTAAAATATGGGTTAATTCCCCAGAATTAGCAGGTACTATTATCACCGGTTTTAAGGTGTAAATTAATTTTTTGTCAGCATCATAAAAAAGAATATTCAAGGTGAAATTACGAGCAAAGGTATTGCGTGTCTTTACCGTAAATGTAACTCGTTTTAAATAGGGATATAAATCGTCAGAATCGGGCATGGAAACCATGTCAGTCGTCACAGGAATTTCCTGATTTAATGCATCTAAAAACTTAGGTGCTTTTAAATTTAAGTGGATTAATGTAATAAGATAGGAACTGTCCAGGCTCGCATCATCCAACTGATCTACATCAATAGGTTCTGTACAGGAAAAACACAGTACCATTAAGAATAAATAACTAGTTTTTCTTGGGTTTATGGTCATTAAGTAGGGGTTATTAGTTGTTATAAAAACTGTTTAATCTCTAATAAATTGCTTATAGATTTAATATTTTCTGCAACCGGTTTATTGTCAAAATTACAATATATAACATCCATCCCTGCGCTTTTAGCGCCCATGATATCAGCTTCCCAATTATCGCCAATCATAATAGACTGGTTCATAGTGGCATTTGCAACTTTAACAGCTTCCTTAAAAATTATGGGATTGGGTTTTTTAACACCTACATTCTCAGAAGTAATAACGACCTTAAAATAAGTACTCAACTTAGAGGCTTTTAACTTATCATATTGTACCTCATTAAATCCATTAGTAATCAGGTGTAATGGATACTTCTTATCTTTTAGATACTCTAAAATTTCAAAAACACCAGGGAATAATACATTGTTTTTTGGGAGTTCTTTTATATAGGCGTCCGCAAGTAGTACAAGTTGAGTTTCTGAAACCGAAATTTTTAATATTTTAAACGTATCTCTTAACCTCCCTGTTTTTAAATGCTCTTTCGTTATTTTATCTTTGCTGAAAAGTCTCCAATATTCTGTGTTTATAGGCACATAATAATTGAAAAACTTGCACATATCTACGTTTATTTTATGTCGCTTAAATATCGCTACAAAAGCTAATTTAGAATTGGCTTCAAAATCCCAAAGCGTATGGTCTAAATCAAAAAAAACATCTTTAATTATATTCATTTATTTCACTATATTTTTATATACTGTTTTCCACCCTTCCCATTCTCCATAGTTCCCAACACTTTCGTTATGAAATACCGTAATAAAAGTTCCATTCACTTTTTTAACTTCACTTTTCAAGGAAGCAATTTTCACCAAGCTTTCATCTACGGTGTACTTTAATACCGTATTCAACGCCCTATCAGACACTGCAAATGGAAATAATTTCAAAGGTGTCTGAATTTCCAGGTCTATATTGTAAAAATAAAAAGGAGTACAGGTACTCGCCCTAAATCCGATGGCTGAATTATAGCCCATGGAATAATCTTCCAAAATATCTAAATCTAACAAATTCTCATATGTATCCGGAAAATTAAGTCGCAAATAATGTTGCCGAGACCGATACAAAGGGACATTCGTAATACTTTCTAATTTACTTTTTTCCTTTTTCAATTTATCACGGTTATTAAACGTAAAATAAGAGGGTAACAATCCTACTTTCGCATAATCACCAACAGATTTGATCAACGAGACAAAGGTAGCACTCGTAGTAGAAATAGAGGTGTCAAAGGTGGTATAATTACTAATTAAAAAGAAAAACAACGTGTCTATCCCCGTTTCTTTTTGTATTTTAAGTAAATGATCAAAGGTATTATAGGGGTCTCTTTTAAAATTAAAAACAACCAAAAAACGGCTCCAAAAATTCATCCATTTTAGACTGAAAAAATCAAGGGTAAACCCACCTAACGTTCTCATTACTCCTTTGTGTTTAAAGGCAAAAACATTACTAACATTAATGGTTGAAATAAACTTAAATTCACGTTGTGTATACGTGTAATCTGGAAATTTTTTCTGCAAGGATGCTAAAAATTGATACGCCCAAATATCTATAATTGGTTTTTCTAAGAAACCATTTTGATAAGCGACACTCTGATGAGGAGAAAAACGTTCATGAGTATCTTTAACGAAGGGTAAATATTCCTCATAACGGCTCAATAAATAAAAACTAGCTGCAAAAATATCAAAAGGAATGGTAGATTTATCTCCTGTCGCAAAAAAACAAGGCTCATCATCCCATTTTTGAATAATAATCTCCACATCATTCACTCCTTGTTCAAACAGTAAACCATGGCTTCTTATAAAAAACTCTGAACCTAAAGGCACTTTTGAATAGCTAATTTTAGGTCCATTATGAGCCACAAATTCCTCTACCTTTGTCGTAAAAGATACAGGTATTTGTAAAATTCTGACAAAAATATGTTTGAAAATATAATTAACCCTCGGTGTTATTTTATGCGTATATACAAGTAGCACTCACTCTAATTTTAGATTTATAGTAGCCCTTCATCGGCAAAGCTAAAATACGTTTTTTCTGTAATAATAACATGATCCAACACTTTTATATCTAAAGTAGTCCCTCCATCCACTATTTTTCTTGTTAAAATTTTATCCGACTCACTCGGGTTTACTTTTCCTGAAGGATGGTTATGGCACAATATAATCCCCGTAGCTAACAGTCCGATAGCTTGTTTAAATAGCAAACGAGTATCTACCAACGTCCCCGTTAATCCACCTTTACTCAATTGTGTTTTATCAATAATTTTATTTGAATTATTTAAAAATATCACCCAAAATTCTTCATGATTTAAATCTCCAACTAATGGCTTCATGAGTACAAAAACATCCTTGCTCCCGGCAATAGAAATGGGCACTACCTCCATAGAAATCAGTTGCCTTCTTCCTAACTCCAAAGCTGTTATTATGGAGATAGCTTTAGCTTCCCCTATTCCCTTAAACTTCATAAGCTCAGGTACCGAAACTTTCCCAAAAGCCGATAAATCGTTATTTATTGCGGCTAAAATCCGTTTGGATAAGGCTACAGCTGTCTCATTTCTATTTCCTGAACCGATTAAAATGGCTACTAATTCTGCATTGGATAAACTTCGTTTTCCAAACTTCATTAATTTTTCTCGAGGCCTGTCATCCATGGACCAAGACTTTATAGTGAATGATTTCGAAGGCTTGTCCATAACTTAATTTTTTTACTAAAGATAAGATTTTTATATTTGTGATAAATAAACATTAAAATGAAGATTATAATTGCAGGTGCTGGGGATGTGGGTTTTCACCTAGCTAAATTACTTTCCTATGAATCACAGGATATCTATTTAATAGATATGGATGCTGACCGCTTGGAATATGTTGCAAATCATATAGATATTATCACTAAGAAAGGGGATGCTACTTCTATTAAAGACCTCAAAGATTTAAAAATAGAAGAAGCAGACATCATGCTTGCGGTGACGGAATCTCAAAATACAAATTTCACTATCTCCGTACTGGCCAAGCAATTAGGAGCTAAAAAAACCATCGCTCGAATTTCTAGTCATGAGTATCAAAAAAGTCCAGACATTGATTTTGTAAAAATAGGGATCGATAATATGATTTCTCCCGGTGAATTAGCAGCCGAAGAAATTCAACGTTTATTACAACAATCTGCTTTTAACGATACGATAGAATTTGAAGACGGAATTCTAAATATATTAGGAAGTACCTTGGATTATTCCTCTCCATTAATTGGATGTACTGTTGCAGAAGCACAACAAAAATTCCCTGAAGTAGATTTTATCACCATTGCCATAAAACCAGAAAACAGTTCGGAAACCATTATTCCAAGAGGAGATTCTGTATACGGTGCTGGAGATCAAGTATATTTCTCAACCCCTAAAAGCTCCATCCCTCATTTATATAAATTGGTTGGAAAAAAACAATTTGGCGTTAAAGATGTCATGATTTTAGGAGGGAGTAAAATCGGAATTAAAACAGCGCGTCAATTATGTAAGGCAAAATTTAATGTTAAACTGATTGAAAACAATAAAAAACGCGCCAACGAAATTGCAGATAAAATTCCAGACACCTTAGTTATATTAGGGGATGGAAGAAATGTAGAATTGTTAGATGAAGAAAACATAGCAGAAATGGATGCCTTTGTAGCCGTAACGGGAAACACAGAAACCAATATTATGTCCTGTTTAGTAGCGAAATCTAAAGGGGTTAAAAAAACCATTGCTTTGGTAGAGAACATGGATTATATAAACATCTCTCAAACCATAGGAATAGACACACTTATTAATAAAAAACTACTAGCGGCCAGTGCTATTTTTAAACATGTTAGAAAAGGTGAAGTTCTTAAATTAGCCAACTTACACAATGTGGATGCTGAAGTTCTAGAGTTTCGAGTAAAAAAAGGATCCTTGGTAACCCGTAATATTGTCCGAGACATAAAGCTTACTAAAAAAGCCGTCTTTGGAGGTGTCATCAGAAACGGAAAAGCATTAATGACCTTTGGAGATTTTCAGATTTTACCCGATGACAAAGCCGTGGTTTTTTGTTTACCAGAAGCCATTCATAAAGTCGAAAAATTATTTAACTAAATGAGGAATTTTAATTTCAAAATAATTCTTGGGTTTTTAGGACTATCCTCCATGTTAAATGGTTTTTTCATGTTAATGGCGGTTCCTTTCAGTATTTATTATAAAGAAGACGCTAAATGGGGAATTTTAGCTGCGGGCTTAACCACCATACTATTTGGGTTTCTCTTGTGGTTTTTTAATCGAAACTCAAAAAAAAGTAGCCTTCAAAAAAAGGAAGGATATTTAATTGTGACCCTTGGTTGGCTTATCTTAACCTTAACAGGAACTCTTCCGTATGTTTTCACAGGAACCATTACGGATTACACAAACGCTTTTTTCGAAACTATTTCAGGGTATTCCACCACGGGATCTTCCATATTATTAGACATCGAGTCTATGCCTAAAGGAATTTTATTCTGGAGAAGTGCCACACATTGGATTGGAGGAATGGGAATTATAGTCCTTACCGTAGCCATATTACCGATGCTTGGAATTGGAGGCATGCAATTATTCATGGCAGAAGCTCCTGGTCCATCAGCAGATAAAATGCACCCTAGAATAACCGAGACTGCCAAACGATTATGGCTCATCTATTTCTCGCTTACCTTTGTGGAATTTTTACTCTTAAAAATAGCAGGAATGACATGGTTTGATGCCATAAACCATGCCATGGCAACACTAAGTACTGGTGGCTTTTCTACAAAAAACAGTAGCATGGCCTATTACAACGGCATGCCTGTAGTACAGTATATAGTAATGGCATTTATGTTTATTGCAGGTACTAATTTTATCCTGACCTATTTTGCGCTAAAAGGAAAAGTACAACGTGTTTTACAAAACGAAGAATTTAAATACTACTTTTTTGGAACCCTCCTATTTATTAGTGTACTTACAGTAGCAATCTTATTTTTTCAAGACCCGAACTTACATACCTCTATCGACCATCCTATGGTCTGGGGCGCATCAGAAAGTGCCTTTAGGCATGCTTCTTTTCAAGTAATATCAGTACTTACAACCACTGGTTTTGTAACCGCAGACTTTACCATGTGGAGCTCTTTTGCGACGGCACTCATGTTTTCTTTATTCTTTATCGGTGGCTCCGCGGGGTCTACCAGTGGAGGTGTTAAAGTAGTACGTCATATAATAATGATAAAAAATAGCTTCTTAGAATTTAAGAAATTAATACATCCGAATGCTATAATCCCTATAAGATATGATGGAAATAGCGTCCCTCAAAACATTATAATGAACATCCTATCGTTCTTTATTCTATACATGCTTATTTTTGTATGTAGCGCCGTCATCTTTACCTTTATGGGACTTGATTTTAATTCGGGGCTCGGAGCCGCCGCATCATCACTAGGAAATATAGGCCCCGCCATAGGTTCTGTCAGCCCTGTAAATAACTTTGAACATTTATCTACTAGCGCCACATGGTTCTGTTCCTTTTTAATGCTGATAGGAAGGCTAGAGCTTTTTACAGTTTTAATTCTATTCACCCCTTTCTTTTGGAAAAAATATTAAAAAAAGGAGACAACTTTGATATATAACTAACAGATAAATACATATATTTGGTTTTTTACAAAGGAAATAAATACAATTATTTTAAAACGAATAGAATTTAAATCAAAATAAAACAGACCCATGAAACATTTATTTAGCACTATCTGTGCCCTTCTAATTATAGGAACATTATCTGCACAAGACATTTTCGGAAAATGGAAAACCATAGATGATGAAACAGGTAAAGAAAAATCCATCGTTGAAATTTATCAAGAAAACGGAAAAGTATACGCGAAAATTTTACAATTATTAGACAAAGATAAACAGGATGCTATTTGTGAAAACTGCGAGGATAATGACCCTAGAAAAAACCAACCTGTAAAAGGAATGGTAATTATAGATGGGCTGAAAAAAGATGGAAATGAATACAGTGGTGCAACCATCTTAGACCCTAAAAAAGGAAAAATATACAAATGTAAAATTTGGTTAGACGAAGAAAACCCTAACAAATTAAATGTACGTGGATATATTGCCTTTTTCTTTAGAACTCAAAATTGGTTTAGAGCAACAGAGTAATCATCTTATTAAAACTAAAAAAAGGTTCCATTTACAGCTGTAAATGGAACCTTTTTTAGTTAGAAAATATTTATAAGTCCTAGCCTAACATTTTACGCCCTTCATCACTAATCATCGCAGGGGTCCATTTTGGTTCAAAGGTCAAGTCAATGCTCACTATAAAATCTGGATATTTTTTATTGATAGTTTCTCTAATATTTGTCATAATAGTTTCTCCTAAAGGGCAAGAGGGTGTAGAAAAAGTCAAATCAATATTCACAATCCCCTCTCCATCATAGGTCAGATTATAAATCAAGCCCATGTCTACAATATTAATTTCCACTTCCGGATCTATTACTTCTTTTAACAATTCTAATAGATCTATTTCGAATAACATAATGTCTTCTGCTGTCATAATTAAGTTGCTTTTTTAGATGAATGTACCAGTATCTTAAGTACATTAATAATGTATAAAACCCCAACGATAAGGAGTAAATAACTCGCTATTTTAAGGAGTACTAAGTGTTGAAATACAATGCCTATCCCCATCACTGTTAAAAATAGAAAATACGTATAAAACTGTACACTTGCTATTTTTTCTGAATACAGCTCTCTAGGTAGAGGTGTTGTTGTTTTACCTACTAATTTCTGATACTTATGTAACCAAACAATAAAAGGCAATGTTTTATATGTCTGTCCTAAAATCAAGGTTGTTACAAAACCAAAAAGCACAGAAAAACCATAGAGTACAATAGCCCTATTTATAAATTCGTTCGCAATGGGAAACACTTTTAAAACTATTGCAAATACTATAATTGGTACGATAAGTAATACCATGGCCAATGCCGAATAACGCATCCCAACATCTAATTTTTTACGAAGCCTTTTTTTATAAGATTGATAGATATACTTTAGAAAATAAACAATTCCAAGTATTGAAAAACTATAGGTCAATATTTCTAAGCTCGTTTCATTTACTGAAAATCCGTTCGCTAGCATCACTAACATCCCTAAATTCAAAAACATAAATGATTTCTTTAACCAATTTCTATTTAGCTCATGGGAGATAAAAAACATGGGTAACAATGTAGCTCCCACACCGATAATCAAAAACAAAAACCATCCTACAAATCCTACCGTCGCATGAATTTTTAAATAGTGTAAATGAATTTCACTTAAAAAATTAAACTTAAAATTAAAGGCAATTAAAGTTCCTATTAATTCCGTAACCGTCAGCCAAACAATAGCCATTAAAATAAACTTCGCTTCTATTTTTTTTACGGGTGATTTCTTATACGAAAGAAACACATTAATTACAAATAGCAGTAAGGATACAAACGTGGCCAATGCCGCATAAGGCAATAAAACCACAAAACTATTTGTCCAGAAAGCATAACATAAAAACACTACCGAACTCCCTAAACTATAAAAGGTAACTTTTGCCAGTCGCTCACTGTACAACGACGTTTCAAACACTACGGGTATGAGCTGATACAAGGCTCCAAAAATAATCATACTTGCCCATCCTAAAATAGTTAAATGAGTTATGGCTATTATTTTACCGCTAAAATAAACCTGTAATAAAGCGTTTTCACTACACAATAAGAGGATCGCAACCCCAATTAAAGAGACTGCAGCAAATATAAAATGGGGAATAATAACACTCGGATGTGGCGCGTTATTGGTTTGTAATCCTTGCATTAGGCCTGTTTAAAAATGAGTAACTGCAAGTGATGCTCACTTACTTCTTTATACATAATTTCATAACCTCGAGTCTTCAATTCAGGCAATAAAAACTGTGGTACTTTTTTATGATCCACAAACAATCCCGATGTCGCAGTAATGTTTTCCAAGGCCTCCAAAATAGTAGTCATTGGCTCTGGCATTTCCAGTAGACGCACATCGATTTGAGTTAAACCATCTCCAAAAGAAATTAATTTAGCGTCAAAATCAGCAGTTTTAGAAGCACTCACTGGATCTAAATCTATGTTCCGATCACCTTCTTTTAATAGCTTAAAATAAGTAAAAACGACGCCTTCTTCAGAACGCTTGGTCCAAGACTCATATCCCTTTTCTTTTAATTTATGAATTAGAGGAATGGGTTCAAAACTGTTTATAATTTCTAGAGTCTCCTCTATTTTTAGCGTTTTAATAGCATTCATAATCGCTTTAAATGGATCTGTACCTTCCTCTAAAATAGGTCGAACATCTAAACTGACCAAATGCTTTATTTCTTTATTACTTGTTTCTTCCATCTTATTATCATGTTTAGTTTGTAGCATTTCTTCTTCTTCAATTTCAAAACCAAGGGGGGCTAACTTTTCATAAAAAACAGCTACGGATACACCTCCTACTTTAGCCGCATCAGCTATGGTAATTCTCGTCGCCAATACTTTCCTTAAAATGGGGTTTTGTAGCTTTCTAAAATGTTTGTTAATAGATGCAATTACATCGATTACCTCTGGGGTTTCTTTTATTAAAGCCGCTATTTTTGTGGCACTATTAATTTTCATCATATTCTTTATAAAAGATTTCCTACATCTTCAAAATTCAATCCTCCATAATTACCTGAGCTCATTAACAATAAGGCCGTGTTTTTAAATTTCTTAGCCAATAAAAACTCCTTAAATGCAGAAGGATCTGTAAAAACAATTAAGTCCTCCCTTCCGAAAGCCTCTTTTATTTGACCTTCACTGACTTCTTCCAGTTGTTTTAAGGCAACCGCTTTTGGAGAATAAAAAACTACCGCTTCATCAGCTGCGTCCATTGTTCCTTTATATTCTTTTAAAAAATCGGCATTTAAACTGCTATAGGTATGTAATTCAAAACAGGCTAACACATGTTTTGAAGCATATTGTTCCTTGACAGCATCCATGGTAGCTTTTACCTTAGAGGGAGAATGAGCAAAATCCTTAAACGCAATATTAGTCGCTGTTTTTTTGATGATTTCTAAGCGTTTATTGGCTCCTTTAAAGCTTACTATCGCTTCGTAAAACTCCTCTTCACCGAGTCCCATATGGGAACAGATCCATTGAGCACCTGCCATGTTTTGTAAATTATGCTTCCCGAAAATTTCTAAAGGGACATCCCCTACACTCGTTTCTACATAGGTGATACCATCTTCAATTTTAAACGCTGGAGTTTTATAGGGATATTGTTTAAAATGATGGTTGCTATTTTCTATAATGTTCTTTACTTCTGCATCCTCCTCATTATAGACCATAATTCCCCCATTAGCCAACGAATCTGCAAAAATAGAAAATTGCTCTACATAATTCTCATACGTAGGAAACACATTAATATGATCCCATGCTATGCCACTTATTAAAGCGATATTGGGTTTGTACAAATGAAATTTAGGACGACGATCTATAGGAGACGATAAATATTCATCACCTTCTAAAACCATAAAATCATTCGAGTCCGTTAGATTAACCATGGTATCAAAACCATCTAATTGCGCCCCTACCATATAATCCACTTCCATATCGTGGTAATGCAGTACGTGTAAAATCATGGACGTAATAGTAGTTTTACCATGAGAACCACCAATAACTACCCGTGTTTTATTCTTAGATTGTTCATATAAAAACTCGGGGTATGAGTATATTTTAAGCCCTAATTCCAAGGCTTTCAATAGCTCTGGATTGTCTTCTTTTGCATGCATCCCTAAAATAACAGCATCTACATCGGATGTGATTTTTTCTGAAAACCATCCCATTGCCTTGGGCAATAATCCTTTTGCTTCCAAACGAGATTTAGAGGGTTCAAAAATAGCATCATCGCTTCCTGTAACTAAATCTCCTTTTTTATGTAATGCCAATGCTAAGTTATGCATGGCACTTCCTCCTATGGCAATAAAATGTACGTTCATCCTTTCTTTTTATAAGGGATAAATTTACAAAAAAGGACACAATTATCGTTTATTTTTAAACAATAAACTTACGACTCAAATAATGTTAAGAAAACACAAAATGATGAATCTTATGTGCCAAAATTTCAGGTTGCTCCAAGGGAATCATATGCCCTGTTTCTGAAATGATTTCGAAGCTTGCATTTTCCAATTCTAAATACATATCCTCCATACTATCAGGATTTACTAATAAATCATGACTCGCTCCTAATAAAAAAACAGGCATCGTTAACATCGCTACTTTATCCATTAAGGATTTCCTTTCAGACGTAGCTTTTAGCTGTCTTATTAATGTATCCTTTCCTAATGTGGCGTCCATTTCCCTTATTAATGCAGCAATTGCAGTATAATTTCTAGCTTTAGGATGCACAAACTGTTGTATTCTAGTAGCAGAAATCCCTTTGTAATTATGCGATTCTAAAAAATGAATGGTACTCTTTCTCAAGCGTACTTCCTCCTCATTCAAACCATCAGCAGCCGCACAAATCATCATTAATTTAGACACCTTCCCTGGAAACTTTAAGGTAAAATTCAATGCAGAAAACCCTCCTAAGGAAAAACCAATTAAAATCCCCTCCTCATCAATTGCATCCGCTATTAATTCATTAATTGCTTCGAATGATTTGGCAGGAGTAATATCTATATAAACAGGTATTAACTGCTCTAACTTTGGAAACACCCATTGCCATAACCGTTCGTCATTCATGGTTCCCGATAAAAAATATACTTTCTTCATGTATTTAGTCCTTGTTATCTCTAATTTCCCTCCAGTTTTCTGGATTAATTATTGTTTTTCATTCTTTTTATAGTTGTTTGATCTATTCAAAAATCAAACTAATTTATGCGTCATAATAAATTCATATTCGTAAGGTTCTTGAAGTTCCAATACCAAATTTCTTTGAGCTCATTAAACTTCTCACCTTAGTAATCCCACACTCATGAACACAAAAAACACCCCATTTAACCATAAAAAATAGTCCACAGTCATGCTTTTTCAGTGTAAATATAAGGATTGATATTAAATGATTTAGTTTTTGAGTACATTTGCAAAAAAACAATCAACATGGATTTAAACCTAATTCCTAACATAAAACATACTGACAGCGGAAATTTCTTTTTATTAGCAGGGCCTTGCGCCATTGAAAGTGAAGAAATGGCAATGGAAATTTGTGAAAAAGTTCAAAAAATAACAGATAAACTAGAAATTCCTTTCATATTTAAGGGGAGTTTTAGAAAAGCAAACCGTTCTAGAATTGACAGTTTTTCTGGTATTGGCGATATAAAAGCATTGGAAATATTAAAAAAAGTAGGTGAAAGATTCAATGTCCCAACAGTAACGGACATTCACGAAAGTTCGGATGCAGCATTAGCAGCGAACTATGTAGATGTCTTACAAATCCCTGCCTTTCTAGTAAGACAAACTAACTTAGTAGTAGCGGCTGCTAAAACAGGAAAAGTAGTAAACCTTAAAAAAGGTCAATTTATGAGTCCTGACGCCATGAAACATGCCGTTCAAAAAGTAAAAGACAGTGGTAGTGAAAAAGCATGGATTACAGATAGAGGAACCATGTTTGGATACCAAGACATGATAGTAGATTTCAGAGGAATTCCAGAAATGCAAAAATACGCACCTACTATATTGGACATCACTCATTCTTTACAACAACCTAACCAGCCAGGAGGAGTAACAGGTGGAAAACCAGAATTGATAGAAACAATCGCTAAAGCAGGGATTGTAGTGGGTGTTGATGGAATTTTCATAGAAACACATCCTGATCCGGCCAATGCTAAATCTGACGGAGCAAATATGCTTAAATTAGATCATTTAGAAGATTTATTGACAAAATTAGTAGCGATTCGTAAGACCATAAATCAGTTTTAAGACCACTACACACCATAAATAGCCCTACACTTGTGGGGCTATTTTTATGAGATAGATTTTACCCGATCACGCTCCTTTTTTAACTGTAACACATTAGAGACAATCAGACAAGCTAAGGTTATTTTTCTTATATAATACCCTTTATCGAGGTTCTCTAACACCATTAAATCTACCCATAACAATCCAATACTCAAAAGCAATAGAACTGCATAAAGAATTATTTTTTTATTCATGCCTCTAAAGTAGGTGTAATTTCAGAAGAATAAAAACACTTCTACTCCTATTTTAGTATATTTGAAGGAGGCTTCTTTTTATATTTAATCCAACCAATAATGGCATCCACATCTATAATAGACCAAGAATGAGGAGCACGTATACCGCCAATTCTATAGCCTTTATTTACAGTTTCTATATAAGAGACTTTAAAGTCTAAATTACTCAATGTTTTCCATAATAATTGCAATTGAAAACTGTTTGTATCTTCAAAATCTTGACTGTAATTTTTCTTTTTAAATGCACGCGCTGGTTCCGTATAAAAAACCAATTCGGTATTTTTAAATTTGCAGTTCTCCACATAATCAATCTCATTTATACAAGGAGAAAATATTTTATAGTGCTCTAAACCTAGCTGTGGAGTCCCTAATTTACGCTCTAAATAATGGAGTAAATAACGCGCTTCACTAGTGTTCGTATCTTTAATTATTTTTTGACAATTACGATAAAACTGTACTAAATCAAGTGGAGAATCAACGATAAGCACCCCTTTCACGGCTAACTCAGCCTGTCGCATAGATGTCAAACACCGTCCTGTCTGCATCGCTAAATTACCCCCTGAAGAAAAGCCACCGATGTAAATATCCTTCTTAACAGCATCCATCTTTTCCAAAATCGTATAGAGAAGATTTCCTATTTCTTCCTGCTCCTGTAGGTTTAAAAACAAGTAGGAATTCCACTTCAAAATAATCACAGCTATCTGTGCATCCAATGCCTTCTCTACCAATTGAGAACTCTTTTTTACAGTAGCTGTAGTCCCTCCAAAACTCGGATACAAAATAAGAACCTCCTTATATTTATTGGGAACGATTAATTGATACATCGAGGTTTCACTATAAACCGGCTCTTTAGTACTAGTCAACTTAATTGCACAAAAACTAGCAATAAAAAACAATACTTAGCGCCTCTATTTTTATTCTTTTCCATGGCTAAATATAGCCATAAAAAAGCTCGTTACTATTTTTACAGTAACGAGCTTTAATCTATTCTATACAATGGATTTTATCCACATTTACTATTTCCACAGCTTTTGCAAATTAAACAGCCTTCTTCGTAAATTAATCCATCTGGATCTCCACATTCACCACATTTTTTATCCGCAGCTACGGTTCCATCCGGCACAAATTGCTTTAAGGTACGCGCCACTCCGTTTTTCCATGTGTTGATATTATCACTATCAAAATTCAAGTTCTGAACTAATTCCACCACATAAGCCATTGGCATTCCATGGCGAATAATTCCAGAAATCAATTTGGCGTAGTTCCAATATTCTTTATCAAAAGAACGCGATAAACCTTCCATGGTAACTTTATAGCCATTTTTAACCTCGTATTGAAAATCGTAACGAGCATCCCCATTATCCTCCCTGTTTTTAATAATCCATCCTTTATCTAAGTTCGTAGGTAACACGAAAGAATCATCAACTTTCCCAGTAAAAATTTCGTAGGGACGTCCTTCTAACACGCCTACAACAGCCACCCATTTTTCATAATCATTTTGAAAACGAACCACCCTAGCTTCTAATTTTCTTGGACGCTTAGGAAACTTTGTTTGTTCAAAACAATCATCAGATTCCTTTTCAGTTTTAGTATCATTAGACACTAAAATACCCGACCTAGAACCATCACGGTATACCGTAATTCCTTTCACACCTTTTTTCCAAGATTCGATATAAATATCACTTACCAAATCCGTCGTAACATCACTGGCTAAATTAATAGTAGAACTAATAGAGTGTGTAGTATACTTCTGAACCAACGCTTGCATTTTAATACGCTTTTTCCAATCTATTTCTGGAGCCGTAGATCCTGCATATGGACTTTTTGTCACATCCGTTTCTCCTGTTGCATCCATCCATGTTTTTAACTTGGCATGGTACACATCGAATTCCTCAAAAGCATCCCCCATATCATCGACATAAGCCACCTTCGCATTTGTATCATCTTTATTTACTTTTCTACGTCTTTTATAACTCAATAAAAACACCGGCTCTATTCCTGAAGAAACCTGCGCTAACATGCTCAATGAACCCGTAGGAGCTACTGTACTAATAGATATATTACGACGTCCATAAATCATCATTCTTTTATAGATTGCAGGAAAATCCGTTGCTAACATTTGTATAAATTCCGACTGATCTTCTATTTTTCGATCAAAAACTTTAAATTTCCCACGTTCAATAGCCATGTCTATACTACTATCAAACTCACCAGCTAACTTAGCTTTCATTATTTCATCTACCATAGAAATGGCTTCATCCGTATCAAATTTCAAACCTAAAGCAGCTACAGTATCTGCTAAAGCCGTAAACCCTAAACCAGTTCTACGTCCTGTTTTACCAGTTTCTGCTAATAGTTTCCACGTATCATTTTCAATCTTTTTAATATCATCTGGCTCCTGATCGTTATTGATCTTATTAAATATCTTTGCGACAGCTTCCAGTTCTAGATCTACTAAATCATCCATTAAACGCTGTGTATCATATACTACTTCGTATAATTTCTTATAATCGAACCTTGCTTTTTTAGTAAATGGATCTATTACAAAACTAAATAAGTTGACCGCGATTAAACGACAACTATCTCCACCTTGCATGGCAATTTCCGAACAAGGATTCGTAGAATCATTCTTAAACCCAGGGTATAAAGAAGATGTTGAATAATAATGCTGACGATCCCAAAAAATCAATCCAGGTTCTGCAGTATTATGTGCACATTTAATAATGGTTTCCCAGAGATTTTTTGCCTGTATAACTTTTGAAAATTCTGGATCAGAACTATCAATAGGAAAACGTAAGGTAAAATCAGTATCACTTACCACCGCTTTCATAAATTCATCAGAAATTCTGATAGAAATATTAGCCCCAGTTACTTTAGTAAGGTCTTGTTTAATTTTTATAAATTCTTCAATATCTGGATGCGCAATATCCATAGTTAACATAAGTGCTCCTCTACGTCCATTCTGTGCAACTTCCCTCGTTGTATTTGAAAATCGATTCATAAAAGAAACGGCTCCTGAAGTCGTTCCCGCAGAATTAGACACCGTGGCACCATTAGGTCTTAAATTAGATAAGTCTACCCCAACACCGCAACGCCTCTTAAACAATTGAGCCATCTGCTGATCTGTATAAAAAATACCTCCATAAGAATCCAATACTGGTGGGATTACCACACAGTTAGATAAAGAAGCAATGGTGTTTTTATCGCCCAACGAAGACATAACGCTCCCCTGTGGGATGATGTATTTAAAATCCTTGAATAAATCAAAAATAACATCTTCACTTAATTTTTTACGGTTTTTACCGTAGTCAGATAAACCTTCAGTCGCAGTTTCTGTGGCATCGTAATTTGCTTCTATCCTAGCGAATTCCTTTGCCATACGGGCATGCATATCATTTGGAGTACTTTCTAAAAAGGCTCCTTCCTTATTTTTGATCGCATATTTATTCATCCATGTAGTTGCTGCCAACTCATCGCTATCAAAATAGCGCAATGATGATTTCAACACTTCCTCGCGCGTGTATACCTTTTCCAAAACTAGCTGATTCTCCATTGTTTAAGATTTATTTTTAGTGAATTTTTTCGTTATTAAAAGTAGAAAATAAAAGAGATGAAGCGGCAGCAAAGATCAATTAGTTAATAACAATTATTGTTGAAAAGTTTTAAATAGGAGAATTCCCTGATATTCACTTGCTTTGTCACACATCAATCTTATAAATTAAATTATAATGATAAACATGGCATACTATTAGATAAAAAATCATCATGGGATCGCAAAAAAAAACGTAAGACTGAAAAATAATTATTTCACAGTCCTACGTTCTATAAAAAGCACTGTATTTATTTCATTAATCGGTGGACTAAATGTTCCAATCCATTTAATTGTAACTCATAAACCAAGCCCATCATATCTCCCAGTTTTCCTTTTGGAAACCCTTTATTTCTATACCAAACAATATAATGTTCTGGTAGGTTTATTAAAAACCTGCCTTTATATTTACCAAAAGGCATGATCGCTTTTGCTACATCCTCTAAACTAAAACTAGGCGTTACATTCATTCTCTTCCTGCTACAAAATCTTTCAAATACGAAAAACGCTCTGTTAGCTTCCCGTCCTTGGTCATACATGCACGGTTCAAAACACCGTCTATATCATTGTTGAAAAATGCAGGAATCACATGGGTTGCAAAACTAGTTCCAAACCCCTCAGAAGCATCGATAGGTAATTCACAGGGTAGATTATCTACCGCCATGACAGCAATTGCATCATCATTTTTAAAATAGACCTCTTGCTCTGACATCGGTAAATAACCATAAATAGGTTCTGCTATAATAGAGGGTCTAATCGTTGAAGCCACTGGTCCATCGATATCACAACTAATATCTGCAACTACCTTAATGTTAAAATCAGGTGATTTAGCATCATCTCTCGTGAAAATATAAGGAGCTCCTTCACCAAAAAAATGTCCTGCGATGTACAAGTCGGTTACTTTGGCAAAACGCATAAAATCACTTTCATACGCAGTTGGATTACTATAAAAATCTTGCTTACTTGACGCTCCCCCATCTTTTCGCCTATTATAATCCATTACATCTATTTGAGCATAAACTGGCACTGAAAATACAGTATTTAAATAGTCTTCTACAGAGACCTCTTTCATCCCCATACCTTTTAACATTTCCTTCGCACCATTCCCTACACGGCCCGTTCCTGTCAATACTATTTTTGCCCGTTGTAATTTATCTTTTATCAGCGTTAATGCAGCAATTAATTCCTGCTGACTATTTAATGTAGTAGCCTTCGGCAATGCAAATAAATCAAATTTTAAACCATAAGTTCTAATTCCATTATAGGCCCCAACAATACCCGCGTACCTTCCAAAAGCAACCAGGCGTTGCCCATTTTTATTGGTGATCACCTCATGATCATATAATTCAATACCTCGCTTTAATATTCCCTTTAATAACTCCCTATTATAGGACTGCTTTTTAATAGTATGCGAAAAGAAAAAATACTTTTTATTCGGAATTAAAGCATCTAAAGGCACTTCTTTCACCCCTAATAACACATCACAATCATCAACATTAGTAACCACTGTAATCCCTAAATCAGCATACGATTTATCAGAAAAAGCACGTGAATCAGAACTCTCTACTACAATTTCCAAATCAGGAAACGCCTGCAATAATTCTTTACATTTTTCAGGAGATAATACTACACGCCTATCTGGTGGTGATTTTCTTTCTTTGATGATGCCTATTTTCATAAATACATGATGGTTTAAGGATGAAATTTATACCTTTATAAAGAGGATAATTCAGTTAGACCCACATTAAGCCCTTACTATACAGAGAATTAAACAAAACGATGCGTTTTAATAAAAATACAGTCGTTTTGGTATAAATATTGTGCTAATATATCTGAAAATAAAGAAACTCACAAATTTATAATTGTATCAGTTTTTTTAGTACTTTTGCACTCCTTGATAACACAAGGAACAAGATCATTTACAAAATGGGGACGACTGGTTTTGACAGCGAGATTAGTTAATATGTAAGCATGTCGAGTAATGAAATAGCACTCGTAAATCTCAATTTCAATTTTTTACACGGCGAAGATAACTACGCTTTGGCTGCTTAATCCGAATTACAGTAGGATGAGCCTCGGTGCACAAGGTGCACAAGCTAAATGTCTCATGAAAGCCTTGGTTAGCGGCGTTCAATATAGAGGCATCGTAAATGTTAACATAGAAAGGTAAGCATCTCGATTACTTTTTGAAACTTAAGAGAATAAGCTTTTTGTGGATTGTTTTTAATCAGCTCTAAGTCGAAAATTAAGAAAAAACTAAACATGTAGAAGGCTTTTTGGCAACTTGTTTGGACCCGGGTTCGATTCCCGGCGTCTCCACTAAACACCCTCACAAATTTAATATTTGTGAGGGTTTCTTGTTTTTAGAAATCCCTTCTTCTATTTTAAACCCCTTGTAAAATAACATAATTACAAACACTATATCTACGTACACACGCTGAGTAAAGACACAGCCTACCATCTCTCAAAAATAAAATAAACTGTTATGCATGCACGAGCTAAAGGCAAAGGATAAATTACAATTCGTACCAACAGTTTACTTCAACGCCTCCAATTAAATTAATAATAGAGGACAAATACTCAATACCAAGCTCAGAAACACCAATACTAATTAAACTAATTTGGGCGTTACCCAAGGGTCGGGCTATTCGCTACTACGCTTCACTTTTTTAGAAGAAAAAAAAGTTGCAGGGTAACCGCTACTATCCCTAACGCAAACATAGAAACAAGATGTAAGTATGTGAAACATCAGAAATGAGATAAGCCCTAAATCTTCAAATACATGAATGTTCTTAATTTAAAAAATAAAGCTATGAGTAGATGTGAATTTTCAGGGACGTTTCACTAAACAATGCTAGTCAACAACAATCAGCACCTAAAAATAGTCAAACCGATCCCTGTGAAATTGAATAAGAGCAACTGATCTAAAACAATTACAATATATTGAGATCAATTGTCAATAGTCTCTAAATTAACTGCACGAAATCCAGTATAACATCATCTTTTGACGGAAAAAATCAACACTATATTAGCACTTTGTCTTACATACCGCGCAAACATTTAGTTGTTGTATTTTAATTTCCTTTTTAAATATAAATATTCCGAAGTATTAAAGGTTATATAATAAATTGCTATCAATAATCGCCAACCAGAAAGATTTGAGCCTAACTCAAACTTTGTCAATTCATTTTCTTTGGTATTAATTTTTACAGGCTTGGTTTTGCACCAATCTATTTTGGCGTAAATTTCGTATTCATCAGAATCAACTTCAAATATTTTCGTTTCTCCATCTCCAATAGTACCCACTTTTTTGTCGTTTATATAGATTCCAATTACTCTTGCTTTATTAGCATACTGTTTGATTCTATTAATTTCGATTGTTCTTTTATTCATTTTTATAGGTTTTCGTTAATTATTGATAACGCTTGAATAAGCACAGTGCGGATTAGAAAGTACAGACTTTCTAGCATGCAATTAGTCAAATGCTTTTATCTTTTTTTTCTAAACCAAATCAAAATAGTTAGCAGTATTCGTTAAAAGCATGGCTTTTTTTTTAGAACGAAACCCACATTACATTTAGACATGGAGTTCCTAATAAATAGGTGACTATTTTACTAAGCCACTTTTTTAATTTCCTTTTTTAGTTTTATTTCCATTTCAAGTGGTGATAAATACCCTAAACTTGAATGTAATCTTTTGAT
>JAESRX010000087.1 GCA_016764435.1 Flavobacteriaceae bacterium | reverse complement strand
GTACGTACCGTTCCAATCCTATTAACAGCAGGAACTGTAGTAATTGGTGCATTCGTAATTTTATTTGATCCCATTTTTCAAGGACTGGCCATCTCCTTAATGGGTGGAACCATTGTATCTACCATTTTAACATTATTGGTAGTGCCCCTAGTCTATTATATGACCGAAAAACACAAATACCCAAATAATTAATCATACCTAGTATATGAGCACCTCGTGAAAAACAACCCCACTCGTTTTCCTAGGGTGTTTCATATACTTATTTAAAAATTCTCCAAACAATGCAACTATTAGTAATTACCACCGTCACCGAATTTGAAAAGGACATTTGTAACCTTTTTAAAAAATCTCAAATTGATGTGTATAGCACTTCAAACATCCAAGGTCAAAAGTTTTCTCCAATAAAAAATATGAGTGATAATTGGTTTTCTGCTCATAGAGATAGTTTGGATTCCAAACTCTATTTCACCTTTTCATCGGAAGAAAAAATAGATATCATGCTCCAAAATTTAGAACAATACAACGCCGAACACAGGACAAATAACCCTGCCAAAGCCATTGTACTACCGATAGAAAAATTTTGTCTCGAGTCTATAACAGATGAAAAACTACACCCAAGAAATTTTAAACGTGAAGAAATTTGTGAAATATCCCGATTAGCCGTCAAAGCCGATTTTCGTCGTCGTAAAGCCGATCAATTTAGAGGCTCTGCAACGGGTTCAATAGAAGAAACCACATACTCTGAAACAGAATTACGCTGTTTTCCATTTATCGCAATTGGCTTATATATGGCAGCTGCAACCCTTGCAATAGAAAGCGACATTCAGCATGCTTATGTAATGATGGAACCTCGCCTTGCTCGTAGCATGAAATTTGTTGGTATTCATTTTTATCAATTAGGCGAAGCTATTGATTATCATGGATTACGTGCCCCCTATTACATCAATCCAAGAATATTTATGGAAAATTTATCACCCGGATTTAAAAGTTTGTATAATTCCATTTCACGAGATATACGTAGCCAATTGGATGATGCAAAATTAGTTTAATAAATAACGTCAAATTATTTAAAAATAAAAAGAAGAAATAATACTATGGAATCTTTAATTACAAAGCTTAACGATATTGTTGGTTCTGATTACGTAATTAGTGACCTAAAACATGTTTCATCATACAATCAAGGTACATTTCCAGCAAAACACTTTAATAGTATTATCGTTAAACCAGCCAGTAATGAAGAAATTATTAAAATTTTAGCCACAGTCAATTCTTACAATGATGAACAAAATTCACCTAAAACAAAAACTGCRATTTATACCGTAAGTTCCGGAAAAAACTGGGGCTACTCAGCACAGGAGCCTAGTTTTGACAAAGCCATTTTATTAAAGCTTTCTCGCCTAACTACCATTGAAGAATACGATAATAAGCAAGGAACCGTTACCGTTTCAGCTGGTGTAACACAAGAGCAGCTTTACAACTTTTTACAAGAACAAGGCGGTGACTTTTGGATGGATGCAACAGGTTCTTCACCTAAATGTAGCATTATAGGCAATACGCTCGAACGTGGTTTTGGTCATACACCATCAGGCGATCACTTTGCACAAGTATGCGCATTTGAAATAATTTTAGCTGATGGCAGCACAATAAATACAGGCTTTAAACAATTTACAAAAAATGGTATTACTCCAGTTGCCGCAAATTGCTATAAGTGGGGAATAGGTCCCTATGTTGATGGTTTATTCACTCAATCAAACTTTGGTATTGTTACTAAAATGACGGTATGGCTAATGCCCAAACCTGAACATTTTGAAGCTTTCTTTATTAGTATAAAAGATAATGACAAACTTCCGATCCTTATTGATGCATTACAACCATTAAAATTAAGCGGTATTATCAAAAGTTCCGCTCACATTGGCAATGATCATAAAGCCATTCAAGCATTAAGCTTTTATCCTTGGAAAAAAACCAATGGACAAGTTCCTCTACCCGAAGCCTTAAAAGATAAATTAAAAAAGCAATTTATGGTGAATACTTGGAGCGTGTCAGGCGCATTTTATGGCACCAAAGCCGAAGTTAAGGTTTGGAAAAAAATACTTAAAAAAGCGATGAAAGGCGTAGCTGATGACATTAAATTTATTGATGAATTAACCTTGAGCATCGCCATAAAAATGAAGTCGCTTTTAAGTTTATTTACAAACATAGATTTTAATGCCAACATTCCATTACTAGAAAAAGTATTTCGCTTAAAACAAGGCGTACCTACTAACTACTTTATTCCAAGTAGTTACTGGCGTAAAAAAACTCCTCCAAAGCTTGATGACAATATAGATCCAACCAAAGACAATGTAGGCTTACTCTGGTTAGCTCCAATAGCCCCTATAGATGGTAAACATGTGAAAATAATGTCAGATATAATCCATAACATTCAATTAAAATATGGTTATGAACCAGGTTTGTCAATAACACTTTTGACGGAGAGAGCCTTAGATTGTGTAATATCTCTGGTATACGATAGAGATATTGAAGGCGAAGATGCAAAAGCACTGGCTTGTCACGATGAACTGTTTGAAATACTCACCAGTAAAGGTTATTTTCCTTATCGCTTATCAAGCCATGCACATGATGCTTACCAGAAAATTAACAGTTCTTTAGCTCCACAGCTAAAAAAAATCAAACAAGTGCTTGATGAAGGGAATATTTTATCACCGAAGAAATATGGAATTTAACGGTAGGTTGAATATGAATCTGACAAAGTATACTTTCAACGCCCTTTACCTTTTCGGAATAATACTAAGTAAGTGAAGTTAGAGGTATACAATATATTCCCCAATCGTACTGTCAGATTTCTTTACACATTTATTTTTCGCGAACACAAAAAAACAAAAAAAACCAACAAAAACAATATAATACAAACATGGCATCATATTAGCATGTAACCAAGCAGAAATTAAACAAACAAGTATTCCACCAAACGGAATCGGAGAGAAAAAAATGAAATTAACTAACTTAACAAAAAGTGTACTGGCCGCATCTGCACTTACCGTTGCCTCTTTTGGTGCAAATGCTTCAATTATTGCATCTTCAATTTTAGATGTAACAGGTTTTGGAATAAGTATTACTAATGCGACCAGCACTACTCCAACACAAACATGGAGCTTAACAAACAAAGCCACCTTTAATGGCATGAGTGCTACACCAACAAATGTATTAGCTTTATCCTCTGGCGTAGCAGATCCTCTTCAAGTTTGTGCTGGAATCGATTGTCCAACTATAACTGAAAATAACTTTTCTTTTGGTTTAATGAATAGCACAAACACGCTGAATTTTGCTTCTTCAGATAGTTACCTAGCAAGTGAGCCTTTCGTGGGTACAACAGCTAAATCTAGAGCTGATGTGTCTGTTCAGAGCTACGCAAATAACAATCTTAATGATGCTAATTCAAATATTGACAACAGTATTACTACATCATTTGTTTTTTCAACTGGTTCAGGAGCAACTTTAAATTTATTTTATAGTTATGTTGCACAATTAATTACTGAGATAGGGGTTGATATGCAAAGTTCTACTTCTACTACTCAAGCTAAAGCAACATATTCACTAGGTTACACTTTAACTGCGAATCAAGGACAAGCAATTTCTTTCGCCAATCAGTTTATACTGTTTGGAGCTGGTACGAATGCAAGTAAAGCATCAACACAATTAAATACAATGAACAGCCAGGATTATAGTGCGAGTAAAGCAGTAACTCTTACAAATTTAGCGGCTGGTGAGTATACACTAACGATTGCGCACGCAACAAAAGCGTCAATTGCCCATGTGCCAGAACCAACTTCTGTTGCTATATTAGGTTTGGGTTTATTGGGTTTAGCTGGCGCAGCTCGTCGTCGCAAGTCTTAATTTATAAAAATACTCTTGTAATTATAAGGCCTTCTTTACGAAGGCTTTTTTATGTCTAATAATATTACATAATTAACTGTCAGTATCCTCCCTTCAAATGTTAGTTTAATAACTTGATGAATAAACGTGGTTTAAATAAGCTGCACGTGTAAAAAGAGGAAGGAGTGGCACAATAATTCCTGAGCTACCTGCATAGGCGTGTTGTTTTATGTTTATAAAAAAGAATGTAGACACGCTTTGTTCAATATTTATAAAGCACTGTCGTTTCTCTCCTGAAATAGTGTAGCCGCTGGGTTCTATTCGTCGCATAGTGATTTTCTCAAACGTTAACATAACTATGCAGATAACTCAGGTATTTAATATAATCGTCATCTTCGAGACGCTTTTATCGAAGACCTCGTACTTTTTGACGCAGATTCCCACTTAAAAGACTGCGGGAAAGACGATCCGGAGCCAAGTGCATGGGCATGTTTATTATAATCGTTATTTTAGAGACGTTTAAACTGACGAACTCGCATTTTTTGACATAGGTTCCCGCATAAAAGAATGCAGGAATGACTACCCTGAGCCAACCATATATACGAATTATATTAAGAACCTCCCTTAAATGAACCGCTTCGCTAAACCTTCCTCTACAAGCAATGAAAAAGGATGCACACTTATTGTTCAATAGCGTCCCGATAATGCTTTGCAATTTCTTTATCTTTAGGTGCTAACAAATTAGCTTGTTTTAATAGTTTAATTGCTTGTGCTTTATTACCCAACTTAAGCTTGATTAACCCAGCAGTATCAAGTAATTTGGGGTGATCATTTTTTAATTTTAATGCTCGCTGCACCAATTTATCTGCAGGGTTATATTCAGCTAACTTGTATTCAACCCAAGCTAAATTATTAATAATAGGTATGTCATTAGGCGAAGCCTTTAATAGAACTAAATAATGTTTTTTTGCTAAGGCTAAATCAAATTTAATCGCGTATTCAGCTAATAAATTTCGTGAAATATCATCTTTTGGATAATTTTCAATGTGTTTTTCTAAAAAGGTGAGCGCTGCTTTTTTATCACCTAACTTCAATAAAGTAGCGAACACCAAGGTCGTATTTCTAGTATTGGCTTGTACTTTATACAAGCCTTTCAAGCTTGGTAGTGCTTGTTTAAATTTACCTTCAGTAAACCAAATTTGCCCTTGTAAGCCTTTAACTAAAGGCAACTCCTTTTGCTCTTTGGTTAAACTATCTAACTGAATTTCAGCTTGGCTAAATTGTTTAGTTAAAATTTGATAGTAGGCTCGTAACACATTAAATTGACTGTCATTTGGTTGGTTTTTTAACATATCTTCAACGGTTAATAGTGCCCCTAAAAAATCAGTTATTTTTTCTTGAGTAGAAACTTTACTTAACCAGGCAGCGCGATATTGAGGCTGTTTTTTAACCCACAAACTATAAACATCAAGTGCTTTAGTCATTTGTTGAGTATGTAAGTAACTATCACCTAACAACACCCAATATATTGCAGGAATACTTGTACTTTTATCCTCTAAACTATCTAACACTTCAATTACTTGAGAAAAGTTTTTTTGACCAAATAATGCCCTAGCATATAATAAACGATAAACAATATTGGTTTGATTTTTCTCATAACTTTGCGCTAATTTTTCAATCGCAACACTTTCAGAGCCTAGAAGTTTGTTAGCTCGATAATACTGAGTCAAACCAGCAAGGTGATATGGTGTAATAGTAAATAATTTATCAAGCAACTCAATTGATTTTTTAGGTTTGTTCTCTATTATCGCTTTATTAGAAAAATATAATAAAGAATATGGATTGTTTTCATTAATTAATAAGGCTTGTTGTAATTCTTTTTCTGCCCCAACAATATTTTTTTGTATCAGTAATATTTTTGCTGCCAAATTAAAACCCTCAACCTCTTCAGGATGTTTGGTTTTCCATTGTTCGGCTAATGATAATGCTTTATCAAATTCTTTATTTTGAATATAAGCTGCAGCAAGTGCCATTTTAGCCATAGCCAATTCGGGATCAATTTCAACCGCTTTTTCTAAATCGGCCATGCCTTCAAGATCATTCATCGATAATTTTAAAATACCAATTTTAGTCATATCTTGAGGATTATTCGTTTTTAATGAATCTGTTTTATCTAATAAATATTTTGCTTGATCAATTTTCCCTGCTTTTAATAATTCAAAACTAGCAGAAGTAAATAAATTAACATCTTCAGCAGTTAGTCCTTCTAACTCAGATAAAGTTTCTCCGGCAGCAGAGCTGTAACCAAGTTGCATTTGCACTAAGGCTAATACTCGACGTACAGGGTGGTTTTTGGGTAAAATATCGGCAATAGTAACTAAATATTGATGTGCTAGTTCGTATTGTTGTAATTTAAAGGCACTTAAACCAGCAATAACTCGGTTTGATGGTGTGTTAAGACCATTTTGTATGGCTTTTTCAGTATGGCTAAGAGCCAATTTATAATTGCCTTTTTGGTAATAAACAATCCCTTTAAGCTGATTAGTTAAAGCGTGCTCAGGTATTAATTTTAATAAAAAATCTAAGTGTTTATCAGCATCCGCAAATTGTTCGTTTTTAATATATGCATTTGCCAAAAACAGCCTGATTTTTATATCTTTTGGTAATAATTGATGATATTTATTAAATGCAACTAAAGCTCCGGCATAATCTTTTTGAATAAATAATAATTGTCCCTTAAGAATAAGTGCTTCTGATAATTCTGGTGCTTTCAAAAGGATTTTTTCTATAACAGCTAATGCGCCTTTAACATCTGACGAATCAACTTTGAGATAAGCATCACCTAATTGACTGTAAACAGATTCTGAAGATAGATCATTTGCTTCAAAAATCGCTTGTTTCGCTTCTTCTTTTTTACCCATCCGACTATAAGCTAACGCTTTATAAAGCAATACTTCTGGCAGTATTTGTTGCGCAATATTTT
>JAESRX010000017.1 GCA_016764435.1 Flavobacteriaceae bacterium | reverse complement strand
AAAGAATTAAACCAAAGAGGAAAGGATTCGTATTACCGAATATTAGCAAATCAAAAAATAAATTGGAGAGTGTTTCTGTTTCTCTTTGTGAAGCAATACCTGATTGTCCCGTCCTGAAATAGCGATACACTAAAACATCAGTGTAATGAAAAAACCAGAGAACAATGGGTATGTGAAGCGTACTCAAAAAGATTATTCCCTTTCTTTTAAGCTTCAATTAATTGAAGAAATAGAATGTGGTTATCTTACAAAAAGCCAAGAAAAAGCAAAATACGGTATCCAAGGAGATTCAACAATAAGTACTTGGTTAAAAAAATATGGTAAATTTGACTGGGAATATAGAGAGCCTCAGGAGATGAAAAAAATAACACCAGAACAGCGTATAATAGAACTCGAACAAAAGGTTAAACTTTTAGAAAAGCAAAAGGAAAGAGCCGAACACCTTGCAGAACGAGCGGATAAGAAGGTTATAATCTTTGACATGTTAGTAAACATGGCAGAAAAAGAATATGATATTTCAATCAGAAAAAACTACAAACCCGAGTTATCGAAAACTACAAAGAAGAACACAAAGAAACACTAGTTTCTACCTGTGAATTATTCGGGGTTAATAGACAGGTATATAAAATCAAGGCAACAAAAACAGCTTATTTCTCAAAAAGTTATAGCTATAATAAGAGAGGTGCGTATAATTATGCCTAAGCTTGGAACAAGAAAGCTTTACCATATAGTAAAACAAGAATTTGACATTGCAAAATACAATACCAACATAGAAATTAAGAGTAAACTTGTAAAGGACGCCATCGAAACATACAACAGAAAAAGACCGCATTTATCCAATTACATGCTTACACCAATACAAATACATAGAAAGAAAAAGCTAAAGAGAAAACAGTACAAATCAAAAAAGCTAAACGATGGTACCATCGTTTAGCTTTAAATTATTAATTTTAACATCTAATAATCTGTATCGATTATCTAGGACGTCACATCCAATCAATTTTATCAAAAGTTGTATCCCAAAAAACAACTCTTCTAATAGTATTAATATCAGGTGTAATATTGTTCTCTAATTCAGCGGCTACTTTTACATCATAGCTCGATTGTAATAGCATGAAATAATCATTATCTACATTAAAATGTTTCGATAGTTTTATGGAGAGTTTAGGATTAATGCTTCTTCTTTTATTAAGTATGGCACTAATAGGTTGTTTATGTTCGTCAATATAAATAGCCAAATCATTACTTTTTAAGTTTTTAATTCTCTTCTTAAAATAGCACCTGGATGAACTCCTTTTATTTTTGTTAATTGTGGTAACATAATTACGATTTATATTCAAAGGTACAAATTAACGAATAGTAAACAAATCTGTTTACTATTCCTTAATGCTTCGATTATTATTTATCCGCTGTTTGCTAATGGATAACACCTGTTGGCAATAGTTATTGAAGACTGCAACCAACATAGATTGGACTATACAGAACAGCTCCTTCTATCTCCCTAGATTTAACATATGCTATCACAAGAGCATTTTTTTTATTACAATTTGTGAAAAAACCTAAATATTTAATATCCGTAGCTCCAAAAGAATCGTTATCTGACTTATAGCTAGCAATTGTCCATTTAGAATGATTATTTAGAGCAGTAACCTTAAAGCTAAATTCTGAAACGACTCCAGTTTTATTCTTACTTATATTAATATTTATGATGGATTCATTGTTAGTCATTATTGAATTTGAGTTGTTGAATGTATTTATAGATGGGGCAATTTCTGATTTGGAAATAATAGATACTATTTCTTCCTTATTTTTGTTAAATAAATCAAACAGGTCATTAAATTGCAATGATTCAGGGGTTTCATAATCAGAATAAAATTCTTTTAAAATTTGATAATTGTCATTATACGTATTCTGTAATATTAAATGAACAGTATATCCTTCTGCCATACCAAGTCCTGACTTTTCTTTCATATAGCACACAAATTTACCACTTGGTGACCAACCCAAGAAAACTGATTTTTCTATATGAGTATCCCCTTTTTCAACATCATCGTAATTAGGCATTGGAATTGAGACAACATCATATAAACAACCTGTCTTAGATGGTGAGTTATCGTAAGATCCTACATTATCACAACTTACAAATAATAGAACGATATAGATTACAGCAGTTAAATTTATTCTCATTTTTTCTTTTTATTAATACGAACAACTCTTTCTCCAAAACAACAATCTTAAAGTTGACGTTATTTCCGTTACAGCTACAATACAGCCCCGTGTTTATCCATTTATTTTAAAACTCACTATATACGGTATACAGCTTCGTTCAAATATACAAAACACCTCCTTTTTGCATACTAACAATTTAATTAATTTATGTAAAAATCCCAAGCATTAATCTTTTATATTTAAAACCTCCACAGGAGTAACTGTTCTTATGATAAACGTGCTTTTTTAAGAGTAGAGAGGAAGGTGGTTTTTACTGGGTAATCATGGCGTATTTAGTGATTTTAAAATGTTTACAAAATCTTTTATATTGAGTTTTCGACGTTTTAATACGTGTAAAGGAAAGGTTTCGGAAGCTTCTGTCGTTTTATTTGAAGAAAGAGATACAGAAGAAATAGCCAATGAAAATCTGAAATGTAAAATGGTTTTTATCTTCCTGTGGAATTTATGGCGCTCTTCTAACGGGGTTATGCGCTATCGTAGGTAGGATTTTGATTGCATTTTATTTTTGAATTACAGAAGTTAAGATTGGGTTTTATACAGTTGAGTATGTCAATGCAGCACAACACCTCCACATCCACAATAACACTCAAAAAATTGACATTATTTCAGTAACAATTATAATACAGGGCAGGAACATACCATCGTGAAAGCGCTGGAAATTATTCCAATTAGAATTTAAAGAACTGTGTTTATAGATGCCTTAAACGAATATTCTCTATAAATTAAAAAGCCAAAATGACGATCCGCCATTTTGGTTTTTGTTTATTGTACTTACGGAAGCGGGACTATTGTCCCTTTATTTTTTTGACTACACCACTTCCTTTTACATGTTGCATTTAAGCATAAAATCAAGCGGATATTAGGAAGAAAAAAACAAACTACTTAAATCAGAAGCCTTCCTTTAATACTCTATTTCTTCCGTAAGGATTCTTATCACATCGTATTTACCAAGCAAAGCAATGGCATTATTTATACTAGGTCTCACTTTTTCATGCGCCTTAAATTGTATCAATAAATTTTCCATAAATAATGTATCATCCATTTTTGAGTCATATTTTATCATACCCGCATCTTTCGCTGGAATCAAAATTTGTTTCACTAAAGTACGTACTTGTTCTATTTTATCAAGAAGTAGATTACTTCTGTCACTCAGTATTTGTTGTACAGGTTGCACACTCTCCAAAGCAACTTGCTCCCTCAATTTCCTTTTTTTCACCCTTTTTACATCAAACGATTGACTACTTGCGAGTACAGCAGCTCTATATCCTGCGATTTCAGCACATTCTGTAAAATTATATTTTTTAAATACAGCCTCTAAGTCTTGCAACCAAGTGATCCATTTATTAAAAATTTCCGTTTCTTTATTTGCAAAAGCAGTCACTATTTCAGGAATTTCAAATAATTTCTCGCTAAGTTCGTTCGCCGGTTCTATGACAGATTTTTTCATGATTATTCAGGTAAAAGTCGAGATTCTATTTCTCCATTACTATTTTTAGAAGTAATCCATTCCATCCCATCTTCATATAATTTCATTTTAATTCGGATGATATTTTCAGCTGGAATTTCACGTAATTTTGCGGCCTCAACAATCACATTTGCATGTTCTAATTGTTCACTACTTTCTTTGGATTTAATCCCTGTAAAAAGCGTTTCCTCTAAAGACTTTCTCAATAAATTCTGGCTCACTTCAATATCTTTGATTTTAATAGCATCCATTTCAACAGCTTCCTTAAATAGCCCTTCCATCCCTACAGTAAAGCTATGTAATGCCGTTTTTTCAGGCACAGACGCTTTTAAGTCCTGTTCTAAGTTTCTGGTGCTCTCTGCAATCTTTGATTTTACTACTTTCGAAGTAGCACTAGAAAAGGAATCAACACCCGCAATATCCTTTAGAATACTATACCCAATCGAATTGAAACTTTTGTTATCTATGGGTTGATAGTCCCGAATGGTAGATTTTTCAAAACTGTCTATCGCTATTGGGATATCAAGCTCAATATCCTGTGCTCTAAACCGTGGAATCGAGTAATGTTTTAATAGTGGATCTTGTGCATACAATTTTGCGATTCTGGCAGACTCTATATCTGCCATCACGCGCGCTTGATTGACACTTGATATTAAGGTTCCTAAATAATCATTAAGCGTTATCATATTCTATTTTATTAAGCTGCATTAATACTTGCAATACTATCCTCTAGCATGGTTAAAACTCTATCTAAACCTTCTGGTAATTCGTCATTCACTATTTTTACATGAACTCCTAAATTATATGTTTTTTCCACATTTACTCCTCTAGATGAAGTTCTTTTATAGGATGCACTCGCTTTGAAATTAACCACTTTATAGTCAATCCCTAAGGAGGCACTTGCTGCAAATTCACTGGATACATTAGATGTTTCACTGGAAGTTAACTTGGCATTAAAATCAATGGTCATTTCATCAATTCTCAATGAAGGAATCGTTAACATGGTAAGAAATGGCACTTTAATTTCGATCGTCTTCTCTATAAAGGCTGTACCTGCTGCATTGGGAACTGATTTTTGATATTTAAAGTCCACATAACGCAACACCGCGGGATCCGTGGAACTTGCCCCTGGTTCAAAACCAACTTCTTGAATAAATTGTACTTGTGACATGGCCGCTGCATGTTGTGCTTGTACCGCTGCTTGCATAGGACCTCCAATATAATTACTGAAGTCCAAACTGTTTAATTCTGCTACTAAATTTGGCATAATGTTTATTTTTAATTCTCCCCTACTCTGTTTAATACTGGATTTTCGAGTGCCTCCTTTTCATTGTCTTTGATGTAAAACTAAAAAAGAACACCTCTTTTATAAAGGCCTATTTCTTAAACTGCTATTTTGAAACGAGGAACATAGCAATTGGAAGGATTTTATGCTGCTAGTAACAATCACTTCCCAAATAACACCTTACAGAGCGACACCCAAGAATACAGGTGTATTTTAAGCGTTTCATGAGCATTGATGCCAAATAATAGTAACAACTTATTTTAAATTAAGGAAATCATCTTTTAAAATGATATAAGTACCCGTTAGGGAAAGCTACAGGAGTTTCTTTGAAGAAAGATTCAGAAAACAATAACCAAAGCCAGCCAACACCCGAAATGCAAAACAGGCATTATCTTCTCTAAGTATTTAGGACGCACTTCTAACTGGATTTATGCCAATACGCTAGATAGAATTATAGGATTTCAGATTTAGTGCATTCCTCCGCTGGGTGCTTTTAATCAATGGACAAACGATTGGTAGCGCAGCCAAGTTAAAAACCGTAAAGTTTCGGATGTTGAGGAGGAGTTGTTCGAAGGTACTTCATATTTACATCGTATGAATACGACTAAGGGTCAAGGAGGTGGAATTGAAGCTTGAGTTGTTGCTGTTGGAGCTAGAGAAAGATTGGTTGGTGGTGGAATTATATATTTAGGCAGTAATTGGATTCACTTGAATTTGTTCTCCAATTGCTTTTAACAATATATTAGTGTCGGGAATTGAGTTTTTACTCCATCTGATAATGCTTTGTACAAACTCGGTCTACTTAATCCAGTTTCTTTAGCAATTCTATAGATCAAATCAATGATCCCCACAACTAACTATTTAATAACGATGTTACAAGGATATACTCTATTTAAAAGAGGTCCATATTATGTCGGTTCATCTATATAATCCTCGGGGCTAATCTCGAAAGCATGTATCAAGTTATTTTTATCATCCCTATACTCATACCTTAATTTTATACGTAAGATTTTAAAGTGTTTCGTATCTACGCTGTTTCTAGCATGAGCAATTTGTTCTAATTTTATACTTGCAAATATATCCTCTAATTCGTTTTTTGAAAGGGATGACCAATCAATGGTATAAAAATTAGTATACGTCCTTTCAGCTATGTCATATCCTACTTTTTTAACAATAGTATATTCATCTATGGAAAATGGCAGCATTTCATTTACTACCTTACATGAGTTAATGATATCTTGTTGCGAAATTTGTTCTTCCTTAGATAAACCACAACTAGTAACAAGAAGGATTACAGTAAAATAATAAAGTATCTTTTTTTTATAATTATTTCTATTAAATTTATGCACTATTAAATGCAATATATAGTTGATCGTACTACGCTCAAAAGAGGTGTTAATTCCATCTAGTGATCCGTATTAATCACCAATTTCATACTGGAGCTACACCTTTTAATTAAGGCCTAGCGATGCGAAACAATCCTTATTTCAAATACTTCCATAGTTCATATTGACTCCAAACAGTTGCCGCTTCTTTATTCCCTCCTTTATATGCTTTTTCAATCCAGTAAGCCCCCGTACTAACGTCCACTTCTACACCTATTCCATCCATATAAAATACGCCTAAAGAATATTGTGCTTTTGCATAATCTTGAAGCGCACTTTTCCGATACCAAAATAAGGAACGCTCTTTATTTATTGCTATTCCATTTCCTGAATAAAAATATTGAGCTAGCATGTATTGCCCTCTAGCATCCCCTTGCACAGCACTTCTTTTCATCCAGTAAAATCCTTTTTCTTTATTTTTCAAGGTTCCAATTCCCTGATTATAGTAGACTCCCAATACGAATTCCGCTCCCATTTTTCCTTGCTTTGCACTTTTTTCAAACCAATAAAAAGCTTGGTATTCATCCTTAAGTACTCCGGTACCGTCTTGATAACATCCTCCTACTATAAATTGAGATTCGACATTGTCCTTCTTTGCACTTTCTTCCATCCAATAAACTCCTTTTTTTTCATCTTTCTGAATCCCTATTCCAGTAAAATAGAATACCGCCAATTCAAACTGAGCTTTTTCATATCCATCGCTGGCACTTTTCTCCATATAGTAAAAAGCTTTCTTCAAATCCTTTACAGGCTCCCCATTAAGGAACCCTTTGGCTCGTAAATAGTTCTTTTCACCATCCTCATTGGTCGTTGAACACCCAATATTCATACATAACAAAAGGATTCCTAATATCAATTTTCTTTTCATAATTGTATTTTAATATGTCTTTAAAACCTGAAATTAACCTATAAATCGTAGTGCTTATGCTATCCGTTTTTATCCTTCTGGTTACTGCTTGTTATTGAGAAACAATTTCACTTTAAACACCTTGTTTAATAGCATTAAAAATAGTTTCTAATTCAATATTAGGAACGGCGTTATAGTTCATTTCTTCAATTGCATCTTCAATGTATTCAATTCTTTCTATTGTATTCGGATGGTCACTCAATTCACTGTTCAAAATTCTTTCCGGTGCTACTTTTCGCATTAATTTCAATAAAGACAGCATCCCATTACTAGCTATCTTTTCTTTTTGAAGTAGGTTCAGTGTATTTAAATCGGCTTCTTTTTCGAATGCTCTTGAATATTCGAGATTGATGAGCATATTTGAGTTGTCAAATAGCTCCTTCTTTAAATCATTGCTTAAAAAAACGGTTGTGAAAATTTCATAGCCAAAACTTCTACCAACGGAACGCAATCCGTGATTTTTGTCAATATGAGTATATTCGTGTGCCAAAAGACTGGCTAACTGTTCATAGCTATGAAGCTTATCAAGGAGACCCGTATAGATAAAAATATATTTACCAGGAGTGGCAAAAGCATTAAATTCTCTCGACTTAATGACATAAACTTTTACCTTTTTATCAAAGTTTATTTTTTTAACAAAAAGGTTTAGTTTGTCTGTTTTATAATCATCGATGTCATATTTACTCAATAGGTCATTTCTCAATTCTTTGCCCATCTCATCCGCTACACTTTTCGGTAAACTATCAATGAAATAGTCAGAGGCAATAGGAATACCGTCCGTATAAACATACGTAGCTACAGCGATAGTGGAACATACAAGGACTATAATAGAAATTACAAATTTAAAAATCCATCGAAAAAAACCTTTAGCTATGCTTCTTTTTTTTTTACTACAATCGTTTTTGAAATTTTATCGTATAAATTCTGTCTGTCTTTGTCCCAAAATAACCAAATCATAGGGATAATAAAATAGGATAAAATAACTTTGGAAAACTCTCTAATAATACCTTTTATTGGGTTTTTTATATCTTCTCCCGTTTCTTTTGAAATTACTTTTATCCCAAAGATTTTATGTCCAATATTACCACTCCAGATTGGGTACATCAAACCACCAACCATAATTGCCCCTAGGATGTTAATTGCAATATCATAAACTGATATATAGCTGTCATCGTTTAAATAATCTCCTTTTGTAATAATTAAAAGAGGAATCATCATAATCAAGGTCTCAATAAATGTAGCTATAAACCGTTCCCATTTAGTAGCCAACTTATACCCGAAATAATCTTCTACAGGTTTTTTGTAAATCGGTGGTTCAGGTGGCGTTACTTGTTGTTTTGGTGCGATATTGTACAATGGAGGCGTTTGGTCAATAATATCCTTTAGCATTGGAATATTTTTAGCTTCAGTCCACTCATCCAGTCCTTTTGTCCACACTAGAGTTTCTTTATAAAGATCCTTTTCATTGAGTTGTTCAATAGTAAACGGACCTGTTTTTTCATCTTTTTCAATTAAGTAATACGTCATTTTTTTATATTAAATGGGGAATCATAGATTCAATATTTTACAACAGCAACCATACAGAAATGTGTCTTTAAAGTAAATTTTCAATTCACTAAACACCCGATACAGCGCCTTCAAATATACAAAAGGCAGCCCTTCCGCTTACTAACAATCTCATTATTTCAAGTAAAAGTTTTGGAGCCTTAATCGGTCTTTATTAGCCCATCAATAAGAGTCATACTTATCCCCTTAAACACTAAGACTATAGATGACAAAAACAGCCGTTTTTCAAGTAGAAAACCCAGGCCTCTATAGCCGTTTTCGACACCTACTAGGCTTATTTAGCTAGGTTTCTCGGTGTTTTTAGACGGGCATAGGAAAGGTATTGGGGTTTTATGATAAGCCATCGTTGAAAATCGTTGTTAAAAGCACGGCGTAACCCATTGCGTTATCCATGATTTTTGTAGGTAATACACGTCAACCTTAAAAGAGAATTTCACCTTGGATTTATAGTGTCTATATCATCAAAGAATGGAAGCTGTTCAAGTATTTCGTTTCTTACTAGCATTTACAATTTTTGAAACTGTAATGATGCTTTTATTAAAATCGGATGCATTTACAGTGCATTACGCATCGTGGGGTCTTTTGAGCCGGTATCGCCAACATTATGTGTATGTTTACTAAGTAACCCCTGACCTTCCGAACAATTAGTCATTGCTTGCATTTTTTATCATTTCATTTATCTTTTGAATTATTTGCTCCTTTTCATATTTTAGAGCATATAAATGTTCTCCTTTAAATTCTAAAAAAACCTTAGGTTCAGGTGCATTATTAAATACCATTTCCCCTTGTGAATATGGAACATTTTTATCTTCTCTACTATGAATGAAAAGCTTAGGGATTTTAGTCACATATTTTATAGCTTCCTCTGCAGCATAAGGAGAAATATAATTTTTCTCTAAAAACTCTTTAGCTTGTGGTGCATAAAAGATGGCTATCTCTTTGAATGATGCCATTGCTCCTTCTAAAACCAATCCATCTATTTTGTTTTGATTGTTTTTTGCTAAAAGTGTTGCTATCTGTGTTCCAATTGAAAGACCATAAATTATTTTTACTGTATTTTTAATACCAGGCCTCTCAACTAACGAATCAAATATTAGTTGTCCATCTGTAGCTATATTTTTATGCGTAGGTGTTCCAGTGGATTTTCCGTAACCACGAAAATCAACCATTACAACTTGAAATTCATTTTCAACCAGAATTTGTGTAAGTGGAAGGTAATATGTGATGTTTCCACCAGCACCGTGAAAATAAAAGATTGTTGCTTTAGGGGCTGTAGTTGGTTTCAAAATCAATACTGAAATTGTATCCGTTTCGATTGTTAAATTTAATGCTTCGTAATTCCCCCATTCAATTGATTTTAAATCCTTTTTTGGGAAATAAAATTTAGCATCCATTTGAGCATTTATAAAAAGGATGTTCGTACTAAATAAAATTAGAAATAAAAGTTTTTTCTTCATCTGTATAAAATTTGATTATAATTACACACAAAGATGTATTGATTTTTTATGTTCAAAAAAAAGTAACTTCCGAATTGTAATTTTTCACTTCTGAAGTGTGTTTGATGTACTTCTAACGAAGCACTAGTTTTTCGTTATTATAGCTGTAGGAGGTTTCTATCTTTAGAGTACCTGAATAAAAACAATCAAGAAACTTTAGTTCTCCCAAGCTATGCTTCCATTTTTCTAGTTTAAAGATTTTTTTATTCTCTTCTTACATCATTTATGGTTGTTAACTAAAGGAAAGGTAATCACTATTATTGGCTTCTTTGTCTGCATTTATTTTAGTTACTCCACAAGTAAAAAAAATTAAAAATAATAGGTTGCAAATTGATTTTTAAGGACGCTACACGATATAATTTTTCTCATAATCCAGCGCATCATACACCAGTACCATCGTAATTCGGGAGCAGAGGAGCTCCCGATAGAACGATTACTTTATTCAACTCAGTGAAATATCATTTAGGGTTTTAACTCCCTACAATTAAACACATTTGCAATGATGTAATATAGTCAACAATTTAGTGGCTCTAACGCTATTTAAAATGGTCAAATAGCACTATAAAAACTACCTCTTATTAATTGCTTTGATGATCCTATCCTCTTTTATCAATACATCTTTCATTAAAAGCTGAAAAGGAAATTCTTTGTGTTTAGAATTTTTAAAAGCCTTCAATATTTTCAACAATGAAGAAGCTGTTATCAGGGATAAATTCAGTTCAAAATCTAATTCGCAATCATTTACAAACTCATCACTAAAATCAGGTGCAATCAGTAAGGATTTCACAACATTATGCCCACTACTCTTGGCTAAATCAATATATGATTTCATTTGTCTGGTTACAGCGCTGAATTTATTATAGCCACTCTCTTTTACGGTTTTGCATTCTATAATAATAAGTCCTTGATCGCCTAAATTTAATACAAGATCAATTTTATTTTTCTTAGTGTTAAGGCTCTTTTTTAAATCCTCATCAACATTAAAAGCTAATTTTTCAAATATTGATTTTGTAATATCTTCGAATTTAAGGCCCAACTCCGCCTCTTTTATACTAATTCCATTTTCCTTTAAAGAATTCAAGTCTCTAAACCCAATGTTCTCATAATTTTCTATGAAAAGATTTTCAGCATCTTTATAACCATCCAGTATATTTAAAATACTATTGCCACGCTTTTTAATATCAAATTTCTCACAAAACTCCATCAAATCCTTTTGTTCAATCATATCTAGAATATCTCTTGGCTTAATATTATAATCCAATAAATATTCATTGTTTAGCACAAATTCATTTTGCATTTCAAATTCTGAACGTATTAAATCATTCAATTTAGGAAAAGTCTCGTCTAAATCAGAAAGTAATTGTCCATACCCGTCTACTGAGATGCCTACCTTCTCCTCTTTTTCTATTTCATCAAAATAGCAGATTAGATTGTCAATTTTATCTTCCAAAGTTGTCCCCCTTAAACGCTCCGAAATCTCAAATCCTTTTTCCCAAATTTCATTGACAAATTTCTTTTTTTCATTTAAAGCGGTACCCTCCTTATGTAACTCATTCACCAATAAGTTTGAAAAAGAAATACCCTCGTTGATAATGTTTTTTATTTTATCCTTCAATGGTAATTTAATATCAATATTATGAGTTCTACACACCATATTTATTTGAGGATCCCTCAGTAATTTTAAAAAACGACGATAAAATTTATCGGCTACTAGTTTTTTGCGTATTTTACGTAAAACTCTTACTATTTCGTCCGCAACATAAATCTGTCTGTTTTTCTTAGAGTAAAAAATAAGACCCACAGTTTTTAAGTAGTTAATTACCTTTTCAATTTCTAACTTTACAGGAGGAATAACTATATAATTTATGAGTTTTATTTCCTCTTGCGACAATTTAAATTCATTAGATAAGGTTAATAGAATAGACAGTTCATCCGTAGTTATTTTAGTGTCTCTATTGTTTACGTTATCATTAAAATAGGCAGTTTTCACACAGGCTTTATAAATCAAATAATCTCTTTTTCGCAGACTTTCAATAGTTGACTTTTCATCTTGAAGTTCATGACTTAAGGCTGCTGTTTTCATTTTAAGCCCGTTAATTTCCTTTTCATATAGTTTTACAAACCAATCTTCTTTAATTAAATTATGAGCATCTCGGATTATAATATCAATTAAGATATCAAGTTGTGAGCTCGTATCAACAAATTCTTGCTCTATAACATTTGTAAATTCATCAGTAATAAGGTCAAATACTTTTGCAATATTGATATTATCAATACCTTTAAGGTTGTTATTGTTTTCTGATAATATCTTTTCAATTTCCTTACTATTCTTAGGGTTGTTAGAAATTATAGTATCTATAATTTTCAAAAAAGAATTTTTTTCAAGGGAGTTTACCTTGTCTAATATTTTTTCTAATTTCATCGTATATTATTTTTCATTAAAAGTGAATCAATCTTACTATTTAAAACCTCTATTTTTTTCTCAAGTTCATCATTATTATCGCTTACCATGGCATCTACAAATATTGAATTGACAAGCGACAAACCAAATATACCACCGGACATTACCACAAAAACGAAATACATATAAGTAAAGAATGATGTGATGTCAGATAATCCAACCGTCAGTTGTGCTGGGATTTCATACCAACCTTCCACGGTGAAAATTTTAAAAATAGAATAGAGTGAAATTAATGGATTTCCAAAATATTCTGGAGAGACCTCTTTAAATAAAGAAAACGAAAAGACCCCTATAATAAAAACATAAATGATAAACCCCATTAAAACGACAATTGATGCCTTTAATGCTCTACTGACTCCTCTGACTAAATGATCAATACCAGGAATAAATTTTAAAAACCGAAACGATTTAAAAACTCTCATAATTCTAAAGATAAGTAAGTAGCTAAAGTCTGTAACTTCGATGCCACCAACAAATGCAATTAACGTTGGGAATGATAAGGCGATTAAAATAAAGTCAAACGTTCTCCAATTTGATTTGAAATAATTTTTAAATCCAAATTCTTTAAATTTAACAATCAATTCAATAATAAATAAACCAGTAATTAGATGATCTCCTAGTGAAAGAATAAACTTATTACTCACTGTCAAGTCAAAACCACTGATAAATATAGTTACAGCATTGAGAAGAATTAATACAAGTATAATTTTATCGTTTAAAAAGAGTTTTTTGATCATTTTTAATTTTAATATTATTCGCTAATCAGTTGTTTTTCTTAGATATCTCTAATTAGAATCATACGTAAACATGATCATCATTCAATCAAATCTGAAGGCATTAAGTTAACAAAGTTACAAAAGACTTGCAGTCCGCTTACTAACATTTTAACTATTAAAACGCACAAGTTTTATACTAATAGCACTTACTTTTAAGAAACTCCACAACAACAAGAGCTCTTATAATAAACGTTGTTTTTTAAAAGTTAAAAAAACATTAATTATAAAAGGGACTTTTTTGGGATTAAGCTATTATGAAGCACTAAACACCCATTTTCTCAGGCCTTTTTTATTCCAATCCTTCTTTCCCAGCCCAACATCCTTCGAAATCCCTTCTAAAATAGCGCCGCTTTACCTAAGAATTACATCGTTATAAACCCCTTGTAAATAATGGACATACTGAGGCATTCATCACTAAATAACAAGGTAGTGACAGGGTGTTTTTTTTAGTAAAAAACCTCCGTGACATCAGATTTAAAACCTAGCAATCACTTAGGTTATTATCCTATTTATATTTAATTTTGCAACTTAAAATAATGAACCCTCAATTCGGTACCTTATTTTATGAACTCATTACAAAAAATTAGTATCAACCTTTCTAAAAGGCACCTATTATGGGAAACACGAACATACACTATTATATAAAAGACGTATTAAAAAACATGCCTGCTGGCTGGTTACAGACCACCACCCATCGGTTAGATATTTATACAGAAGAATTAGCGAAAACACAGTTTTTATCACAGTTTGAAACCTTATGTAATAGCAATAATGCATCCGTAGCAGCATTGGACAACTTACCTACCGCTTACGATTATATCCGATTAGGCCATCCCTTATCATGTATTTTAGAATGGGGGATAGGAAAACTACAACAGCAACCTGCAGACCATGTGATCTGTTTTTCTTCCAAGACAATTCCTGTATTGGCCATTCTAAGAACAAATTTAATAGCGCATAAAAACACTCAAATTCTGTATACAGGAGACTTGCCTGATAGTTTTGAAGAGGAGATTTTAAAAAATATTTATGGCTATCAATTTGAGCTTCATAAAGTAACGAGTATTGCAGACATTCCTACATTTGAAGGAAGTACTGTTTTTATGACCGCACAAGAGGAGATTTGTGAATTTGACTTGAATCCTAACATTGATTTTTTCATCAATACCCATGCTCAATTCGGAAGCATCTTACTCATCAATGGAATTGCAAACGAAACATATATTTCCGCTATTCAGCATGTGCGAAGAAGAGAATCCATTGCCATGACACCTGCCAATACACTCGCAGTTTTACAACACCTTGTAAAAGACACCTCTATTGAACAAGAAAAAAAGAACCTTGAAACATCCAAAACAAGTGTTCTAAACTCGATCGCTAAGATTACAGGTAGTGATGTCACTGCACTGGTAGCCTCTAGTGGTCTCTCTATTCAATATGCCATTTTAATGGGCTTGGTACACCATGCCTTAGTACAATACCCTGGAAAAGCGATAAAAATTATTGTTCCTCCGAATTGTTATGGTGGTACGAATGACCAAGCAAGACGTGTGGTGGCATGTATAGATGGTGTAGACGTGGTGGATTTACCCGTAGATGGTGGGAACGACATGGTTCAAAGTATAGACATTGTTTTGGCTAAAATTGCCAAAGAAGATGCAGTACCCTATATCATCGCTGAAATCCCTACAAATCCGAGAGTAGAAGTACCAGATTTAAACTTATTAAAAGAGGTTTTGGGCAAGGAACGTAAAACGCCTACAGGAGAAATAGCAATTGATCCTGTATTTATTTTAGACCAAACTTTCTGTCCGAATGTACACTTTCTAGGAGATACTGAAATCCTAGCAACTGTCCGTACAATCTCATTTGCTAGTGGTTCTAAATTCCCAAGTGGAGGACGTTGTATTGCGGGCTACTGTACTGCCAATAAAAAAGCAGCAGGCTTGATGGAAAAAATAGCATTGCATCTAAGTATCTGTGATAATGAAGCGACCCCTTTACAATACGAAATATTGGCAGCTCAATTACCGAGTATGAATCAACGAATTCAGGATGCTTACAAAAACACACGTAGTTTTGTAAACTATATTCAAGAAGTATTGCCTTCTGCGAAAATAAATTTTGTTTCAGAAGCATTGGCTTCACAAGGGTTTACTCCTTCTGTATTTTCACTAGATCTTCCTACCAAAGGAAACACTCCAGCAGAAAAAGAACAGTATAAACGGGCTTTAAATCTTACCTTAATTAATTTAATGATTACAGAAATCCCTACGGAAAGTAAGTACTGTGTAAGTTATGGACAGCTAAAAGGCTGTTATTGGACCATCCCTGCGACCTCTACGCAAGGAACCACCAAAGAAGACGACAAGGATTATATAGCACGTGTCGCACTTTCTCCGGACATGGACCTTGAACTCCATAAAAAAGTATTTTTACAATTTGTAAAAGGAATTTAAATAAAAAGGGAGGCTTATGAGCCTCCCTTTTTATTTAAATTTTAGTTGCGTTTTTTAAACTGAAACAAGCGCTTGCTCCAAGGCTTCCAAAGCCAAAACGGATTCTACTAACTCATTTCCAGCTTGACTTTTTATGGTTCCCAATGAAAATAGTTCCATGAGGACACTCCATTCATAGCAAAAAGTAACAGCCGTTTTATATTCTCCTAATTCTTTTAATGTATAGCTCCATTTCCAACTCCCCATATGTATTCTTAGTAATGGATCATATCCTTTTACTTTAAACAATAACTTCTCATCATCCATAGATTCAAGCAATTCAATATCAGGAATGTAGCCTTTTACAGCAATGCAGGCCTTTTTATAGCGCTCTGAATGATATTTGTTTTCAAGATATTTATAGATCACACCTATTTCTAAATCTAGTTCAATCACCGTGCTGACTTTTCCCATATTTTAATATTAAATGTATAGTTCCGATGTTCATATATTTTTAAATCATAAACATGATTTCTAAAGTACTAAGACATCTTAATTAGTTGTTACTTTTTTTAAAAAAGACATGTAAACTGTCCTCGTTCTCCAAAGGTATATAAAAGAAGCTTGGATGCGCCTTTTTATTTAAAAAAGTTAATACTTGGAATGGCTCTTTAAAAATCACGTAGGAACCGTCATTCTCCTGTAAAAAACACCCTGTAAATCTTTTTTACCCATGGCTAATTCTTCCTGTCCATTCGCAGTAACTCCCCCATTATTACACCTACTCTATTTTTTTACACTGTTAAACTTTTAATAAACCTGTATTAAAGAAAAACTAAAAAATAGTCCTAGTTCATGAAAAGACTGTTTCTTTACTCCAAAGAAAAATTGATATGAATACTAAAATACGATGCACTCTTGTGATCCTTTACTTTTTAGGAGGTTACATTGGACAGTCACAAACCATACATTCAACATTAAAAGACGCACAGACCCAAGAAACAATTCCCTATGCCAACATACTATTATCTAATGACAGGGGTGTCATTTCTAATGGAGAAGGTCAATTCACCTTGCATATCAAAAACAAAATCACGGAACAAGATTCTCTTTTCATATCTTATATGGGCTATGAGCCTAAGGCCATTCCCTTACTTCACTTTAAAGACAGTATCATTTATTTACATCAAAAAGCCATCGAATTAAATTCGGTCATGATTTCTAACAAGCAGTATACTCCGAACGAAATAATGAAGTTAGTCAATGAAAACCTCTCTAAAAACTACCCCGCTACTCTCAGGAAAAAAAGAATCTTTTACAGACAATCTTACCATCAAAAATTTGATAAAATGGACTATACTTTTATAAAGTCGTCCATTAAAGCTATTAATAAAAACCTATTAGACAGTTTACAGCGTAGTGTCCCAAGAAAAGAAGATCATTACACTGAAATACTCTGTGATTTGTATGGAAATTTCGACCGAAAACAACAAAAAATACTACTGCTTAAAGCCTGTGAGTTGTACGATAAAGAAAACCAAATAAACTTAACGTCCATAGAAAAGAAATTTAAAAAGATTTTAATAGACAATGTAAAGCCCAACTCCTATTTAAAAATAAAATCTGGACTTTTTGGAACTAAAATTGAAGCTAGTGAATTATTTAAGTTCCAAAAAGACACCACGGATGCCGAAGCATTGCAAAAAGAAATAGCCGCTAAGAAAAAACGTGAGGAAACACGAAAAACTAATTTCTCAAAATACAAAAGAAACAGCCTGGGTACTTTGTTTGAAGATTTGTTCTTTTTAAAGGATTCTAAATTGAATTTCGTTCGTAAATCCAATCGCTATGATTTTACCTTAAAAGATTTCACCTATGTAGGAGAGAATCCTGTATACATCTTAAATTTCGAACCCAAATGGAGGGCAGATTACCGTGGAACACTTTATATTAATGCCGATGATTTTGCGGTAATCAGAGTGGACTACAGCAATGTAAAACCACTCAAAAGCATCTCTCTTTTCGGGATTTCCTATAAAGAACACATCGCCAAGGGAAAATTGTTTTTCACTAAGGGAGCAGACAGCACTTACCATTTGCGCTATTTAGAAAAAGAAACAGGTGGCATTGCTGGTATTCGCAGACCCTTAAAGATCATAGAGAAAAATAAACATGTAAAAGGCCGTAGAAAACAAAATGAGTTGTCCTTAAAACTAGACCTGCTCATTACAAGCCTCAATAAATCCGAAATAGTCATTTTTGACAGTACAGACATTTCTACAAGTAGCTTCAATGCATACAAAGAAAAGAATGTACTTCTCCCCACATATCTCCCCGCTTATGATCCTAGTTTTTGGGAAGGTCATTCTATTATTGCTCCCAACGAGGCTATCAAAGCGTTTACCGTAAAAAAAGAAATTGTTTTATAAGAAATAGGGATAGCGTTCGTCTGGAGCATTGCTTCTTTAGCTTGCTCATAGAACGCTTATTAGAACGCTTTGAAAGCGATGCTCGTTATAGTTATTTATGCCAAATACAGGCCTCCATTTTAGTTGTCTCGTCGGAAGCGTCGTTTCCCCGTAAAAACAAGTGCTAATACTGACGGTGTATTTTCGTAAATCCGAGAGGTTTTCTATTGATTTTCAAGTAAAAAATTCTCACGAGATTTTTCCTTACGCAACCGTGTTCATGGACCTAAATTTCCCGTTCAAAAACGGATTGAGAACAGCAAATTTAAGGAGGGATTTCAATGCTAATGATTCGCTATTGATTGTCAAAGAAAACAATCCCTAGAAAGCTGTCTCGAGATTCCTTTCTAAACCTAAAATCTCCATTACAACAACCTTCCAAACGGTATTTAGCCATACCATCAGACGAAAACCAAAGAACAACAAAGCTTATAACGGAGGCATAAAACCCCAATAAACAAAGGGATTCGCAACATAAATACGTATTTTTGTATTTCGAAATAGAAAAAAACCATAGAATTTGATAAGTACATAATTACCAGTACTTCTCAAAATCATGAAACTAAGAACCTATTTTTTAGCACAGGAAAAAATGAAAAAGAAAAGTACCATAGTTATTGTTGGAGGAGGATTTGCAGGGTTAGAACTGATTAATAAATTGGACAAGTCCAATGCATTCAATATTGTCTTAGTAGACACGAACAACTATAACTTTTTCCCACCATTAATATATCAAGTAGCTGCAGGTTTTATGGAACCATCCGCCATCAGCTATCCTTTTAGAAAAATATTGAGAAAAAAGAAAAATGTTCGATTTTGGTTAGGAAACCTGGAGAAAGTTATCCCTTCAAAACAACAAATTGTACTGAGTAATGGGACCCTAAATTATGATATTCTAGTGATGTCAACCGGAGTGGAAACCAATTATTTTGGCAATAAAAACATTGAAGCATTAAGCCTTCCTATGAAGAGTATTAGTGATGCATTGTCCTTACGTAATGTGATTTTCACACGCTTGGAACGTGCTACTCGATTAAAAAGCACTACGGAACGTAAAAAATTACTGACGTATGTAATCGCGGGTGCTGGACCTACAGGAGTGGAACTTTCAGGGATTTTCGCCGAAATGCAACTCCATATTATTCAAAAAGATTATCCAGAATTGAGCCCTGAAGATTTGGGTAAAATCTATTTGATAGATGGTCAAGACACCGTACTTGCTCCGATGTCAAAAAAATCACAGGAATACACCTTTGAGAAGTTAACGGAACTCCATGTAGAGATTAAACTAAATACCCTCGTAAAAGATTTTAAAGACGAAATTGTGTATTTGTCTGACGGCAGTAAAATACATACTAAAAATTTGATTTGGGCGGCTGGGATTACTGCAAGAACATTTGAAGGCTTTGAACCAACATGTCATGGCCCCGGAAAACGCTTTAAAACGGATGTTTATAATTTGATCGAAGGTTACGACACCATTTATGCCTTGGGAGACTGTTCAATTATCACAGGCGATGAAAATGCGCCAAAAGGACATCCACAAGTGGCACAAGTAGCCATCCAACAGGCGCAAAATTTAGGTGCAAATTTATTGCTCGAAAAAGAAGCCTGGAAGCCGTTTCAATATACAGATAAGGGATCTTTGGCCATTATAGGACGAAACAAAGCCGTCTTAGACACCCCGAGACAGCAACATCATATGAATGGTTTTTTCGCTTGGTTTGTTTGGATTTTTGTCCACATTATGTCCCTTGTAAACTTCAGAAACAAGCTACGAGCAGTTTACGACTGGACAGGATATTACATCTATAAAGACCAGTCTTTTAGAATGATTATCAAACCAAGAGAACGCAATCAACAGCCCTCTAAATAAACGAAAAACCAAGTACAAACGCTTGGCTCATTCCATGGTAAAACAATAGACGCGTATAGAAATACCAAGCAAAATAATTAACTCCTAGTTATTAATTGTTTCTGTATCTAAACCTATACGCGTCTATTATTTAAAGGCTCAAAAAAACCTTCGTGAAAGATTGGTTATTTTACACCAATGAACTTCAGTTTTCAATCGCTGCAATCGCTCTAAAAGAAGTATTCACTCCCCTGTTTATTCTAAAACACAGCTGAAAAACGCAACGTGTTGGACTTCCTTTATCTGTACTTTTTTTTTCAAAAGACCACACGTGAACCATATTCTCGATGAATAGCTGGTAATAATCCCTTGTGAATGGACCTGTCTTTTAAGAAAAACACCTAGAATACCCTTTAAAACAGCATTCTTTCGTCGGGTTATTTTTAAAAGGTGTAATTTTGATTGTTTCGTATTTTAAGAAGAGCTAACACTATAGACTAATGAATGAGAAAGAAGAGTACAAACTAAACACGAGAGGTATTCGTCCCACTGCGATGCGAATTTTAGTCCTCAAATACTTGACGAATCTTAGGCATACCACTTCCCTACTTGATTTAGAAACTCATTTTATAACTTCCGACAGGAGCACCTTATTTCGAACACTAAAAACATTTGAAGAAAAGGGGATTATTCATAAGATTGATGATGGTACAGGGGTGATTAAATACGGATTATGTACAGAAACCTGTGACTGTAGTTTAAAAGAACAGCATTTTCATTTTTACTGTGAAAAGTGTACGGAAACTTTCTGTTTGAATCATGTAAAAATTCCCTTCTTAGAATTGCCTAAGAATTTCATTTTAAAGCAATCCAACCTAGTTCTTAAAGGGGTCTGCTCAAATTGCAATTGAGTTGCAACCATTATATCCTAACTTTGCACTATAAAACTAGGAAAGAAGATGGAAGCTCCAAACACAGAAAAAAAAACAAATGAAAACATACCTCAGGAAGTCACTGATTGCTGTCAGAGCGATACATGCTCACTGACAAGTGACACTATAGAAAGTGACGCACAGGAGACACTTGCAGGAATGGACACTCGACTACTAAGTCTGTTTAGTTTTGTACTACTCATAATAGGACTTGCGATAGATCACTTTTGGCAATTTTCATTTTTTCAAGGGTGGGTACGACTTGCATGGTACGGTCTCGCGTACTTACCTGTGGGTTTCCCTGTTCTCAAGGCGGCCTTAGGATCCATAAAAAATGGAGATTTTTTCACTGAATTTTTATTGATGAGTATGGCCACGATTGGCGCCTTTGCAATAGGGGAATATGCGGAAGGCGTAGCAGTGATGTTGTTTTATTCCATCGGAGAAATGTTTCAAGCCAAAGCAGTAAGCCGCGCTAAGAACAATATTAAAGCGCTCTTAGATGTACGTTCTAAAATTGCGCATGTTTACAGAAATAATTCCTTTAGTAGCGTCCATCCAACAGCTGTAAAGCTCGGAGAAAAAGTACAGGTAAAAGTGGGCGAACGCATCCCTTTGGATGGGGTATTACTTTCAGAAAAAGCGCGCTTAAACACGGCTTCGTTGACCGGAGAAAGTAAGCCTAATACCGTCTATAAAAGGGAAAAAGTATTTGCAGGTACTATTAACCTCTCGGGCCTTATAGAAATAGAAGTTACGGCGCTATTTAAGGACAGTTCCATTACGCGAATTTTAGAACTCGTACAAAACGCCACCAATAAAAAAGCAAAAACCGAATTACTGATTCGAAAGTTGGCAAAAACTTACACCCCAATTGTTGTTTATTTAGCCATCGCCATTGTGATTCTTCCGTATTTTTTTGTGACAGATTACTTATTTTCGGATTGGCTCTACAGAGCCTTGGTATTTCTTGTAATTTCCTGTCCCTGCGCCTTGGTTATTTCCATTCCATTGGGGTATTTTGGAGGACTGGGTGTGGCCTCTAAACATGGGATTCTTTTTAAAGGAGCCAGTTACATGGAACTTATGACCAAGGTAAACACCGTAGTCCTAGATAAAACGGGAACACTTACACAGGGCATTTTTAGCATTCAAGCAATCGTAACTGAAGGAAAACTGACTAAGGACGAATGTATGCGTTATGTCCTCTCTTTGGAAAAAAACTCCACCCATCCCATTGCAAAAGCCCTGTTAAACTATCCGCTAGAGTCCACGTTATACCCTGTGACAGGCTTGCAAGAAATTGGAGGAAAAGGACTCTCAGGAAACATCCATGGTAAAGTGGTGCTTGTAGGGAATAAAAAGCTATTGGAACAGTATGGTATTTCGAGTCCTACTCGCATAGATAGTATCGAAGAAACAACGGTCTTGATTGCTATTGATCATCTCTTCGTAGGTTATATCATCATTGCAGACCGCCTTAAAGAAGATGCGCTCGCAACGATTAATGGAATTAAAAAAGCGGGGATCAAAAACATTACAATGCTCTCTGGCGATAAAGACAGCATCACTCAAAAAGTGGCCAAGTCACTCGGAATCCCAACAGCCAAAGGCGGTTTACTACCCGAAGACAAACTAAAAGAAGTCATCTTACTTCAAGAAGATACCACAAATATAGTAGCGTTTATAGGCGATGGTATTAATGACGCTCCGGTATTGGCAGCAAGTCATATAGGAATCGCCATGGGAACAATGGGAAGTGATGTCGCCATAGAGACTGCGGCTATTATTCTCCAAACAGATCAACCTTCTAAATTTAGTACCGCCTTAGAAATCAGCAAGTCTACACAGGCTGTCATCAGGCAAAACATCTATTTGGCCTTTGGAGTAAAAATCATTGTCCTTTCCCTAGGTGCTTTCGGAATGGCAAATATGTGGGGCGCTGTATTTTCTGATGTAGGTGTCGCTTTTCTCGCTATTTTAAATGCAGTGAGGTTGCAATATATGAAGTGGGAATAGGACCGGATATAGTGGCTTTTAAAACATTTTTAACTGACCGATGTAAAGCGCTTGATCTTCGTTCATCCCTTGTTTAAAAACTGAATTTGAACGATAAATACCTTAAGAATTTCAACTAAGAAACAATGAAAATTAAGACGCTTTGAAAACACGATAAATCCCATAAAAAAAGAGCCAAGATCGATAGACCTTGGCTCTTTTTAAAATATTATTTGGTACTAATTATTAAAGTAAACACCGTTTGGTAAAATCCCCGTAGTAATAGTACTTACCGTTTCTTTGGTTAAGTAGTCATACACAAATAAGGTTCCTTTACTCGCATAATCTTTAGCGTCTGTAGCAAACAAATGACCACTATTTGCAGTTAAGCTATAAAGACTTGCTGCCTCCGTTTCAATATGTACATTCGTTGGCAATTCAGTAGCAGTATTCATCATCATATACACATTAGCTCCTTTTGCATAAAAAATAGTTCCTCCATCTATCGTTAAATATCCTGGATGTGCATTCTCCATGTTGAATGTAGTACTGACCACATTAGTAGCCGCGTTAATCTTGTGTAAAGAACCAAAGGTTTCGTTTCCTGTCCACGAAGGAATCCCTCCACAAAGCACCCATAAATCACCCTCACTATCAACCGCCATCGAATTAGGAACATCTCCTACTGTAATTTCTGAAGCTACGGTATTTGTCAGGGTGTTTATCACAGATATTTTATTGTTATATCCATAAGCTCCTTGATGAGCCACATACAATGTATTTCCAATTACTTCCATGTTTTCTGGTCCTAAAACTACAGAAATACTCATTTCATAATCCAAGGTTTCTACATCAAAAACAGCTATATAATCGTCCGTATCTACACCCGTATCTCCCCAGTTAGAAACATATAATTTATCATTAATAACCGCCGCATAACGAGGGTTTATTAAGTGTTCACTGATTGTATTTTCGTTGATAAATGTATAGCGATTTACCACTTCAATTTTCTGAGAGTTATTCAATACTAAAAACGCCTGGTCACCATGCAATAAAAGTGATTGTAAAATATTTCCAACATCCAAGCCATTCTCTTTTTTGTAAATAGCATCTGTAACTACCGATAAATCATCCGAGAGATGCATAACACTCGCCGAACCATTTTGAAAAGGACCTTCATTGGTTACAATAATTCCTCCCAAATACTTCCCTTTTATAACTTTTATGATATATTCATAAGAAACCTCTCCCATACTATTAGAAGCATTCATCAGAACTTTGTAGGTTCCTAAGTTACTTGATTCAAATAAATAAGTAGCTCCCGTAGCTACTTCTACCTCGCCTACTAACCATGAATAGGACACCACTTTTGTATTTAACACAGGGCTTAAGGTGATCGACTCCCCTATTGTTAGTTCTATAAAATCTCCTTCAACTCCCGTAGATTGAATTTGAGGAACTAGTATTACATCGTCGTCAGTACAAGATAAAAACACACAAGTAATGCATGCTATTAGAATCGTTTTAATGTTCATTTTTATTAAATTTTAATTTGTATTTGTAATTGATAATTGGTTCCAGGCATCGGACGATAACTGATCACCGCGTATTGTTTATTGTAAATATTATTGACTTGCAGTCCAATAACTGGTCGCACTTTTTTAAATCCTTTAAGGGTATAATTAATCCCTAAATTATGCAAGGTATAGTTGGCCACAAAATAAGAGTTATCGGAAGTGGTATAGCTTTTCCCTCGGTATAACACTTGATAAAATCCTGTAAATTTTTGATATTGTGTGGACAGTTTATAGTTCCATTTGATTTTGGGAACATACAGTAATTGTTTCTTTTTAGCCACATCCTCCGCTATTGTATAACTGTAATTAGCTTGAGATACAAAAGGAACATTTAAAATAGAGAAAGGGATCTTAAGTCCTAGTTCCAATCCGTAATTCACTGCTTTGTAAATATTTTTAGGGGTCCATGCTCCGAGCCCTCCCCCAGCACCATTCAAAACATCATCCGTACTATTAGGAGACCATTTAATCAAATCTTTAGACGCAATATAAAACGTATTAGCGGATGCTTCTATTCCTTTTTTATTAAAGGCAATGCCTATTTCTCCCTGATAGGAAGATTCTGGTTTTAAAGTTGGATTTCCTAATACAGCCCAATACAAATCATTAAACGTAGGGACTCTATAATTTCTAGAGGCATTCATCTTATAGATAAAATCACCATATTTATAGGCCGCATCTATTCCAAATAAAAAGGGAATTTTATAGGTGTTTGAAAACTCCTTTCGCACCGATACATCATAATGAAAACGATGTGAAACGCGATGATTTAACAAGGAATATACGGAATAACTCGATCTGTGAACCGCTTCTAAACTATCGCCATCTCCTTGATTAAAGCTTACATCAATCCCTGAAAGTAATCGCAAGGCGGTATTTAAGGAATACTCTAACTGGTATTTTAACAAGCTATTTTTCGAATCTCCTACAGAAAATAAATTTGGAGAAGAGCGCTTGGCGTAATAGGTAAATTGATCATAGAGATAGGCTAATTTCAACATCGAAGTCATGCTATTTTTTCGGTATTTCCATTCCAATAGCAATTTGAAATTCTCATCGTCCTGTTTGGATGCCGATGGAGCCGTGATTGTATTAGACAGCCCTCTTTCCGATTGGGTGGCATCTAAATACAAGCTCACCACATGTGCCTCACTTAACTTAAACCCAAGAACAGCATTCAAATTGTTATTAAAAAAATCTCCGTTATTATTATATGTATCGGTGTCCCAATATTTATAATCGTTTTCTGAGGACATCCGTCCAAAACCTATTTGGGTAAACATTTTTTTGGTACTGCTCTTAAAGCGATAGTTTACTTTGTATGTAGCGTAGCTTCCGTAAGAACTTAAAAAATGATGACTTTGTTGGCCTTTAAAATCGATCTTGTTTTTCAGATGAATACTCCCACCAATAGCGCCACTTCCAAAAAGAATACTTCCGCCACCAGCTCTGACTGTCATTTCATCAATAGACACAGAGTTAATCAAATTAAAATCCGTTTGTCCATTTAACGTAGAGTTCATCGGTATTCCATTCCACAAAACTGCAGTATGACTTGCTCCCGTCCCCCTAAATGAAGGAGAAGACAACATGGCCACTCCGTAACTTTTAAAATAAATAGCAACTTCATTTTGTAACAAAGCGCTCAAACTTTGGTGGTTTGATTTTAAAATAGAATCGTTAAATTTTGTGATTTTAAAGCCCACGGAATACCGTGTTAGCTTACTAGAAGGAAGGATTACTTCTTCCAATTCTTCTACTTTTTTATCCTGTGAAAACACGGAGTTTAAAGTAAGTATAATAAATGCGATAATGATAAACTTATTCATAAACAAACCTTTCTTCCCGAAAGTCTTTTAAATTGATACTGTTTTGGTAGGTCTCCTGGCTTGCTTAATTTTTACTTCCTTCCCGTTTTATTCAAAACAGTGGATATACAGTAAAAAAATTCCTTTTACGGATATGCGTACAGTTGCGGGTACAGCTTCGGATTAGAACCGAATTCCCTGTTATTTCTTCTCTGAATTCATCAGAATTGAAACCAAATACGGGGCAAAGATACCTTATAAAAATTAAAAGATGTTGAAAATCTTTGCAATCTTAAAAAAAATCTCACAATATTTGTAGGGAAATTAAAGCCCTTACTAATGATACACTATATTTCCGGAGGCGAACGATCAGGAAAAAGTTCTTATGCCCAAAACTTGGTAGAAAATCTATCAAAAACCCCTGTGTATTTAGCCACCGCACGCTGTTGGGATGACGATTTTAAAGCTCGTATTCAGCGACATAAAAACGAAAGAGGTCCACAGTGGATAAATATTGAAGAAGAGGTACATTTAGCAAAAGTTGCACCTAAAAATCAAGTCATTTTATTGGACTGTGTTACCTTATGGATTACCAATTTATACCTAGATTTTGACAATGATGTAGAGAAATCACTACAGTTTGCCAAAGATGAAATCGATAAATTGGATAAAATAGACAGTACTATATTTATAATTTCCAATGAAATTGGTATGGGAGTACATGCCCAAAATCACATGGCCAGAAAATTTACCGAACTCCAAGGTTGGGTGAATCAATACATCGCAAAAAAAGCAAAAACTGCCACTTTTATGGTGTCAGGGATTCCCTTAAAAATAAAAGAATAATATGACAAAGTATCACATCACCCCCGTGGATAAAAACATCCAAAAAGAGTTACAACACAAAATTGATTTTAAAACAAAACCTCAAGGTTCCTTAGGTGATTTAGAATCTATTGCATCTCAAATTGGCTGTATCCAAAACACCTTAACTCCGAGTATTACAAATCCTACCATGGTTGTTTTTGCCGGGGATCACGGAATTGCAACCACCGGTCTCGTCAGCCAATACCCACAAGAAGTAACGGCTCAAATGGTGTTAAACTTTTTACAAGGAGGCGCTGCAATCAATGCTTTCTGTAGTCAAAATGACATGGATTTAAAAGTAGTCGACGCTGGAGTTAACTTCGATTTCCCTGAAAATGATCAACTTATACCTGCAAAAATAGCCAAAGGAACGCAAAACTATTACGAAGTTCCTGCGATGAGTTCCGAAGAATTAGAACGCGCATTTTTAAAAGGACGTGAAATAGTATCGAACATCCATGAAAACGGCTGTAATTTAATTGGTTTTGGTGAAATGGGTATTTCTAATACTTCTTCTGCCTCTTTAATTATGAGTCGTATTTTAAATATCCCTGTGGCAACATGTATCGGGAATGGTACGGGACAGAATGATGCAGGAATCCTCAAAAAAATTACCGCATTGGAAGCTGTACAATCCAAACACGGTATCTTAAATGATCCTAAAGAAATTTTAGCCACCTACGGAGGGTTTGAAATTGCCATGATCTGTGGAGGAATGCTAGAAGCTGCAGCACGCAACATGGTTATTTTAGTAGATGGATTTATTGTGACAAGTGCCTTGTTAATCGCACAGTCTATCGATAAAAACACTTTAGATTACTGTCTATACGCCCATGCTTCAAACGAACAAGGACATCAAAAAATGTTGGAATACCTAAAGGCAACTCCTATCTTAAATCTAGGCTTACGCTTGGGAGAAGGAACAGGTGCGGCATTGGCATTACCGATCATACGTGCCTCTGTCAATTTCCTTGCACAAATGGCAAGTTTTGAAGAAGCTGGTGTTAGTAACAAAGAATAACGGTTCCGCTATAAACGAGATAAATAAAAAAGACTGTAGCCCTTCAAAAGCAAGCACGGTTTTTAAAATACGTAGTATTATGAAAAAAGAATTTGACATATTTTTAACCGCAATCATGTTTTTTACGCGCATTCCCTGTCCTAATTGGGTGGATCACTCTAAGGAAATCTTAAATAAAAGCACTCGCTATTTTGCCCTTGTAGGCATCATAGTGGGTGCATTTGGAGGCGCTGTTTACATGGGAGCAACGTATCTTTTTGACCAAAACTTAGCCATTCTACTCAGCATGCTTTCCACTATATGGATTACAGGCGCTTTTCACGAAGACGGATTTGCAGACATGCTAGACGGTTTCGGAGGAGGCTGGACCAAAGAGAAAATATTAACCATAATGAAAGATTCTCGTTTGGGAACTTATGGCACTGTAGGACTGATATTTTTACTAGCGACTAAATTTTTAGGTTTGCAAAACATTCAAGGAATACAGTTTGTCTACCTGTTGATTGCAGGGCATTCTGTAAGTCGTTTTTTTGCAACTGTTCTCATATATAAAATGCCATACGTAAGAGATGACGGCAGCGGAAAAGAAAAACCTTCTGCGGATAATATGCAATTAAAATCTCTGCTTTTAAATTGTCTATTTGGACTACTTCCATTGCTTTTATTTCAAGAAGTATGGGTTTTTGTACTGCTGATTCCATGTGCAATTACCACCTATTTAATGGGGCGTTTCTTTCACAAATGGATTGGTGGACATACCGGAGATTGTGCGGGTGCTACACAGCAAATCGTAGAGATTGTTTTTTACCTAAGCATGATTGTTTTTTGGAAGGTCCTGTGTTTATGGGTCTATTAATTAGAACGTATCAATCCTTATCATCATTAAAATAAGTCCATTTTTTATCAATAATTGAAGAATGAAAAACATAAAAACACTTATATCTTTAGTATTTACAGGCATGCTTATGACCGCGTGTACCCCTGTAAATAAACAAGAAAAAATAAAAGAAAAAAACCCATATATAAAATACGCTACAGGTTTTAGCATTCATAAAAAAGAGAATTATACAACAATAGAGATCGCCGCTCCTTTTCAAGGTGCTACGGAAACCATTTCTTTTTATGTGTACAAAGAAGGAGCGCTACTAGCTGAAAATCATAAAAAGACGGACTATATCCAACTTCCTCTCCAGCGATTTATTCCGACCAGTACGACACATATTCCCATGATTGAATTATTAAATTCTGAACACAAGATTGTTGGTTTTCCTGACACAAAATATGTGTCCTCATTAAAAACCAGGGCTCTAATTGATCGTGGAGACATTTTAGATATTGGAGGAGAACAACAGATAAATACGGAGATATTACTGGACTTAAACCCGCAATTAATGATTGCTTTTTCGGTAAAAGGAAATCATCGAAATTTTGACATCATTCAAAAAATGGGTGTTCCTATTATTTACAATGGAGATTGGCTGGAAGGAACTCCTTTAGGGAAGGCGGAATGGATAAAATTTTTTGGTGTACTGCTTGATCAAGAAGAACGAGCAGACAGTATTTTTAAACATATTGAACAGAATTATTTAGCAGCAAAAAAGTTGGTAAAAAACACCAAACATCAAAAAAGAGTGCTTTCTGGAGGTCCTTTTAAAGACATTTGGAACAATCCAAAAGGAGAAAGTTATGAGGCTCAATTCTTAAAAGATGCCCAATTGGATTATGTTTTTAAAGACACCAAAGGAAACGGAAGTCTTTCTTATAATGTAGAACAGATTTTTGTACAGGCGAAAGATATCGATATTTGGTTGACCCCTAGTTTTTACAACAGCATGGAAACCTTAGGAAATGGGAACAGTATTTTTAAAGAATTTGATGCCTATAAAAAAGACCAAGTCTATTCCTTTGTAAATACCAAAGGTGCCACAGGAGGACTTATTTATTACGAATTGGCGGCTATACGTCCCGATTATGTTTTAAAAGATTTAATTAAAATTGGCTATCCCGAATTACTGCCAGATTATGAAATGCAATTTTATAAAAAATTAAACTAATGTAATTTCATAAACTATATATCCTTCCTACAGGTAGTTCTCTAAGATAATTATAAGACATATCCCTTAGATTATTACTCGTATTTCTATAAAAAAAGAACGACCACCATGGTGATCGTTCTTTTTTTATGTGGATATATCCCGTTTCAACTAAATGTTTAGCATCGCTCTTAGAGCGAATCTCATCGCGGTTAAATTATAAAATTCCTTTTAATACTTCGATAACGGTATCTATTTCTGCTGTCGTATTAAGTTTACTAAACGAAAAACGGACGGATGTTTTAGCTGCATCCTCCGGAGCCAATATTTCATTCAATACATGTGATCCTTTACTAGAACCACTCTGACAGGCACTACCTCCAGAAGCTGCAATTCCTTTTAAATCCAAGTTAAAAAGCAACATGGCGTAATTTTTAGGAAACCGAACATTTAAAATAATATGGCTTGTCTTGGAAGCATCATCCGAGTTCCCATTGTAAGCAATGCCCTCAAAATTACTGTTTAAGGCCGCTATAAAGTAACTTTTTAAGGACTGAATATAGGCCGTTTCTTCGTCAATCTGATCACAGCCTAATTCCAAGGCTTTCCCCATTCCTATAATAGCATGAACATTCTCTGTTCCGGCTCTGGCTCCTTTTTCCTGTTCTCCTCCATGAAGTATTGGCGCAATTCCAAATCCTTTTTTCACATAGGCAAAACCAACTCCTTTAGGCCCGTGAAACTTATGCGCACTCGCCACCATAAAATCAATAGGCGTCTCTTTTAAATTCATTTTAAAGTGTGCGACACCTTGCACCGTATCCGAATGAAAAAGGGCTCCATGTTGTTCACATAAACTCCCTACTTTTTTCATATCAAGTAGCGTCCCTATTTCATTGTTTATATACATCAGACTCACTAAAACCTTGGTATCAGTACTCGCTAACAAGTGAACCAAGTGACTGTAGTCTACTTGTCCAAATGCGTCTACATGAACATCCAACACTTGAATCCCAAAATCCTTTTTTAATTGAGCAATGGTATGCAATACCGCATGGTGTTCTATTTTAGACGATATAATGGTCTGAACGCCAAGATTGACTACTGCATTTCTCAAAATCAAATTATCAGCCTCACTCCCTCCTGCGGTAAAAATAATTTCACTAGAGGATACCTGCAAACATTTAGCAATGGTCTTTCGAACCGTCTCAACGGCAGATTTAGCCGTACGTCCAATTTTATGTATGGAAGATGGGTTTCCAAAATTAGTTCCCATAGAAGTCGTTACAACGCTTATTACTTCAGGAATAATAGGTGTGGTTGCAGCATTGTCAAAATAAATTGTATTCATCTTTATCATTGATTTTAAAAGTACAAAAGTAATTAAAAAATAGAATTCACATATTTTAAAACAGCACAATCGTAAAAAACAAGTACATTTGCCCTAGTAAAAACTAGAAAAGAAATTAAAAATGAGAAAAGTCCTTTTATTCGTAAGTATTATGATGTTGTTTTCGTGTAATGATGGCAATTTTGAAGTGCCCTCTATGGAATTTAAAACCAGCATCTCAGAATGTGGGGACTTGCTATTATATCGATTAAACGAAGCTAAAACGGAAGCAATAGCAATCTCATTATCAGAGGATACTTTACCTACAGAAGAAACAGAGGTCAGTATTTCTTTGGGAAGTAGCACTACGGTTACTTATTTAATCTTTGATACGAAAGTGGGGCCGACTTATTTTTGCAATAACATCCCTCCGACCACGCCTAAAGTCTTGCAAAACTATACTGCTACTAACGGAAATATTATCATAAACACCATTGCGATTACAGATGCAGATAACATCGTGACTGGCTATAGCCATACGATTATATTGACTGATTTAATTCTTGACAATGGCACCGAAAAAATAGGCTTTGAATCCTTTGATTTTGGAGATATAAAACGCGATTTATAATCGTTAAACCCAGCCTGAAATTCTGATTTAGAATGCGTTATTGTTCGAGGTCTATTTGTTCTTTTTGAAAGGCATTATTAGCCTTGGTTAACGCCGCTCATTTCAAATCCTCAGAGAGTAATTTCCTTCAAATTATTGTGCGTAATTTTCACAACAGCTACGCATGTTTCTTTTCTCAAATATAAGTACATATCCGAGAAACTAGTAATTTAACAAGTCACAATAAAGAAATTACGTAGGATTCTGTAATACAGCAACTTCAGTAGCTCCCAATCCATATTTTTGAAAAGAGGCAGCGTATACCTGTACAGGGTAGCGACTGAATAAATAATCCAATTCTGTTTTTAGGACACCCTCACCTACTCCATGTACAAAAACAATCCTTGGAATGCGATTTCTAATGGCAAACTCCAATTGTCTTTTTGCTGTTTCTATTTGTAAGTTTAGCATGTCGTAATTCCCCATGCCTTTCCTGGATTTAGTCAATTGATGAATGTGTAAATCCACTTCCATGACTGGCAACTTATCTTTCTTATTATCACGCTTCGCTTTTGTCTTGGGTTTTCCCTTCACAAATTCTACGTTCTCTCTTAATAAAGAATAATTATTAATCCGTGCTTTTTTAGAAATCTCGTGTTGATCTGTATTTTTTTTCACCAATTCCTTTTGCGTGAATTTCATAATAAATCCATCCGTAGTTTCGATGGTAACTATTTCTTTTTGAACCGCCACCACTTCTCCACTTATCACATCATCCAATACAGATACTAAGTCTCCCTTTTTGAAATTCATTTGTTAACTATTAATTAATTATTAAAACAAGATCAATCTTTTGCAAATGTATTATTATTGTAGAAAAAACAAAGCAAATGCAGTCATCAATCACAGGAAATACCGAAAACTTTTTCAAAAACGCATACAATAGCCTTCCTTTAAGTGAAGCGAGGAAAAAATCATTGACTTCTATCGCTAAAAAAGCAGCGGAAGAACTAAACCATGGAAATCCCGTGAATTTTAATTTTATTTGCACACATAATTCGCGTCGAAGTCAGTTATGCCAAGTTTGGGCACATTTCGCGACACATCATTTTAAATTAAAAAATATAGCTCTTTTTTCAGGAGGTACCGCTGTAACTTCATTTTTCAGAAATACAGTAAAAACCTTACAAGAAGTTGGCTTTATCTTCCACTTGAGTGCGTTTTCTCATAAAAACCCAACCTATCTTATTACGAATGATGGCCATGACAGCTCCTTGCTTGCTTTTTCAAAATTAGTGGATGACGCCACTAATAAGAAGCCTTTTTTTGCCATCACTACCTGTAATAATGCGGACGAAAACTGCCCTTTTATTCCAGAAGCCATTCATCGTTTTCACCTCCCTTTTATAGATCCAAAAGCTTATGACGACACGGACTTGCAGGAAGATAAATACATGGAAACAAACAGACAAGTGGCTGCTGAAATGTATTTCTTATTTTCAAGTGTTTCTAAATTGATTTAATTTATATATATTTGAAGGAGAAGAAATTAGAAAAAGTACGCTTGATCACCATTACAAACAGCTACATTGAAAGAAATTATACGATTTTTAGAAGAAAACATGCTTTCTTGTGCCTATAAAAAATACTTAGGAGGAACAGATTGTATGGGCTGTGGTATGCAACGCTCCCTTCTTCACATTCTAAAAGGAGAGTTTTTAGACGCTTTTTATAGCTATCCTGCTATTTACACCTTAGTAATTATGTTTGTGTATTTAGGACTTCATTTGCGCTTTTCTTTTAAATATGGCGCTAAAATTTTACTCTATTTATTTATTGTCAATCTCAGTATTATTCTCATCAATTACGGCTTAAAAATTATCAATTAAATTAACATAAACTATGGAAAAACAAAAATTACCACATGCTCAAAGCTCGCTAGTCTTTGGGATATTATCAATCGTAACCGCATGTTGTTGCGGATTACCAGGCGTTATTTTCGGTCTGATTGGATGGAATAACTCGAGAAAGGCAACTGCTTTATTTGCTGAAAACCCTGGAGAATATGAAAGTGAAGGAAATGCAAACACCGGTAAGATCACTTCCATTATAGGACTGGTTATAGGAGGGTTATTTTTATTGAATATCATCTATTCCATTGCCACCATAGGCTGGTCAGAAATGTACGAACCAATCCGAGAAGCGATTGAAAAAATGCAACAACAACAGTAAAAAGCTAAAAAGCTGTTTTCATAGTATTGAAAACAGCTTTTTTTTTTAAATTTCTTTATTTTTATCGTAAGGAATACTTGCTAAAATATGCTCTATTACTTCTGAGCGTGCCGATGTTTTTCGGTTGGCTTTAATCGTTTTCCACTGCACTGAATTTCCGGCTCCAGCTTCGTACATAATACGTCTATAGTGTGTGTATTGATCCCATAATTCCTGAGCTCTTTTATCTACTGCCGTCATTTTCCATTGCTTTAATGGATTCGTTCGGATATCTTCAAAACGTTTCTCTTGTTCGCGTTTAGAAATAGACATGTATATTTTAACCAGTCTCGTACCGGACTCGGTTATCATACGTTCAAAATCGTTTACTTGATTCATGAAAATCTCATATTCCTTTTGCGTACAAAACCCATTCACGGGCTCTACCACAGCTCTATTGTACCAGCTACGGTCAAAAAACACTATTTCACCTGCTTTTGGAAATTGTTGGACATAGCGCTGGAAATACCATTGTGTCTTTTCTTCTTCCGTAGGCTTAGACAAGGCAACAATTCTAAAATGACGTTGGTTCATCCGTTCCGTAATCCTTCTGATGGCCCCTCCTTTTCCGGCAGCATCTCTTCCTTCAAAGATAATGATGATGCGTTCGTTTTCGTCAATGGCCCATTGTTGCAATCGAATCAACTCTACTTGAAGTTTTTTTAATTTTTTTTCGTAATCCACAAATCGCACCGCTTTCTCTACATTAAAAGGGTCCTTCATAAACAAGGCTTTTAAACCTTTATTACTATTTAATTTATCGACGTCTGCTTGGGTAATTATAAATTCTTTTTTCATTAGTCCAGGTCGTTTGATGAACGAAAATATCGCATGATGTAATTTGGATCTGGAATAATAGAGGTCGCAGCTTCGTTTTTTCCCTCATAATCAAAACATGTCAATACATGTCTGATACATTCCAATCGGGCTGCTTTTTTATCATTTCCTTGTACAATCATCCAAGGACTATAACTCGTATGAGTTTTTCCAAACATTTGATTTTTATACAGGCTATAATCATCCCACAACTCTTGGCCTTTTTTATCCACCGGACTAAACTTCCATCTTTTTAATGGGTTTTTTAATCGGGCATCAAATCGGTCCATTTGCTCTTTTTTAGAAATAGAAAACCAGAACTTAATAATCACAATACCGTCTTCGTACAACATGTGTTCGAACTCTGGTACTTGCTGCATAAATTCATTGTATTGTTGGGCAGTACAAAATCCCATAACCGGTTCCACTACCGCTCTGTTATACCAACTACGGTCAAAGAACGAAATTTCTCCAGGATTTGGTAAGTTTTTAATATATCGGGTAAAATACCATTGTCCTTTTTCTACTTCCGTAGGAATGGCCAATGCTACGTGGCGTACAGATCTCGGGTTTAAATGCTCCATAAATCGACGGATATTCCCTCCTTTTCCGGCAGCATCTCTCCCTTCAAAAATAATCACAACCCTTTTTTTATGCTTGGCAACCCACTGTTGTAGCTTTACAAGTTCTATTTGAAGTTTCTTTAACTCCGACTCGTAATAAAGGTTCTTTTTAACTTTGTCTATATTTATATTTTTTGCTTCAATTAAGTCCATTAACTCCTCGTTCGTAGAAATACTAGAAAAATCTTCGAGGGTTAGTTTTGAGACTGGCTTTTTATCCATTCCGTTTATTCATCTACTGTTACACAATCTTTGGCTGTGTTAGATATTTGTAAGTTTGCGTCAGACGGGGAAATATAAGGAATTCCTAAGCCCAAGCCTCGCAAAATAAATAACAATCCAATTACTACGACAAAAACAGGGATTACTCGCTGTATTTTTTTTCGTATCGATAAACTTACAAAATTTCCAGCAAAAAAGACAGCTACCATCAATGGAATTGTCCCCAATCCGAATAATAACATGTAAAAACCACCTAAAATCTCACTCCCGGTCCCCATGGAACCTAATAATGCCATATACACCAATCCACAAGGTAAAAACCCATTCAACACACCTAGGCTAAATAATGCCTTACTGGATTTTTTTTGTAGGTAGCGTCCCATGTTCTTTTTCACCCATTGAAGGCCTCCGTAAATGGGTTTTGAAAAATTATATTTATTAAATAATCGTGTTGGGATGAGTATCACTAGAATCATTAAAACCCCCATAAGAATAGAGATCCGCTGTTGAAATCCGGCTAAATACAGGCCTTTTCCTAGCATCCCAAATAACAGGCCAATGATGGTATAACTCAAGACACGCCCAAATTGATATAAAAACAGTTGCCAAATCATTTTCGGCTTACTTTTCCTATCCACGGGAAGTACAAATACAATGGGACCACACATGCCCACACAATGCATGCTTCCTGCGAGTCCTAATATGAAGGCGGTCCAAAGCATTTAGTAATTGAATTTATCCTTAAATAAATAACTTGTTCCTTGGTAAGACCAGTCTATTTTAACATTCCATCTTCCAAGTATTAATTTGTCATTTTGAATTAAAAGTGTCGTGTTCTCCAGGGAAATCACTTCTTGAAAATCAAAATTCTCATCGGCCAAACGAATAAAATAGACCGTTCCTTTTATGTCTTTCCCTTCCATATCTGAGGGGAAATGTACCAAAACACCGTCGCTAGAACGTGTTAAGGTAAGGTCGTTTTCTAAGGTATTTGCGTTTTCTAATTTATTAATTTCTCCTTGATATTTTAACTCATCTTTATAATATTGTTCAGACACCAAATGATGATCGTACTTCGCTACAAACGTCGCTTTATATAAATACGAGAGGATAAAAATCATAAACGATGCCAAGGAGATGACGATGCCTAAAGGCCATATTATTTTTGCTTTCATTGCTTTTATTTTAGTGGTGCAAAGATATTCTATTTAAAATATTTGAGATCACAACAACTGTTAATTCATCAATACAGGTCCCATAAAATTAGTGGTACTTGTTTCTATTAAAACATCGTGGGAATAAATACCCAATTCAATTTTTTCTTTGGACGAGCTCAAATCTGTACGTTTAATTTCAATAAACAACGTCCCTTCTATTAAGCCCTGTTTAGGTACTGTATAATTATTCCCTCCTACTAAGATTACTTTCCCTTTATGGGTTTCTAGACGAATGTCAATACTATCTATTTCACGCGTAGTTTTATTAATCAATTTAAAGGTATAGACATTTTTTATGGTGGTTTCTGTAGATTGAAACGTTTGTCCTGGTAAGTGATGAATCGTAGCTTCTACATCCGTTCTCAGAAATAACATGGTGAGCAATACCCCTACTAATACGGTCAAAATTCCGGAATAGGCGATCAGTCGAGCATTGAATTTGAATTTTTCTTTCTTTAAAATCTCTTCTTCCGATGCGTAACGTACGAGGCCTTTTTCAAACCCTACTTCCTCCATAATGGCGTCACATGCATCTATACAAGCGGTACAGTTTACACATTCCATTTGTGTTCCATTACGAATGTCTATTCCTGTTGGACACACTTGCACACATTGGTTACAATCGATACAATCCCCATTGCCTAAGTCGTCTCTATCTTCGTTTTTTCTAATTTTCTTACGTCCATTATCTCCTTCTCCTCTGATAAAGTCATAGGCTACATTTATGGATTTATCATCCAATAACACCCCTTGTAATCGTCCGTATGGACATACAATAATACAGGCTTGTTCCCGAAACCAGGCAAATACAAAATAAAAGACACTGGTAAAGGCTAATAGTTTAACAAATGTACCAATATGCTTAAAAGGCCCATCTGTAATATGTGCGATTAAGGTATCTCCACCGATAAAATACGCTAAAAAAACGTTTGCTATTAACAAGGACAGTAAAAAGAATACCGTCCATTTGATTCCTTTTTTTAAAATTTTCTCTTGGTTCCATGGCATTCTATCCAAACGCATTTGTTTAGACCGATCTCCTTCTATCAAGTATTCCACCTTCCTGAAAATCATTTCTAAAAAAATAGTCTGTGGACAAATCCATCCACAAAATATTCGTCCAAAAACTACGGTAAACAAAATGATAAACACAATACTGGTGAGCATTGAAATTACCAAGAGATAAAAGTCTTGTGGCCAAAATGGAAAACCAAAAATATTAAACTTACGGTCCATTAAGTTAAACAACAAAAACTGATTGCCATTTATTTTAATAAACGGAGCCGAAAATAAAAAAGCAATTAACAAGTAACTTACATAACCGCGGTACTTATAAAATTTCCCTTTCGGCTGTTTTGGATATATAAAATTACGTTTACCATCATCATTAATGGTTCCTATAGAATCCCTAAATGTTTCTTTTCCTTGTACTCCCATATGTGTAGAATATTGAAAAAGGCGCACTGTCCTTTTCCTTTGTAAAATTAAGCGTTTTCTAAAAACAGCTATGTATATCAGAAATAATTCTAAATAACCGATATAACTAGTTTATACCCAATCAAGTTGAGCAACTACCTTTTTTTGTTGTTTCCTTGTGAAAAATACACGTTCGCTCTGGCGATGAATCTATCTTTCCTTAGGTTTTACAAAAAATAAAAGTGTCATTTTTAATACATTTGAAACGCGTCCTAAGTATCAAAACACAGTATCCATGGCTAATTTAAAAGTAAAAACAGCGTCATATGACGCTGTTTTTAACTTCTTTTATTTTCCATCCCAAGTGATGTCTCCTTGTGGCGCTTTAGGCGCTGCTGGAGAAGTACCCATCATAGAAATGATATAACTTGATAATTGTTGACGTTCTGTTTTACTGAGTGAACTTTCCCAAGCAATCATCCCTTTTCCAGGGCGACCTCCTTTAGAAATGGTATTGAAAATATCATCCATTCCTCCTCCAAGTATCCATTTATCATCCGTAAGATTTGGTCCAATACCTCCTCCTAAATCAGTTAAATGACATGCTGTACAGGTTTTAGAAGCGAATAACTCCTTCCCTTTTTCAAGGTTTACAGCATCCGTATATACTTCTAAATTGGTCACACTAAACAATTCGGGATTTGCTATTTTATAAGCCTCTAATTCCACTTTTGCTTGTACTACATCCGCTTTCAACTCATCATATTGATTATAATCGCCACGCAAAGCGAAGAAATAATACACGATACTAATGACAATGGTGATATAGAACCCGTACAACCACCATGGCGGTAATACATTGTCTAATTCTTTAATCCCATCATAATCATGATCCGTCATGATATCTTCTTCTGTAGCGATGTCATGTGCCTTGGTCATCGATTTGATAAATCGTGTCCACGCTGATGTATTTTCTGAATTTTTATTCATCTTCGTTCGAATTTATAGTATTAGACTCTAATGGAAACTTACTTACTTCCTCTATGTTTGATTTTTTCATTCTAAAGACAAAAAATAACATGCCTAAGAAAACACCCAAAAATAACAGTAAGGAGATGATAGGGTAGATAGCTACCCCGTCAATAGTGTCTAAATTATGTTTTATATATTTTAACATACGCTTAGTTTTGTGCAGTTCTATCTGCTTTTATATCCGTCCCTAGACGCTGTAAATAAGCAATTAGAGCAATGATTTCTCTTTCTTGCATATTTTGGTCTCCATAATTTCTAACAAATTCTGGGTCTTGACGTAAATTCTCTACAATACCCGCTGCTTGCGTCGCAATAGACTGACGCGCATTGGCAATTTCTTCTTTCGAATACGGATGACCTAAGGAAACCAATCCTTCTAATTTAGATTCAATACTCGATGCATTCAAGGTGTTTTTAATCAACCAAGTATAGCGTGGCATAATAGAACCTGGCGATGTAGAACGTGGATCTAACATGTGGTTAAAGTGCCAGTTATCGTTGTATTTACCTCCAATACGATGTACATCTGGTCCCGTACGACGTGATCCCCATAAGAATGGACGGTCGTAAATAAATTCACCTGCTTTGGAATACAATTCAGGATCATTATCACTATAACGAGCCACCTCTGAACGGAATGGACGAATCATTTGAGAGTGACAGTTATTACATCCTTCTCTAATATATAAATCACGTCCTTCTAATTCTAAAGGAGAATATGGTTTTACACTTTCTATTGTTTTCACATTCGATTCTACCAACATCATCGGTACAATTTCTACCAATGTCCCTACTAAAACGGCCACTGTTGTTAAAATAGTAAATAACACCGTTCTTCTTTCTAACCAAGAGTGAAGCGGTTCCCCTGTAGCCCTTCCTGAAGAAATTTTCTTCAACGGTGCTGCTTCTGCTAATTCATCTTCTACTTTAGAGCCTTGTCTTGCAGTCATTATGATATTAAATGCCATAATGATAAAACCAGTTAGGTATAAAGAACCACCGATAGCACGCATCCAATACATAGGAATAATAGCCGTTACAGTATCCAAGAAATTTCCGTAGACCAAAGTCCCATCAGGATTAAATTCGTTCCACATAAAGGCTTGTGTAAATCCTGCAATATATAAAGGAATCGCATAGAACATAATTCCGAAGGTTCCAATTAAGAAATGCGCATTGGCTAATTTCTTAGAATACAATTCTGTGTTCCATAATTTAGTCGCTAACCAGTACACAATACCCGCAATCATAAATCCATTCCAAGACAAGGTTCCGATATGAACGTGACCTATAATCCAGTCTGTATAGTGACCAATAGCATTCAAGTTTTTAAAAGATAGTAATGGACCTTCAAAAGTAGTCATCCCATATCCCGTAATTGCTACGACAAAGAATTTTAATTCTGGAGTCTCACGCACTTTATCCCAAACCCCTCTCAAGGTTAACAATCCGTTAATCATTCCCCCCCATGATGGAAAAATAAGCATGATAGAAAAGACCGTTCCTAAATTCTGTGCCCATTCTGGCAATGCAGTATAAAGTAAATGGTGAGGTCCAGCCCAAATGTATAAGAAGATCAAAGTCCAGAAGTGGATGATAGATAATCGGTATGAATATACCGGACGGTTGGCTATTTTAGGTACAAAGTAGTACATCAATCCTAAGATAGGTGTGGTCAAGAAAAAGGCCACTGCATTGTGTCCATACCACCATTGAATCAAAGCATCTTGAACACCTGCATATACAGAATAACTTTTAAAACCAGAAACTGGCAATGCTAAGTTATTAAAGATATACAAAATAGCGATGGTAATAAAGGTAGCGATATAAAACCAGATTGCTACATAGATATGACGCTGACGACGTTTTAAAATGGTCCCGATAAGGTTGATTCCAAAAACCACCCAAATAAGTACCACCCAAATATCGATAGGCCATTCTAATTCCGCATATTCTTTCGAAGAATTAAATCCTAAAGGTAAGGTGATCGCTGCCGCTACAATAATAAGTTGCCATCCCCAAAAGTGAATTCTACTTAATAAATCGTTGAACATACGTGCTTTTAACAAGCGCTGTGTTGAGTAATAAATCCCCATAAACGCCCCATTCCCAACAAAAGCAAAAATCACGGCATTGGTGTGCAAGGGTCTTAAACGACCAAAGCTTAACCATGAAATGGCATTGTCAGAACCTGCAAATTCTAAAAGTCCGGGTGCTACAAAAAGAAACGCTACTAGTAGCCCTACCAGCATCCCAACAACTCCCCAAAGAATTGTTGCCCAAAGGAACATTTTTACAATTTTGTTATCGTAATAAAATTGTTCTTTTTCCATACTAAAATAATGTTAGTTTGTTATTAATTGATTATTGATTATTATTTGTTTTCTTTTTTTTGGTAGGTTTGACTAACTCATCATCAAACAACATTCTTACCGAAGGGGTATACGTATCCTCGTACTGGCCACTTTTTACCGATTTTATAAAAGCGATAAAAAACATGACTGCTACAATAATACTGACTCCGATAGTGATATAAATTACTTCCATTTATCTTATTTCGCTATAAAAATAATAAAAAAAACAGGTTCTTTGAATGAAAACGACTCTAAAAACGACTAAATTATCCTTTAATCCTTTAAACCGAGACAAATGTACTATTTTTTTGTTAACAAATTTGTACAAAGTGTGACAAAAATCACTATTGTTATAGAACTTAGAGGCATCAATATAGCAGCCACTACAGGCGTTAACATCCCTGTTAACGCAAAGTACATCCCTACAAGGTTATACATAAAAGAAAGCCCAAAGCTCATTTTAATTATCAAGACGGTTTTCTTTGCATACCGCATAAAATCCGGAAGTTTTCGGAACAGTTTTGCGTCCATAATGATGTCACAAGCAGGAGAAAACACATTGATATTTTCAGAAATTGAGATCCCTACATTACTTTGCATTAAAGCCCCCGCATCATTGAGCCCATCCCCGACCATTAATACGCACTTTGACTCTTGTAAGTTTTTTATGAAATCAAGTTTGTCTTCCGGCTTTTGATGGAAAACTAATTCCGTGTTTTTAGGGAGTATTTCTTCTAGGTAAGCGCGCTCTCCATCATTATCTCCGGACAACACCACTAATTTATAATTAGGAGCCAATGCGCTGAAAACTTGCGACACCTTTTCCCTGTATTGGTTCTTTAATTCATAATAGCCTTTCACCTGTTCATTCAAGCGGACATATATAACGGTACTGTTTGTGCTTCCTTTATTGGCGCCTACAAAAGAGGCCGCACCAAATTTCACCGACATCTCCCCTACCGTTGCAGCAACACCTTTCCCTAATACTTCTTCAAAATCCTGTACCTCTAATTTCTTATAGGCAACGGGTAAATAGGCATACAAAGCTCTACTCAAGGGATGATTAGACATTCGTAATAATGATTTTAAAATCACTTGCTCCTCTTTTGTCAAAGCCGTCCCTGTATAACTAATTTCACTGTTACTCGTACTTGTTAAGGTTCCTGTTTTATCAAAAACGATGGTGTCTATTTTCGCCAAATGCTCCACCGTATCGGCATTTTTCACATAAAACTTGCGCAGGCCAAAGATGCGTAGAATATTCCCTAATGCAAATGGTGCAGATAAGGCCAAGGCACAAGGACAGGCAATAATAAGAACAGCCGTTACCACATTCACAGCAATCCCTACATCTATAAACGACCAATAAATACCGGCTACCGTAGCGATGGTTAAAATGGCCATGGTAAAATATTTACTAATAGAATCTGTTAAATTTTTAATAGACTTTGTCGATTTTTTCGCAAATACATCATTGCCCCATAACTGGGTTAAATAGCTTTGCTCAATGGTTTCTACAACTTCTATTTCGATGGCACCCGCTGTTTGTTTCCCTCCAGCAAAAAGTTTCGCTCCCGATTCTTTCTCCACAGGAACCGCCTCTCCGGTAACAAAACTATAATCTATAGATGCATTTCCAGAAATTAAAATACAATCTACAGGAATTAATTCTTCATTTCTAATGAGTAATCTGTCTCTTTTTTTTATGTTTTGTAGGGGGATACTTTCCTCGCCATTCTCACATATTTTAGTCACTGCAATGGGAAAATACGATTTATAATCACGTTCAAAAGACAGGTAATTATAGGTTTTCTTTTGGAAAAATTTCCCCAATAACAAAAAGAAAACCAACCCGGTTAAACTGTCAAAGAATCCACCACCTATATCAAAAAGAACCTCCACCACACTTCTGACAAAAAGGACCGCTATGCCCAAAGCGATAGGAATGTCTATATTTAAAATACGGTGAGATATCCCCTTGTAGGCACTTATAAAATAATCACGTGCAGAAAAAAACACCACAGGTATAGACATCACTAACATCAGTCCTCTAAACACATATTTATATTGATTGAGCCAATATTCATCGACTTCAAAATACTCCGGAAACGAAAGTAACATCACATTCCCAAAAACAAAAGCGGCGACAGTCACCTGATAAATAAGTGTTTTATCTACCTTATTTTTAGCGCCTTCAGTATCATCCAAACTAATATACGGTTCATAGCCAATAGAACTCATTAATTCTACCACTTTCCGCAAGGAAATTTCTTGATTTTTGTACGTAAATCGTACCGTTTTATCTGGAAAATTCACCGTAGAAGTAACAATTCCATCATTTAATTTATGTAAGTTTTCTAAGATCCAAATACAGGAGCTACAGTGTATGGTAGGAATGTATAACTGAACTACCTCCGTCGTCTCGTCAGAGAAACTTGTCAATTTCTCGATGATCTCCTGATGGTCTAAATATCCGTATTTCTCTTTGATATCATTCGGAATACTTCCAGGTGTTTTTTCGAAATCATAATAGCAATTTAACTCACTTTGATTTAAAATTTCAAAGACAGTTTTACAGCCATTACAACAAAAATATTTTTGTTCAATCTTAAGTGATTTATCCTCACAATCATTTCCACAATGATAACAAACATCCATTCGCAACGTATTATTAATATTTAACAAAACTAGCCAAATATATGTACTAACAAATGATATTTATCATTTATTTTTCTTATATTTGAAATCCCTAAAAACACCTTATCAAACAAACAATTATGAGTAAATGCGGACAATGTATTATAAAGAGCTTTAACGCTTTTCATACACTTACAATTGAGGAGTTAGATGTTATTTCTGATCACAAAACTTCCCTAACAATCAAAAAAGGAGAGAACCTGATGACCGAAGGTCATGCTATCAACGGACTCTACTGTATCAAACAAGGAAAATGTAAATTAACCAAACTAAACACCAACGGAAAAGAACAAATTATAAAATTTGTTAAAGGTGGTGATATTTTGGGCCATCGCTCTATTTTGAGTGAAGAGCCTGTAGGACTAACCGTTACAGCGTTGGAAGAAATGAAAGTTTGCTTTATACCTAAAGGAGATATCATGCAAACTATCAATCAAAATACCGCTTTCTCCTTACAATTGATGAAAAACATTTCCAATCAATTGAATCACGCCAATGACTCTATTTCACAAATGGCACAAAAACCTGTAAAAGACAGGCTTGCAGAAACTTTATTAAAGCTTGAAGAAATTTTCGGACTGGATAAAGATGGAAATATAGATATTATATTGACGCGAGAAGAAATAGCAAATACCATCGGTACTGCTACAGAATCTGCAATTAGACTTTTGTCTAATTTTAAAAAGGAAAAAATTATTTCTTTACAAGGAAAACAGATCAAATTACTTAACAAAGGACTCTTAAGAAACATTTCTGAAGGTTACTAATCTTTTATTTTAGTACTAAAAAAATCCCTTTAAAATATATTTTAAAGGGATTTTTTATGACTTAATTTTAATAAAATTTATTCTGATTTCTCCATCATTGCAGCAGCAACTCTTTTATAGGTTCCATCCTCTAATTTCACTCTCATTCCAGAAAATGCTTTTAAGGTAATGTCAACATCTTCCAAATTATGCATTGCTGTAGGAATTAATCTAAGAATAATCAATCCTTTAGGAATTACTGGATAGACTACAATAGAACAAAATACACGGTAATTTTCACGTAGATCATTTACCATTGCCATTGCTTCAGGAATATCTCCTTTTAAATATACGGGCGTTACACAAGAGTTCGTATCTCCTATGTCAAAACCATTCTCTTTTAAACCGTTTTGTAAGGCATTTGTATTCTCCCACAATTTCGCTTTTAATTCTGGCATGGTTCTGATCATATCCAAACGTTTTAATGCTCCTTTTACCATAGCCATAGGCAATGATTTCGCAAACATTTGAGAACGCATATTGTACTGTAAGTACTGAATAATGTCTTTATCTGCAGCAAAAAACGCTCCGATTCCCGCCATAGATTTTGCAAAAGTTGCAAAATACACATCGATATCGTCTTGAACTCCTTGCTCTACACCGGCGCCTCTACCACCTTCACCAAGTGTTCCAAAACCATGTGCATCATCTACTAATAATCTAAATCCATACTTGGCTTTTAAAGCCACTATTTCTTTTAATTTCCCTTGCATACCACGCATTCCAAATACACCTTCTGAAATCACTAAAATTCCACCTCCAGTTTCATTTGCAATTTTAGTCGCTCGCACTAAGTTTTTCTCTAAACTCTCAATATCGTTATGTTTAAACGTATACCTTTTACCATGATGTAAACGCACACCATCAATAATACAAGCATGAGAATCCACATCATATACAATTACATCACGTTTGGTAACCAATGCATCGATGGCAGAAACCATCCCTTGGTATCCAAAATTCACTAAATAAGCCGATTCTTTTTGTACAAATGCTGCACATTCCTCCTCTAATTGTTCGTGAAATTTAGTGTGTCCGGACATCATTCTAGCTCCCATAGGGTAAGCCATACCATGTTCCATTGCTGCTTCCCCATCCGCCTTTATAACTTCTGGATGATTCGCCAATCCTAAATAATCGTTGATACTCCAAGTGACCAACTCTTTACCGTTGAATGACATTCTGTTTGAAATAGGTCCTTCTAACTTTGGAAATACATAATATCCTTCTGCTTGCTTCGCCCATTTTCCAAGAGGTCCTTTATCTTTTATAATTCTTTCAAATAAATCTTTCATTTGTATAAGTTTTGATTTTTTCAACTAAAATTGACTCAAAAACATACATTTTCTAGCCGTTTTTAGCTCTTACAAATTACGTGCTTTTTATTGGTCAAAAAAAATGTATCCCAATAAAAAAGAGATTTTTAGCATGCTAAAAATCTCTTTTAATATTTCTGTAAGAATTTTCTATTTTATAAATTCAACCGCCGCTTGCGCTTGCTTTTGTGTATCGAAAAAACCCTGTTCTTGCATCCAGTCATCACTGTATATTTTACTCATATAACGCGATCCATGATCTGGGAATATAAGCACCACTTTACTATGAGCATCAAAAAAACCTTGTTCTCCATACTGTAAAGCTCCTTGTAATACAGCTCCTGAAGTATAGCCTGCAAAAATAGCTTCTTGGGTGACTAATGACCGCGCAGTATGTGCCGCGTTTTCATCAGAAACTTTTTCGAAATTATCAATAATATTAAAGTCCGTAACCGTTGGGATTAAGTTTTTTCCTAAACCTTCAATGCGATATGGATAGATCTCTTTACTATCAAACTCTCCTGTTTCATGGAATTTTTTAAGAATCGATCCAAAAGCATCTACTCCTAAAATTTTAATTCCAGGATTCTTTTCTTTTAAAAACTTTGCCGTACCGGAAATAGTTCCACCCGTTCCACTTGCCGCCACTAGATGTGTAATCTCACCATCGGTTTGTTCCCAAATCTCTGGCCCAGTAGATTTATAATGCGCTTCTGAATTTAAGGCATTAAAATACTGGTTTATATACACAGAATTAGCTGTTTCTGCATGCAAACGCTTAGCGACCTCATAATAAGATCTCGGATCGTCTGCACTTACATGTGCTGGACATACATATACTTTGGCCCCCATGGCCTTAAGCATGTCTATTTTATCTTTAGATGATTTAGAACTTACCGCTAAGATACACTTGTACCCTTTAATAATACTCACCATCGCCAAACTGAAACCTGTATTCCCTGAGGTCGTTTCAATAATGGTTGAATCTGGATTTAACAATCCTTTTTCTTCTGCGTTTTCTATGATGTGTAACGCAATTCTATCCTTCATAGAATGACCCGGATTGGACCCTTCTAATTTGGCATAAAATGCGCCTGGTAAATGATTGGTAATTCTATTTAACTGAACCATTGGCGTATGACCAATTAAGTCCAATATATTATGGGAAATTTTTTTATGTTCCTTCATAAAATAAATTATGATATTGCTTTAATTAACATGCAAATTTAATAAAATATTTCTAATTATTCTTTTATATCTTCTAAATCTAATAAAAAAGCATAGTCTATGGCTATTTCTTTTAAGGCTTCAAAGCGCCCAGAAGCCCCACCATGACCCGCATCCATATTAGTATACAGTAACAATTGATTGCTATCTGTTTTCATATCTCTTAATTTAGCCACCCATTTAGCAGGCTCAAAATACTGTACTTGAGAATCATGTAACCCTGTGGTAACCAGAATGTTTGGATACGCTTGTACTTTTACATTATCGTAAGGAGAATAGGATTTCATATACTCATAAGCCTCCTTTTCGTTTGGATTCCCCCATTCGTCATATTCTCCCGTAGTTAAAGGGATACTATCATCTAACATCGTCGTTACAACATCCACAAAAGGGACACTTGCAATCACACCATTAAATATTTCTGGATTCATATTTAAAACCGCTCCCATTAACAAACCTCCAGCAGAACCTCCACTGGCATATAAATGCTCCGCCGATGTATAGTTATTGGCAATTAAAAATTTACCACAATCAATAAAATCGGTAAATGTATTTAGTTTCTGCATCATTTTTCCATCTTCATACCATTGACGGCCTAAATATTCGCCTCCTCTAATATGAGCAATTGCAAACACAAAACCTCGATCCAATAAACTTAATCTAGTGGTACTAAACCCAGGATCAATGGTATATCCATAAGATCCATACGCATATAATAAAAAAGGCGTGTCTTTCGTGAATTTAGTGTCTTTATGATACACCATAGACATGGCTACTTTTTTTCCATCTCTAGCAGTAGCCCACACACGTTCACTTTTGTAGTTTGATTGGTCAAATTTACCGCCTAATACTTCTTGTTGTTTGATTAATTTTTTAGACCTATCAATTACATTATAATCCAAAACAGAACTCGGTGTGGTTAAGGAATTATAACTGTATCGAATGGTGTTCGTATCAAAATCCGCATTGTAATAAACTCCTGCAGAATAGGTTTCTTCATTAAAAGGCAAATAGTAATCTTCTGATTTATCCCATTTGATAATTCTAATTTTATTCAATCCGTTACTGCGCTCCTCTAAGACAAAAAAGTCTTTAAAAATAGAAATATCTTCTAATAAAACATCCGAACGATGAGGAATTACATCTACCCAATTTTCCATGGTAAATTTATCCTCTGGTGTTTTCATTATTTTAAAATTCAACGCTTTGTCTTTATTGGTATGGATATAAAAATAACCATCATAATGCGCCACATTGTATTCTAAATCACGCTCACGCGGTTGGAATATCTTAAATTTACCCAATGGATTATCTGCAGCAAGTAATCTACACTCCGTAGAAACCGTACTATGTGATCCAATAATAATAAATTTATCCGATTTTGTTTTATACACGAAGGTTCCAAAAGTATCGTCTAATTCCTCGTATACTAAGACATCATTTGTAGGATCAGTTCCTAATTCGTGTCTGTAAATTTTATCACTACGTAGGGTTACAGGATCTTTTAAGGTGTAAAAAACCGTTTTATTATCGTTGGCCCAAGTAGTTCCCCCTGTCGTATTTTCAATTTTCTCATCATACATTTTACCTGTTTCCAAGTTTTTAAAGTACAATGTATACTGTCTTCTACTCACAGTATCTATTCCATAAGCCACAATATGATTGTTTGGACTCACAGATAATCCCGTGAATTTATAATAAGTATGGCCTTTTGCCATGATATTTACATCAAATAGCAATTCGTCTGCGCCTTCCAAACTTCCTTTTTTACGAGAATGTATTGGATACTGGCTTCCTTTTTCAAACTTAGAGATATAATAATAGCCATTTTTCTTAAAAGGAACGGACTCATCATCTTCTTTGATACGTCCTTTCATTTCGCTATACAAATCATCTTTAAACCCCTTCGTATGGCCTGTTAATTCGTTGTAATAATCGTTTTCAGCATTTAAATAGTCTATTACATTACTATCTTCACGGTCGTTTAACCAATAGTAATTATCAACTCTAACATCACCATGCTTTTCTAATTTTTTTTCAATTTTAGCCGCTATCGGTGCCGTTTTTATTTCTTTCTTCATTGTTTCATTTTTACACGAGGCAGCAAAAATAAGACTTATGAGGAATAATACCCTATAATGTTTCATAAAATTACTATTAATTATAGCTACTGAATTTAGTAAGCGACTCAAATATACTACTTTTGTCTTCTTATAAAATTAAAATCTAAAAGTTATGTTTGGAGATGTCTCAGGAATGATGCGTAAATTAAAGGAAACTCAAGTAAAAATTGAACAAACAAAAATAAGAATGGACACCATTCTTATAGATGAAAAAAGCAACAATAACCTAGTTCAAGTAACCGTTACGGCGAATAGTGTGATTAAAAACATTGATATTTCGAAGGCATTAACGGACCCTGAAGAAATAGCAGATTATGTACTTCTCACCTTAAATAAAGCCTTAGAAAAAGCACGAGAAATAAATGAAAGAGAATTAGCCATTACCGCAAAAGACGGAATGCCTGCCATTCCAGGAATGGACATGTTTAAATAGGACTTCGCGAAAATAGCAAAAAGAGCCTCCACGATATCGTGGAGGC
>JAESRX010000091.1 GCA_016764435.1 Flavobacteriaceae bacterium | reverse complement strand
TTAGCAATTTTAAAAAGCGGAGAACAAACGGTAACTATTAAAGTATTTCCTTTAAAAGTGGGTGAAATGCTAACAAAAGAAACCAATGCTTATTTTAAATTAGTGGAAGTTGATAATACTACCAACCATATGGATGAAAAAACAATTACAAGCTTGGTATTACCGTCTGATACCGATGGTAATTTTACAGGTGCAGGATTTTCCTATTTTGAAAAAACCATCACTTTTAATGCGACTGTACCTTATGAGTTGACAGGTTGGAGTGAAAGCCAAGATTTATCTAAATTAGATCAAGAAAAACTACAAAAGATGGTTTCTTCTTTTTATAAAAAACATGGTGCATTGGATGTAGGAAAAAAAATAAATAAAAAGCTTAACTCTATATTTTATAGAGAGAGAGATTGCAATATCTATGTACTCTGACGAAAAAACTTTGAAAAATGATATATTGTAACTAATCAGTAGTTTGAAAAAAGAGCGATATTTCCAGTTGTTGTTGATAACCTCTTGTTGTTTCCTTGATAATTATCAAGTTATTTAATTCTTTTTTTTCGAAATAATTCGTTTTTTTGTAATTCAAGATTATTATGGCAAAGCGAGTTAAATATGATGATTTATTAGATAGAGTTGATCTCCTTTTAGGTAGAGTCGACGAGTTAGTTATTGAGAATAAATCTCTACGCAAACGATTAGATAAGTATGAAGGAAAAAAGAATAGTAATAATAGTTCTATGCCTCCATCTCAAGACCCTAATCGTCCAAAACCTAATCAAAGTCTTCGAAAAGCATCAGGTAAAAAACCAGGAGGACAAAAAGGAAGGCTAGGTAGTACCTTAAAGAGAATAAGTACGCCTGATGAAATAGTTATATTAAGCCCTCTTGAATGTGTAAGATGTGGCAACTCTTTGGAAAAAATATCAGGTGTCAAAAGTAATTCTAGACAGATTGTTGATATCCCTAAAATTAAAGCTGTTTTTACAGAATATCAAAGCTATTCAAAGACGTGTACCTGTGGATGTAGTAGCACTGCTCCTTTTCCAGATCATATTAAGTACCCTGTGAGTTACGGAGAAAATATGGAAGCATTAATCTCTTATTTTCATGCGCGACAATATTTGCCTTTTGCAAGGATGAAAGAATTATTTAACGATGTTTTTCATGTTAATATTAGTGAAGGGGGGATTCATTGTTTACTCAATAGATTTGCAAGAAAAACAGATACTATTTACCAAGAAATCAAAAACAGAATTTCTGAAAGTTCCGTTATTGGAACTGATGAAACAGGCATCAATGTTAATAAAAAGAAACATTGGTATTGGACTTGGCAGACAGATAAGTTAACCTTTATAAGTCACTCAAGTAATCGTGGTTTTGCTACAATAAACAAACTTTTTCCAGAAGGGTTTAGCCAAAGTATTTTAGTTCATGATGGATGGAAAGCTCAACTAAAAACAGCAGCACACGACCATCAAACCTGTATTCCTCACCTGCTAAGAAGACTTAACTATCTAAATGAGAGATACGATAAAAACAAATGGAGTGTCTCTTTTTCAGAAATTCTATTGGATGCTTTAAAGTTAAAATCGAAAATGTTACCGCAGGAATATCCGTATAGCTCTGCTAGAAACGAATTAAATAAAAGACTTGATACATTGCTAAAAATCCCTCCCAATAAGGAGCTCAAAGAACTTTACAGTTTTTGTAAAAGAATGAATCGAGAAAAAGAGCAACTTTTTACTTTCTTGTATAATGAAAATGTACCCGGAGATAATAACGCTTCAGAAAGAGCTATTAGAAATGTAAAAGTAAAGCAAAAAATATCAGGACAATTTAAAAAAGAACAAACTGCCCAAGATTTTGCTCAGATTAGATCTATCATCGACACAACCATTAAAAATGGACTAAATGTGATCGATGCACTCCGACTTGTCGCTAAATTTGAGTTCAATCTTTAGAACTGATTAGTTACCCAAATTTATTAGGAAGTCCAATACGTATTAGTTACAATAAATTATATATTTAACATGATTTTAAATGAAAGAAATATGCGAAAATCATCATTTTAAATAAACACAAAAAACCTAGGAAGAATAGTACTTGAAAGAATTTTCATGTATTGCGTAATACACTTTTTAAATGGACACTGACACTATGATATCAATATATTTAAAACAAAAAATAGCCCATGAAAATCACAGGCTATTATTAATGCTATAATTATTTAAAAATAATTAGTTGAATTTCTTCGCAATTGCAGTTGGAATCACATCTTTATGTACTCCAATAGAAATTGTTTTGTATTTCACAAAAGCTTCAGAAGCATAAAAGTAACCATCGTATTTACTATTTACACCCCAAGAATTTTTTACTTTAAAGTATTTCGTTCCATTTGTATCTTTTGCAATACCTACAATCAACATACCGTGGTCGTCCGTAGTTTCGTAGCTATCAAAACCTTGCTGACGCATTTGTTGTGTAATTGTTTTTTCTGGCACTATGTTTTTAAAAGAAAGCATTTGTTTTTTACGATCACTATCACTTAGTTTCTCCCAACGTAAACGCTCAGAATTGTCTAATTCTTCTATTTTTAATGCTGGTACTACCGCAAAACCTTTTGAATACTGAAAGCCTTTTTCGCTCACATCACTAGACCAACCAACCGCATATCCTTTATTGATTGAGTTTTCTATTATGGCTAATAATTCGTCCATCGGTACATTTTGATACAATCCGAAAGAAGTATTGTCAGGAACTTCCAATACAAACGATGTATAATATGGGTGATGGGTAAATGATGTTATAAAAGTATAATCATCTGCTTTTACTCCAACTACCTGGTCCGCAAATGTACGCGGCGTATAATTTTTTCCGTCCTTATAGGTAAACGATGTTGGTACTTTTCCTAAATAAGTATCTAAAATAGCGTCAATCCCTTTTTTCCATACACTAGATAATGTTTTGTTTTTATTGGCAATCACCCCTTTTAAATACCCCATTAAAACCGCTTCCAATTCACCATGTATGTGTATAGGATCTTGGTTAGCCCATAAATAATTCAACCCTTTATAAGCACTCTCTGGAAGCATTCCGTATTTTTTTAGCACAATAATAGGGTCATTCATTTCGGCTCCTTGGCTAAAGTTTATCTTCCCATGCATGCGTACAAATTTCACTGCTTTTTCGTAGTAATTATGACGTACCACAAATAATTCCGATAAGTTTTCTAAATCGTTCGTAATACGAATCATTTCACATTCCATCCAACCACCAGCGGCAAAACTCCAACAGGTACCGGATCTACCTTGGCTTTCTACGGGAGTTGTTTTAATCAATTTTAAATCTTTGAATTCGTATTTTTGTGCATTTGCTGTAATAGCAACACATGATAAAAATAATAGGAGAAAATATTTCATTGTTTTTTTAGTTTAAATTAAATCTCCGCAAAATTAGTGAAATATTGGGTGTAGAAGCCTTTTTACTTGAAAACCTTTCATTTAAAAGCTTTTTTTACAGTATTTTTCTTTGCTATAAATTTATGAAGGTTTTCTACTTTATTTATGTCGTGAGTGTCTTATACTTTTTGAGGGTGCTTGTTTTTATTAGTAGCCATATTGTATATTGATTATAGAAATGTTTAATACTTAAGTTTCGTACCTTTAATTTAGAGGTGTTTAGATAAAAATAAATAGCATGAAAACCAAGGTAAGCCCCTGGTTTTATTGTACATTTAAGTTCCAACACACAAAGTACAAAACATGCTAGAACACGAAGGTATTACAAAAATACAGGAGATAAAAAGGAAAATTTAATAAGATTGGCTTCGTTCAGAATACCTACAAGCACATCTAAATATTTTAGGATTCAATAAAATTAAAAACAAGTTTAGTTGGTGTAAGAAATCGGGGATTTCATTCGGTAATTTTATTTCTACACTTTTAATTTCACCTATTATCGGGTTTGATTCTATTCATGGACTTATAAGTTTAAAAGACAAGGGATTAGGTCAGTCTGGTAAAGATTCATACTATCGAATCCTAGCAAATCAAAAGATAAATTGGAGCGTTTTTCTATCTCAGTTTGTGAAGCAATATCTATTAAAAGAAGAGTTCTTTACTCCATCTCAAGATGCTACAAGATGCTACAAGATGCTTGATCTTTGATGATACGGATCTTTCTAAAACAGGAAAGACAATTGAAGGTGTTTCAAAAATATACAACCATGTATCAAAAACGTATTACCTGGGTTTTAAACTACTTGTTGCTGGTTATTGGAACGGAAGTGTATTTATTCCTGTTGATTTTAGTTTACACCGTGAAAGTAAAACATCAAAATTAAAATACGGATTAACAGCATAGCAACGTAGACTTCAAAAGAAAACGCCGAGATGTAATAAAACAATTGCAGTAAAAAGGTATCAGGAACTCAATAAAAAGAAAACAGACCTATCGGTACAAATGTTCTCAAGGATTATAAAACGTAAGGTACCTGTAGATTACATCTTAATAGACAGCTGGTTTACAAGTGTTAAATTACTTAGGAAGTTACGGGACATTAGTAGCTTAACTCATATTATTGGGATGTATAAATACAACAGTAAAATTGAAGTTCGATCAAAGATAAAAACGTTGTCACAACTCAAAAAACAGAAAATAAAACCAAAACGTTGCCGTAAATTTAATTATTACTACCATCATTATGTAACTGAAATTGAAGGTCTTAAGGTTCTGTATTTATTTCAAAACGTGGAAAGAATGGCAAATGGCATACTTTAATATCAACTGACACCACACTGAAATTTGTAAAGGCTATTGAAATATACAGTATCAGATGGTCCATAGAAGTGTTTTTTAAAGAAGCGAAGCAGTTGTTTGGTCTTGGAAAATGTCAGTCCACTAATTTCGATATTCAAATCGCACAAATAAGCATTATAATGGTTCAATATTTACTCACCAGTATTCGATATAGAATGGAAGCCTACGAAACTATAGGAGGCTTGTTTAAAGATTTAAAACAAGATTACATAGAGAATAAACTGAACATCAGAATATTAGCAGTTGTTAGTTTGGTGATTGATGTTTTGGAAAAAATGATTGAATCCATTGATGTTCAGTTAATTACACGTAAAATAATAGCGAATATTGAGGATTTTGGACTCCTAGTAAATACCCATAAACGTAATTATCAGTAGGTTGCGTAAATTTATCTAAGTGCGAAACTTGAGTTATAGATAACTATATCAACTGGTATAATTACAAAATAATACACTCATTTTTAGGGTGCAAGTTTCCAGCAGAAATGGAATTAAAAATAAAAAACAATAAAAATGTAGCTTAAGAAATACTACCAAATTTATTAGGAAGTCCAGAGTTTGCAGGACATAAAAAAGCAGCTGAATTTTCAGGAATAGATTATTATTTTACCCACCCTTACCATTCATGGGAAAGAGGTTCTAATGAGAATTTAAACGGGCTTATTAGGCAATATTTTCCTAAAGGAAGTGACTTTTCGATACTAACTGAACAGATGATAAAACAAGTGGAAGAAAAATTAAATAGGAGGCCTCGGAAAAGGTTTTTATATCAAAACCCTATATTTGTAATGAATCAATTATTGTTTAACCCAAATGTTGCGTTTATAAGTTGAATTCAGCTAATTTTTTTAAGAATATTAAATAGTTCAATACGTAGTGTAAATGATTGTACTAGAAGTAGTCATGTTAAAATTATTGTTTAATCAATGATAATTTCAATATCATTAATAACTTTTTTTAGGTCATTTTCTTTTCTTCCTCCTATATGTCTTAATATCATTCCGTATAAAAAATCATTTATTGCCTCTTTTTTGTGTTCCTCAGTTATCAATAATTTAATTTCTTTAAAATATTGTGGTTGAGAATGAAGAAACACAAGGTCTGGTGATTTTTCACAAGGTAAACTGTCTATATTCGGGTATCCAGCTTTTTTTATAACGTCTATCAATATTTCAGTGTTTTTATTATCAAGAATTTCTTGTAAAATCATAAGAGAATCTATCAGTTGTTCACTAATTTGAGGAAGTTTATTTGCAATTGCTCTTGCCTTCCTTCCATATTCCAATTGTTTTTCTAAAGAGAATCCTCTATAAATTTCGTTACTGATATTTTCAGCGTTTTTAATTGAATCTAGAATTGAAAAAAAAGGGTTTGTTATGAGCTCATTGCCTCTATATTTTTGATCATTCTCATTTAATTTAAAAATAATTTTGCATAATTCTACTCCTTGATATTTCTTTACGGAATTAGTTTTACAACCAAAAATTAAAATTATTAAAACACTTAATCCAATGTATTTCATAAATTATAGTATAAAAAACTCTAATTTAAAATTAGAGTTTTATGTTTGAATTAATATTAAGGGCACACAGTAGATCCATCATCTAAAGGAACAGTATCTCCTGAGCTAAGCACTCCATCCTGATTCTCATCTTCATAAGTGTCTGCACCATAATGATCCCCACGCCTATATCTAGTTAGACCGTCTCCGTCGGACTTAAAAAGATTGGAAAGTGTTAATTCATTTTTTTTAAAATCATTTAATTTTTTCATAATTTACAATTAAATTCTACCTACTCTATTTTAGATATAAACTTTTTGGTTGCCGCTTTTTTTGTGAAAATCGCAATTTTTCATTTTCGAATATAGTTAATAGAAACGAATTGAAATAAGGAATTCATTAAAAACAATTAAATAACTACTTAAATATGCTGTATATATAATGAAAATTTATAATTATGATAATTCAAAAAAAAAGTGTTTTATAAGAGTCATATATTTGTGATGGGTTAAATTTTTCAACCAAGAAATGGCGGTTATTAATCTATTTACTCCCCAGCATCAGAACTTCATTAATCACAACTTCTGTGATGTATCGTTTTTCTCCTTCTTTAGTTTCGTAAGAGCGGTTGGTCAATTTTCCTTCGACGGCAACTTCTTTTCCTTTCGTTAAAAATTTTTCGATAATATCCGCGGTCTTACCCCAGGCAATGATATTGTGCCAATCTGTAATTGTTTGTTTTTGACCTTCGCTATCTTTATAGCTTTCGTTGGTTGCTAAAGAAAATTTCGCTATTTTTTTACCGCTTTCTAAAGTGATAATTTCTGGGTCATTTCCTAAGTTTCCGATTAACTGAACTTTGTTTCTAAGTGTGCTCATGATTTCTTTGTTTTAAATTATGCTTGAATTTATAGGGTCTTTTCCTGATAATTCGATGCTTTTATTTCTATTGTTTTACTTGGACTACGTTCCTTGTTTTTCCATTTACCTTTGAAGATTGGGGTGTTAGATTTTCCTTTTTTAAGCGGTGATTTTGGAATTAAATAGCGGATTTAGAGGGTGAATATTATTGTGGAAATCCGTCTGAATAATTTCCTTTTCAGCCTTGTTCTTATGAGAACCGTTACTTGTGCCGGGTAGTTTGGCTACGTTGCTCTCTTTTTCTAAGCTATTGATTCCATGTGTGTTTCTGCTATGCCCTATAAAGTGGGCATTGTTCTTTAAAGATCTCATAGTATTAATTTTTATTTTTTATTAACATTCATTAGTTCCTGTCAACGAGGCAAAATTATAACAGGAACAAGGAGTTAGGTGGTTTTTAAGTGCTTACTTTCGTATGTAACTGTTTGTAAATGGGTGTAGTCGTTTGAATTCGAGTAATTTAGTTGTATATTTGTCTCGTACTTAAATAATGGTTATATGATAATAGATTTTAAAAACGAGGTTTGGAAGCCTTACAGGGAGGACTTGTGGAGCGAATTCGAGTTGTTTAAAGTTTCGAATTACGGTCGCGTAAAGTCCCGTAAAGTGGATCAAGAGGAGTTTGCATTAGTGAAAACCAACTTGACAGGAGGCTATAAAATGTTTTGGATTGCAAAGAATGGAGGGAAAAGAACTTCTTGTTATGTTCATAGAGCAATTGCCAAAGCCTTTTTAGAAAATCCAGAGGATAAGAAATATGTAACACACTTAGATTTTGATAAGGTTAATAACGAATCGGTTAATCTAAAATGGTTAACAAGACCTGAAGTTGCACAACATCAGAAAAGTAACCCTTTGGTGATAAAAGCATCGAAAGTTCGTAAATATTCAAAATTAACGGAAGCGAAAGTGAAGTTGATTAAACGAAAAATTAACGATCCTAATAGAAGAACTCGTATGAAAATGATTGCCAAGCAATTTGGGATCTCAGAAATGCAATTATACCGAATTAAATCAGGTGAAAATTGGGGTAGTGTGACAGAAGATTAAGAGTTAGGAATTTGAATTTTCGAAATAAGATCCTCAGTTATGATTGGAGAAATTAAAGTATGCCTAGAATGTAGCAAAACTATCCATGGTAGGATCGATAAAAAGTTTTGCTCAGATTATTGTAGGAATTCCTATAATAATAATGTGAATGTTGATAGTAAAAAGTTAATTCGTAACACCAATAATAGATTGCGTAAGAACTATAAAATTCTGACGGAACTTAATTATCTCGGTAAAACGAAAGCAACTAAAATTAAGTTGCTAGATGCAGGCTTTATATTTAATTTTTTCACTTCCATATATACTACTAAAACAGGAAATACCTATTATTATATATACGACCAAGGATATCTAAAATTAGAAAATGATTATTACCTGCTAATTAAAAAAGATTAGTATTTATAGAAAAGAACAAAGGGAATCTTGTAATAAACCTTTGTTCTTTTTTTGTGCTACTAATTACTGTATTTTACGTGTATCTTTCTTTCGTTTTATATCCAGTGCTTTGGTCGCACGTTTGGCTTTGTTACTTCTTTTTTTATACCACATGTAACTACCTGTAAAGGATAAAACAGACAGACTCAGGCCTAAAATAAAAACCCAAATACCCTCAAGTTTTTTACCTAAAAATGCTTTTCCAGTATGCATGTCTATAATTAATTTATGGAGCTTAATACTCTTCGTTTGTTGAGAAGTAGCCGTTGCTATTATAGGGAAGTGTAAGTTTTGAGATAGACTATCTTTTCTCCAAGAACCTCCTTTATTAGTGCTTATATAAAGGGTTTTGTTATCTGAAATAAGAAGAGTACTATCGTTAGGACTTTCTATATGATGAATTTCTTTATCAAACGTTACGCTTGTTTTTCGCGAAGAAAGTTCCATTTTAAAGAGTCCCTTTTTTGTGCCAATCCAAATACAGGAATCAGTCTTATGAAGACAGTGTACCGCTGTTCCTTCTATGGTCGTAATACTTGTTACCTGATGGTTTCTCACAACGTAAAGCCCATTAGAAGTACCTATGAAGCGTTCGTTTAGAGAAAGGCTTAAACTGGCTCTAATACGTGGACTCTTTTCAGAAGTTACACTATTTGAAAGTATCTTAGAATACCCAGGTAGCCAGGCTACATTAATAAGAGGTTCACTAGTATTGTTTTTATAAGCGCCTTCGAAGGTGATTAATAAAGCAGTAAACCCCACTATAAAAGTGGGGATACTTAAAATTAATCCAATCCAGTTATGCCATTTTCTGGTTTTTTTCAGCATATTTTTTTTAGTTAAAATGAATATTTAACTCCTGCTAAGAAAACCCTTCCTAACGTGCTTTCATGTTCGTAGGTAGTAGATTTATCTGTATATTTTGTTTTATCGTTAGATAATGTATCAAATATATCTGTCACTCGTAACATTAGAGAGGCGCCATTTCCTATAGATTTCTCAATACCCAAATCTGAAAACCACATCGTCTTTTCCGATTCTATTTTTGTTTTTTTAGGGCCAACAGCATTCAGGGATAGTTGCAATTGCGTATTGTAAGGTAATTTAAAATCATTGATGGCTTTTGCAGACCATTTATATTGGTCTTTTAAGGCATCTCCTTTATATTCACCACTGGTAATTTTTGATTTAAAGATGGAGTAACTTGCGTTTAATTGCCAGAAGTCAAGGGCTGAAATACTCGTCATAAATTCAATACCTTTTGTCCAGGCATGTCCAGTGTTTAATGGTTTTTCTGTAATAATTCCTTGAGTGTCTTCTGTCAATGTTTTTTGGATTACATCATTGATGTCTCTGTAAAAGAGGTTGGCTCCAATATTAAAGTGCTTGAAGTTTTTTAAATATCCTATTTCATAGGCCCATGCTTTTTCTGGCATCAAATCCGGATTTCCAGTCTTAAAAAAGTCAATTTCCTTTTCTTCTAAATATGGATTTAAGTCTTTAAATCCAGGGCGTCGAATACGTCTTCCAAAATTGAAAGTTAGGTATTGTGTCTTGTCTATATTTGCGGTAAAAGAAATATTAGGTAATACAATAGCGTAATTTGCTTTTACTTGGTTGTTTTGATCCGTTGTGAGAGAAGTCACTTGAGTAAACTCATATCTAATTCCTGCATTAATTCGCAAAAACGAATAGGTAAATTCATCACTCGCATAGAGTGCTTGTGTGGTTTCTTTTAGTGTAAAATTATCCTTCCCATCAGCCCCGACAGACCAGCTGAGATCCTTGTAGTTAAATTTACTTTTTGAAGCCTTAAAATCACTGGTTTCTGAAATTCCAGTATATCCTAGTTGGATGTTTTGAGCGCCTATTTTTAGTTCTTTAATTCCGAGGCTCCAGGTGTATGTACTGCGTTCGTTAAGTTCATTTTTATCTTCAACTTTTGGTGTTAAATCTAACCATCGCCCGTCTTTATCTACCTTGTGCGTTGTTTTTAATTCGTTTTTGTCTTGGTTGGATTTCATATAACTAAAATCAGTAGACAGCTGTGTATTGTTTTTAAACGAATGCTGAATCGATGCAAGTACTTGTTGGTAGTCACTCGGTTGTTTTCTGGTTTTTATTTCTTCGGCTCCTTCTTCGAAATTCCTGTCTGAATCTGACTCTTGCATCCCATTTACCTTCGCTCTTCCTTCCTGTTGTGACCCGTAGATATACGTGGCGCTTAATTTTGTTCTAGGGAGTAGTAAGTAGTCAAATCCTGTTCTGAAGGTTTGATTGAGAGAATGTCTGTCTTCTTTTTCTATTTTTCTTTCGTATCCAGATATGGCTCCGTCTTTAAAAGAAGTTTTTAGTTTTTCTTCTATTTTAATCAGGTCTTTTTCTTGATAGTCGTAATTTCCAAATACGGTAAGTTTCTCCGTTTTATGTGAGATTCCAAAGCCTCCAGACAGTCCGTGTCCATTTCCAACCATTACTTGTACGTTTCCATTGGTCCCGTATGTAAGGTTTTCTTTTAAAACAATATTTACAATACCATTGATTCCTTCGGATTGGTATTCTACTCCAGGAACAGAAAGTATTTCAATATATTTGATGCTACTTGCAGGAATTTGATCAATGATAGATTCTCTATTCTTACCGCGTAGTCCCGTGTCTTTTCCATTGATCAGTACTTTTGTATACGCACTACCAAGTCCTCTGTATTTGATATTTCTATTCTGTCCAAGACTTCCATCCATCGCTATTGAAGGCATGTTTTTTAAGATGTCACCGGCATTTCCTCCTGTTTGAGAAATAAGGGAACTTACTTTATATTTAACATACGTTGGTTTAATAACGCTAATCGTATTACTACCTTGTATCACAACTTCGGATAGTATATTCTTAGATGCTTGTAAGGTGATGTCTTTAATTTCTATGCGTTCCCCTTTTCTCAGGGTAATGATTGCGGATTGATAGCTGGTTAATCCCATGTAGGAAACAGATATTTGGTAGGAACCAGGTTGGATATTATTAAAATAAAAATACCCGTTATCATCGGACATTGTTCCTGAAGTAGTGTCCGTATTGATGTTTTTTAGAACGACTGAAGCATATGGAAGTGCTTCCGTATTCATGTCTATTATATTTCCTGTAATGCTACCTGTTTCTGATGCATAGAGGCTTGAAAATAAACCTTGAATACATAGTAAAATGATAATTGCCTGCTTCATGATGTCTCCTTTAATTTAGGGATTATATAGGGAACAAAAGTAGCGTCATAGCAAGGAATTCACAATCCCTTTAAATAGGGATATTGTAACTGCTATTAATTATAAATAGGGATAGTTAAGCGTCTAATTGTATTATTTTTTTAGTAATGGCATAAATAGTGAGCCCAGGTAAGCTTTTGATGCCTGTTTTTTCGGTAATATTTTTTCGGTGGCTTATGACGGTATGGATACTAATGGATAAGGTGTTCGCAATTTCTTTATTCGAGAGTCCATCTATTAAATGAAGTAGAATATCTGTTTCCCGTTCCGTTAAAGCAACTGGGCGATTCGTTGTTATTGTTTTCTGAGGTCCAGCTATTTTTAGGATTTTTGAAATGATGTCTTTTGGAGGTTCTGTAATGTTTATTTGGCTGTCAAATTTACGGAGAATTTCTTGGTCGAAATAAGAGTAAACAAGGGCTACCCAGCTGATAGAAGGGTGATTGTTTTTTAATTTTATATAGTCATTATTCCTGTTTTGAAGCATTGAAGGGTTTAAGATAACCACATTGTTGTTCTCTTTTTTGATAAGAGAATCTATGTGCTTTAAATCCGTGTGATGACAAATAGAAAAGTGATTGTTTGACTTTAATAAAATTTGAGAAAGTCCTTCAAAAACGATGTATGAAGGTTCTATAAGTATAATATGTGTTCTTTGCTTATCCATGTACCTGCTCCTTTTCTATGTTTTCTATAAGAGGAAGTAGTATTTTTTCTTCGATACTTGAGTGAATTCCTAAATCAAATTCTAATTCAAATAAGGTATGTAAAAACTTACGTCGGGTGGTGCGTTCATTTTTTATGACGATATGTTTGAGGAGTAGATTTTTTAAATCGGAGAGTTTAACTTCGATGTCAGAATGGTGCTCTCTGTATCCTTTTACCGAAAAATTAGAATTTTGTGTGTCGCCTCTTAATAATTGGGAAAAGTAAGGGAATACAATTTCATCTTCATAGCCCATGTGTTCGACTACTTCATTAAAATAGTCTTTAAAAAAGCGTTCTACTAATGCGATGTCCTTAGAGGTATTGTGCGCTCGAAGAATACTGATATACTTTAATATTTTTGGATAGACTTCGTTTCTATAATACAAATGGCTGTTTCTTAAAAACAGAATAATCAACTCAATGTCTTTTAAAGAATCTAGCTCTTCCTTATTTGGAAAAAAACCATTGTATAAGTTTCCTAAGACAATAAATACGTTCAGATCTATATTATTTTCTTCACAGACTTGTTGTACCGTTTTGTCATATACCAAAAAATCAATATTTAAATGTTCTAAAAATAAGAGTAAATGATAATTTTCGTTGATAAGCTCTGCCACTTCAGTAGCGGGACTTATGTACGTTTTTCGGATATGTTGCATGGAATTAGTTTTGTACAAAAATACAGCTATTCATTCTAAACCAATTGTATTTATCCCATTTATATAAAAGATGCTTTTTAGAAATAGGGTATAAAAAAAAGACGAAACATAGCGTTTCGTCTTTTTTTACGGTCTATTTTATATTATAAATCGAATTTAATTCCTTGTGCTAAGGGTAATTCGGTCGTGTAATTAATCGTATTTGTTTGTCTTCTCATATACACTTTCCATGCATCTGATCCGGACTCACGTCCACCACCTGTTTCTTTTTCTCCACCAAAGGCTCCGCCAATTTCGGCTCCTGAAGTTCCGATGTTTACATTGGCAATTCCACAGTCAGAACCTTGTTGACTCAAGAAAAATTCTGCTTCTCTTAAGTTATTAGTCATAATGGCACTTGATAAACCTTGTGCGACACCGTTTTGAATGTCCATCGCGTTTTCAATAGTTCCGCTGTATTTTAATAAATATAAAATAGGCGCAAAAGTTTCGTGCTGTACTATTTCAAAGGTATTGTCAGCTTCTGCAATGGCTGGTTTTACATAGCATCCACTTTCATATCCTTTTCCTTTAAGTACGCCTCCTTCTACAAGGATTTTTCCACCTTCTTCTACTACTTTAGTTAAGGCATGTTCGTACATTTTTACAGCATCTGTATCGATTAATGGCCCTACGTGATTGTTCTCATCTAAAGGGTCACCGATACGTAATTGTCCATAAGCAGCCACTACAGCTTCTTTTACTTTATCGTACATAGATTCGTGAATAATTAATCTACGTGTAGATGTACAGCGTTGTCCTGCAGTTCCTACGGCACCAAATACAGCGCCTATTACCGTCATTTTTATATCAGCATCTGGGGTGACAATAATGGCATTGTTTCCTCCTAATTCGAGGAGTGATCTCCCTAAACGTCCGGCCACTGTTTGAGCTACTATTTTTCCCATTCGGGTAGATCCAGTAGCAGAAATTAGAGGCACTCTTTTATCGGTAGTCATAAATTCACCAACGTTATAGTCACCATTAATAATAGAAGAAAGTCCTTCTGGAAGGTTATTTTCTTTGATAACGGATGCAATAATGTTTTGACAAGCAATGCTACATAAGGGGGCTTTTTCAGAAGCTTTCCAAACACAAACATCACCACATATCCATGCTAAGGCAGTGTTCCATGCCCAAACAGCTACTGGGAAATTAAAAGCAGAAATAATTCCAACAACTCCTAATGGATGGTATTGTTCGTACATTCTATGTCCAGGGCGTTCTGAGTGCATGGTAAGTCCATGCAATTGACGTGATAAACCAACGGCAAAATCACAGATGTCTATCATTTCTTGAACCTCTCCTAGGCCTTCCTGTAATGATTTTCCCATTTCATAAGAAACGAGTTCTCCTAATGGTTGTTTAAGTTCTCTTAATTTGTCTCCAAACTGTCGTACTATTTCTCCACGCAATGGTGCAGGTTTCATGCGCCAAGTTTTAAATGCCACCGTGGCTGCGTCCATAACTTTTTCGTAATCCTCACGGGTAGTTGTAGTCACTTTTCCTATGGTGGCTCCATCTACTGGAGAAATTGAAGAAATGGTGGCTCCTGATCCAAAATTATTTAAACCGGTAGAGGTTCCGTGGTTTATATCTTTAATACCTAATTGTGCTAGCATTAATTGTATGTCCATATCGTTTGTAGTTTTTTATTTTATGTAGGCTAATTTACAAATAATTAAAAGGATTTTCCTAGGAAAAAAAAGAAAGCCATTTCAATGAAGAAATGGCTTTGCTTTATCATTATTTGGTAACCAACCAAATAAATAAACCAACTAAAACTTAAAGTTTAACCCGGTGTAAATTCCTAAATAATACGGCTGATAATCGCCTGTACTTTTAGAAAAGGTATTTGTTTGTACTTTTAGCATGGGACTTATATTTATGTATAAGTTTTTGTGAATGAGGTAATCAACATCTACCCCTATATTTCCGCTAAAATTGATCTCTTTTAAATTAGAAGCTTCTCCTATACTAGTTCTAAAACCGTCTGCTTCTATTACTAATTCGTTTTTATTTAAAAATAAGGTACTAAATCCTCCTACAATATTTAATCCTAATTTCCCGTCTGTTATCTGGTATTTAATTTCCAAAGGAATTTCGATATAACCAAATACTTGGTCGATGCTTCCGGTAGTATTCGTTATATTATTTTGGGATGTATTGAATTCTTTTCCTAAAGACATTTTGGTGGTTTTTAAGCTTTCTATCGGCTTGTTCGAAATGTCGGAGAGACTGATAATAGCGACTCCAGGTGTTAGGTGAATGTTATTGGTTGTATATCCTATGTCTACTACGTTTACTCCAGATTGTACACTGAATTTATTGTTTAATTTAAAGGCAATCTTTATTCCATGTGAAAAGTTTGATTTTCCAGAGGTGCTATTGTTCTCAAATTGAGCATCTACAGGGGAATCTCCTGAGCCAAACGAACTAAAATAAATAGGCGCTATCGTATACGCAATAGACCAACGTTTTTCTTTAGGTATTTCTGGCTTCGAAGTTTCTGTTCCTAAAGGAATGCTGTGCGCGTCTTTCAGAAAAAAAGTAGGCTTGTTTGTTTGAGGTGTTTCCGTCAGTATTTCTGAAAAAGTATCTAAATTAATTTCAGAAAGATGAAAATGTGGATTTAAAGGAGTCACTTTTACATCGACGTTAAAAAGGGTGTTTTCATGGTCTGTGATCACTTTTTTTGTCGGATTTTCCTCGTTCTTTACGATGTTTTCAATAGTGTCTTTATGTTTAAAGATAAACTCTTGAATGCTGCTTAAATTTTTAGGGGCAATATAGTTGTTTCCAAGGGAGATAAATGCAAGTAACATAGCCGCAATACCGGTAATGCGAATCCATAATGGCATGCTCCTTTTTGGAGGTTTTACCACGAGGTTTTTTTCGATAAAGTTCCAGGATTTAATTGGTGGTGACACCTCAAAGTCCTTTAACTTCTCTTGAAATAATCTATCTATGTTCTTGTTTTCTCTCATTACTCCTAATCTTAACCAGATATTTGGTCACTTAAAACAGCTTCTACTTTCTCTTTTAGTATAAAACGTGCTCTTGATAAATTTGATTTTGAAGTGCCTTCGGCAATGTTTAAAAAACTAGCTATTTCCTTGTGAGTATGTCCATCTAGGACATATAGATTAAAAACCAATCTGTATCTTTCTGGTAACTCTTGTATTAGTTTTAATAACATGTCTAACGATACTTCATCTTCGTCTACATCTACTATTACTTCATCCGGAATGTTTTCTGTGACTATATTTAATACATTTTTTTTGCGGTATTTTTGCAAAACAGTATTGACCATAATACGCTTCATCCATCCTTCAAATGAACCTTTAAAATTAAACTGTCCTATTTTGTTAAAAATTGTAATAAAACCATCTTGAAAGTTGTCCTGGGCCTCTTGTTTATTAGTTGAATATTTTAGGCATAGGGCAAAGAGCTTACTTCCGAAAAGTTCGTAAACTGTAGCTTGTGCTTTCTTATCACTAAGCGCACACTGTTTTATTAATTTGTTTAAACTCAAACGTGAACGTTAAATTTATATTTATAAGATACCAGAGTTGTTCTATGGTTGCGTAAATTTACATTACTTTTGCAATGTTTAATAACTTTATGGATACAAATCAACTATTTAACATTCAGGATGCTATGGATTTTGAGCGAGAAGCGCTTGAGATTTTTGATTATCAGTCCACTCAGAATGAGGTATATGCTCAGTTTTTGAATTATTTAAAAGTCGATGTGTCAAGGGTGAAAAAAGTAAAAGACATCCCTTTTTTACCCATTCAGTTTTTTAAATCTCATACCGTTCTTAGTAGTAAATCACCTGTAGTTCAAACTTTTTTGAGTAGCGGTACTACCGGAATGACTCCTTCAAAACATCATGTTACAAATCTAGCGATTTACGAACAGAGTTTTAAAACCTGTTTTGATCAGTTTTATGGTTCCGTATCGGATTTTACCATTTTAGCATTATTGCCTTCCTATTTAGAAAGGGATGGTTCCTCGCTAATTTATATGGTGGATGCACTTATTAAAGATTCAAAAAATAAGGACAGTGGGTTTTATTTGGATGATTATGACTTGATTTCTCAGAAATTACAGGAGTTAAATAACAGGGGAGAAAAAGTATTATTAATTGGGGTGACTTATGCCTTATTAGACCTCATTGAACGTGAAAAATTCAGTTTGAAGAATACCATTGTCATGGAAACTGGGGGGATGAAAGGACGTCGAAAAGAAATGATCCGCACGGAGCTTCATCAGCTTCTTACGAGTGGTTTTGGGGTAGATTTTATCCATTCAGAGTACGGAATGACAGAAATGCTAAGTCAAGCTTATTCCTATGGAGAGGGCTTGTTTAAGTGCCCTAATTGGATGAAAGTTATGATCAGAGATACAGAGGATCCGATGTCTTATTTACCGCGAGGTAGATCAGGAGGGATTAATGTGATAGATCTTGCAAATATTGAATCTTGTTCTTTTATTGCGACTCAGGACTTAGGGAAGTTACATACTGAAAACACCTTTGAGATTTTAGGTCGTTTTGATCATTCTGACATTAGAGGCTGTAATTTATTAGTTCAGTAATCGCTATTTTTATTCTTGGATCACATTTATGGACGTTTCTGTAAATAGGACTAGTAACTATAAAATAAGGAATGTTTCTAGGAGGTTTACTTTTTTAAATTCGGAGATGAAAAGAAAAATTTCACGTTCCTATTCGAGGTAATTGATCGTGAAAATGGAGTAATTACCATGTGAAAAAAACCACTCATCCTAAGAGAAGTGGTTTTTTGTAAGCATTATATAGTAAGTGTTATGCTGTAATCTTAAGTAAAAAATATGTTTTTTTACCACGTTGTAACAATACAAATTTACTAGCAATTAGGTCCTTAGTTCCTACTTTAAACGTGTCTGTAACCTTTTCTTTGTTGACAGAAATAGAGTTTTCTTTTAAGGCTCTACGAACTTCTCCGTTAGATTTTAAAAAACCTGTAGTAGAAAAAGCATCTACAATATCTACCCCTTCGGTAATTTGTGCTCTTGTAATTTCAGCCATTGGTACTCCTTCAAAAACATCTAAAAATGTTTGCTCATCTAGTGCTTTGATGTCTGCTGCGGTAGATTTTCCAAATAATATATTGGAGGCCTTTATCGCATTGTCATAAGCTTCCTGACCGTGGGTCATAATGGTAACTTCCTCTCCTATTTTCTTTTGAAGTAATCGTTGATGAGGAGCTTCCTTATGTGTTGCAATTAATGCTTCGATGGTTTCCTGATCGAGGAAGGTGAATATTTTAATGTATTTTTCTGCATCTACATCACTGGTGTTTAACCAGTACTGGTAATATTTATAAGGAGAGGTTCTCTTGGCATCTAACCAGATATTTCCATCTGTTGATTTTCCAAATTTAGTACCATCTGCTTTGGTAATAAGTGGGCAAGTGATTGCGTAAGCTTTTCCCTTCGCCTTACGTCTTACTAATTCTGTTCCGGTGGTAATGTTACCCCATTGATCAGAACCTCCCATTTGTAGTACGCAGTTTTTTTCTTTGTATAAATGATAAAAATCGTACCCTTGGAATAATTGGTACGTAAATTCAGTAAAAGACATCCCTACAGAAGATTCAGAACCTAATCTTTTCTTCACAGATTCTTTTGCCATCATGTAATTAACAGTAATGTGTTTTCCTGTATCGCGAATAAAATCGATGATTGAAATTTCTTTCATCCAATCATAGTTGTTTACTAATTGCGCTTCGTTTTCACTTCCGTCGTTAAAATTGATAAAACGTTCCAACTGTGCTTTTATCCCAGCGACATTTTTAGTTAAGGTTGCTTCGTCTAACAAGTTGCGCTCATCAGATTTCCCAGAAGGATCACCAACCATTCCTGTAGCTCCTCCCACTAATGCGATAGGACAGTGTCCTGCCATTTGGAAGTGGCGTAATAGGATAATAGGAACTAAACCACCAATGTGTAGGGAATCCGCCGTAGGGTCGAATCCGATATAACCTGTAGTTTTGTTTTTTAATAAGTACTCTTCAGTATCGGGCATGATGTCGTGTAACAAGCCTCTCCATCGTAATTCTTCAACAAAATTCATAATTGGTATTTAAAATATCTTGCAAAGATAAAAATCAATGTACAATATATAGGTATAATAAATATTTATTTACTTTCGTAGCATGATATTAGTTACAGGAGGTACAGGATTAGTAGGAGCACATTTATTGTGTCGCCTTGCAATGCAAAAAAAAAGGGTAAGGGCCATACATAGGGCAAGTAGTGATTTGACAGCGGTAAAACGTATATTTTCATATTATACAGACGATGATTCGTTGTTTGAGAGTGTGGATTGGGTAGAAGCAGATGTGATGGATGTTCCGGCATTAGAAGAGGCTTTTAACCAGGTAAGCCATGTCTATCATGTGGCAGCAATGGTTTCTTTTAATCCGAAGGACTATCGGACAATGCGAGCGGTCAATATAGAAGGGACGGCAAATATTGTGAATTTGTGTGTGGCAAATAAGGTGGAGAAATTATGTTATGTGAGTTCTATAGCCACCATAGAAAAGAAAGTAGGTGAATCCGTTATTGATGAATCGGGGGAGTGGGATGCTGAAAAAAACAATTATGGTTATGCGATTAGTAAATACGGAGCTGAAATGGAGGTTTGGAGAGCTTCTCAGGAAGGGGTAGGAGTGGTTATTGTAAATCCAGGCGTTATTATTGGTGGGGGATTTTGGAACAGTGGTTCAGGGGAAATGTTTCGTACAATAGCGAAGGGACTTCCTTTTTATAGCAATGGTGTCACTGGTTTTGTAGGCGTAAATGATGTGGTTAAAATAATGATGGGCTTAATGGAAAGTTCTATTGTGGCCGAGCGCTTTATTTTAGTGAGTGAGAATGTGAGTTTTAAACAGGTGTTTTCAGAAATAGCCGCGGGTATACATAAGAAAAAACCTAGCATTGAAGTACTTCCTTTTATGAGTGCTATTGCGTGGCGTATGAATTGGTTATGGTGTGCCTTGACAGGTAAAAAACCGGTATTGACGAAACAAACAGCGAGTTCTATTCATAACAAGCATCAGTATAGTTCCCAGAAGATAAAGGAAGCATTAGGGATTGAATTTCAGTCTGTAAATGCGGTGATTTCAGAAGTTTCCATTCAATTTAATAAAAAATAATAAGATTATTTTTCTATTTCTGTGGTAAACTTATGTTCAATTATTTGTGATGGTTTTCTAGAAGTTCTAGCTCTTAATACAGGCATTCCTTTCTTTTTTCTGAGAGAGTCTCTGCGGTCAATAGAGAGTTTCATTTTGATAGAATCCATCTCTTTCTCTATGGTATTTAAACTGTCTTTAATTTTATTGAGCCGTCTTTCTACTATCGATAGCATAGCGGTATTTGCGTCTATTAATGACGTGTAATAATAGTTACTTTCTTTATATACAGTACTGTCTATATGATGTTTTTCGAAGACCAAATTCATATAGTTTATTTGTCGTTTTCCATGGATATTTTTAACGGATTTTGCTCCTGTTGCCAGGAACAAATCGGTTAAAATATCTACCATTTTATCCTCAGGGATTAAATGTTTTGGTTTTTCTAATATGGTATTACTCGTACAGGAAGCTAATAGTAGGAATCCTAGAATAGAAACAACAATTTTCATAATTAGCGATTAAATGTAAGGCGTTGCCCTTTTTTTACGTCTTTAAATCTCCCCTCATTATACGCGATATGTCCATTTACAATAGTGGTGCTTACTCTTCCTGGGAATAATGTACCTTCAAAAGGAGACCATCCACATTTATAGAGGATATTGTCTTTGGATACCGTCCATGGAGAGGTGGTGTCAATTAATACTAAATCGGCAAAATAACCAGTTTTTATATACCCTCGTTTTTCTATTCTGAAAAGGATGGCAGGGTTGTGACACATTTTTTCTACAATTTTTTCTAAGGAAATTTTACCGTCTCTATAGAATTTTAACATCGCAGGAAGTGCATGTTGTACTAAAGGACCTCCACTAGGTGCTTTTGTATAGACTTGTTTTTTCTCTTCTAAAGTATGTGGTGCGTGATCCGAAGCAATTACATCGATACGGTCATCCAATAATGCTTTCCATAAGCCATCGCGATCTTCTGCAGATTTTACGGCAGGATTCCATTTGATAAAGGTGCCTTTTTCTGCATAGTCTTTATCTGTGAAATACAAGTGATGTATACAAACTTCCCCTGTGATTTTTTTATCGATTAATGGAATTTTGTTGGATAACAAATGGGTTTCAATTTCGGTCGATAAGTGAAATAAATGAAGGCGAGCTCCTGTTTTTTTAGCAAGCTCAATCGCCTTAGAAGACGATAAGTAGCAGGCAACGGCACTTCTGATGTCAGGGTGTTTTTCTATAGGAATATCCTCCCCAAATTCTTCTATGTGCTGTTTTAAGTTTTCTTGTATCGTAGCTTCGTCTTCACAATGTACGGAGATTAACATGTCAGTAGAAGAAAATATTTTTTCCAATACTTCTTCGTTATCTACCAGCATATTTCCTGTAGATGATCCTAAAAACAATTTAATACCAGCCACATTCTTAGGGTCTGTTTTTAACAGCTCTTCTAAGTTGTCATTTGTGCCACCCATCATAAACGAATAGTTCGCATAAGAAGATGTAGAGGCAATCTCAAATTTGTTTTCAAGTAACTCTTGTGTGGTTGCTTGGGGTACCGTATTCGGCATCTCTATAAATGAGGTGATTCCTCCAGCTATTGCAGCTTTGCTTTCTGTTTCAATGGTCGCTTTTTTAGTCAGTCCAGGTTCACGGAAATGAACTTGATCATCAATAACCCCAGGGATTAAATGTTTTCCTTCCGCATCGATAATAATAGTGTCTGCAGATTTTGAACTAATAGATTCGTTAATCTCTACAATGTATTGATCACGTATTAGGACATCACATTCTTGGATTTTCCCTTCGTTTACTACTTGGGCATTTTTTATAAGTATCTCGCTCATTTTTTTTTATTTAGGTAAACCTTGCAATTTCATTTTAATAACTCCAAATACGGCTTCTGAAATAATAGAACCGTTCATTTTAGATTTTCCTTTTATTCTGTCTGTAAAAATTACAGAAACTTCTTTATGTTTAAATTTATGCAACCAAGCTTTAAATTTCATTTCTATTTGAAAGGCATAGCCTACAAATTTAATCTTTTCTAACTGTATGGTCTCTAAAACTTCTCTTTTATAACAAACAAACCCTGCGGTAGTGTCGTAGATAGGGATGCGAGTGATAAAACGAACGTATTTTGATGCAAAATAGGACAATAGGACACGACTCATAGGCCAGTTTACAACATTTACACCTTGAGAATACCGAGAACCTATGGAATAATCCGCATTATCTTTGGCGCAGGCATTGTACAATGGAATTAAATCACTCGGGTTATGTGAGAAATCTGCATCCATTTCTATGATATAATCATATTTTTTAGAGAGGGCCCATTTGAAACCATGGATATATGCCGTTCCTAATCCAGTTTTTTCTGCTCGAATTTCTAGAAATAATCGATCCTTAAATTTGGGGATAAGTGCGGCTACAATTTCATTAGTTCCATCCGGAGAACTGTCATCAACTACCAAAACATCAAACTGTTTTGGTAAGGCAAACACGGTATTGATAATAGCTTCTATATTTTCTTTTTCATTATAAGTAGGTACAATAACTACAGCGTCTGACATAAAGTTAGATTAAGCGACAAAGGTAAAACATTTTATTGCTAATTTTGTATTAAGATAAAAACTTGTTAAAAACGATGATAGAAACCACAGAAAGATTGATTGTGAGTAAGGATGGGTACACTTTTGTGTTCTTAGTCCTGTTGATTGCCTTGTTTTTAGCAAGAGCATTGTATGGGAAAAGACTAGTTTTTGCCAATTATTTCCTTTTTACAAATGCACATTTGTTAAAAGACAATAAGGAAAACAAGTTAGGGCTCCAACTTATTTTACTTTTCGTAGGCGTGCTAACGTTTGCTTTATTATTGTTTTTAATTGTTCAGAATTATCATTTTTCAGCCATAAAAATCGAGGGACTAAACTTGTATGTTTATATTTCTATAGCGGTACTATTGTATCTTGCCTTGTCTAGTGGTGTCAGTGTTTTATTGGGAGAGTTGTTAGGTGTGAAGGATTTAGTGAAAACCTATGTGATTGTTAAAATAAGTTATTTAAGAACTATTGTGTTGTTTTTGTTGCCTTTACTGTTACTGATCGTATACAGCCCAGTCTATCAAACGAGCATCCTAAAAACTACGGTAGCTTGTACGCTGATTTTGTTAGTTTTAAGAACGGTTTTGATTTTTGCTAGGAACAAAAACTTGATTTTAAACGAGTTGTTTTATTTTATTTTGTACCTTTGCGCCCTCGAAATAGCACCGTTAATAATTATTTTAAGATTAACTATTTAAGAAAAAAAAATCCAGCCTTATGAAAGTTAAAACAATTTTAGTATCGCAACCTTCCCCAAAAACAGATAATTCTCCGTATTTTGATTTGATGGAAAAGCAAAAAGTTAAGATTGATTTTAGATCTTTTATCCATGTGGAAGGAGTTCCAGCCAAAGAGGTGAGAGCGCAGAAAATTGATTTAAATGAATTTACAGCAATCATCCTTACGAGTAGAAATGCAGTAGATAACTTTTTTAGAATTGCCGAGGAAATGAGATTCTCAGTACCTGATGACATGAAATATTTTTGTCAGTCCGAAGCAGTCGCTTTTTACCTTCAAAAATATGTTGTGTATCGCAAGCGTAAAATTTATGTAGGAACTCGTACGTTTCCAGAATTAATTAAAATCATCAAAAAACATAAAGATGAAAACTTTATGTTACCATCTTCAGATAAATTAAAGGATTTAATTCCTAAGACTTTAGATGAGATTAAAGTGAAATGGAGTAGAGCTATTTTGTTTAAAACGGTCGTTAGTGACTTGTCAGATCTAAACGATGTGTTTTACGATATCTTAGTATTCTTTAGTCCTTCTGGTATTGATTCTTTGTTTAAAAACTTTCCAGGATTTGAGCAAAAAGGAACAAGAATTGCCGTATTTGGAAATACAACAATTAAAGCGGCCGCAGATGCTGGTTTAGAATGTAGTATTCTTGCACCGACACCAGAAAATCCATCAATGACGATGGCATTAGATAAATATATAGCCGAGGCTAATAAAAGATAAATTCACTTCATTAAGTGTCTTAAAAAAGTCCTTTAGAGAAAATCTAAAGGACTTTTTTTGTACGAATGATTGCTGATGCATGTTAAGTAATGCTATTGCTTATCTCGTCTCTGTTTTATTTAAACCCACGCTCTTTTTGGATTTTTTCATAGGCTTCCTGGATTTGTCTAAATTTTTCCAAGGCCCCTTTTATGTGTTCTTCTCCTAAATGTTGTAATTTATCTGGATGGTGTTTTTTTACCAATTTTCTGTAGGCTTTTTTAACCTCACTGTCCGGAACTGATTTTGTGATTTCTAAAATGGTATAGGCTGCATCAGTACTTTCGAAAAACATCGCTTTTATAGACTCAAAATCGTGACTGCTGATGTATAAATAATTTGAAATAGTTTGGATAGAGTGTATTTCGTGTTCGTTTACAAGTCCATCTGCTTTGGCAATTCCAAACAAAAAATGAATCAATTGTAATCGGGAAGCATGGGTGGTGTTTTGTCGTATTTGCATACAAACCTGCCGTGTAGATACCTCTCCCTTAATGATGCTTTTAAATAATTTAAATGCGTTTTTTGCTCGTTCTTCACCGTACATTCTTGTAAAATGAGTACGTACATAAGCGAGTTCTCGTTGGTCTATATTTCCGTCTGATTTAATCACTACGGATGCCAAAATTAACAAGCTTATTTCAAAATCTCCTGATTGAGTATTGTGTGCTCCTTGGCTGTAATTCCTAGCGTTTTTTACATCTGCAGAGGAGAATCCATCAATAAAACTTCCCACTGCAAACCCTAAAACGCTTCCGATAGGTCCCCCAAAGGTGAATCCCAATCCAGCACCTAGCCATTTTCCAAAATTTCCCATATTGTTGTTTAAAAGCTCAAATATAAGTGGATTTGAGCAGACTTTAACGTGTTGATAACAATAGGGCTGTTAATATTTTGTAAAAATTAAGAGGATATGAGTATCTTTGTACTTTAAAAACACAAAAAATAACAAATACTATGTATCCACCAGAAATAGTAAACCCAATGCGTCAAGAGCTTGTAAACGCAGGATTTACAGAATTACAAACAGCAGATGCTGTAAAAGAAGCATTAAAGAAAAAAGGAACTACTTTAGTAATGATTAACTCCGTATGTGGTTGTGCTGCTGGTACAGCACGTCCTGGAGCAATCGCTTCTTTGAAATTTGATAAAACACCAACGCAAATAACTACGGTTTTTGCTGGAGTTGATGCAGAGGCTGTTGCAGAAGTTCGTGCACAAACAGCACCATTCCCTCCTTCGTCACCTGCGATTGCTTTGTTTAAAGATGGAGCATTGGTTCATATGTTAGAACGTCATCATATCGAAGGACGTCCGGCAGATGTAATTGCCTCTAACTTGGCTGCTGCTTATGAGGAGTTTTGTTCGTAATTTACTAGTAAACACATAACTTGGAGCTTTTGCTCTTAAATTAAAATCCGCTTTCGAGCGGATTTTCTTATTTTAGCCTATATTTTAAATTTAGATGACAGAACAAGACATTATACTTAAAACCCAACAGTTTGTACAGGAAACTTTAATAGATGCCGAAGGAGGCCATGATTGGTTTCATGTTTTACGGGTTTGGAACAATGCCAAATTAATTGCGAAAAGCGAACAAGTAAACCTATTTATAGTGGAGTTAGGGGCCTTATTACACGATATTGCCGATGCTAAATTCTATGATGGAGATGAGACGGTGGGACCTAAAATGGCTCGTGAGTTTTTAGAAGGATTGGAAGTTCGTAAAGAGGATATCCTACATGTAGAACGTATAATTACCAATATATCCTACAAAGGAGGGAATTTTAAACAAACATTTACCTCTGCAGAATTGGATGTGATTCAGGATGCAGATCGTTTGGATGCCATTGGAGCGATCGGAATTGCACGCTGTTTTAACTATGGAGGATTTAAAAATAGGGCGATGTACAATCCGGATATTGCACCAGAAATGAACATGACTAAGCAGGAATATAAAAAATCGACGGCGCCTACCATCAATCATTTTTATGAAAAACTACTGAAGCTTAAAGATAAAATGAACACGCTTACTGGGCAGAAAATAGCCCAAGAGCGCCATGTGTATATGGAAGGTTTTTTAAGCCAATTCTATGCAGAGTGGAAAGGTGAATTATAATTTTGTCAATGGGATGTAGGAGGTACATAACGTCCTAAGATTTGACGATGAAAAATAAAATTTCAATACCTAAAAATCCCTGTCAGTCGAAAAGAGGTGACAGGGATGTTAAATGTATCGTTGATAATTAGCTGGGTTAATTACGGATAATGGACAAACCTTAACAGAATATCTTTCTTGTAGAAAAGGTTCCGTTGGTGGAGAGACTATTCGAAATCAGCAGGTCTTTTCTCTAAAAAAGCGCTCGTTCCTTCCTTAAAATCGGCTGTGCCAAAGCAATGGCCAAATTCATTTATTTCAGTCAAATAACCATCTACATCAGTGTCGTAATTGGCATTGACAGCTCTGATAGCAGCAGCGATTGCGCGAGAAGAATTACGGGTAATCTTTTTGGCGAGTTTATAACATAAAGGTAATAAGTCCTCTGGTGTTGTTACATAATTTACCAATCCGTTTTTTAAAGCCTCTTCAGCGGAGAGCATGTTTGCTGTGAGTATCATTTCGAATGCTTTTCCTTTGCCTACTAATTGTGGTAAGCGCTGTGTTCCTCCATAACCAGGAATTACCCCTAATGAAACTTCTGGAAGTCCCATTTTTGCATTGTTGCTTGCAATTCTAAAATGAGCGGCCATGGCTAATTCCAACCCTCCTCCTAAGGCAAAACCATTGATGGCGGCAATTACTGGAGTTTCTAGGTTTTGTACAAGATCAAAGAGTGTTTCTTGCCCTTCAGCGGCTAAGGCAGCACCTTGGTGTACACTGAAATCAGCAAATTCAGAAATGTCTGCACCTGCTACAAATGCCTTCGTACCACTTCCTGTAAGCACAATGACCTTGGTGTCATCATCGTTTTGTAAGTTGTCAAAAGCAAGCCCGAGTTCATAAATCGTCTTTTTATTGAGTGCATTTAGCTTTGTAGGTCTATTGATTATAATAGTCGCTATTTGTTCACTTTTTTCAATAAGGATATTTTCAAATTTCATAATTTATTTATTTAATAGGTAAACTAACTGTAAATACGGTTCCTTTATTTTCTTGTGATGTGAATGAAATATGGCCATCAAAGGCATTCACGATATTTTTAACCATCGGAAGTCCTAAGCCCATGCCGCTAGATTTAGTCGTGAATTTTGGCTCAAAAACTCGGTTTTTAACCTCTTCCGAAATACCTCTTCCATTGTCTGCGACCGTAAAAGTAACATGACCGTCCTTTTTAAAGATACGGACTTCTATTTTTTTGTCTTTGGTGTCTTCTAACGCTTGTGTCGCGTTTTTTACGAGGTTGGTTATGATTCTAATGATCTGAGATTTATCTAATTCTGCGATAATGCTTTTTTCCTTGGGGTAAAAACGAATGTAATCCTCAGGGAAAATATCTAAAGAATGTTTTAGAACCTCCACAATGTCCATTTTTTCACGTTGCTGTTTTGGCATGTTTGCAAAGTTAGAAAATGCCGAAGCGATGGAACTTAAGGTATCTATCTGTTGGATCAGTGTCTGGCTATGTTCGTTAAGTTTTTCATGTATTAGAGGGTCGCTTGGGTCAAATTTTCGTTGAAAACTTTGGACGGTCAATCGCATAGGGGTCAATGGGTTTTTAATCTCATGTGCCACTTGTTTCGCCATCTCTCTCCACGCTTGTTCTCGTTCTCCTTTGGCTAATTTTACGGCACTTTCTTCTAGTGCGTCTATCATCTTATTGTAGGCATTTACTAAGGTGTGAATTTCAGTACTTGCGTTTCTAAGAATTATTTTTTCATTCCGTTCACTCAAACTTGTCAGGTACATTTTTTCGGTGACCATTTTTAATGACTTCGTGATGTATCTTGAAATAAAATAGGCCAATCCGATAGCTAAAATAAACATGAGTAGATATACGAATGCCATACGAACTAAGAATTCCTCCAAATCTTTTTCTTGCGATGTATTGTCTTGAAAGTAGCGTAAATTTAAAATTCCGATGGGTTTAAATTTATTGTCTACAATATATGTAAAGGACGATTGTCGCTTTTTATCTTCTACCTTGGTAAGGTTTACAAGTCTGTGCAATGGTGAACTTGCAAGGCTTTTCACCGTGTTTCCTGATAGTTTTTTAGGAATTACATTTTTTACAAATCCCGAATAAGAACTTTTTAATAAGACCCCTTTTAAATCGTAAATATTTACCTCTAGTTTATGAATACTAGATATTTCATGAATTTTTTCCTTGAAAATAAAAGCTAAGTTTTTAGTGGTAATAGGAGAGGAGTTATTACTGTCGTTCAGCCAAATATGGATGGCAGATTTTACAGCATCTTCTTTTCTTTCAAGCCTTCCTGTATTGTATTCAATGGTTTGTTCTTTGTATTGATACACCGTTACTGCTGCAATTAATACCGAGGCTAGTAGTATCAATAACATCATAGCTAAGAATATTCGAAGCTGAAACGAGAGTGATTTTGTTTTCATAGAATTTTTGGACTAAGACGTAAATATAGTCAATTCTTAGGCAACAAAAATTCTGTTTATTGAAGCCGTTTTTTAGTTTCAAATGAATGTTATGTAAGTGTTTGTCAGTGTTGAGTTTGTGGATGGCGTGGGGGCTCGAAATAGCACTTGCTAATGATGGATGTAACGCGTTTGTTTTGCGTTCTTTCGTTGTTAGGGAATTGAAGGATACCACCTGATCTTCTTAGATTTCCCGCTAGAAATACTGAAAATTAATGTGATCTCTAACTGACTATTTGTAATTAGGTTTGGTGCGACGTTCCATTTTTGGGGACTTTAAGTAGGATAGGAAGTGGTTTTTTGAGCAAAAAAAACCAAGAATCAAATAATGCGATTCTTGGCTCTTGGGATGTTTTAATGTCTATTGTAAATGTATGCGATAGCTAAACTTAACACGTGTTGCTTCTCTCTGGTGTTGTCGCAGAGAAGAGACTTATTTTTTCTTCTTCTTTCTTCTCAATTTCTTAAGGGTCGGAGATGTTAAAAAGAACAAATAAAAACCAGAAAATAGGGTAACTAATCCCAATACAGAAAATATACGAAGTACCCAATTGGTAATATGATCACGGGTGTTATAATCCATAGTGTGTAGCATCCACATAAAATCAAAAATACGCCAATTGGTGTTGCGGACAGCCATTACCTGTGCTTGTTCTGTAGCCACATAAATAGTGGTATTAGAAAAATGATCCAATTCAAAAGCGTAAGCTGGTAAAGGCCTTCCTCTATATTCATGGTGGTTTCCTGTGCTGTGTTTGTCTAGAAATATGACTTTTATAATCGGTGTTTTAGTTGCTAATTTACTTTCTGCAAGTTCCAAGCATTCTTGTCCCGTAAGTGGTGCTTTTAAAGCTCCGCTACTGGCGTCAATCAATTGTAATTTTACCTGACCCTGCTCAAAATAACGGTATTGTGCAATAGGTTTCCCTAGTACATTTATCAAGCGAACGGAGTGGGTAGAGTCTATTTTCGTGTCTAATTGTATGCTGTCAATCCCTTTTTGAAGCGTCGCAAAATTAATATCTTTAAAATACGTGCGTTCGTGTTTTAAGAGGCTTTCTCCATGGACATCATCCATGTTATTCCAGCTAAAATACAAGCCTCCGATAGTCCAAAATAAAAATTGAATACCTATAAAAAGTCCTAAATAACGATGTGCTTTACGAGTATTGTAATTGATGTTGTTTTTTTTGAAAATCATAGGGAGAGATTGTTTGGGTTGAAGAATAAATTAGGGAATAAAAAAAACGGGAATCTAAAATTTAGATGCCCGTTTGTAGTACTATTTAACCTACCAGATTTACAATTTTTCCTGGTACAATTATTATTTTCTTAGGCGTTCGACCTGCTAATTGAGCGATGGTTTTTTCGTGAGCCATTACTGTTTTTTCGATCTCTTCCTTACTCATGTCTAAAGGGAGTTCTAAGGTAAATCTCATTTTTCCGTTAAAAGAAATAGGATATACTTTACTGCTTTCAATCAAGTGTTTTGGTTCAAAAACAGGGAAGTCTACGGTAGAAATAGACCCTGTATGCCCTAAGTTTTTCCATAATTCCTCCGCAATATGTGGAGCATAAGGTGAAACTAATAATGCCAATGGCTCTAAGATAGCACGCTTGTTACACTTAGCAGCTGTCAGTTCATTCACGGCGATCATAAAGGTAGAAACAGAAGTGTTAAAAGAGAAATTCTCAATGTCTTCTTCTACTTTTTTGAGCGTCTTGTGCAATGTCTTTAATTCGTCTTTTGTTGGCGCCTCCTCGTTTACTGAGAATTTTTCATCGACTAGGTACAATTTCCAAAGTTTTTTCAAAAATGAATGTACTCCAGAAATCCCTGAAGTTTTCCAAGGTTTTGCTTGCTCTAAAGGTCCTAAGAACATTTCGAACAATCGCAAACTATCTGCTCCGTATTCCTCACAGATTTGGTCTGGGTTTACCACATTGTACTTAGATTTTGACATCTTTTCTACTTCACGGCCAACCACATATTTATCGCCTTCTAAAATGAATTCAGCGTCCTTATAATCTCTGTTTAATGGGTGGTTTTTAAATCCTTCCACATCCAATTCGTCAGAAGTATTTACCAAGGCAACATCGGCATGAATGGCCTGTACTTTTTGGTCGCCTATCAATCCTTTTGAAACAAATTTATTAGTTCCTTCTAAGCGATATACAAAAGCACTCGTCCCTAAAATCATTCCTTGGTTGATCAGTTTTTTAGCAAATTCCTCTTTAGGAAGGTGTCCTAAATCAAATAAGAATTTTTGCCAAAAACGAGCATATAATAAATGTCCGGTAGCATGTTCGCTTCCTCCAATATATAAATCGATGTCTTGCCAATAATCTACGGCTTCTTTACTTACAAAATCACCTGTGTTACTCGCATCCATATAGCGGTTAAAATACCAAGAACTTCCTGCCCAACCTGGCATGGTGTTCAATTCCAATGGAAATACAGTCGTATCGTTCACCAAATCGGTATTTACAATTTCGTTTTTCTCGGTATCCCAAGCCCAAACTTCTGCGTTTCCTAAAGGTGGTTTTCCGTCTTCGGTAGGTAAGTATTTCTCCACTTCTGGTAAAGCGATTGGCAAAAATTCTTTGGCAATCATCTGTGGCAATCCGTTTTTATAATACACAGGGAATGGTTCTCCCCAATAACGTTGGCGGCTAAATACAGCATCGCGCAAACGATAATTTATTTTTCCATAACCAATACTGCGTTTTTCTAGTTCGTAGATAATGGTTTTCATCGCCTTTTTATAAGGCAAGCCATTTAAGAAATCAGAATTTGCCAATTTAACCCCTTCTTTTCCTTCAAAACAAGTTTCAGAAATATCAGTATCAGCAAAAATATTTGGAATGGCTATATTAAAATGTTTTGCAAAAGCATAATCGCGTTGGTCTCCACATGGAACGGCCATTACAGCTCCTGTTCCGTAACTAGCCAATACGTAATCGCCAATCCAAATCTGAATTTTTTCTCCGGTAAAAGGATGCAAGGCGTAGGCTCCTGTAAAGGCACCAGAAATGGTTTTTACATCCGCCATACGATCTAATTCACTACGTTTTGAAGTGGCCTTAATGTATTCTTCTACAGTTGCACGATGTTCGTCTGTTACAATCTTTTGAACTAATTCATGTTCCGGAGCTAGTGTCATAAATGAAACACCATAGATGGTATCAGGTCTTGTCGTGAATACGTCAATTTTTTCTTCAAATTTTTCAATTTGAAAACTAACCATCGCACCTTGTGATCTCCCAATCCAGTTGGTTTGAGAATCCTTTAATGGTTGTGGCCAATCAATGGTATTTAATCCATCTAATAAGCGTTGTGCATAGGCAGAAATACGCATGCTCCACTGCTTCATTTTCTTGCGAACTACGGTATGTCCGCCACGTTCTGAAACACCGTTGACCATTTCGTCGTTTGCTAACACAGTTCCTAATCCAGGACACCAGTTCACTTCCGTTTCTGATAAAAATGTAAGACGGTATTGTAATAAAACTGCTTGTTTTTTGTCTTCAGAAAAAGCGTTCCAATCAGTGGCAGTAAAAGCATCAATTTCATCATCACATGCTGCTTTTACAGTCGCATTTCCATCGGCTTCAAAAAGAGTGATTAAGGTACTGATATCTTCCGATTTGTCACTGTCTAAATTATACCAAGCATTAAATAATTGGATAAATATCCACTGAGTCCACTTGTAATAATCCGCGTTTGAAGTACGGATTTCACGGGACCAGTCAAAAGAAAATCCGATATTATCTAACTGACGACGGTAGGTTTTTATATTCGCTTCCGTAGTGGTAGCAGGATGTTGTCCTGTTTGAATGGCATATTGCTCTGCAGGTAAACCAAAAGAATCATAGCCTTGAGGATGCAATACATTAAAACCTTTATGACGTTTGTAACGTGCGTAAATATCAGAGGCAATATATCCTAACGGATGCCCAACATGCAGTCCTGCTCCCGAAGGGTAAGGAAACATATCCAATACGTAATACTTAGGTTTCTCCGATTGATTGGAAGCTTTAAACGTTTCGTTGTCTGCCCAATATTTTTGCCAATCGGCTTCAATTTTTCTGAAGTTATATTCCATTGTTTATCTTAATTTCGGTGTACTAATTAAAACCAGTACAGCGATTCATATCTAATTATAAAAACGCGAAGTTACGGTTTATTGCTGATAAAATAAAGCGGAAAATTTCAGGCTGTTTTGTAAGTAAAGTGTATTTATAGCACTGTTTTTCATTGCTTTTCTTCAGCTACTCATAAGTGCGATACAGGGAATAACCTATAGAAGTTAGAATACGTAGTTTCTTATAGTTTTTATTCAAAGTAAGCGCCATAGGACGGGGTCCATAAAGCAGTACTTTTACACTGGTTTTATTCTTTTATATAACTTGTGATCACAGGGATTCTGTAGGCTTTTCGTTCTTTTTTCGTTACTTGTACCATCGCTATGGCTTGAATTCCGACATGGATACCGTAAATATTATTGGGGTTTTTGATGGCTAAGTAGACCGTTCGTGCGTTGGAGGTCAAGACACTTACAATCCCCGATTTGAAATTCTCACGAGAAGCATCTAAGTCAAATTCAAAATCTTTTTTATCACGAAATAAATGGGCATTGATTTTATTTACTAAATAGATGTCACAGATATGGGCCCCGGGAGGAGGTGTTAATTTAGAAACTGCGGTCTCTAGGCCCTCTTTTTCTGCGTAGTCAGATAATGCAGCAAGTAATTTAAATGTATGGAGAGTATTGCTTACTTCTGATTCATTTCTGGAGGCTGTAAATTCGTAATACCAACTCACCGTATTTTCTGGTAACTGTATGGGTAGGATTATTCTTGATTTCCCTCCTTTTACCAAGTCATTAGAGCGACTGTTAATGTAAAATTTGTTTTCTGCCTGTACTTGTGTTGCCTTTAATATGTTTGTTTGAACTATGGTTTCTGTGAAGTAAGCATAGGTAGTGTCCTTGGTGATATTGTCCTGAGAAAGTAAGGAAGTAGCATAAAAGAAGCACAGTAGGTATCGTTTTTTCATAGCGTTTATTCGAGTTAATCTACTCAAAAATACAGTTTTAATATGTTTCTGATGCTCTTTTTTACTTATAATAAAAAATGCTATTTCCAACATAGAAGTTGGAAATAGCATTTTGAAACCGGTATTAAAGTGAACTCAATTTTAATCCTATAAAAAAGGATCGGGGGGAGTTAGGACCATAGATATAATTACTGTCTCGATTTTTACCTGAGTCAAAATCATTTTGATACTGATTGAATAGGTTTTTAGCGCCTGCATAAAATTCTATGTTGCTATCCAATTCTTCTAGATTCATGTTGTAAGAAGTTTTAAAACCTATATTGGTAAATGTGGGAGAACTTACATAACTATCTTGTAATTGTTCTGGTGCTCCAGCCAAATGTACCATGTCCATGCTTCCTGTGTATACCATATTTATGGCGGTGCTGAATCTTTTATTCGGTGTAAAACTTAGCGTCGCAAAACCATATACTTCGGGAGCTCTAAGGAAGGTGCGTGTAGCATCTAAATCATCGGAATAGCTTACGGCAGTATCGTATTTACTAGACTGTACGGTAATTCCAGTTTCTAACTGAATTTTCTTATTGTAATTGGCTCTCAATTCTAAGGAGGCTCCTTTTACTGTAGCACCGTCTCCATTTCTTTTTTCAAATACATCTCCAAATGGATCTGGATCAATAGGTTCTTGGTAAAAGGCATCTCTTAAATGTGTGTAAAATCCTTCGAGGGTAAATCCTGCAATAAAATTCTCGGAGGCTTTGTCATAATTGATAGAGCCACTGATACTACTCGATTTTTCTTCTTTTAAATCAGGTGATAATATAATTCTAGAAACACCACCTCCTGCAAATGCAATGTGTAAATCGGCATCAAATGCTTGTGGCGCTCTGAATCCGGTACCCCAAGTTAATCGGAATTGAGTACTTTCTTTTAACTTGTATAATAAGGACGCTCTTGGGCTAAATACAAAGTTGTCTAATAAATTGTGTTTGTCCGCGCGTACTCCTGTAAGTAAATTAAATTCTGGCGATATTTCCCAGTCACTTTGTATAAAAACCCCCAAATTGGTGGTAGTTTGATCTATGATGTATTTATAGGTTTCAATTTCGTCTAAAACCTTGTCTTCTACGAACTCAATTCCTGTGGTAAGTACGTTCTCTCCTTTAAAAAATTTCAAAAAGCGATGATTTAATTGAACTCCACCTTGTAATGTGGACGCTTTGGATGTTCCGTAAGGTGGGTTTTCTATGTGTAATTGAATATCTTTATCGCTGTCTGGATAAATTCCTGTATAATGATCTCGGTTTGTTTTTTGACCAGAAATATAGGTGATAAACGAACTGTTGAAATCGTTAAAATTGATTTGATAATCCAAACTTCCAACAAATACATTGTGGGTGCGTTCTTCGGATTGTTGGGTTAAATAAGCCGCTTTATGGACCATTTCTCCACCATACCTAAATTCGTACATGCTACTTAAACTCAATTCTATTTTTTGATTTTCAGTAGGTAGTAGGAATAGGTTTACTCCAAAAGAATTATTTTTTAAACTTGGCAATTCAGAAAAATTATCGCCATTAGCATCGTAGTATTCCCTATCGCGTTTGCTTACGAAAAAGGAAGCACCTGCGGTATTATTTTGACTTAAGATGGTTCCATTGGCATTTAATACATGATCTGTTGCTTTTCCGTCGATGCTTTGAAATGTGTAGTCAATGCTATAGGCGGATTCTTTTGGAATTTTAGTAATTACATTTACAGTGCCTCCAATAGCGCTTGATCCATATAGAGCGGATCCTCCACCACGTACTATTTCAATACGCTCTATCATGTTGGCTGGAATTTGCTCCAGTCCGTACAATCCCGTAAGCGGACTAAATATAGGACGGCCATTAATAAGGATTTGAGAATAGCCTCCTGCCAATCCATTCATACGTAATTGTGTGTAATTACAGGTCTGACAATCCGTTTCTACACGAAGTCCTGGCTGAAAATTTAACCCTTCGGATAAGTTACAGGCTTGGACATTGGTGAGCGTACTAGAATCTATGATATTTACTATTACAGGAGAATTGGTTTGTCGTTTGAATGTTTTAGTTCCTGTAACTACTATTTGATCTAGGTTAAACAGGGTCTCTTTTAAAGTGAGATGGAGTGTTTTTGTTTGATGTTTTTGAATGAGAATGGTTCTTTTAGTGGTCTCGTAGCCCATTGCTTGAATGGTCACTTGGTGGGTTCCAGCCGGAATTTTAAAGGAATAATGTCCTTTAAAATCTGTGGTGGTTCCTAATTGGAGTGATTTTATAAAAATGGTCGCTCCTGGGATGGGAGTTCCATTATACTTAACAGTTCCAGTTAAGGTTCCGTCATTATTTGCTTGTAGTAGGTGTCCAATACACAAACTAAAAAGTAGTAAATAGGTTTTCATGTTTTTCTTGTTAGTTTTGCAAATGTATAAAATATTTTTAGACTTGTCTAAAAATTTTATTATTTCAAAATAAAATGTACATTTGCATATATGAAATTTAATTTATCACAAGCCGAAGAAAATTATTTAAAAGCCATTTATAGTATTGGAATTGATACAGGTAAGAGTGTCAATACGAATCAGATTGCTTTAAAAATGAAAACGAAAGCCTCCTCCGTAACAGATATGGTCAAAAAGCTATCTGATAAAGGCTTGGTGGAGCACAAGAAATACAAGGGAGCGTTAGTGACTTCGAAAGGAGAGAGTGTTGCTGTCAGTACCTTGAGAAGTCACCGATTGTGGGAGTGTTTTTTAGTGGATACTTTAGAGTTTAACTGGGATGAAGTACATGATATTGCTGAGCAGTTGGAGCATATAAAATCGGATAGCTTGGTAGATAGATTGGATCAGTTTTTAAATTTCCCGAGTTATGATCCCCATGGAGATCCCATTCCAGATAAAAATGGAGTCATCAAGCATCATAAAAATGTAATGCTGTCCTCTGTAGAAGTGGGTGCTTCGTGTATTGTCATCGGAGTGAAGGATTCTTCATCTTCTTTTTTAAAGTTTTTGGACAATGCGAGCATTTGTTTGGGGAAAAAAATTAAAGTTCTAAAGGTGGAAGATTTTGACCAGTCGATGCAACTAGAAATTGAAAGTAAAGTGATAACGGTATCACATCAGATATCAAAAAATTTATATGTTAAAAAATAGATTATGTTAGATCAAATTGTAGAGTACATGGGGAGTATAGACCCCATATTGGCTGCTTTTTATGCCACGATGTTCACTTGGTTTTTGACTGCTTTGGGAGCTGCATTGGTGTTTTTGGTGAAAGGAATGAACCGGGCCTTATTTGACGGGATGTTAGGTTTTACTGGAGGTGTAATGGTGGCTGCGAGTTTTTGGAGTTTATTAGCTCCAGGAATAGAAATGAGTCCAGGGGAAGGTTTTCAGAAAGTAGTGCCTGCTGTGGTAGGTTTTGGATTGGGGGCCATATTTTTGTTTGGTTTGGACAAAGTATTACCTCATTTACATGTTAATTTTAAAGAATCAGAAAAAGAAGGTGTAAAAACTCCTTGGCATAAAACGACCTTATTAGTATTGGCAATTACCATGCACAATATTCCAGAAGGATTGGCGGTAGGTGTCCTTTTTGGTGGGGTAGCTGCTGGATTTGATGGTGCTACTATCGGTGGAGCTGTCGCCTTGGCTATCGGAATTGGTTTACAGAATTTCCCAGAAGGATTTGCGGTTTCAATGCCTATTAGAAGACAGGGAGTGAGTAAGTTTAAGAGTTTTATGTATGGACAATCTTCCGCGATTGTGGAGCCTATTGCCGCCGTAATAGGTGCTTGGGCAGTGATGACTTTTCAGCCTATTTTACCGTATGCATTGTCTTTTGCTGCGGGTGCCATGATATTTGTAGTGGTAGAGGAAGTAATTCCAGAAACACAACGAGATAAATACACAGACATTGCGACGATGGGTTTTATCCTTGGTTTTATTGTGATGATGACTTTAGATGTAGGCTTGGGCTAGAAATTCAGGAATAAAAGAAGAGCTTATTATTAGTAAAAATTTTCTAATTGGTTAGATAAGCGATAAAAGGACCTTGTGTGATGCAAGGTCCTTTGTTGTATATAGCATCGTTAGATGTATCTATTTCTTTTGGAAACAGCGCTGTGTTTAATTAAATCGTACTTGAAAATGTGTGCCTGGATTTAAGATTACCGTACGTTCCTTTAAGGCATCTCCAAATACTTCTTTCCAATTACAAGCGATGGCTGTCATTCCTTCAGGCATTGCTTTCATACCGCATTTTCCAAGCATTTCGGAAGCAGAAAATACAGGGATAAATGGTTTTCCATCATTTAAAAAAGTTTGCACGTCAAAGGATCCGTTTTCTTCATCAATGTTTCTTACTAAAATTACGGGATCATTCTGGGCCAGTGCCTCCCATAAAAGTACACTGTATTTTTCTTTTGAAAACCATTGTTTCATTATTTCTTGGTTTACATTCAAAGATTTATTTGCAGCGTAAAATGCAAAATTGGTATTTCTAACAAAATCATACACATCTTCCTGTTCTTCGGGAGAGGCAAATGAGATTTCAATGTCAGGATTGTGTTTGTGCTTAATGGCGTGGACTATTTTTTTGATGTTTTCTAAGTCTCCTTTATGCGTCACCGCAATTACTAATTGACTTTTGTCCGAGTCCTTTTGAAGGAGTATCCCAAAATAAGCGTCTTTAATAGCGTCTTCTTCATTAAAAAATCCCACTAAATCATCGATGATATTTGTGTATAGTTTACTTTTATCTGGCATGGCTCTTAAAATTCAAATGTTTTTGCAAAAGTACGTATTATGATTGAGATAGGGGTGGCTCTTTTTTTGCGCATCTCCCTTATTGAGGTCTCTCCTTAAAGTAAAAACGCACACTGGTTAAGTGTGCGTTATGTTTTGATAGCTGGAATTTATAAAGGGTTTAACAACCACAGTCTTTGTCACAATTTCCTTTGTTTTTTCCTTTGAAAATGTATTTCCTAAATAGGAAAGCGAGTGCCAATCCAAGTGCTATGTATGTGAGTGTTTCTTGCATTAGCTTAAAATCATAAAAGTGATCATGGCAGTAACATAAGCAAGTATTCCCATACCTACTACCTGTAGTATTGGCCATTTCCAACTGTTAGTTTCTCGTTTTACGATGGCTAAAGTACCGATGCATTGCATGGCAAAAACATAGTACATCATCAAGGACATTCCAGAGGCTAAGTTGAATACTTTTTCTCCTGTTTCTGGGTTTACTTCTGCGCGCATTCGTTCTTTAATCGTCGCGGTATCATCACCGTCATCACCGACACTGTAAATCGTGGCAAGCGTCCCGACAAATACTTCACGAGCGGCAAAAGAACTGATTAATGCAATTCCAATTTTCCAGTCATATCCCAAGGGCTTAATCACTGGCTCTATGGTTTTACCCATGATCCCGATATAAGAGTTTTCTAATTTATAAGAAGCTATTTTATGGGCTAAATCATCGTCTGAAATATTAGATCCCTGTGTTTGTTCGTTGATAGTTATTGCTGCATTGTCATAAGCTGCGGGGCCACTAGAGGCTAAAAACCATAAAACAATAGAAAGTGCTAATATAATTTTACCAGCGCCAAATACAAATGCTTTGGTTTTTTCAATCACCGTAATGATCAAGTTTTTTATAGAAGGCAATTTATAGTTAGGCATTTCAATGATAAAAAACGAGCGTTGTTTTATTTTTAATACGCGGTTTAATAGCATGGCAGAGAAAATGGCTGCTGCAAAACCTAAGGCGTATAAAGCAAATAATGTCAGTCCTTGTAAATTAAATATCCCCAATACTTTGTCGTCTGGAATAATTAATGAAATGATAATAGCATATACGGGTATTCTTGCAGAGCAAGTCGTAAATGGCGTGACTAAAATAGTGATTAAACGCTCTTTCCATCCGCTAATATTTCTAGCGGCCATAATAGCAGGAATTGCACAAGCAGTACCAGAAATTAAGGGAATTACACTTTTCCCACTCATTCCATAGCGACGCATTATTTTATCCATTAAAAACACTACACGACTCATGTAACCGGTTTCTTCTAGGGTGGCAATAAACAAAAACAAGATGGCTATTTGAGGGATAAAAATGACCACTCCACCTATTCCAGGGATAATACCTTCTGCAATTAAACTGGTAAATACTCCGGGAGGCATATTGGTTTTTGCAAAAGAACTTAGTTCTGCAAAAAACTGATCTATAATATCCATAGGGACACTTGCCCAATCAAAAATAGATTGAAAAATTAAGAATAAAATTCCTGCAAAAATAGCATAGCCAAAGATTCGGTGTGTTAAAATGGCATCTAATCTCGCTCGTGTATCCGTTGCTTTACTTTGATCTACTTTATACGTTTTTTTTAATATTTCATTAATTTTCTGATAGCGATAAATCGTTTCCTTGTGTTGGAATTTTTTAATCGCGTCACAGGAATCTTTAATTTTATCGATGCGTTTATGCATGTCATCAGATAAAAAACGACAGTATTCTTGTTGGGTGATAATTAACCATGCTTTGTATAAAGGAACGTCTTTAAAGTCCTTCTTTACCTGCTTAAAAAAACAAGCATCTATTTTGTCTGCAATATTTAAAAGAGGAGACGTATCCCAATCTTTGTAATTTAATAACTCAGATTTTAAGGTGTCTATTCCTTGGTTTTTACGTGCACTAATTAATACAATCTTAGTCTTAAGCTCTTTTTCTAATGCGTCTATATCTATAGAAATCCCCTTACGTTTTAATTGATCAGCCATATTAATGACTAATAGTGTAGGGACGTTGAGTTCTTTAATTTGAGAAAAAAGTAATAAATTTCGTTTTAAATTTTCAATCTCGGCAACGACAATAATTACATTTGGAAAGTCCGCATTCTCGGCATCTAAAAGCGTTTCTAAAACAAGCGTTTCGTCTATCGAAGTGGGATTGATACTATAGGTTCCTGGTAAATCAGAAATAAGCGCAGTCTGCGAATCTGAAAGTTTGCAGGAGCCTTGTTTTTTATCAACCGTTATTCCAGGATAGTTTCCTACTTTTTGCTTGAGGCCTGTTAATTGATTGAATAAGGAAGTTTTACCCGTATTAGGGTTTCCTACTAAAGCCACTTTAAGCGGCGTATTTTGTAACATAWACTAGAGCTTTGTAATTCTTATTTGCGCTGCAGTTTCCTTTCTTATAGCTAAGTGACTTCCGTTTACTTTAATATAAAGTGGGTCGTATAAAGGCGCCAGTTGTATTAATTTAACTTCCTGGCCTGGTAAGCATCCCATTTCTAGTAATTGTAGAGGAATACTGTCAAACAAAAACTGTTCAATTATTCCGCGTTCACCAACGTTTAAATTCGCAATTGTATGCATATCAATTAGAATGAGATTAAATAAAGTACAAATATACTAAATTAGAATGATTCTAAAGTATGACAATTGTCACATTTAACATTAATCCTTTAATAGGAGTTCTATATCACTGATTAAGCGGGTGATATCTTCGTAATCTGTTCCGTCGTAAAAGCCTCTGATTTGACGTTTTTTATCGACTAATATGAAGTTTTCAGTATGTATAAAATCTTGTTTTCCGCCATCACCCTCGTCCAAGACTGCAAAATAACTTTTTCTTGCAAGTTCGTAAATATGGGCTTTATTTCCGGTGGTTATATTCCATATTCCGTCGGTAGCACCTTGTTTTAAAGCGTATTCTTTTAAAATTGGTACACTATCCATAACGGGAGTTACGGAGTGCGATAAAAATTTCACCTGCTCATTTTTCTCAAAATAAGTTTGTAATCTCCCCATATTATTACTCATAATGGGACAAATAGTTTGACAACGTGTAAAAAAGAAATCAGCGACGTAAATAGTGTTTTCGTAGTCCTTTTGTGTAATTGTTTTTCCCTGTTGATTTACTAAATTGAAATCTGAAATGCGATGATTTCTTCGTACATGTTTTATACTTTCATCTACGAGTCTTGGATTTACATCGGCAGGATTGTAGATAGGGAGTTTTTTTTCTGGTGTTAATAAGAGGTAAATTATTCCAATCATTACGATGGAAAAAACAGCCACTACTGTCAAAATTGGAATGGATTTTTTTAAAGAATTTGCAGCCATTTTCTTGATTTTAAACACAACCCGTACATGTATTTTTATGGGGAATCCTACAAAATTAGCCTAATTTTACGGATTATTACTAATACTTTGTTAAATCATTTCCTCTTGATAAATCATATTTTTACATCCATTTTTAAAAACGTACATTTGGGCGTTTTTTAAAAAGTATTTTAAACATATTTATGGAGATTTTAATTAAAGCTGCTCAGTTTATATTGAGCTTATCATTTTNAATCGTGTTACACGAATTGGGACATTTTATACCCGCAAAATTATTTAAAACACGGGTAGAGAAATTCTATTTATTTTTTGATKMTNWRKKSTMAAWMTTTAAAAAGACAATCGGAGGTACAGAATATGGTATTGGATGGATTCCATTAGGAGGTTATGTGAAAATAGCTGGGATGATAGACGAGAGTATGGACACTGAAGCTATGAAAAAACCTGCACAACCTTGGGAGTTTAGGTCTAAGCCGGCTTGGCAACGCCTGATTATCATGTTAGGTGGAGTGATAGTAAATTTCATCCTTGGTGGGCTTATTTATATAATGATAGTATTTGTTTGGGGAGGAAGTTTCTCTGCAACAGAGGATATTAAGTATGGATTTGCTACCACGGAAACATTTCATAAACTTGGTTTTGAAGATGGTGATAAAATTACAACAGTAAACAAGGCGCCATTTAAAGATGTTACCGATATTAATATGCACCTCTTTTTAAGAGATGTGAATTCTATTGAAGTAATTAAGCAAGATGGAACTACCAAAAGTATCGCTATTCCTGAAGATATTGGGCATATAATGTGGGGAGAAGGGACCTTACAACCATTTACTCCTCGTGTCCTTACAGTGTTAGATGAAATAGGTGTAGCTTCTGCAGCCGAAAAAGCTGGACTTAAAGAAGGAGATGAAATTGTAAGTGTTAACGGCCAAAACACAAAGTTTTGGACATCATTTAAACATGAGGTGATGGCTTCTGAAAACCCTGTAGCTATGCAAGTACTACGTGATGGTGTTTTACACGAAGTTAGTGTTGTTTTAGGTGAAGATAAAATTGTAGGTGTACGTCCTTTGAATGGAGATGCGATTACAGTTCAGAAAATTGAATACACTATTGGAGAGAGTATCGTAGAAGGAACTAGCAGAGCCGTATGGAAATTGAAAGATTATGTTGCTCAGTTTACCTATGTATTTACMAAAAAAGGAGCTACCAGTATTGGAGGCTTTATTTCTATTGGTAAAATTTTTCCAAGTACCTGGTCTTGGCATGCATTCTGGGAAATCACAGCCTTTTTATCTATCATGTTAGGATTTATGAATTTACTACCTATCCCTGCATTGGATGGAGGACATGTAGTGTTTACCTTGTTTGAAATGATTACAGGTCGTAAACCAAACGATAAGTTTTTAGAATATGCGCAAATGGCGGGTATTATCTTTTTATTAGCCTTGATGTTATTGGCCAATGGGAATGATATTGTGAAGTTGTTTCAATAGAAACTCAAAAAATAATATAGAAAAAGCAGCCAATTGGCTGCTTTTTTGTGTTTGAAAATATAGGTTAAAATACCGTAAAATATAATGTATCCTACGTTTGTACCCTTGATTTATAAGTAAATTCCTTAAGGGTAAATARTCACTTTTCCTTTAGAGAACTCTCCAATATTATAATAGTAAGTAATCTCATTTTTAATATAACTTACTACCGCTTCCTTCTCTTTTAATTTAAAGGGAATGTTGTCATCYATYACAKGTGCTTTATTCCCGTATTCAGCYRYAGGGTTTTCRTGCATKGTATGRTGTTGTCCAGTAGACAAGCTTAGTTTTGTGGTATAGTTTCCRTCTTSATTTTTRYTTAGCTTGAGTTTTCTRTTTTTATAAAACAGACTGTCTAAAATAATATTTTGGTCACTTATAGTGATSGTTAGCTGTTCTCCTTTGTTTCCTTGTCTCCCTCCCAAATAAGTCTGACTAATGGCTTGTTTTACGGTGAAAGGGGCTGTTTTTGTGAGTTTGAAATGATTGTTGCTAGCGCATTGTGCAAAACTTATAAGTACAATGGGTARGGCTAGGATTAAACTRATMGTTTTTATRTTTTTCATTTGTTKWYWKYTYYATARWTWRTTTATGACATGTATCATGCCGTATTTTGATATTCAAATGTAATAAACCTTGAGTGAATAAAAAAACATGTTTTTACTAAGATTTGTTTACGGTTAAAGTAAACACTACATTGATTAATTACTTTAACAACAATACATATTCATTAAATTACCTTATTTTTGAGAATCAAGCCGTTTTTTTACTTCAAACTATAACCTCTCAAGTACGTGATTATCTACTCTCTAAAAAAGTCTATTTTATTTTTACTGTTAACATTTGTAGCTTCACATAGTTATGCTCAGTTGAGTAAAACACATTATATTCCACCGTTAACAAGTGCTGTGAATGGAAATGCCAACCCAGAGGAGCAGTATATTTACCTGTCTAGCCCCTCAACTGTGGATGTTTCATATACCATAAAACAAGTTGGGAAATCGGATTTAAGTGATATCACTGGGGTAGTTTCCAAAAATAATCCTGCTAAAATCTATATAGGAACTTCGCTTAGCCAATTGTTTATATCAGCGGATAAAACCAGTAGGGTAGTAACGGATAAAGGTTATATTATTGAGGCAGCAGCTCCTATTTATGTTTCTGTGAGAATGATTGCTGGTGGTGGAGCACAAGCGGGAGCATTGGTTAGCAAGGGAGTGTCGGCATTAGGCTATGAGTTTCGTGTGGGGAGTTTTACCAATCAAAATCCAACGGACAATTACTTGAATTTTGTTTCGGTGATGGCAACGGAGGATAACACGCAGGTGTCATTTAGTGATTTACCAGCAGGCTTGCTTATAAAAAATTATACAGGGACCACACCCGTTTCCATTAGCTTGAACAAAGGAGAAAGTTATACCATAGCAACAAATAGTTCGGAAAATAGCATCAATCGCGATGGTTTAATAGGAGCCTTGGTAAGCGCCTCTGAACCTATAGTGGTGAGCTGTGGGTCTGCGAATGGTAGTTTTCATAATGGTGGCGGAAGAGATTATGGGATAGACCAAATTGTGGGAGCTTCAAAAATAGGAACGGAATATATTTTTGTGCGAGGCGATGGAAATAATAACTGGGAAAATGTATTGTTGGTTGCTCATTATGATAATACAGAGATTAATGTCAATGGAAATGCAAGCGGAATTGTTATAAATGCGGGTGATTATCATTTGATTGAAGGCGCTGCTTACAATAGCAGTGGTAATATGTATGTGGAAACATCCCAGCCCGTTTTTGCCTATCAAGGGATAGGTGCTACTGACGGTGAAGCTAACCAAGGCCTGTTTTTTGTACCGCCTTTAAGTTGTGAAAATAGAGGAAACCTGGACTATATAGCAGGTATCGAAGAAATTGGAAATACCACCTATCAAGGAGGGATAACCATTGTTACAAAACAAGGATCTGTGGTTACGATCAATAACAACCCTATAGGGAATTTTGATGCGTCAGGTCCCAATAATGTAACGGGTAATCCCGATTATGTTACGTATAAGGTGATGAATTTGGCGGGTGATATTTCTGTTCAAAGTTCCGATGAGCTGTATTGTGCCTATTTTAATTATAACGGCGCGGCTACTTCAGGGAGTTTTTATTCTGGTTTTCCTACGGCTCCTGAAATTGACTTTGATACTGCCTTTACTTCTAAAGGGATTTGTATTCCTAACATCACCTTGGAAGCAGCAAATATGAATAATTTTGATAGTGTAGAGTGGTATTATAATGCTGGAAATGGATTCGTCCCTACGGGGGTTGTAGAGGCTAGTATCACCCCTTCGCTTGCGACTCCTTTTAAATCGGGTTTGTATAAATTGGTTGGCTTTATGTCTTGTTCTGGGCTGAGTTTAGAATCTGTTGTAATTCCGGTGAGTATCTGTCCGAGTGATGCTGATAATGATGGAATTATAGACAATATCGATATTGATAACGACAATGATGGGATTTTAAATTGCGTGGAATCATTTGGCGACGAACTACTAAACCTTAACAATCATTTAAATGGGAATTTGTCCGTCGGGAATGTTAGTTTTTCTGGTGAAGTAAACAAGGTTGGGAATGTTAGTGCTAGTCAAATTGTAGGTAGTTTAAACGGAACTTTTACGAGTACCCTTCCTTCAAAAAGTGGGACCCAAGAGACCAGTATTACCTATAAAGTTACGTTTAATAAAGCCCTCAATATACAATTGTCCTATCCAGCATCTCTGGGTGATGCTGCGATATTGAAAAATACAGCTTCGTTTGTAATTAAAGTGCCCAATACTAAGACCATTACCTTGTTGGATCCAGATGATCAATTACTGATAGATACTAATTATGATGAAATTTATGAAACGGGAGTGACGCAGTTCTCAAGCTTCGAAATTAGATTTAAAATTAAAGATACATCCTTGCCTAGTGGAACCGGAACATTTCGTTTTAGAGCGAATGGGGTGGAGAGTATTAGCTATACACATATAAATAATTCGGAAACATTGCTTAGTCAGGCAGGATTTCAATTATTGGCTACTTGTATTCCAAAAGATACTGATTTGGACGAAGTTTCCGATGCCTTTGATTATGACAGTGACAATGACGGAATTCCGGATAGAGTGGAAGTGACAGGTAGTTTAAATGTACTTTCTCTGGTGGATGTAAACGAGGATGGTTTGGATGATATGTTTGATATAAATAAACTTCCTGTGGATAGTGATGGGGACGGAGTATTCGATTTTTACGACCTAGATAGCGATAATGACGGGATCACAGATTTGTTTGAAACAGGGCAGTTAGGCCTGCTTTCTGATACAGACATGGATGGAGTTATTGATTGGTTCCCGTTGGATGATGGTTCAAATGGACTACTAGATGCTTCCGAAACCTTTCCGGATAGCGGTGTTTTAGACTATGATTTATGGGATACTGATGGCGATACTATTTTTAATTATTTAGTTGATGATAGTGATGGAGATGGGTGTAACGATGTTGTGGAAGCTGGATTTACGGATCTTAATAATGATAGTTTTATTGACGGTACGGGTGTTGACGCCAATGGAATAGTACTTGGGTCGGATGGTTATATAATCCCGAATAGTAATTATAATACTGCAGGAGTCATTATCATATTAGAGCAACCATTGAATCAAAATTTCTGTGAGTTTGGAGSAGGGACCTTTTCTATGAGTACCAATGAAAATGTGACTTATCAATGGCAAGTGAGTTCCGATGGGATTCTTTGGAGTAATTTGTTGGAGGATGCTCTTTATACGGACACTACTAAAAGTACGCTTATAATATCAACTATTACAAGTAGTATAGCAGGTTTTCAGTACCGTGTACAGTTAGAGAAGCTTGGGAATACCTGTGGAGCTATTTCCAATGTCGTGCAATTAACCGTAAACCCCTTACCTGTTGTAGTACCAGTGGTGGAATTAGTACAATGTGATACAGACGTGGATGGTTTTAGTCCTTTTAACTTGACGGAGGTAAACGCTAAAATCTCGGTAAATTCTGCCAATGAAACGTTTACATATTACGAGACGGAAACGCAAGCTGTTCTTGGGGATACTCCAATTGTAAATCCCAATAACTATGTCAATAAAACCGTGAGCAATGCAAGTGTGTGGGTAAGAACTATTTCAGAGTTTGCTTGTTTTACTGTTTCGGAAATCCAGTTAAAAGTATCCACTACAGGTATTTCTCCTAGTTTTCAACGGGAGTTTACGGTATGTGACGATTATTTAGATAGTACCAACCATGATAGCGATGGTGTTTCATTGTTCGATTTTTCCAGTGTTGATGTTGAAGTCAGAGCTATTTTTCCTGTTGGGCAGCAATTGACCATCAACTATTATAGAAATGAAACGGATGCCTTGGCGGAATTGAATGCGATTTTAGATATCGCTAATTATAGAAATATTGGCTATCCTAATACACAACAAATTTATATCCGTGTGGATAGTGAAGTGAATAATGATTGTTTGGGCTTAGGGGCACATATTACTTTACATGTAGAAAAGTTACCCATAGCAAATTCGGTGAGCATTCAACGACAATGCGACGATGATAATGACGGTTTTTTTGCTTTTGATACTTTGTTGATTGCTACAACTGTTTTAAAAAATCAGACCGATGTAACCATCACTTATTTTGATGAAAATGATGTAGAAATTTTATTGACAAACCCATTTGTGAGTCACACTCAAAATATTACGATACGACTTACAAATAATTCTGCAAATGCCTGTTATGATGAAACCGTACTAGCATTTATAGTTGATGCATCTCCCATAGCAAATTCAGTAATAATTCCAGCAATGTGTGATGATGAAAGTAATGAAGGATGGGTTGATTTTGATACCTCAAATATTCATGATACTATTTTAGGAGGCCAAGTGGGAATGGAAGTTTCCTATGTAACGGCTAGCGGGGAAGTATTGCCAAGTCCTTTACCAAATCCTTTTAATACAACTTCACAAGTGCTTACCGCTTTTGTAAAAAACAGGTTAAATACTAGCTGTGTGGCAGCTACTAACTTGAACTTTACAGTGAATACATCACCAGAATTCAGAGTGCAAAGTCCACAAATATTATGTAAAACGAATCCAGTCTCTTCTATTATATTAGACTTTTATTCAAAATGGGATGCGAGTGATTGTTCCTTTACTTGGGAAAACATACAGGGCGAAACATTGGGGACAAATGAGACCTTAGAAGTCAACACCGCAGGGAGCTATTTTATTACTTTAACTAAAAAAGATGGTTCCTATTGTTCCTTAACCAAGGAAATTATAGTGGAACACTCGTCTATAGCAAACATTTCTATGGATGACATAGTTGTGACGGAGGATTCGGATGCGAATGCTATTTTAATAAGAGCTTCAGATTCGGAATTAGGGGATGGAGATTACGAATTTTCCTTAGTTGATGAAAATGGAATCCCTCAATATTTTTATCAGGATGAAAAGTTGTTTGAAAATGTAAAAGCAGGTATTTATACATTGTTGATACGAGATAAAAACGGTTGTGGGCTGTCTGAAATTGATATTTCGGTAATTGGGTACCCCAAGTTTTTTACGCCAAATAACGATGGTTTTAATGATACCTGGAAGGTGTTAGGGGTGAATGCGAACTTTTACAGTACTGCAGCTATTTATATATTTGACAGGTATGGAAAATTACTCAAGAAAATAGATCCCACGGGCAATGGCTGGGATGGAACTGTGCAAGGAAAAGCGTTGTCTTCTTCTGATTATTGGTTTACCATGGAGTTTGTGGATTTAAAAGGAAATGTACAAATTAGAAAAGGACACTTTAGTATGTTACGGGAGTAATTGTTAATTACGGTTAGTACCGTCATTGCTAGGAGGCACGACGTGGCAATCTCAACTTAGTATTACTATATAACTTTCATAAGATTTCCACAGGCAGAGCCTTCGCAATGACCGTTTCTATCGTCATTGCGAGATTAGAGTTTAATATATATAAAAACCAGTGGTAGTGATTACGTTCAGTGAAATGCTAGAGGTATTGAAAAAGTAAACTTAGTAATATTGATGATTTCAAATCGAAGCCTGTCTTTTATGCAGTATATATGTTCAAAAGCTGCGAGATTCAGGAGCGACCAAAGGAGTGACGCGCAGTTTTGAATATGGTTTTTAATAAGGCTTTTTCCGCATTAAAAAATACATCATAAAAGGCTCCTTTTTTGGTTCGTTTTTTGGAGGAGCAAAAAATGAACATACAGAATAAAATTACATCAATGGCAATCTCCACATAGTATTTCTATATGATTTTCATAAGATTGCCACAGGCACAGCCTTCGCAATGACTGCTTTTATCCTAATAAGGACTTCGAATGAGTGAAGCCGAGATGGGGGGCAGCGCAAAGCCAAAGCCAAAAAAAAAGCCTACCCGTTGAGGTAAGCTTTTTAAAAANTATATGTGAAATAGAAATTATCCGTTCAATGCTTCCGCACCACCTACAATTTCTAAAATTTCGTTTGTAATAGCCGATTGTCTTGCTTTGTTATACGTTAACTTAAGGTCGTCACGTAATTCCGTAGCATTATCAGTTGCTTTGTGCATTGCTGTCATACGTGCTCCATGCTCAGATGCATAAGAATCACGAATGGCTTTGTACAATTGCGTTTTTAATGATTTAGGTATTAATTCCAAAATAATTTCGGCTTTTGAAGGCTCAAAAAGATAATCGGTATTAATAGCTTCTCCACCTTGGATAGGTAAGATTGGTAAAAATTGTTCAACAGTTGCAATTTGTGTGGCAGCATTCTTGAAACGGTTGTAAATAATTTCAATCTTATCGTAGTTCCCTTCGGTAAATTGCTTCATTAATTTTTCTGCAATTAGGGCAACATTATCAAAAGTAAGGTCGTCAAAAATTTCAATGTTATTTTCGAAAATCTTAAATTCTTTGGCTAAAGTAGCATCTCCTTTTTTACCAATGGTAAATAATTCGACGTTRTTATTTGTATAATTAGTAGCAATGTGTTTCCTAGTTGCTTTTACAATGGATGAATTAAATCCTCCACATAATCCWCKATTWGATGNAARTASWAMYAATAANTACWTTRKWTACWTCTCTTTGRKTAGAAWATWYRCYWSYKGCATCRYCATCAAGMGWTGCGCTTAGATTTTGCAATAATTCGGTCAATTTATTAGCATATGGACGCATTTGTGTGATAGCGTCTTGTGCTCTTTTCAACTTTGCAGCCGAAACCATTTTCATGGCTCTGGTAATTTGCATGGTTGAACCAATCGAGGCG
>JAESRX010000002.1 GCA_016764435.1 Flavobacteriaceae bacterium | reverse complement strand
AACAACTTCTTGGTAAAAATCGAATCTAGATTTTTTAGCTTGTTTAGTTACTGACCCATACATAAATAGAAAAGAATCTGTTGGTAAAAAAGTGCTTCTAAAAGGGTTTAAATCAATTTCGTAACCTGCTTGAAGAGATACTAAAATATCTATATTATCATCAAATTCATCATTTAAAGATATATTAGGCCTATTTAAATGTTTTAAGTTTAATCCAAAAAACATATTACGACTATTGTGTATATGTGCTCCAGCACCCAAATCAAAATAACTTATTCCATTATTTGCATTTAAAGGATCAATTGAAAAGCCAGAAATATTACCTGTTAAAATATCTATTTGATCTTCAAATACAAGAGATGAAAAGTCTAATTTACTATTCCCATACCCGAAAGAAATTGATGAGTTTAAGACCCATTCATATGTTAAATTAGTTTTATAAATATAATGCAAATTTGCTAGAGTGGATGAATACCCTAATTCTGAAATTTGAAAAAGATTTACATCTAAAGCCAGAGAGAAGCCATAATCTTCAAAAAAATAAGAACCAAATACATAACTATTTTCTATACTACTATCATTATTTAGAATTTTTTGTGTGGCATAAGCCACTCCCATGTGAGATTCCTGATCGAAACTATAAAAGCTAGGGTTTTCTCTTCCAAGTAATTTATTTTGATTTGAGTATATATAATCTTGGCCATACATTGTTATGCTAATGCAGCAAAAAGTTAAAATACTGAATATATGTTTTTTTACCATTATCGTCTGTATATTTTTTAATGACTAAATTTAATTGATAATTATTGTATGATTAAGAATCTGATATTTTTTTCAATCACTTTCTGGCCTAGGGTTTTAGCTAAAATATAACACCTATAATTACCATTTTTAGGTTCTGAATTAAGAGGCTCAATACCATTCCATCCCCATTCCTTATCCTTTTCAAGCGCTGTTGCATTCTCAGATGTATATTCATAAACTAAGTTGCCCCAATTATCATATATGTACATTGAAATTTCACTAATGCCTCTAAATAAAGGTCTAAATAAATCATTTATATTGTCATTATTTGGTGTAAATACCGTTGGTAATAATATAGAAGCTCCTTCACCAACTATAATAGTTTTGGTTATTGATGTTGAACAACCAGCAGTATTATAAAGTGTAAGCGTTACATTGTAAATACCATCAGTAGTATACTTATGAGAAACAGTTTTAATACTTTCACCGTCTTCATCAGAGGCTAAATCATCTGGATAATAGAATGTTTTAAATGGTGTGTTGTCATCAAAATCCCATTCTATATACGTGTATACATTAGGATCATATATATCAGAATCTATAAAATTCAAGTTTGTAAATCCAATATCAAAGTTCACTTTAAAGTACCCATGATTTTCAAATTCTACAGATGTAAATTCAAAATCAGGATCCATTGTTTTTAGAGTAATTTCTTTTGAAAGCGTACATCCATCAAAATTTGTTACTGTTATAACACCATTGGTTCCAATACCTGCATTTATTTGAAGTTCATAAAAATTATTTCCAAGTGCTGTTGAAGTAACTACATTACCATTGTATTCGAATATAAGATTTGGATCAATTGAATTTACTTCAATCAATATAATTCCTGTTTCCCCATTACATAAACTTTCTTCTAACACTAAATTTTCAATAGAGAACTGACTGCCATTTTCAACAGTAAACATAAATGGTTCTGTTTCACAACCTCCACTATCAGTAACCGTAATTCTATACAAACCGGCTTCTAAATCACAAATATTATAATAGTTATTGTTTAAGGCTTGTTTTATTTTCCAGTTTTGACTTTGTGGGTTTAAATATTCAAGTAAGAATGAAGTATAAATTCCAGTACCGCCTAAATATTTAAAGTTTGCACAACCTAATGTACCATCACAACCGGTTGCTACAGTTTTATCTAATAAATCAATAGAAAGCGGTGTTAATGGCTCAATGGTATAAGTTGTTGTAGGTATAGCACAACCTATTGCATCTGTACCACTAATTGTATAATCTCCTGGAAGCAATCCTGTAATTGTATTTTGGTTTTGCTTAAATCCATTTGGACCTTTCCAATTAATTGCATATAAAGGATTTCCAATTTCATCAACAAATGGTACACCTCCAAATATTTTTACAGAAATTTTAGCAACATCTCCAATACATGAAATTTGTGTTACTGTACCATTAATTGTCATTGGTGATGAAATTTCTATGACTCCTGTTTTGAGTGTTCCACAGGTATCATATTTTAATTCATATTCAAAAATACCTGATTCTGTGGGCTGTCCACTAATAGTAAATAATATTCCTGAAGCAGTACTAGTAGCAGTTCCTGTTATACCACCTGGTAAACCTGTTACATTAATAATACTTGAATTTGAAATACTTCCAGTTATATTGTAAACAATATCTTCAATAGGATCATTAAATGAACAGAGTGTTTGACTCTCTGAGCCCGCATCTAATACCACACTAACTGCAGCGTATAAATTTTCAATTTGAATAAATAAACTTGCACTACAATTAGAATCTCCTAACGTTTTAATTTCAAAATTAAAAGTACCTGTACTTAATGGCGCTCCTGTTAATTCCCATAAACCTAAACTAGGATCAATTTCTATAGGAGGATCTATAAAACTTGGTAATAAATCTTCATCAATTTTCGTACCTATTGGACTTACCGTAAATCGGATAGGGGTAATATCTCCATTTTGACAAACGGATTGTGTTACAGTACCTGAGTCAGCTTCTAACGTAATTGTAGGACTTTCTTCAATAGTTAATGTAAATTCGGTAGATGCACTACCACATTTACTAGTAACACTTATTTTATAAGTAGTTTCAGATAATACCTCTGATGTTCCTGAAATAATCAATTCACCATCTACAACCACATAATTAATTCCTATTGGTAATGTAGGTGTAAATGTAACAGCTGCTTGTGAAACACTAAAAGGAATATTATACTTTATAGCTTCAATAGGTGTACCAACACAAGCAACTTGGTTAATACTACTGCTATTACTATTTAAATTAATAAATGCATCTCCTTCTACAACAATACTTCCTTCAACAACCTCACTACAACCAGAGTCAGATGAAATACTATAATTATAGGTTCCTATTTGCGTTGGTGTACCACTAATAGTTGCATTACCTGTTTTATTTCCTGAAACAAACGAAACCCCTGGAGGTAACACACCGTTAAGTATTAATGTTGATGTTGCATCAGAACTTTGGTATATTATTGAGTTAGGCAATCTTGTATTTATACAAACAAATTCATTAGTAGTACCATTTGGTACATCTATACTAATTGGAATTGTTATTTCAATTTCACCAGTATCAGACTCACTTCCACAAATACCTTGAGTAGTTATTGTATAAGTGTATATTGCTGGGGTAGCACTAGAACTACCTTTAATAGTTAAAATATTACCGTTAATACTCCAAGTAATTCCATCAGGTAAACCAATTATAGTTGCTCCAGTTGCACCACCACCTAATTGATAGGTAATAGGCGCTATACTACTGTTAACACAAATTTCTTGTAGTTCATTTCCTTCAGAAAGTAATGTAATACTATCGTTTGGGTTAATTGTAATAGTCCCTTCAAATGAAGCATTACAACCGCTTGCTAAACCAGAAGTAAAGACCGTATAGTTAAACACTCCTGTTACCGTTGGTGTTCCTGAAATGGTTAGTGTATTTCCTGCAAAACTAGCTGTAATACCATTTGGCAGACCTTCAGCATACGCATCAGTAGCATCACCTTGAATCTCAAATTTAATACCTGTAATTGAATCTCCCTCACATATTGTTTGGTAAATTGGTGTATTTGCTTGTGGTTGTATTCCAGACGCTACAACTGTTATTGTTGCTGTTTTAGGTTCTAACAATGTTGGGCTACAATAAGTACTAGTAGATCCAGAAGCATCTACAACATCAATTAATTGAATTATAAATTCTCCAGCTATATTCGTTGGTACACCTATTAATGCGGTATCCTCAGTATTAATACTACTAACTGTATTCGCTATACCATTTATAGTGTATGTAAATGTGTAAGGAGCAATACCATTTATTCCTGTGAATGTGATGGTAGGCGTTGTTTCATCTTTACAAACTTCAAACGAATTAACTCCTGCTATGGTTGCAGATATGGCTGATTTCAGAGTTACATTTATTTGTGCTGTATTCATACAACCATCAACCGATGTTCCATCAACATATATTACTGTGTTTTTTGTAGCTATAAATGTATACTGATTTGATTTATCATATGGATTAACTTGTGCTCCAGAAGCATCTAGTTCATACCACTCATAAGTGTCTGCACCCGTTGCTGTTAAAGTAATTTCACTTCCTTCACAAACTTCAATATCAGTTAAACCATTTTCTATAAGAATGATAGGGAGTGTATCATTTACAATTATTTCACCTGCATATGGTGTAGCACAACCCGTTGAAGCTTCTATAGTATATGGGAAAGTTCCGCCTTCAGTTGGAGTTCCCGAAATGATTCCTGTACTAGAATCGAATGCTACACCTACGGGCAAGGTACCAACAAGTACTAAGGATACTGCAGGAACTATTGAAGGAGTTGTTGTTATACTGAATTCAATATCTTCTATAGCGTTATTAATACAGATGGTTTGATCTGGAGTTCCAATACTACTGGGGTTTACATCAATTACACTTTCAGTTATAGTAAGTGTTCCTGATAGAGAAGTTGTTTTACAACTACCAGAAGTTTCAACAGTATATGGATAACTCCCTAAGTTAGAAACGGATCCTGAAATTGTTAAAATATTACTACTAATATCATATGAAACACCCACTGGTAATCCAGTAACATATGCATTTGCTGTTCCTGTTGCTCCACCACCTAATTCGTATGAAATTGAGGCAATGGTATCTCCTTCGCAAATAGATTGATTTTCTGTTCCATCTGTTAATAAAGTAATACTATCATTTGGATTAATTGTAATTGTACCTGTGAATTCAGCTACGCAACTATTTGGTAATCCGGGGTCAGAGGTATAAACCGTATACTCAAATTCGCCGGATTCATCTGAAGATCCTTCAATTTTAAAGACACCTATACCTGCATCAATTACTCCTGTAATTCCTATAGGTAAACCTGTTACATAAGCTTCGGTAGCATCTCCTTCAATTTTAAAATCAATAGGATCAATAGGAATACCTTCGCATACTGTTTGATTTACATTTATTAAAGTAATAGGTGCAATACCTGCATCTAAAATTGTGATAAATGCTTGGTTAGGCTGTATAACAGTACCAATTCCACAACTACCAGACGCTACACCTGTTAAGGTTACTTCATAAATTCCAGCAGTTCCAGTAGGAATTGGCGGTGTCAATTCGGCTGTGTTTGTAGTGGTAGTTACTGAACCAGTAAAAATTGTAGCAGTACCTAGTGTAATAGCATAGGTAAATGTAAATCCTGGACTTCCGGTTCCTTCAAATGTTATTGGTTGGAGCGAAGCGTCTTTACATACTACAAAGTCATACGGTGCTTTAATAAATCCTTCTACAGCATCAATAACATTTACTTCTATTTGAGCGATATTCATACAACCATTACTATCGGTACCTTGTACATAATATGTTGCAGGTGTTAGTATTGGGGTGAAAGTATATTCATTATCTGTATTAATATCAAGATTGATTGGATCACCATTAGTGTCTATACTTGTATACCAAATATAATTACTAGCACCTGAGGCAGTTAATGTGACTGGTTGACCTTCACAAACATCAACAGAGCTGCCATTATCAATAACTACAGTGGGTAAATCTCTAACGGTAATAGTTACAGATTCTCCTATGGTTTGCTCACAGTTTGTATTCGCATCTCTAACACTCACCAAAGTATAGGTAAATATTCCAGATGTTGTTGTTAATACATCTAACGTGGCTGTTGGATCTCCAGTTAAGGTTTGAGTACCGCTTGGCCCCGTAATTTCAAATATATATGGACCTGTTCCTAAATCACCTTTAAATTCAATAGTTGCTGGTGCACCCAAACAAACTTCAATAGGAGATGAAGTGATTGTAGCTGTTGGTAATAAATTTACGGTTACTATTCCTTCAGCAGTTGAGCTTTCACAGTATGGTGCATTTTTATCTGTAATTAATACAGTATACTTATAAGGTGCGGGATCTGTTAATAGTGCAGAATCTAGTGTAAATGAAGCTACATTTCCAGGAGAAGGAACACCTGAAGGAACTGTCCAGTTATAGTTATATGAACCAGCAATACTTGGTGTAGCGGTAATAGTTGCTAAATCACCCTCACAAATAACTGAATTATTAACAGTTACTGTTGGTAATGGCACAGATGTAACTACAACTTCTGCAATAGTAGAACACGCAGGTGGTAAATTGTAGGTCGCTTTTATATAGTAAGTTCCTGCGGTAACAACACTACTCGAAAATTCATTAGTTGCATCTGCTGTAATACCTGTATGATAGGTATATGTTAACCCACTATCAAAAGGAATAATAGTTGTTTTTAAATCTATAGTGTCTCCTTCACAAATTGGTAAAGGATCTATTATAGTTAAACTTGGTGGTGGTAATACTGTAATAGTTGCACTTTCATTTATAAGTTGAGAACAACCATTAGCATCGCTTACACTTTCTAAATTATAAATAAATACACCTGCTGTAATAGTATTTACAGGTACTATTATAGTAGTCCCTGAAGATGTAACAGTTTGTATTGTACCTCCGTTTATATTATACGTAAATGTATATGGTGCTGTTCCTAAACTTCCTGTGAAAGTTACCTCAACAATATCGTCAATACAAACTGGTGAAGCTGAACCGATAATTGTAGCCGCTGGTAAAGGATTTACAGTAACAGTTCCTTCAGCAGTTGAGCTTTCACAGTATGGTGCATTTTTATCTGTAATTAATACAGTATACTTATAAGGTGCGGGATCTGTTAATAGTGCAGAATCTA
>JAESRX010000016.1 GCA_016764435.1 Flavobacteriaceae bacterium | reverse complement strand
AATAGACAAATGGTATGAAGAAGCCGTATTACATAAAAATTTATTTTATAAATTAGATAATAATATTATTATTTTCGACTTTGTTAAAGGAGGTTTTTATTGTTATTCAGAAAAGGTTAAAGAATATACTTTGGAACAAATTAGAATTTTTGAAGTAAATGAATATTTAAAAGAAGCAAACAGCTCCCCTTCATCTTCTTACAATAGTTTAAAAGTTATTAATTAACTTAACCATTGATTTCTTTTTAAACGATTAAAGCATGATGTTTTAATATTGCTCCGTAGTAAAACATAAAACTACTAATACAAAGTATGATATTATCGAAATAAAATATAGGAATAAAGAACAAAACCCTGTGCCTAACAAAATGTAAAAACAATAAGGGTTTTGTGCTTATTTCAAAGTCTTTTTTGTATTTTTGAATTAAGTACTTAAATTTAAAGTAAGTGTTTATATATTCCCTTACTGTTCTTACACAAGCCGTTGGCAACAAGGTGAAAAAAAATAAAAAAAACGATGAGAGGAGAAATAAACTATGTAGGTTTAACGACAGAATTCACACATACAGAATACTCCTTTGAAAGAGACACTAGACATAATGAAAAACCTTCAATACACCTGTTTTTCAATGGTTTTACTTTTATAATACCAAGTAATGATGTGGGAGAACGATCCGTAGAAGAAATATTAAGGCTAAATATTCAACTAAATGATCCTGATCAACCATACCCTCAATAATTTGATTTTCACAAACCTTTTACAATTATTTTTTTTGATTCTTCTAGTTATAAAATAAGAGAAATCAATTATATTTTGATGGCTCCAACAGCAGTTGGTGGAGCTGGTTTATCTTATGGTCACGAATTAGGTCATACATTAGGTTTGCATCATCCTTGGGAGACTTCAAGTATCTATGAAAGTCGATTATCTAAAATAGAGGAGCGCGTAAAGTATCTGAATAAATATATTGATAATACCAAAGAATATGCTGACAACACAAAAATAAAGAACACCAATAAAACTATTGGAGATGTAAGAAATAGAATAAATAATGAGTTCGTAGCCTTAGAAAAAGAAAGAAATGATAGAAAAGAGTTCATTCCATTACATTCTTTTGAAAAATCGACAACAGAAAATATTATGGATTATAATGGTTATGTAACATCAAAAGGTCTGACAAAACATAATCCTCATACAGAAGGAATTACTTTTTGGAAATGGCAGATTCGAATGATTATAAAAGAAGTCAAAAAATATCATGGTAAATAAAATTTTAATATTAGTAACTTTATTCACACTCCAAACCACTTATAGTCAAGAGATAGGATCGCATATTGAACGTTATATTTTCTTGTCAAGAATGGAATATGAAGTCCTCATAGAAAACAAACATGAAAGTTCACTTAATGGCAATTATTACATTGTTGATAAAAAACAAAACATATCTATTAAGAAATATAAAAAAGGAATTAAAGAAGGAGAATGGCTTAACTTTTATTCTCTTTTTAATGATATAAAGTTAACTTCCACAACAAACTATGTTAAAGGGAAATTACATGGGTATTTTTTCAGAACAGATAATCATACCTATTATGAAGAAGGTTATTATAAAAATGGAAAAAAGTACAGACTTTGGACTAAAAAATATTTTGATAAAGATATACTTGAAACTGAAAACTATAATAAAAGCGGAAAAAAACATGGAGATTACACAAAAATAGATTTTGAATTTGAAGAAAAAGAAATAATATCATATAAAAATGGTAGAAAACACGGAAAATATTATTTAGAAAATAAAAAATACAAAACAACAATAAAAGGAACATACAGAAATAATTTAAAGCATGGTATTTGGACAACAAAAGACGAGTATTTAACAAAAATAAATGAAGATGGTACTGAAACTCCTTCTATAAAAAAAGAATGTTATAAAAATGGAAAAATTTTAAAAATAAAATAACCCAGTTACTAACAGGAAGCTATAGAAAATACGGGGTATTGTGCTTAAAAAAATGTTCCGTACTTTTAATAAATACCTCCAATACGAAGTCTCACCGAAGGTAAAACTTTTGATTTGGTTTTAAAAGAAAAGATAAAACAACTAAAAAAATTAGCTAAGTGGCAATTATGTCGGGCCGTGCCACTGATTATGGTCAAACAATGCCACTCTAAAAGAGATGCAATTATAAGATTCAAGTTTCACACTTAGATAGATTTACACAAGCTCTTGGTTTTTAAACTTATGAGTATTCGCTAAGGATGTAAACTAAACTTTTCATATATGCATCTACAGAAATCTATATTTATATAAATGCTGATTCCAGTAATAATTTACACCCATTTTAAAATCGCTAATTAGTGCGATATAAAACACTTTTCACACTACTATTAGACAAAACATCAGAAAAACACTCAAAAAGTGACATAAAGTACACTTTACGACTGTTTTTTTTATAAAAAAGACAATATTACTTCTTAAAAAAGAAACAATAAGAAGACGATTTGACATACAAGAAAACAGCCATAAATTAAGGCAAGAAGATTTTGCTTCATTAGCAGAAAGCCCCCCGTAAACTCATGGAGAAAACTATGAGTTTTCAGGCAAGTACTTAGAAATTTTAGAGCTACTAAAAAAGCACATACCTATTTATTTATTTAATCGTAAAAAAACTCCAAATGAAGGATCTAAATAGACCTATAGAAATACATTTGGCATAAACAGCTAGTACCAACCTTCTACTATCTACACCCCCTAATTCATGCCCAAACATTCGCAAGACCAAGTTTACCTTTTCTACACTCAGATTGGTTTTTCCTTGTTCAATTTTTCGTAGCACAGTTAAGGCCACCCCTGCCCTTTTAGCAAATTCGGTCTGTGTTAATTGGATTGATTTTCTACGGGATTTCACAAAGCTAGCTAAAGTATTCATTCTATGTTTTTACGTATAAACTAACACAAATACAGTGAATTATATGCAAATACGTATAAAACACTCTAGAATGATGGAATTATATCGAAAAACATATAAAATACTTAATAAAAACATAACTATATGGAATTACATATAAACGGATTCTATATAACATAAATCTAGCAAACTAATATTTCTCAATCAATAACATCCAACTAAATTCACCTATGCCATAAACCTAAGCAATTTATCTAAACCCCCTAAAAAAATCAGCTCAGATTAATGAACACTAAATATGACCACAAGAAAAATTCATTTGAAAAAACAGACCGCATCATAGATCGTTTAGATTTTAAATTGAATTTAATTCTCTTCTTTCTTATCGTAGGAAGTATCGCTTTAGTACTCTCCAATTATTTAATCTAACTTATTATTAATTGGTAAATTATATACAAAAACACACTCTCAAAACTGTACTATTTATCCGGAATTACAAGAACGAATGCATAGCGAATAACGCTCAAGCTTCTAAACAAATATTCCGTAACCCTGTTTTCAATGTACTGTCCCATAACCGTGACGACCATTAAAAAAAGGTAGCGTTCTTAATGGATTCCGAAGGAGTATGGTCACTTGAGCCTGTATACGACTTGACATCCTCAGCTTCCTCTCAGGAGTAACATAGTACAGCTTGCACTGGAAACCATGTAGCTCCAGGAAGGAAAGAATTAATGGAATTGGCGCATGCACTATCAATCAACAAAGCAACGATCCCCATAGATGAGATAAAAGACATCATCAATCGCTGGAAAATATATGCTGAATTATCTGGAGTTTCCAAAACCTCCATAAACAGCATAGCAACGAGTTTGAAGAGCATTTCTGTAAGATTTTAGGAGATAATTAATGTACGGATTTTAACTTTAAGGGGGTCCATGACTACATCAATGCATTCAATCACTAAAACCGAAGTCCCTTTACTCATAAAGGTGAAATATCACTTTTATTTTGGCGTGTTTTTCCGTACTTTTAAGGATTAAAAATAAGCTTATGCCTTTCCATCATTTTCTCAAAGCACAAGACTGTCAATACCAAAACGCCTTGTCAGAAATTAAAGACGGACAAAAGAAAACCCATTGGATGTGGTTTATATTTCCACAAGTCCTCGGATTAGGGAACAGTGAGGTTTCAAAACGCTATGGTATTTCTTCACTGCAAGAAGCCTCCCTTTATTTAGAACACCCAGAGCTAGGAACACGGCTCATTACCATAACTACCGCTGTATTCGCTCTAGAAAACAATTCCGTAAATTCATTTTTCGGTACATTAGATGCAAAGAAACTCCAATCAAGTATGACCTTGTTTTCGGAAACATCCCCAAACAATACTATTTTTACACAGGTGTTAAACAAACATTATGGAGGCCAACGCTGTAAGCGAAGTTTGGAGCTACTCGCATGGCATTTAAACAAGTTAAAAAACACCCCAAAAGAAGTGTAAAATCACCTATAAAAAGGAATAGTAACTCTCAGAAAACAACTACATTAGAACCCACTCCCCTTACAGGAACTTCGCCTATGAAACAACAACGATTAACACGTATTTCAGATCCTCAGTTCAATGAAGCTTGGAAACTTTACGAGCAGGCTTTTCCGATAGAAGAGCGGAGAACATTAACAAGTCAAAAAGAGGTTTTAAAGGCCCCTAATTATCATTTTGAGCTTCTTTTTGAAAAGAAAAAACAAATCGGTTTTCTCTGTTGGTGGGATTTTGAAAATCAGCGATATATAGAGCATTTCGCAATAGCGTCTCAAGAGAGAAATAAGGGGCTGGGCAAGGAAATACTTTCATTTTTCATAAAGCGTCAGAACACTCCAATCCTACTAGAAGTAGAACTTCCTAATTCCAATATAAATAAACGAAGAATTCAATTTTACGAACGCATGGGTTTTTTACTGAATAAACATGCTTATAAAATGCCTCCATATCAAGAAGGACAACCAGCAGTTGCTCTTTTACTGATGACCTACCCTACTGCGATTACAGCAACAGCTGTCGCTGCTTTTATAAAAACATGCCATCCTATTATCTATAACAATATGGAATAAACACTGGCAATTATTCCTGCATTCCCAGGAGTGGCGTTCGCTTTTAATACAAGTATCCATTAAGTAATGTCGCTGCCTGTATTTAATAAAAAGTCCTGATTGTACCTCAACATCCTTCCTGAAAACACGAATATCAACGCGTTACAGCTTCAGGAAACAGTACCGCCTTCCTACAGTCGAGACCGCTATTTAGGCGCGCTTTACATCAATCCAAAAAGCCCCACATTAGATAGATTTACCGTTTCTTTTAAGTCTTCTTTTTTGTTTTTTTCGGACTCTAAATCATCGTTTGTCCACCATTTCTGAAGGGAAGTAAGTGCAGATGCTCCTTCTTCTAAAACTCTTTTCTCTTCACTACGTTTCCAGCTTTTTAAAATACGCTGGATATCTCGGTTGTCCTTTTGAGGGACTAAAACAGCTTTGTATTCCTCCAAACTTGTAAACTTCGTATCTTTATCGGCGTAGCCAAAACCTTTATAAACCCCTTTTTCTACCAATACAAAACCTCTCTCCTCCTCGGTACGTCCCTGCTGACTTATGGTATAGGTTTCATTTTCATTACTCGCAAATTCAATGGCTTTATTCACACGAGCATTGTAAGACACTGAGGTTTCCTTGTCTTGACAAATACCTTTGCATTTTTTCAATTGAAAATGAAAACAGGTACTTACATTATTTTGTAAATGACAGTACTTAGGGCAAAGTTCAAATTCTTCACACAATTGCTCTAAAAAAACACGACTCTCCTGACGGGTATAAAATGTGACGATAGGATCTTGAATGGATTTTAACTGATTGAATCCAAGATGTACGATTCCATCTCGGTCTTTAAAGCTAAACAAGCCATAACGCTCATTCAATAGACGTTGCGCTCTATTAAACGTTGGAAAATGATGTTTGATTTCAGCCGACTCTAATAACAAGGATAACAATTCACTTCCGGTACATTCATAAGTAACAGCCGCGGTGAGAGTACACATGGCCACTTCCTTATTTTTTCTATCGTAAAAATGACTCAGTACCCGCTGTTTGATATTATTGGCCTTTCCAATGTAAATAATTTGCCCTTCTGAATTTTTAAAATAATAAACCCCTTCCGTCTCCGGAAGTGCATCTACCGCTTCTTTAGACATTAAAGGAGGTAAGGTTCCTTGCCTAGAATTCGGTTTTAAAAAGGAGTCAAACACCGCATTATCTTCGTCCAAAGCCACTAATTTATCAAAGAGAATTACAGTAGCTTCGGCATCTCCTTTAGCACGGTGACGGTTTTTAATCACAATATTCTGAGAAACACACATCTTCCCCAGACTGTAGGAGGACAATCCAGGAATCAGTTTTTTAGACAGGCGAATGGTACACAGTTTTTTGCGTTTAAAAGTAAAACCTATGTCGTTAAACTCTTTATTCATTACGTTAAAGTCAAAATTTACGTTATGAGCCACAAAAACACAGTCCTCGGTGAATTCGATAATTTTTTTCGCAACTTCGTAAAACTTAGGAGCCCCACGCACCATGGCATTGCTAATCCCCGTAAGCTGGGTAATATGAAAAGGAATCGCACATTCTGGATCTATCAAGGTATCGTAGGTAGCGATCACCTGCGCTCCGTCGTGAATAAAAATAGCGATTTCAGTAATTTTATTCCCCTGAACTCCCATTCCGGTCGTTTCAATATCAATAATTGCGTAATGCATTGTAAAATACTATCTAAATTAATAAAAACTCAAGGTATAAAAATGAAGGTATTCTTTAATTTAATCGTTTTTTAAGTTCTTTTAACTCTACGCCTAAATCGTTAAACATGGTCAAAATACTGCTCAATTTCAGCTCATGCTCATCGTATTCCTGCGTATTTATACTACATGTAAACTCCCACAACTCTAACACTTCATTTGCGGGTACATAATAAGGATCGTATTTTTTGTTATCCGAAACCAATAATAAACATTGGTGCTCTTCTATCTTATCAAAGATCCGTTTGTACACTATCCCATCGTTTAATGTGACCACAATATAAGTACGACCATCTCTGATATCTCTAATGTCTTCTATAAATTTTGCTACAATATAAGCGCCACTTTTTACAGGCAACATAGAATCTCCTTTTATAGGAAATGCACGGTGCTTTCCAGTAGGTAAAAAAGGCAGTTTAATCTTATCTAAATGCTCTATATATTCAGGGTCAGAATACCCTCGAAGATAGCCTGCTGATGCTTTAACAGGTATGATTTCTATCAAATCTTCATTCTCTCCATCCACGGCAATCGGGAATAAAACCCGCTGATTCCCTATTTCTATAAACGAAGCGTCCGTAGCCGCCGTTAAATCACTTTTAATTAACACGTCTACTGGCAAATTAAAATACGTAGCAATGCTTATTAACGTAGAAATAGAAGGTTCAGACCTTCCTTCTTCGTAAGACCCAATTCGAGAACGAGTTACATCGATCTCATCGGCAAATTGTTCCTGTGTTAAATCTTTTAACTTTCTTAAATGACGAATATTTTTTGATATTTTTCCCATGATACTACAAATATAGGCTTAAAAAGTTTAGAATTGTAGTTTCCAAAAGAAAAGAATTGGATTTTAAAACAGGAACAATAGGAACCGCTATAAAAGACGATGATAACCTACTTATTCACAGAAAGATACCGTGTAACCCATACTGTTTTATAAAAACTACAAATAGCGGTATTTATTTTTAAAAATGAGGAGTATTCACGTATAATTCGTTGTTTTCAACTATACATACAACAGAAATACAAGTATTTAATTCGTCATTATCACCTTTATTACAAAACTACAAATCTAAGCAATTAGCGTGTTTTAGAGAATAATGAATGTAAAAAAGTAACGTACCAATCCTTCCTACATACTTACAAGCACAAGTACCTATACACAACCCGTTTAACCAATCAAGCGTTACTTACAATACCCAAAACCGCTAAGAACTCCTTCTTCTTCACAAAGAACACGGAAACAAGAACACAAATCTAACGAATAAGCATTGTCAAAATACTACAAATTATAGCATTGACAAATAAAAACCACAAAAACAACAAGCATCTGTAAAAATTAAAAACCTCATCTAACACCATTTAGTTAATAAAACACCCGCATTTAATAAAACCACAAATAATAGTAATGAACCAGCTACACAACCCTCCATTGCGATGGTTTTAAACACCTCAATAAACGTGAATCACTTCAACTACTTTCGCTGCACCTCCTCTAGCATTAACCTTAGACTGTAGGATGCCCACGTAGCATCACATCGAGCTATTGCGACGCTAGGAGCAATTGCATCAAAATATTTACTTAAAAAATTAGCGCTATAAAACCACTCATTTTGACGAGAATACACCCTCATTATTTACACTTATTTTTTTAAAAAAACTGCCTCATTCAAAAGAACAAATCCCCCTGTAAAAGCATCAAGAGAGAAGACTTCCTAATAGAATACAATCTGCAAAAAAACAAGAAACCCTCTTATAAGTATGGAGTCTCACCTTAGAAAACCCTAATTCTGGTCTTTTCACATCTTCCTCAAAAAAGTAGACCAACCGCTCTTCAACACACAAAGAAGGCCCTGTAATCACCCGCCACAATCATCCACAAAAAAACCACCTGATTTTTACAATCAGATGGTTACTACTTATGTTGCGAATTTCGCATTGAGTACTAGTTTACAAGCACAAGAAGTAAGACAGGAGGTTCTACTCACGCACACTTTCTACTGCTACTTCCACAAAACTCACTACTAATTTCTGTCAACAAATACCTTATTTCATAAACCCTTTCTTACGCATTAAAGGTTCCATTTTAGGTGCTCTACCACGGAACTCTTTGTACAATTCCATTCCTGGTTTCGTTCCTCCTTGAGAAAACACTCTACGTAACTTTGCAGCCGTTTCTTTATCAAATATAGAGGTTTCTTTAAACGCCTCAAATCCATCTGAATCCAACACTTCTGACCATAAATAGCTATAATATCCAGAAGAATATCCTCCCGAAAATACATGATTAAAATAAGTAGCACGGTAGCGAGGAATGATTTGTTCAATCAATCCAATACGTTCCATCTCCGCTTTTTCAAAAGCATCCGCATCTACAGCGCCTACTTCTTTTAAACTATGAAAAGCCATGTCTAAATACGCTGCTGCCATATATTCCACCGTTCTAAACCCAGCATTAAACTGATTCGCTTTGTTCATTTTCTCCACCAATGCATCAGGAATTACTTCCCCTGTTTTATAATGTTTTGCATATAACTTTAATACCTCAGGATCGCTCATCCAGTTCTCCATTACTTGAGAAGGGAATTCCACAAAATCACGTGGCACATTCGTCCCTGATAAAGAACCAAACGTCACATCAGATAACAATCCGTGCAATCCGTGTCCAAACTCGTGAAACAATGTTTGTGCTTGTGAAAAAGACAACAATGAAGGCTCTCCATCCGTAGGAGGCGGGAAATTACAGTTATTGGTTACGATAGGACTTACATCACCATCTAATTTAGACTGCGCTCTTAAGCTATTCATCCAAGCTCCACCACGTTTACTTTCACGAGCAAACATGTCCATATAAATAATACCTATATGTGTTCCATCCGCTTCTAACACTTCAAAAACCTGCTGGTCTTTATGCCACTTCGGCATATCCTTCAATTCTTTAAATGTAATTCCAAACAATTTTGTAGCCACTGTAAACGCACCTTGCATAACCGCACCACATTCAAAATAAGGACGCATCTCATCTTCATTAAATGCATAACGTTCCTTGCGCACCTTTTCTACATAATGTCTCCAGTCTCCACCAGTCAAGGTTTTGTCTGCAACCGCACTATTTTTGTATTCAGGTAAGCCTTCAATTTCTTTGTTTTTATACGCTTGCAGCGCAATGGCTTCTTTCTCTGCCATCTTAATAGCTGCAGGCCATAATTTGTCTAAAAAATCATATACGTTTGCTGGATTTTCAGCCATCGCATTTGACAATTTAAATTCGGCATGTGATTTAAAGCCTAATAATTGAGCACGTTCTACACGTAGGCTCACTAATTTTTCTAAGATTTTTTTATTGTCAAATTCATTGTCATTATTCCCTCTTGAAGCGTATCCGTCATACATTTTCTGACGCAAGGTTGCATTCGTAGATGCCTGTAAAAAAGGATTGATACTTGGACGTTGTAAGGTAATAGACCATCCATTTTCATGACCACGAGCTTTTGCTTCGTTCGCTGCAATAGCGGTTAAACTAGAAGGCAAATTCCCTAAGTCTTTTTTAGTATCAATAAACAATTCAAACTTATTGGTCTCTTCCAATACATTTTTTCCGAATTTTTCTGCCAGTGAAGCCATTTCACTATTTATAGCACGTAAGCGGGTATTCTCCGCTCCTTTTAAATTCACTCCTGAACGGATAAATCCTTTATAAGTTTCCTCTAACAATTTACTTTCTTCCGCATTTAATGCTCCCGCCTCTCTGTTATTATATACTACGGCAACTCTTTTAAATAGGGCTGGATTTAAATTGATATAATCACTGTGCTTTGCCATAACAGGCGCCATTTCACTAGCAATAGTTCTAATTTCCTTGTCGGAATTCGCTGCATTTACAGCAGAAAAAATACGACTTACGCGACCAAGCGTCTTTCCTGCTCTTTCTATTTCCAAAATAGTATTCTCAAAAGTAGGGGCCTCTTTTTGAGCAATAATAGCATCTATCTCCTCTTTATTTTCTTTAAAAGCTACTTCAAAAGCAGGTCTATAATGTGCGGCCTTAATAAGGTCAAATGGAGGCACTCCAAAAGGCGTGTCCCATTCCGACAAAATAGGATTGTCAGCAAAATTTTCCTTCATCGAATCGTTGTTTTTTTCACCATCACAAGCCACCAGAGTTACGGCAAATGCGAGTATTAAATAATGTAATTTTTTCATAAATATTTATGAATTAAAAAGTTAAAAATGAATCATTTTTAAGAGGCATTTAATAGTTGTAATTAGCAATACAATGATAACACATTTAACTGAATTAAGAAAGAGACTCTCTTTAGATTTGAAAGTAAAAAAAGAGGTTGCTATTAGAAATGAAATCCGTAAATTTGCATTCTTAAACTTAAAATACTTTTTTATGAAATATGACATAATTATAATTGGTAGTGGTCCTGGTGGATATGTTACTGCAATTAGAGCTTCTCAACTTGGATTTAAAGTTGCAGTAGTAGAAAAAGAAAATTTAGGTGGTATTTGCCTAAACTGGGGATGTATTCCAACCAAAGCATTGTTAAAAAGTGCTCAAGTTTATGATTATTTAAAGCATGTAGACCAGTATGGATTAAAAGCTGAATCCATTGATAAAGACTTCACAGCCGTTGTAAAACGTAGCCGTGACGTTGCTGATGGGATGAGTAAAGGTGTTGCATTTTTAATGAAAAAGAACAAAATCGATATTATTGACGGTTTTGGAAAAATTAAGACTGGAAAGAAAGTAGACGTTACAGATGCTGACGGTAAAGTTACTGAATACAGCGCAGACAATATTATTATTGCTACAGGTGCACGCTCACGTGAGTTACCTAGTTTACCACAAGATGGTAAAAAAGTAATTGGGTACCGTGAGGCATTGACGTTGCCTAGCCAACCAAAAAAGATGATCATTGTAGGTTCTGGTGCGATTGGAGTTGAGTTTGCTCATTTCTATAACACCATGGGAACTGAAGTAACCATCGTTGAGTTTTTACCGAACCTAGTTCCATTAGAAGATATTGACGTATCAAAACAATTTGCACGTTCTTTCAAAAAGTCTGGTGTAAAGCTAATGTTGAACTCTTCTGTAGAATCTGTTGATATTTCGGGTGCAGGTGTAAAAGCGACTGTAAAAACAAAGAAAGGAACAGAAATACTAGAAGCGGACATCTTATTATCTGCTGTTGGAATCAAATCTAACATCGAAAACATAGGATTAGAAGATGTAGGAATCGTTGTAGACAGAGATAAAATCTTAGTAAATGACTTTATGCAAACAAACATCCCTGGTTATTATGCCATAGGCGATGTAGTACCTGGACCAGCATTGGCTCACGTTGCATCTGCAGAAGGAATTACCTGTGTAGAAAAATTAGCTGGTTTAGATACGGAAGCGATTGACTACGGAAACATACCAGGATGTACTTATGCAACTCCAGAAATTGCAAGTGTTGGAATGACCGAAGCACAAGCTATAGAAAAAGGCTACGAAATAAAAGTAGGTAAATTCCCGTTCTCTGCATCAGGAAAAGCAAAAGCAGCAGGAACTCCTGAAGGTTTTGTAAAAGTAATTTTCGATGCTAAATACGGAGAATGGTTAGGATGTCACATGATTGGAGCTGGAGTAACTGACATGATTGCAGAAGCAGTCTTGGGACGTAAACTTGAAACTACTGGACATGATGTATTAAAAACAATCCACCCTCACCCTACCATGAGTGAAGCGGTAATGGAAGCTGTTGCTGATGCATACGACGAAGTGATTCACTTATAGTCAACTTATAATTTTTCTGTTTATCAGAAAAACATTTTAAAGTAGCGTAGCCATTCAATTGGCTACGCTACTTTTTTTATAGCTAACTAGTAAAAGCAACCCTCCTTTTATTCTACAACCATCTATTACTTAATTAAATACTGTATCTTGGTGAAAAAGCTAAATGTACTACCATGTCTTTTATATTTAAAGAATACCCTGAGGAAAAACTTATTGTAAAAAAAATCAGAGGGAATATATCCTTGCTTGAAATTCAAGATGTATTGATTAAAACAATACAAATCAATGCGCAATTTCCCGAACACAAAATCTTAAACGACTATCGGTTTTCTACTTTCGATTTTAACGTACCCGAATTAAAAGCCATGCTAAAAGGAATTAAGCTAAAAGAGCTCCCGCAACAATGGAAAGTTTTTATTTTTGATTCTGAAGAAAAAAACCCATTGTACAATTTATACCTAAAAACCTATAACTTTAAGAATACACGTGTTTTTGACAGCCTAGAAACAGCCTGTAATTTTTTAAATCTTGACCACTGTTTGGTTGCTGACTTTTTAACTACTTCTACGGAGTATTGACCACGCCTTCTCCCCTATGATATCGCATTTAATTAACGATAAGCAACAGCGTTATTAAACCGAATGCTCTAATAGGAAAAGCTCAACACATACGCAATTCTATCGTGGGATATTTCATAAATTTCGTATGGAACTAGATAATATACAGTTTTTTACATGAATCATTTCGGAATCTACAGGTATAAATTGAGGCGCTAGAATTCATAAAAAAACAAGTGGCTACTATTTATACGATAAAAATAACGATTTGTTGATTTTACGTATACAATTTACATTTATTAAGTACCTTGTAATCAATTTCCACCCCAAAAATAAGTATTCATTTTCATGAAGTCCTCGTATAAAATATTGATCTCAGAAAAATTAGTTCTCAAAAAATACCAAGGGATAGTTACGATTCATGATATGAAAACTGTATTCATTGAAGCTAAAAAATTAAAGGAATCTTATCCTACATTTGACATGTTAAATGATTACAGACATGCCCTTTTTATGTTTGACAAAAATGATTTTGTACAGTTGATGCAATCATTTGATCGCAATAACTTCCCTACCACCGCTAAAATATTTATTTTAAGCAGTCCAAAACAATTTGTGATTTATAATTTTTACAAGGACACTTTTAAACTCTATAACACACACGTCTTCAGTTCCCTGGAAGCTAGCTGCAGCAACAATAATTTTAACCTAAACGTTATACAAGATTTTTTTGGAGAATAAAAAGTGAGGCACCTATGATACATACCTATAAGATTTATCAAGAAGAAAAACTCATCCTTCGAAAAATGAGAGGAAATATTACCGTAAATGATTTTAAATCAATATTAGAAGACACGCCTAACATACCGGGATACAACCCCGACTACAAGGTGATTATTGACTACAGAAATGCCCATTTAATTTCAAACCTTCAAGAATACAGGTCATTTCTTACTCTTCTAAAAACAAAAAATTACCACAAAAGCACAAAAATATTCATTATCAACAGTCCGAGAGTTTTTGTCGCTTGTAATTTATTTAAAGACATCTTAGGGTTTAAAAATACGTTTATCTATTCTAGCCCCACCGCAGCCTTACATCACTTCGGTCTTCAAGACACTGCGGCAGTCCATTTTTTTAGAATCTGATTAAATAATCATCATTACCAGTACATAAATATAATGTGCACAGGTCCCTGCTACCACGCCTCCAATAGTGTGAGACATAAGCGCTTTCGTAGTTAATTCACGATAACCAAGCGTATCTAACATAGCAGTATGCGTACTTAAATAACCACTCCAGCACATCCCCATCGCGGTAAATACAGCAATTACATTTCCGTCTACTATTCCTTGTGTAATAAATGCCTTCACCAATGAGAGTGCCGCTCCAACAGCTCCTAAAGAAGTAATTGGAAATGCAATTAATTCTGGATGTTCAAATCCAAATAACCCTTCAAAAATCCACCATACTTTATCCGCCATATCTGGCAATATAGTCACCCCTTCGTACGCCAATCCTTGATAACCAATAAGTGCATCTTTAGGCCCAAAGGTAAGCATCATTATAAAGGTAGATATAATTAACACCCCAGGAATAATAGCCAATCCTAAATCAACTCCAGATTTACCACCGTCTAAAATAGCATTCAAAAATCGAATAAAAGCGCCTCCCTCAGATTTAAAACTGATTTTTTCACTATTCCCTTCTAAATCATCCTCTTTTCTATGCTTTATTTTTCCTTTTATAAAATACTGCATCAAACGTGTAGAGATAATAGCTCCTATTAATGCTCCAAACAATCCAATTAAGGCAGGAATAAACATATTTTCGTCATTTCCTGGAATCTGTAGCGTAGACATAAATGTCATCACTATTAACCCCATTCCGAAGGCTGTTCCAAAATTGGTCAAGGAGATCAATTCAGATTTATTAAAATATTTACTGAAATTTTTATCGTGTGCTAAACTAATAATTGCAGGATTGTCAGATAAAAAGGTCAGTACTCCCGCTAAGGACGCTACACCAGGAAGATTAAACAGTGGACGCATTAACGGAGCGAGTATTTTCTCTAATAAACGCACCACTCCAAATTCAATGAGCAACCGTCCTAATGCTCCAGACAGTACGGTAATCCCCATAATGTAGAACACCGTGTTCATTAACAGATCCCAAGCAGTGTTCATGATGGTATTCAACATATTAGCCACACCCATTTCGTGACCGATATAACCAAAAACACCGAAAAACATGACTAAAAACCCGATAGCCTCATATTGTCTTTCTCTTAAAAAATTACTTTCCTTAATCGATTTAATACTTTTCATGTTCATAATAATGACTCTTAATTTGGAATATATTATAGGATAAATGTAAGTGAGAAAAAGGAAATAATAGTATCGCTAAAAGCACTATTTTTTACTAAAAATACGATTTGTCAATAAAAACAAAAAAAGAAAGAAATTCGTGTAATATTTCAATAAAAAGAGAAAATCTATGACAAAAAAAAAGCGAAGTCTGTTAAACTTCGCTTTTTTTTTAATTAGCAACTTCGCTAATAAATCGTATCCGCATTAAGCGTAGTTCTTCAAGGTCATAATCACCTTCAAATTCCTCCAATGCATCTTCTATTTTATCGGTTTCTGACTCCATAAAATAGTCCATTATTTCTTCTTGTTGGTCTTCGTCCAAAAGATCTTCTAAGTGATAATTGATATTTAATTTGGTTCCACTATACACAATATGCTGAAGCTCTGTAATTAAATCATCAAACTGTAAGCCTTTAGATTTTGCAATATCCTCTAAGGGGATTTTACGATCCGTATTTTGAATGATAAACAATTTTAAGCCTGAATTTTCACCCGTACTCTTAACTACAAAGTCATCGGGACGCATCACATCGTTTTCCTCTACATACTGGGCAATCAATGTAACAAAAGGTTTTCCAAATTTACGGGCCTTTCCTTCACCTACTCCAAAAATATTAGTCAACTCTTGTAAGTTAATAGGATATTTTAAAGCCATATCCTCTAAAGAGGGTTCCGTAAATACTGCATAAGGAGGGACTCCATGTTTTTTAGCCGAGGATTTCTGAAGCTCTTTAAGCATTTTCATCAATACCACATCTGCTGCTGCACCACTTCCTTTTACATCACTTATAATATTCGAATCATCCTTATCATCATATAAATGGTCTTCCGTCATCATAAAAGAGATCGGTTTCTCAATAAACTGTTTTCCTTGTTCCGTTACTTTTAACACGCCGTACTGCTCTATTTCCTTTGAAATAAAACCATTCACTAAGGCTTGTCTAATAAGTGCCATCCAATATTTATCACTTTTAGCTTTCCCAAGGGCAAAGAACGGTTGTAAATCCGTCTTGTGAGATTTCAACATTGCATTGGGACTCCCAATGGTAGTACTCACGATATCTTTAGCCTTGTATTTTTCTTTGGTCAGTAAAATAATCTCTAAGAGTAATTTTAATTCCGATTTCGCTTCGGTTTTCACCTTAGGATTGGTGGTATTATCATCCATTGCAGCTCCTAAGCCGTTTACCTCATCAAATTCTTCTCCAAAATAATGCAATAAATACTTACGTCTGGAGACAGAAGTTTCGCAATACCCGACTACATCCTGTAACAGTGCATGTCCGATTTCCTGTTCTGCTACCGGTTTCCCAGCCAAGAATTTCTCTAGTTTTTCAATGTCTTTATAGGCATAATAGGCCAAACAATACCCTTCTCCATCATCCCGTCCTGCTCTACCAGTCTCCTGATAATAACTCTCCAGACTCTTAGGAATATCGTGGTGAATCACAAAACGAACATCCGGCTTGTCAATTCCCATTCCAAAGGCAATCGTAGCCACGACCACATCTATATCTTCCATAAGGAACATATCCTGATGCCTGGCACGTGTTTTTCCGTCCAACCCTGCATGATAGGGAACCGCTTTTACGCCGTTCACTTGTAATACTTGCGCTATTTCCTCTACTTTTTTACGACTCAAACAATAAATAATCCCCGATTTACCATCACGTTGTTTAATAAAACGAATGATGTCTGTAAAAACATTTTTCGTTTTAGGACGTACGTCATAAAATAAATTGGGTCTATTAAAGGAGGCTTTAAAAGTATTGGCATCGGACATTCCTAATGTTTTAAGAATATCTTCCTGCACCTTTTCTGTAGCTGTCGCTGTTAATCCTATAATTGGAACATCGCTAATTTGCTTAATAATGTTCCTTAAATTCCTGTATTCTGGTCTAAAATCGTGTCCCCATTCCGAAATACAATGCGCTTCATCGATGGCAACAAATGATATTTTCTGAGCTCTTAAAAACTCTAAATATTCTATTTTCGTCAACGATTCTGGGGCAACGTATAACAATTTTGTGATCCCACTTTCAATATCACTTTTAACTTGCGCAATTTCTCCTTTGTTTAAAGAAGAGTTTAATACATGTGCAATTCCATACTCAGAAGAAATACCACGAATGGCATCTACCTGATTTTTCATTAAAGCAATTAATGGGGATACTACAATTGCCGTCCCTTCATTCATCAATGCGGGCAATTGGTAACATAGCGATTTTCCACCACCCGTAGGCATAATCACAAAGGTGTTTTCTCCGCTCATTATGCTACGGATAACAACTTCCTGAAGTCCCTTGAACTGGTTAAATCCAAAATACTTTTTTAGTGATTTGTGTAAATCAATTTCCTTACTATTCATTCTCTTTTTAATCTAATTTTAGATACATTTGCAACTAAAGATAATACTTTTTTTTAATTCAGAAAAATTTTAACTTTTGAAAAGCAAAAATAATATAATTAAAGACGCGCAGCAGACAATATTAATTGAAAGCAAAGCGATTGCGAATTTAGTCAATTTAATTGATGTAGATTTTGAAAATGCCGTTAATTTTATCCATTCATCAAATGGAAGGGTCATTGTTACAGGTATTGGTAAAAGTGCGAATATTGCAACAAAGATTGTTGCAACACTTAATTCAACGGGGACACCTGCAATTTTCATGCACGCAGCCGATGCTATACATGGAGATTTAGGAAATATTCAAGAAAATGACATTGTCATCTGTATCTCTAAAAGTGGGAACACTCCGGAGATAAAAGTCCTTATTCCATTGATTAAAAACTATGGAAATAAAATTATAGCACTCACAGGAAATAAAGATTCTTTCCTTGGAACTAATGCGGATTGGGTTCTAAACGCCTTCGTGGAAAAAGAAGCCTGTCCTAATAATTTAGCGCCAACCTCGAGTACCACTGCACAATTAGTGTTAGGAGATGCCTTGGCTGTATGTTTGTTGAATTTAAATGACTTTACAAGTAAAGACTTTGCAAAATACCATCCCGGTGGAGCATTGGGCAAAAAACTCTACTTACGGGTCAAAGACTTATTGGAAAACAACGAAAAACCAATGGTCTTAATTAACGACAATGTAAAAAAAGTGATTATCGAAATTTCTGAAAAACGATTGGGAACAACCGCTGTTTTAGAGAACGACCAAATTGTAGGCGTCGTTACCGATGGAGATATTCGTAGAATGTTAACCAACACCACTGATTTCACAAGCCTTACCGCTGCAGATATTATGAGTTCAGCTCCAAAAACAATCCCTTCAGACGCGATGGCAGTTCAAGCATTGGAATTAATGGAAAGCAATAATATCACCTCACTTTTAGTAGAAGATGACGGATCCTATAAAGGAGTGGTACATTTACACGATTTAATTAAAGAAGGAATTTTATAAGATGGCAGCACCCCTTAAAGACATGTCTTTTTTAGACCATTTAGAAGAACTGAGATGGCACTTAATCAGGTCTACTTTTGCAATACTAATTATAGCTATTGTAGCATTTGTAATGAAAGATTTTATCTTTGATACCATTATGTTTGCGCCTAAAGATCCTAATTTTTTTACCTATCGTTTTTTATGCGATGTAAGTAAATTACTACATGCAGATGGACTTTGTATCGAAGAAATTCCATTTACTTTTCAGAGTTTAGCCATGGCAGAACAATTCTCTGTGCATATCTGGACCTCGATTACCGTAGGATTTATTGTCGCATTTCCATATATTATCTATGAATTTTGGAAATTCATGAGCCCTGGCTTGTATAAAAATGAACGTAAAAACGCCAAAGTATTTATTTTTATCTCCTCGTTTTTGTTTTTTATAGGCGTGTTGTTTGGCTACTATGTAGTGACTCCACTCTCAGTAAATTTCCTAGGCTCCTATTCCATTAGTGACCAGGTAGAACGAAACATAAAAATAGGATCCTATATTGCCTTATTGCGCTCCTCTGTATTGGCTTCTGGTTTAATCTTTGAATTACCTATCGTAATTTACTTCCTGTCAAAAATGGGATTGGTGACACCCGCATTTTTAAAGAAATACAGAAAACACGCATTGGTTTTAGTGCTTATTTTAGCAGCTATTATTACACCACCGGATATTATCAGCCAAATTATTGTGGCTATTCCAATACTTATCTTGTATGAGATTAGTATTAAAATATCTAAAATTGTAGAAAAAAACCTGAAAAAAAAAGAGGCCGGGCTTAGTTAATTATTTTAAGAACTAATGTTGTCCATAAAAGCTAGTATTCTGAACAGTGATCTCAACATCACTCATTCCGTCTTTAACAAAAAGCTCCCCTTTATAAAGAAAGAGCTAAAGATGGAAAATGTAAGTAGTAAGACCTAAATCACAAGACTTAGTCATTGCAACATTTGCAGAAAGGACTCTTGTAATTCCACGGTTACCTATTCCTATGAATACTGAGAATTAATAGAAAAAAAATAATTAAGAGTACTGAAACAGCCTTTCAATCGTTTCAGTATAAAGCCTCTGAAAGAAGGATGCTTAAAATATAGATATACTATGATATTACGCGCAGAAAATATAAAGAAGAAATACGGTAAACGCTATGTAGTAAAAGGAGTTTCCGTAGAAGTTAAACAAGGAGAAATTGTTGGACTTTTAGGTCCCAATGGCGCTGGAAAAACAACTTCTTTTTATATGATTGTGGGAATGGTGCAACCGAATGAGGGTAAAATTTTTCTAGATGATAAAGACATCACAAACGATCCCATGTTCACCCGTGCAAAAAACGGTGTTGGATACTTAGCGCAAGAAGCTTCCATTTTCAGAAAACTATCTGTAGAAGATAATATTTTATCCGTATTGGAATTTACGAATAGAACCAAAAAAGAACAAAAAGAGAAACTAGAAGAACTGATTGAAGAATTTAGTTTGGGACATGTTCGTAAAAACCGTGGAGATTTACTTTCTGGAGGAGAACGTAGAAGAACAGAAATTGCAAGATGCCTGGCGTCAGATCCTAAGTTCATCCTTTTAGATGAACCTTTTGCAGGTGTTGACCCTATTGCAGTAGAAGATATCCAAAGTATTGTAAGCAAGCTAAAAGACAAAAATATAGGTATTTTAATTACAGATCATAACGTACAAGAAACACTCGCCATTACCGATAAGACCTACCTCATGTTCGAAGGAAGCATCCTTAAAGAAGGAACTCCTGAAGAATTAGCGGCAGATGAAACAGTAAGACGTGTATATCTTGGTAAGGATTTTGAATTGAAACGTAAAAAGTTTTAATTCAACCTCATTATAACATAAAAAACAGCCCTTTTCAATTGAATAGGGCTGTTTTTTTATGCAATATTTTAATTGCTACTTACACTAAGTATAAAATCCACAGTAAATAGCAACGAACTCTCAAAGTACGCCCATTTATCATGCTACTTTTTAGATCGATTCTCTAGTATTGAAAATAATACGTATAAAATTATGATAAGAGGAATGGCTACGAATTGTAAACCAACCAATAACAAAACACTCAAGCCTAAAAAGGTGAACTTAATCTTGTTATTTTTCCAAGTATAATCTTTAAACTTCAACGCAAACAACGGAATCTCTGCATGCATCAGGTAAGACAGCATTAATGTTAACATTACTAAAAACCATTTATTAGTAATAATTTCATGGCTCCATTCATTTCCTGTAGCTAAAATTAAAGGCAAAGACAATACTACCAATGTGGCCGCTGGCGTAGGTAAGCCTATAAACGAAGACGTTTGCCTCGTGTCAATATTAAATTTTGCCAATCTATATGCAGAAGCTAAACTAAACACAAGCCCCACGAAAGCCAACGGAACTATTTTAATTCCCGATCCATCCATTAAATCTCCAGGTGAAGCCGTGTAAAAAGGCTCTTTTTGAATTAATTGAAACAATATAATACCTGGTACAACACCACTTGTTACCACATCTGCCAAAGAATCCAACTGCTTCCCTAATTCTCCCGAAACATTGAGTAATCGAGCAAAGAAACCATCAAAAAAGTCAAAAAATATGCCTAATAACACAAAATATACCGCGAACATTAAATGTCCTGAAACAGCAAACATTGTGGCAATTAGTCCGCAAAACAAATTTAATAAAGTAATAAGATTAGGGATGTGCTTTTTAATAGTCATGGATTGTAAATTTTCGTAAAAATACTAAATAGTTCCCCATTAAATTGACTATTTTTCAACTTTGTTTAAGACCTAACTATGCCTCTTCTAGAAAATACCTACCATCCATCTCCGCTCTTAAGAAGTGGATTTATTAATACCGTTTATAGAACGTTTACTAGCCGTAGTGATATTCGCTACCAAAGAAAAAGAATTACAACCACGGATAACGATTTTTTGGACATTGATTTTGTACATCAAAAAACCAAGACAATAGTCATTATACTCCATGGACTGGAAGGCAGTAGTCAGTCCGCCTATATAAAAGATGTCGTACATTACTTGGCATCTCAAAAAATAGCCGTTGCGGCTTTAAATTTCAGATCTTGTGGTGGTGAAGACAATTTAAAACTACAGAGCTACCACAGTGGAAAAACAGATGATCTAGCCACGACTATTCGCTATATTAGTGATCATTTTGACTATTCAAATATCAGCTTATTAGGATTTAGCATGGGCGGAAACATCGTTTTAAAATATGTAGGAGAAACCCTGACACTGAATGGTAAAATACAATGTGCCATGGCCGTTTCTGTTCCCTGTGATTTAACCGGTTCCTCCATCGAATTATCTAAAAAACGCAATTATATTTTTATGCAACGCTTTTTAAGGTCTCTGAAAAAAAAGACGTTTAAAAAACTGGCAAAACATCCGACAACGAGCATTCAACAAAAGGCAGTTAAAAATGCGCGAAATTTCCTAGATTTTGACGGCGCAGTCACCGCACCATTATTTGGTTTTAATAGTGCTCAAGATTATTGGAACAAAAATAGTTGCAAGCCTTTTTTAACCAATATTAAAATCCCAACACTTCTGATAAATGCCTTGGATGATTCTTTTTTAAGTAAAAGTTGCCACCCTTTTGAAATTGCAAAAGAAAATAAATATTTTAATTTTATGCCCACTACGTTTGGTGGACATGTAGGATTTAATCACCCATTTATAGGTAGTTCGGAACAATGGTTAGAAAAAAAACTACTACAGTTTTTAAAACAACATCTTAAACACGACATTTGTAAGTAATAAGAAATTATGAAACAGCACCTTTTCACCTTTATATGTATCATCCTCCTTGGATATACCCCCATAATTGCACAGCAAACAGTAACTGAAAATGCCTCGGTTAGTATCATTACTTGTGGTCCAGGAACAGAATTATTCACCACTTTCGGACACAGTGCTTTTCGCATTAGCGACCCGTCCTTAGGGATAGACCGCATTTACAATTATGGAACATTCGACTTTCATGCTCCTTACTTTTTATTTAATTTTGCCAAAGGAAAACTCATTTACCAATTAGGAACTTCAGATACAGGACGTTTTATCCGCGTTTACAACTATGAAAAACGGTGGATAAAAGAACAAATACTAAATATTGACACAGAGAAAGTACAGGCGTTTTATGAGTTTTTAGAAAACAATGCAAAGCCCGAAAACAAGGACTATCGCTACGATTTTTTCTATGATAATTGTGCGACTAAACTGGAAGAAGTAATCACTCAAATTTTAGGAGCGCAGGTGACTTTTTCTAATGCCCATTTATCTTCCAATAAAACACATAGAGATTTAATTGACGATTATACCCAAGAACATGTATGGGGAAAATTTGGAATTGATTTAGCACTGGGGTCTGTGATAGACAAACGCGCTAGTTTTGACGAATATCGCTTTTTACCTGATTATATGATGCAAGCATTTGAACATGCCACCATAAATAGAGATGGAGAAAAAGTGCCCTTAATAAAAACAACTAGTGATCTATTATATCCATTCCCTAAAACACCTAAAGGATTTGAGTTCACTCCACTCCTACTCTGCAGTCTTATTTTTCTAATAGTCTCCCTAATAACCTTCCTGGATTTTAAGAGAAAAAAACGCACTAAAACACTCGACTTCCTATTATTCTTCAGCACGGGAATTATCGGAATCATTGTACTCTTACTTTGGTTTGCAACAGACCACACCGCCACGTATAAAAATCTAAATTTTTTATGGGCATTTGCGCCAAATTTAATCCTCGCATTTTTATTTTTAAAAAACACCTTAAAAGGATGGTTAAAGCACTATCTTTTAATCACATTACTATTATTAGACATTCTATTAGTGGTTTGGATCTTCGAAATCCAACAATTTAACACCGCCCTCATTCCTCTAATTTTGGCCTTGTATGTACGGTATATTTATTTGTTTTTCAATTTTAAACAAGCCCTTACTGACGCCTAACCATTCCACGAAAACTCATTTATAAACGCTCGTAGGACTATTGGAATAGACCTACTGAAATTAATTCAACTGAACACATCCGAAGGAGTCGAAACGAGACATCTTCCTTGTGTTCAAATAGATAACGCATGACTAAAACCCTATAGAATCCTGAATTCCGCAAGCATATAAATTTTAAGTGCAGTTCATTTTAATCATCCGTTCCTCCTATTTAACTCCCTCCTTGTTTCATGTTTCTGACAAATAACTATTGAGAAACCCCGTCATTTATTTTATTAAAAAACGTTTTCTAAACAATGATTTTCTAATTAAAATTAAGGGTAAAAATATTTTTAATTTTCGTTCCTATTTCATGAAAAATATCATCTATATATGAAATTATCTTTCTAAATTTGAGTGACTAAATTAAACACACAATGATCAAACAATTAATAGAATGCGTTCCTAATATTAGTGAAGGACGTGATATGAATAAAATCAATGCCATTGCTGCAGTTGTTGAAACCGTGGAAGGTGTAAAGTTATTGGATGTGGATCCTGGAAAGGCGACCAACCGTACTGTAATTACCTTCGTAGGCGAACCTGCAAAAGTGATAGATGCGGCCTTTTTATTGATCAAAAAAGCATCCGAATTAATTGATATGAGCAAACAAACGGGAGAACATCCTCGTTTTGGAGCAACGGATGTTTGTCCATTGGTTCCTATTGCTAATATATCTATGGAAGATACTGCTAAATACGCGCATCAATTAGGGGCACGAGTAGGGAAAGAACTCGGTATTTCCGGGTATTTTTATGAAAATGCAGCCAAAGAAGAAAAACGCATCAATCTAGCCAATTGTCGTTCTGGTGAATACGAAGGCTTAAAAGATAAATTCACAAAACCTGAATGGGCACCTGATTTTGGACCAACAACATACAACGATCAAGTAATTAAAAGTGGAGTTACCGCTATTTCTGCGCGTGATTTTTTAATTGCTTATAATGTCAACCTTAATACCACTTCTACCCGTAGAGCCAACGCTATAGCCTTTGACATTCGGGAAGCCGGACGTGTAAAAAGAGAAGGAAACGCCGCTACTGGAAAAAAAGTATTGGATGCAAATGGGGAACCTGTTCGTATTCCTGGAAAACTAAAAGCAGTCAAAGGAATTGGTTGGTTTATCGATGAATATGGAATTGCTCAAATCTCCTATAACTTAACCAACATTAACATCACATCCATGCATGTGGCTTTTGACGAGACTGTAAAAGTGGCCACCGAAAGAGGAATGCGTGTTACTGGTTCTGAATTGATTGGATTAATTCCTTTACAGGCCATGTTAGATGCAGGTGATTTTTTCTTAAAAAAACAGGAACGTTCTTTAGGAATTAGCGATGTTGAAAAGATTAAAATCGCAGTAAAATCTTTAGGACTGGATGATTTAAAACCATTCCACCCAAAAGAACGTATCATCGAATACTTACTTGAAGAAAATACAGAAAAATTAGTAGACCTAACCATTGCTGATTTTGCTGAAGAAACAGCCGGAGAATCTATGGCTCCAGGTGGAGGATCTATTGCTGCCTATGTAGGAACTCTAGGAGTTTCCCTAGGAACAATGGTTGCAAACTTATCTGCGCATAAAGCGGGATGGGATGACAAATGGGAATTCTTTTCTGAATGGGCTGTAAAAGGACAAGCGTATAAAAACAGGTTGTTATTTTTAGTAGACGAAGACACCAATGCCTTTAATAAAATAATCGACGGTTTTAGAATGCCAAAAACCAACGATTCAGAAAAAGAGGCTCGGAAACAAGCCATTGAAGAGGCCACCAAATACGCCACTGAAATACCTTTCCAAGTGATGGAAACTGCTTATAATTCTATCGAAGTAATGCAAGCCATGATTAAAGATGGAATGCAAAGCTCTTTATCTGATAGTGCTGTAGGTGTTTTATGTGCAAGAACCGCCGTTATCGGTGCTTATTTTAATGTACGTATCAATGCCAAGGATATTAAAGATCGTGTATTTGCTGAAGATATTTTAGCAAGATCCAAAAAAATATATGATGATACTTTAGCTGCAGAGCAAGAAGTAATTGCCTATATCGATTCTAAAATGTAATCTATAAAAGATTTAATTTATTAAAAAGTGATGCTGATTTTATATCGGCATCACTTTTTTAATGAATAGATGTGAGATGTGAGATGTGAGATGTGAGATGTGAGATGTGAAAAAATCATTAAAAACGACACTCTTATCACCATTTTATTGTTTTTTACAACAATTCCTTAGGAATAAGTAGCACTGTTTACTGTATTTCTTAACAGCTCTAAATTTTTCTGCTTAATCCAATGATCCCTGAATGAGAAGTTGCATACTTGTAAAAATAGGAGCATTAAAAACCCAGACCTTCTACCTCTTTAACTCCTGCAATTTCAAATATGTAAGCAACTTACAGTATAACACTTATAACTTGGCTACTTCTTACAGAAAACTTTCCACTGCCAAATCGTAACTTTTCATTCCAAAACCTGCAATCACACCCGCAGCATATGGCGCAATATAAGAGGTATGTCTAAATGATTCTCTCGAATGCACATTAGAAATATGTACTTCTATTACAGGACTTGTAATCCCTTTAATAGCATCGCCAATGGCGATAGATGTATGGGTATAGGCTCCAGCATTTAAAATTATACCATCGTATGAAAAACCAACTTCATGTAATTTGTTAATCAACTCCCCTTCTACATTCGATTGAAAATATTCAAAATCAATCGAGGGATATTTACCTTGTAAGGATACAAAATAAGCGTCAAAAGTAGTCGTCCCATATATTTCTGGTTCACGTTTTCCTAATAAATTAAGGTTGGGGCCGTTTAGAATGAGTAATTTCATAGATGCATAAAAAAAAGCGAAAGTAGGATTACTTTCGCTTTCAAATATAAGTTATTTATTTCTAGTTGAATTTATAACCAACAGATAATTGGAAAACACTATTTTTCATTTCAGCATCATCACTGTCTTTGGAAACATTCACTAAACCAAGATTATATCTTGCTTGGAAAAATAAATTATTTTCTAATTGATAACTAGCACCAAAATTAACACCAAAATCAATATCTTCGATAAATTCTTTTACATCCATTTTATCAGTTTCATCTACCTTTCCATTAATTGATATCGTTGAATCAACATCGGCAGACAATAAGATCCCTAATTGAGGTCCAAACTCTAAACTTAAACCTTCCATTACATAATATTTTGCTATTACAGGAATATTCAAGTAATTAAATTTAATTTTTGACTCATAAGAATACACATCTTCACTTTCTTCAAGTTTTGTACCTTGGGCAGAAAATAATAATTCTGGTTGCAAAGAAAATTTATCCGATAATTTAAATTCTACAACCCCCCCAATATGGAAGCTTGTAAGTGAAGAATTATTTTCAAAATCTCCCTTAATATCTGCAAAATTGACACCCGCCTTTACACCAAAACTAGTTTGTGCATTCATACTTACTACTGTCATTACCGCCACCACAGCAGTTAAAAAAACTTTTTTCATAATATATTATTTAGTTAGAATTAATTCCGCCAAATGTAAGATATTACTAACGGTTAGAACTATCTATTCACAAGAAATACAGCATAAATTCCAATAGCATATAAGACAAACAAAAGATTCAATACAAGCAAGAACGCAAACACCTGTAACTTAAAACAATGCATTTAACTTCCTTAAGATATTCAAAATAAAAGAGTGTTTTCCACCCTAAGGAATGTCCTATTCCTAAATATAACAATACCGTATGCATCCCGTTTGAAATCAAAAAAAAAGAATAAGACCTGGCCGTATAGCATCCATAATTCACAGAAGGCATAAAAAAAAGCGAAAGTAGGATTACTTACGCTTTTAAATAATTGAGGCCAAATGAATTTCTAAATACCCCTTCAGAAAAAAGAATTAACAGTTGTTACTTTTTAGTTAAAAATCTAAAAACATCCGTTACCATCTTTCTATATCAGAATAAGCAATGAACGAGATAAAATTAAACGAGTTACAGCTGACATTTAGAGATGTTTCTAGTCTTCGTTATTTTTAGTTGAATTTATAACCAACAGATAATTGGATGACATTATTTTTCAGTTTCCCTTCATACCCTTCCTCTTGCTTAGAGATATCAGACAAACCGATAGTATATCTTGCTTGGAAAAATAAATTGTTTTCTAATTCATAACCAAGACCAAAATTAAGACTAAAATCAACTTTTTCTAGATATTCATCCATATCATAGTCTTTCCAAGAGGTAGTTTCCCCTTCATATATTTCCGACCCATCAGCTTTAGCTGCCAGTAATATTCCGATTTGAGGTCCAAATTCTATACTCATTCCCTCTATCATATAATACTTAAGCATTACAGGGAGGTTTATATAACTCAACTTTAACGTATCATCCGATGTCACAAGCCCATCAAAATCTTTAGATTTATACCCTTGCATAGCGTATAATAATTCTGGTTGCACAGAAAACTTATCTGAGACTTTAAATTCCCCTATCACACCGATATGAACTCCCGTTAACATAGAATTATCCGCTACATCACCGGTCATATTAGCAAAATTAACACCTGCCTTTACCCCAAAACTAGCTTGTGCATGGATACATACTACTGACAATACTGCAATCATGGCAGTCAAAAATAATTTTTTCATAATAATTGTTTTTTTATACAAGTCAAATATAGGGTTTATCACAGTTATTTGAGTAAAACTTGTATTTGATTCTTTAAAAGAATAAAACACATCTATTTAAAAAACAAGTAAATACAAGACAATCGGATCTAAAAAAGACGCTTTAATACCTAAAAAAAGCGAAAGTAGGATTACTTTCGCTTTTAAATATAAGTGACACCAAATGAATGTCTAAACAGTCATTTAGCGGTATTTTTAGTTAAATTTATAACCTACTGAGAACTGAAAAACACTGTTTTTCATTTTAAAATAATCACTTTCCTCAGAAATATTCAATAAACCAAGATTATATCTTACTTGGAAAAACATGTTATTCTCTAAAGTATAGCCGGCTCCAAAATTTAACCCAAGGTCTATTTTCTCAATATCATCCGCTATATCATTATCAAACGACGTTACCTCTCCTAGATATTTAACAGTACCTTTGTTTTTTGCACTTAATAAAACACCAATCTGTGGTCCGAATTCTAGACTCAATCCATCCATCACATAATACTTAGCCATTACAGGAATATTTAAATAAGTCAAATTAATATCAGAACTATAGAATTCACCATCATCGTATTCAAAACTAGCGCCTTGAGAAACTAATAATAATTCAGGTTGTAAAGAGAATTTATCTGATAATTTAATCTCCACTACACCTCCTATATGGAATCCCGTAAGTGAAGAGTTATCTTCAACATCTCCCGTAAAATTAGACAAATTAACACCTGCCTTTACTCCAAAACTAGCTTGCGCATGGATACTTACTACTGACAACACTGCAACCATAGCAGTCAAAAAAATCTTTTTCATAATAATTATTTTTGTTTAAATTAATAATAGCCAAATGTAATAAATCTCTAGTAATTACAACTTTTTTAATGTTAAAAAAACAACGTCTTGAATAAACTATATTCACACAGCATACTCATTCACAACACGATGGAAACACGCTCTTAAGTTAACGAGAAGTACTACACAAACACCCCACTATGCTATTCCTCAAATATTGGTGCTCCATAAGAATGATTTTATTACTTTAGTCCCATGAATTGGCAGGCACATATAAAGGATTACAAACTCTATTTAAAAATAGAACGAGGGTTAAGTATCAATACGATTATTAGCTACGTACAAGATGTTGAAAAACTAGCACTTTACATCGATGATTATAATATTCAAACTACTGCGCTTAGCATTTCCAAGGAAACCATCAAGGAATTTATCTACGATTGCTCCAAGAAAATAAGTGCTAGTTCACAAGCAAGGCTTATTTCAGGATTGCGTAACTTTTTTGACTATCTGGTATTTGAAGCATACAGAAAAACCAACCCTACAGACTTGCTAGAAAGTCCAAAGTTAGGACGTAAACTCCCAGACACACTCTCTGTAGAAGAAATAGACAAACTCCTTGCTTCTTACATCGAAAATGATACCTTGGGACTCAATTTTAGAAATAAGGTACTCATAGAATGTATGTACAGTTGCGGTTTACGTGTTTCAGAATTAATTCAACTCCGCAAGGCAGATTTATATTTCGAGGAAGGTTTTATACGCGTCATAGGAAAAGGAAATAAAGAACGTTATGTCCCCATTTATGAGACTACACAAGCACTCATAACACAGTACATTCAAAAAGAACGAATCAAATGTATTTCTGCTAAAACCAATACAGATGTCATTTTCCTAAATAGACGTGGGAAGCCACTTAGCAGAAATATGATTTTTATAATTGTTAAGAGGTTAGCGGAAATAAACGGTATTAAAAAAAATATAAGCCCACATACTTTTAGACATTCTTTTGCTTCTCATCTCCTCTCAAATGGGGCAGATTTAAGGATGATACAAGAAATGCTAGGACATGAAAGTATCACAACTACAGAGATTTACTTACATCTAGACCGAAAAAAACTAAGTGAAGTCATTAATTTATACCACCCCAGAAAGGAATAACACCCAAAACATCTCCAAATATATTTGGTATAACTCCAGCCCTTATATCTCAAAAATCATTTTTTTTTAAAAAAAGCAAAAAATATGTGACCTCTCGAAAACAAGTGTGTCTTAAGAGTATACTTATTAGAGTAATTGAAAAATTTGGGGAAAGGTTTCAATTTAAAAGGTCGCTGCTTAGCGGCCTTTTTTTATGCCTGTTTTTTTTAAAAAAACATAAAAAAATCCCCGCCAAAGGCAGGGATTATATAATGTTCAATGCTAATTATTTTGCAATATTCACCGCACGTGTTTCACGAATTACCGTCACACGAACCTGACCAGGATAAGTCATTTCTGTTTGAATTTTATTCGTAATATTGAAAGACAATTCAGAAGCTTTTGCATCTGATACCTTTTCACAATCTACGATCACTCTTAATTCTCTACCCGCTTGGATAGCATAGGCTTTTTGAACTCCTGTAAATCCAAAAGCGACATCTTCCAAGTCTTTTAAACGTTGGATATAAGAATCCAATACTTGACGACGTGCTCCAGGCCTAGCTCCAGAAATAGCATCACATACTTGCACGATAGGTGCAATTAATGATTTCATTTCAATTTCATCGTGATGCGCACCAATAGCATTACAAATAATAGGTTTTTCACCATATTTCTCTGCCCATTGCATTCCTAATAAAGCGTGAGGTAATTCACTCTCTGTATCTGGTACTTTACCAATATCATGTAATAAACCTGCACGTTTTGCTGCCTTAGCATCCAATCCTAATTCCGCGGCCATTACTCCACAAAGGTTTGCAACCTCACGTGAATGTTGTAATAAATTCTGACCATAAGAGGAACGGTATTTCATACGTCCAATTACTTTGATTAATTCTGGCCTTAATCCATGAACTCCTAAATCGATAACAGTACGTTTTCCAACTTCAATAATTTCTTGATTGATTTGTTTTTCCGTCTTTTTAACAACCTCTTCTATTCTTGCAGGATGAATACGACCATCCGTCACTAGTTTATGTAAAGCCAATCTTGCAATCTCTCTTCTTACAGGATCAAAACAAGACAATATAATAGCTTCTGGAGTATCATCTACTATAATCTCAACGCCCGTAGCCGCTTCCAAAGCTCTAATATTACGACCTTCACGTCCTATAATACGACCTTTTACGTCATCTGATTCAATGTTAAAAACAGATACACAGTTTTCTACCGTTTGCTCTACTCCTACACGTTGAATGGTATTTAAGATAACCTTACGTGCTTCTTGATCTGCCGTCAGTTTTGCTTCCTCTTGCTTTTCTTGAATAAATGCCATGGCATCTATCTGTGCTTTTTCCTTTAAAGACTCCACTAAGTCACGCTTCGCATCTTCTGCAGATAATCCAGAGATCACCTCTAAGTTTTCTACTTGTTTTTTATGAAGTTTTTCTATCTCTTCATTTTTACGCTCCATATACTCGATTTTAGTGTCAAAATCTTGTTCTTTATGTTCTAGCGTACTACCAATTTTTTTGTTTTTATCTAATAACTGAGATACTTGAGACTCCTTATCTCTAATGCGTTTTTCAGCATCGGCCATCTTTTTATCTCTACTTAAAATCACTTTTTCGTGTTCTGATTTTAGTTCAATAAATTTCTCTTTGGCTTGTAGTATTTTATCTTTCTTAAGTGCCGTAGCATCAATTTTAGCTTCTTTAATAATAGATAAAGCTTCTTTTTTGGTATTTCTAATTAATTTATTCGCATTACTTCTCTCTAGTACTTTGGCTACAATATATCCTATTGCTAATCCTATTGCGACACCTATAACTATAGGTAATAAGTATTCTCCCATATCGTTTTTTTATATATAAAAAAACCTACATTAATTCGGTTTTATGTAAACTCCGTATAAACAGGTTTAGGACTAACTAACTGATCAAGGATCCAATCAAAGCTGGCTTGCTTTTACAATTACGACTCATCCTTTCTAAACTAATAGTGTTGAGTTTAACAAACAATAACTAATGTAGGCAGTAATTTTGTGTTATTTATTTTAAAGATCGTCTTTTAGAGTTCGCTCTAAAAGTTTATTTATGTTATCAATTTTTTCTGAGACAAGTACATTCTCATCTTCTTTTTCAATCGCTTTAATTTCTAACAAAGAGGCAAACTGTAGGGCACACATGGCCAATACATCTTGCTTATCACTAACCGCATAGTTTTTTTCGAATTTCTTTACTAATTCGCTAATTTTCTTTGCTGCTCTTCGCATCCCTTGTTCTTCATTTGCATTCTGAATGCTTAAAGGATATACGCGATTCGCGATGGTTATTTTTATTTTTAATTTCTCAGCCATTTAAAAGATCTTATTCGTTTAATTGTAAGATACATTTATCAATTTCACGAATTAATGTATTTATTTTCAGCTTCGTTTCCTTTCTATCTTGTTTACTGCCTTGAATAGTTTTGGCAATTTTTAATGTTTGAAAATTATCCTCCAAACGTACATGTAATTGTTTCTCCTGTGTTAATTGTTGCTCTAAATCAGTTACTTTGTCGTGTAAGAACTCATTCTCCTCTTTTAGAAACGCATAGTTTTCTAAAAGTGTTTTGAGTTTCTCCTCTACTTCGGTTACAGCTATTGTTAGGTTATGCATCAATTTATAAGAATCAAAACTATAACTACAAAGTTAGCATTACATGTTGAATATAACAACTGTTTTTAATCATTTTATTTAAAACTTTAATATTTTTAAGTTAAAATGGTCTTAGATTTGCAACAAGAATTGAAAAATAACGAAAAAAACGTAGTAGCACTATGAATTACAAAAATATCATCCCCCTTATTTTATTCACTATTTCAATGTTTTATGGGAAAAGTCAACAAATTTACCCTACAGACTATTTTCAAAAACCATTAAATATCCCATTGGTACTTTCGGGGAATTTTGGAGAATTAAGAACCAATCATTTTCACGCAGGTTTAGATTTCAAAACGCAACAAAAAGAAGGATTTGAAGTATTAGCCGCCGCAGAAGGTTATATTTCCCGAATAAAAATATCCCATTGGGGCTATGGAAAAGCCATTTACATCACCCACCCAAATGGATACACTACCGTATATGGACACTTGAAAAAATTCAATAAAACCATCGAAGCTTATATAAAATCAAAACAATATCAAAAAGAGAGTTTTGAAATTCAAGTATTTCCGAAATCACATGAGCTTTTAGTGAAAAAAGGTGAAATCATTGCTGCTTCTGGTGCCACAGGTGGCTATGTAGGTCCACACTTACACTTCGAAATAAGAAACACAAAGACGGAAAAACCTATAAACCCACTCCTATTTGGCCTTAAAATAAAAGACACACGTAGTCCACAAATTAAGGTGTTAATGGGCTACCCTTTGAGTGATGATGCTCAGATAAACAAATACGGTATCCCTCTAAAATTAAACTATAAAAAAATGCCTAATGGAGTGCTCCTTGCTGATAAAATTTACGCCAGTGGACGCATAGGTTTTGGGATCAATACTTTTGACAGACAAGATGGAGCTTGGAATAAAAATGGTATCTATAATTTGAAAATGTTTGTAAACGATGCCTTAGTCTATGAGTATGAAGTGGAGTCCTTTTCCTTTTCTGAATCTCGTCAATTAAATTTATTAATAGATTACAAACGCTTTAAAGATATAAACCAACGTGTACAACGGTGTTTTATAGTTCCCAAAAACACCTTAAGTATTTACAAAAACTGCATCAATAAAGGACAGATTCTCATTGAAGAAGGACTCAGTTATAACGTAAAGCTAATCGCTTCCGATTTTAAGGGAAATAAAACTACGCTACAAATTCCCATCATAGGAAAACAACAAAAAATAATCGTTGCAAAAAAAGATGAAACTACCCAGTACCCCATTATCGCTGCAGGCTTTAATAAATTCATAATAGATGATGTAACGGTCGCTTTTCCTAAGAACACCTTTTATAAGGATACTTATTTAGACCTAAAAATAATAGATAGCGTAGCGCATATCCACAAATCCACCATTCCTTTAAATAAAAAATATACCCTCACTTTTGACGTGAGTAATTTCAGTAAAAAAGAACGTGCACATTTGTTCATTGCAAAATACTCTAGTAAAAACAAACCTTATTATGTAAAAACCATAAAAAAAGAACATACATTTTATACGACTTCTAAAGATTTAGGAACCTACCGATTGTTGCGCGATGAAAAAAAACCACGCATTCAATTTTTAAGCTTTAAAGAAAATCAATGGATCAGCAGTAAACAATATTTAAAAGTGAAAATTTCTGATAATTTTTCTGGGATTAAAAAATACCGTGGAGAAATTAATGGAAAATGGATACTTATGGAATACAGTCCTAAAACAAAAACGCTCACCTACGACTTTAAAGATAATAAAAATCAAACTTCTACCTACAATTTAAAAGTAACCTTAATAGATAATGCGGGAAATACAACCGTAAAAACAGGTGTTTTTAAACGAAAGGTTCAGTAGCTGATACAACATAGTTGAAAACAAAAAACGTAATGGTTCTAGAACCATTACGTTTTTTTATGCTTTATTTTTCGAGTACTTAAAGTGAAATTAATTGTTGCCCATATTTCTTAAAACAGCCATTCCAAAAGAAACAACTAATTTAGCATTACTAAATCTTCATGCTTCCCGTTAATTGTTTTAAAAAAACATCAGAAAATAATCATTTTTTAATATTCCTGTTACGACTTCTTTACCTGAAACATTTCGAGACTAAAACAACACTACTCATACCACACGCGTACATTTACAAGGTCTCCTTTAACCATCTAAAGAATTCACGTTGCCATACGATGGCATTTTGTGTTTGTAAGACCCAGTGATTTTCGTTAGGAAAGAGTAGTAATCTACTTTTCAACCCTTTTAATTGAGCCACTTGAAAGGCCTCTAACCCTTGTCCAATCGGCACTCTATAATCTTTAGCTCCTTGAATAACCATAATTGGCGTATCCCATTTGGCGACATGACTCACAGGATTAAATTCTCCATAAGACCTTTCAGTTGTTTCATTTTTATCCCAATAAGCACCTCCTAAATCCCAGTTTACAAACCACATTTCCTCGGTAGTTCCATACATAGATCTCCAGTTAAAAATCCCATCATGAGAGATAAAAGTCTTGAATCTTTTCTGATGTGTTCCTGCCAATTGAAATACAGAATACCCACCAAAACTAGCCCCAATGGCTCCTATTCTATCATTGTCTACATAAGATTCTTTGGATATTTCATCTATTGCTGAAAAGTAATCACGCATTGGTTGCCCTCCATAATCCTTGCTAATGGCACTATTCCATTCTACTCCATGACCTGGCATTCCTCTACGGTTAGGTGCCACGATAATATAGCCTTGAGAAGCCATCATTTGGAAATTCCAACGAAAAGAATAAAATTGAGACAAGGCAGATTGTGGTCCTCCTTGGCAATATAATAAGGTTGGATATTTTTTTGTAGCATCAAAATTTGGAGGGAAAATCATCCAAACTAACATTTGCTTTCCATCCGTTGTGGTCACATATCTTTTTTCTACTTTTCCAAGATTCGTCTTTGCATAAACAGCATCATTTACACACGTCAATTGTGTAAAATCACCATCCACCTTAGCTACTGAAAATATCTCCGTAGCATGATTCATATCCGTTCTAGTCACAACTAGCACCTTGTCTAATTCCCCTACGATACTTGTCACATCAAATTGCCCTTTGGTCAATTGTTCTACAACGGGTAATTTTCGAGTTATCCCTGTATAATCAACCGTGAAAATTTGTTTTGTCCCGTCTACAGGCGCAATAAAATAGATGCTTTTTCCATCTTTTGACCATTTAAAACTCTGAACTGCACCATCCCATCGCTGGGTTAAATTTAATTTCTGATGGCCATTGTCTGCGATAATATCGATCTTATCAGATTCAAAACCATCGGTAGCCATGCTCAACCAAGCCAAGATCCCTTGTTCAGAAAATGCGGGAGACAAATCATAGCCCATCATTCCTTCTGTAATATTTTTGGTGGTTTTAGTTGCGATGTTGTAGGCAAACAAATCAGTGTTCGTACTTGTTGCATATTCCTTCCCAAATTTCTTTTTACAGACATACACCACTTCCTTTCCATTTGGATTCCAGATATAATCTTCAGTCCCTCCAAAAGGTTTGGTTGGGGATTCGTATTTTTCTCCTTTTAATAAATCGATCCCTTCATCAAAACCTGTTGCTGTTAATTGGTGTAAAAAGACATGGTCATATTTCCCATCCTCCCATGTATCCCAATGGCGATAATTTAAATCGTCATAAATTAGGACCTGTGATTCTTTTAGATCTGGATACAAATCACGCCCACTTACGTTTAATAACTTTACCTCTTTAGAAGATAGTTTATACTGACCGTCCTTAGAAATTTTAGCATCTAACAAATAGTCTTTCGGTTCTTTTATTTTAATGGCATCTCCTCCATTCACCGAGATTTTAAAATATTCTTTTACTCCTTTGTTCGCGATAACATTATAGGTTTTTACACTGTAAATTATAGCGTTGTTATCTGTACTTATCCCCATCGCGCTGACTCTTCCAAGTTCTATTAAGCGTTCTGGAGTCATGTTAGTTTGAGCAGTCAAGATCATAGTTAGTAATAAAAATATGGATACAAGGTTTGTTCTCATTTGTTTGATTTTTAAAACTCAAATTTAAGAGAAAAATACAGAGTACGTATTGAAAAATAGAAAATAAGTTTAATTTTACCGAAAAACTTATTTCTATGGATAAATACACACTCATTATTGGGATAACTTATGGTGCGCTTGCTGTAATTTTCGGTGCTTTTGGAGCTCATTATTTAAAATCAAAATTAACTCTCCAAGCTTTACAAAGCTTTGAAACTGGAGTGAAATATCAATTTTATCATGCCTTATTCTTATTAACCATTGGGTTTAACGCTCCTGAGATCGGAGAAAACACCTCCCTTATTGCATCAGTAACTGCCCTCGGAATTTTACTGTTTTCTTTTAGTATCTATGGATTGGTATTGAGTGACATGAAAGGAAAAAAAATAAAACTATTGGGCCCTATAACCCCTCTAGGTGGTTTGTGTTTAATTGCTGGCTGGGGAATCCTTCTTTTAAGCATTGTAGGAATCGTCTAGACGTCCATTATAAAACAATTAAGAAGCCCTTATTTATACTTATAAAAAAAGCAATTTAGTTTCCTAAATTGCTTTTTTGTCGATTATCTAGGACGTCACATATACAACGCCTTATCGCCCTTTTAATCAAATAATTCCGCTTGACTATCTTCTCCTGAAATCTCATCAATAATTACCTCTAACTCTTCCGGCTTAGGAGGAGTGTACGGTAAGGATTCCAATGCGTTTACGGTTTTTATTTTATCTTCTGTTAGCTGATTTCCTAAAGCCTTAAATCCTTTTACGGAAATAAATTCTTCGAAATTAATTTCAATTTTCTCTAAACTACGCTTAGAAAAAATCACTTCTGCCATTGGCCTATAGTCTGTTAATACTATTTGAACCACAGATTTTTCATGATCCCCAATAAACGATTCTTCTTTTCCAACATTTTCAATCAGAAAACGTTTGACATAGTACCTTGATTTATCACCTTCCAAATACACCACCGAAATAGGTTTTGATGGCGTCCATTTTTCAAGGACGATCATATCATTCGGAAAATGCATGGTCAATTCTGGTTTTACCGCCTTCGCCATTCCTTTTTGAGTAACGAGTAACAGTCTATCTGCCGCAGTAAATTCACCTAACAATTCTCCTCTTCCGTCTACATTTAAACGAGATACAGTGTCATCAAACCAAATCTTACGAGGTTTTAGAGTTGAGATCCCTTCGTGCTTCATTTCAATTTTACGGATAGGATGTTTGGAAACCAAATTTCCTTTTACACCACGTCCTTTAATCAATAACTCGGAAAAATCAATTTCCCATTTGATCTTTTTTAGACCTGCTATCGCCTTTAGATGTAAAGAGATTACTTCTGCTTCTCCATTTGGATTCGGAGTGAAATAATGTACTATAGATGCTTTATTCCCATTGGTCAAATCATAACTTTTATCCCGTGTAACACCTGTGACAGCAAATCGTTTCATATAACTAGGTCCATTGCGTCCATCTCTATAAATCATGTTGTATATAGTCCGTTTATCATTCTTTTTAAAGATGGCTATATGCATAATATTTTTTCCTACAAAAGTTTTAGCATCTACTTTTGTAATCATCATCGTTCCGTCTTTCTTAAAGATGATGACATCATCTATGTCCGAACAATCATCTACAAACTCTTCTTTTTTAAGCGATGTACCAATAAACCCCTCTTCTCTATTTACATATAATTTGGCATTCCGCATCACTACTTTAGTCGCTACAATATCATCAAATAAACGAATCTCCGTTTTGCGTTCTTTGTCTTTCCCAAAAGTCTTTTTCAAATTCTTAAAATAATCAACTGCAAAATCTATTAGATGTGCTAAATGATACAGCACTTCTTTTATCTTACCTTCTAAAGCCTCAATCAGCTGTGTCGCTTTATCAATATCAAACTTCGAGATTTTCTTGATTCTAATTTCTGTCAATCGAACAATATCTTCTTCCGTTACGGCACGTTTTAAATGCTTCACATGAGGTACTAATCCTTTGTCTATCGCTTTAATTACTCCTTTCCATGTCGTTACTTCTTCAATGTCCCGGTAGATCCTTTTTTCGATAAAAATACGTTCCAATGACGCGAAATGCCACTGCTCTTGTAATTCCTCTAATTGTATTTCTAACTCCCATTTCAGTAAGGTGACAGTATGCTCCGTAGACCGTTCTAAAATCTCACTCACCCCTATAAAAATAGGTTTATTATCCTCAATAATACAGGACAATGGCGAAATGGAATTCTCACATGTCGTAAATGCAAATAAGGCATCTATCGTCTTGTCTGGCGATATTCCCGCGGGTAGATGAATCAAAATCTCAACTTCCGCAGCGGTATTATCTTCTATCTTTTTAATCTTTAACTTCCCTTTTTCATTGGCTTTTAATACCGATTCAATCAAAGAGGTAGTGGTGGTTCCAAATGGAATTTCACGAATCACCAAGGTTTTTTTATCCAACTGCTCGATTCTTCCTCTACAACGAATTTTCCCTCCACGTAAACCATTATTATAGCCACTCACATCTGCAATTCCTCCCGTAATAAAATCAGGAAAAATCGTAAAAGGACGGCCTTTTAATATTTTAATAGAGGCATCTATCAATTCATTAAAGTTATGTGGTAATATTTTTGTAGACAGACCTACTGCGATTCCTTCCGCACCTTGCGCTAGCAACAATGGGAATTTTACAGGCAAATCTATCGGTTCTTTTTTACGTCCGTCATAGGACATTTGCCAATGGGTAGTTTTTGGATTGAACAATACATGTAAGGCAAATTTAGACAATCGTGCCTCTATATACCTAGAAGCCGCCGCGCGATCCCCTGTGTAAATATTTCCCCAGTTCCCCTGCATATCTATCAGGAGTTCTTTTTGAGCTATCTGCACCATGGCATCGGCTATAGATGCGTCACCATGGGGATGATACTGCATGGTATGCCCCACTATATTGGCTACTTTATTATAACGTCCATCATCCAATTCTTTCATGGAATGCATGATACGACGTTGTACGGGTTTTAATCCATCGTCAATCGCGGGAACAGCCCGCTCTAAAATCACATAGGATGCATAGTCTAAGAACCATTCCTTAAACATACCTGTAACCTTCGTTATGCTTTCTTGATTCTCGAAATTATCTTGGTGTTCTGGGTTTTCTACATTTTCGTCTTGCATGTTATTCTTCTGCTATATCAAGTTCCACTTTTAAATTATTGATGATAAACTTCTGTCTATCTGGAGTGTTTTTTCCCATGTAGAATTCTAACATCTTCTCTATAGATATTTCCTTATCTAACATGACCGGCTCTAATCGAATATTTTCGCCTATAAAATGCACAAATTCATCTGGAGAGATCTCCCCAAGTCCCTTAAATCGGGTTATTTCTGGTTTTCCTCTCAATTTCTTAATGGCTTCTACACGTTCTTTTTCCGAATAGCAATAATAGGTGTCTTTTTTATTTCGGACACGGAACAACGGTGTTTCCAAAATAAACAAATGCCCTTCTTTAATTAATTCCGGGAAAAACTGTAGAAAAAACGTGATGATTAACAATCTAATATGCATCCCATCCACATCCGCATCCGTCGCGATAATAATATTATTATAACGTAATTCTTCCAAGCCGTCTTCAATATTTAACGCTGCTTGCAATAAATTAAATTCTTCATTTTCATACACTATTTTCTTACTCATATTGTAAGAATTTAATGGCTTCCCTCGCAAACTAAATACCGCTTGTGTATTCACATTTCTGGATTTAGTAATGGAACCACTCGCCGAATCTCCCTCCGTAATAAACAGGGAGCTATCTAACCTATTCTCTTTTTTTAAATCCCCTAAATGAACCCGGCAATCTCTTAATTTTTTATTGTGCAAATTCGATTTTTTAGCGCGTTCTCTCGCTAATTTTCGAATTCCAGAAAGGTCCTTTCGTTCCTTCTCTGCTTGTAAAATTTTTCGTTGAATCTTCGCCGCAGTATCTGGATTTTTATGCAGATAATTATCCAGTCGTGTCTTTACAAAATCATTGATAAATGTACGGACTGTAGGCAAGCCATCTCCCATTTCAGTAGACCCTAATTTGGTTTTAGTCTGACTCTCGAAAATAGGTTCCATCACTTTTATACTGATAGCAGTCACTATGGATTTACGGACATCAGAAGCATCGTAGTTTTTTCCGAAAAAATCTCTAATCGTTTTTACGATCGCTTCGCGATACGCACTCTGATGGGTTCCTCCTTGTGTCGTATGTTGCCCATTTACAAAAGAATGAAACTCCTCGCTGTATTGAGCCTTGCTATACGTAAGTGCTATTTCTATGTCTTCTGCTTCTAAGTGGACTATCGGAAATAGCATAAACTCTTCCGCGATGTTTTCCTCCAATAAATCTTTCAATCCATTTTCAGAAAAATACTTCTCTCCATTAAAAACGATGGTCAATCCTCTATTCAGATAGACATAGTTCTTAATCATTTTAATAATGTATTCCTTTCTAAATTTATAGACAGGAAAGATCTTTCCATCTGGCTTAAAAATAATTTTAGTCCCCTTGCGTTGCGTTGAATCTTGATTCTCTTCTTTTGTCAGTAACTCACCGCGTTCAAATTCCGCTGCTGCTGTTTTTCCATCTCTAAATGACTGAACTTTAAAATAAGAAGATAGCGCATTTACAGCCTTGGTACCAACCCCGTTTAATCCTACAGATTTTTTAAAGGCCTTAGAATCGTATTTACCTCCTGTATTCATTTTGGAGACCACATCCACCACTTTCCCTAAAGGAATTCCACGACCATAATCACGTACCGTAACGCTTCCATCTTTTACATATACTTCAATGGTTTTTCCAGCCCCCATCACAAATTCATCAATAGAATTGTCCAGGACCTCTTTTATTAGAATATAAATACCGTCATCGGGCGATGTTCCATCACCTAACTTCCCAATATACATTCCAGGTCTTAAACGAATATGTTCTTTCCAATCGAGGGACCGAATATTATCTTCGGTATATGCTGCTTGTTTTGCCATCTAGTTCACTAAAAAATCTTGTCCAAATTCAAAAATACTATTTACCCGCTAAATATAAAAAAAAGCAGCACTAAATAGTTATTAACAGCCATAAACTGTTCATAAAGCTACAAAAAAAGGCAAAAAGGAGCTCCTAGACTTTGATAGAAAAAAAGAAGGGCAGAAAAGAGAAAAATAGACAGGTCTCAGGGCAGAGCACCAATTGTGGATGGGCACAAAAAAAAGCCGTTTAAAAAACGGCTTTTTGAAATGTTATTATAAAAATTACTATACGTTAAAACGGAAATGCATCACATCACCATCTTTTACAACGTATTCTTTTCCTTCTACTTTCATTTTACCTGCTTCTTTTACTTTCGCTTCTGTTTTATAAGTCACAAAGTCTTCGTAAGCGATAACTTCTGCACGAATAAATCCTTTTTCAAAATCTGTATGAATAACACCTGCTGCTTGAGGAGCTGTATTCCCAACATTAATAGTCCAGGCTCTTACTTCTTTTACACCGGCAGTAAAATACGTTTGTAAATTCAATAATTTATAAGCAGACCTAATTAAAACAGAGGCTCCTGGCTCAGACAATCCTATGTCTTCTAAAAACATTTGACGTTCCTCGTACGATTCTAATTCTGTAATATCAGCTTCTGTTCCTACCGCTAAGATAATTACTTCTGCGTTTTCATCTTTCACTGCTTCCTTGACAGCCGTCACATAATCATTCCCATTCACTGCAGATTTCTCGTCCACATTACACACATATAACACAGGTTTGTCCGTAATTAACTGCAATGGAGCAATGTACTCTTCACGTTCTTTTCCTGTCAACTCAATAGCTCTCACAGAAACTAAAGCTTCTAAACCAGTCTTTACCTTTAGTAAAGCTACTTCTTCCGCTTGTGCTTCTTTATTCCCCGTTCTAGAGGCACGTTTTACTTTCTCTAATTTTTTATCTACCGTATCTAAATCCTTTAATTGCAATTCGATATCAATAGTTTCTTTATCTCTCACAGGATCTATAGTCGTGTCCACGTGGATAATATTATCATTATCAAAACAACGTATCACATGGATAATAGCATCAGTTTCTCGGATATTTCCTAAAAATTGATTTCCTAATCCTTCACCTTTACTCGCTCCTTTCACCAATCCAGCAATATCAACGATATCTACTGTTGCAGGCAATACACGCTCTGGGTTTACCAATTCTTCTAATTTCTCCAAACGAGGATCTGGAACATTCACTACTCCTATATTCGGTTCAATGGTACAAAATGGAAAATTTGCACTTTGTGCTTTTGCATTTGATAAACAATTAAACAATGTTGACTTTCCAACATTTGGTAATCCTACAATACCTGCCTTCATAAATAAAATTTTTTGCGGTGCAAATATAGCGTTTTCAAAACTATTATTCTAATGCTATTTTTCATCCTAAAACTTTTAAAAAATAGCCAAGCCCATTAAAAAGACAACTTCAAAATAGCTCAAACCTATTTTACAATTACAGTATGTTTAATTTTACTATATTGTAACCGAACTATGAACAACAAATCTATGAAAAGAAGAACTATCCTATTGCTTTTATTCGTTTTCATTACGACTATTGCAATTTCACAAATCACAGTTACAGGTGTGGTAAAAGACAATCAAGGGGAAGTATTACCCGGTGCCACTATCACGGTACAAGGAACTAATAATGGGACCACAAGTAATTTTGAAGGGACATATACCCTTCAAGTAAAAAAAGGAGAAACACTCACCTGTAGTTATATAGGATATAGCAGTGTTCACGTTAAAGTAGTGAATCCTACCCATAATTTTATATTGTTAGGAGGGCAACAATTAAATGAAATACAAATAGTAGGCTCTAGAAGTAAACGAAGAACAGCCACAGAAACAACTGTTGCTGTAGACATTATAGATGTCGCTGAATTAAGCAGTAAAACGGGGGTTGTAGAAGTAAATGAATTATTACAATTTGCCGCACCATCATTTAATGCTAATAAACAATCCGGTTCAGATGGAGCAGATCATATAGTCCCTGCCACGCTACGTGGCCTAGGTCCCGATCAAACATTAGTGTTAATTAATGGAAAAAGAAGGCATCAATCTTCCTTAATAAATGTCTACGGAACCCGAGGACGTGGAAATACAGGAACCGACCTAAATACCATTCCCGCCGGCGCTATAAAACGGATCGAAGTGTTGCGTGATGGTGCTTCCGCCCAATATGGATCAGATGCCATTGCTGGAGTTATAAATATTGTACTAAAAGACAATGTCAATGAATTTACAGGGAGTATCACCACCGGAATAAGCAATGCCATTCCTCCAAGTAAATACCCTATAAAAACAGATAAAAACAGGGATGGACTCATTCTACAAGCAACAGCAAATTACGGTTTCAAAATAAAAGAAACAGGTTTTGCAAATTTCACACTCGACCTCGTTTCTAAAGATTTTACTAACAGACCTGCCGATCCAACTACTTACGACATCTATCGAGAAAAATTCGGTGATGCCGCCATGAAAGGAGTCAATTTAATGGGGAATATTAAAATACCACTCACCTCCACCACTGACTTATATGCTTTTGGAGGCTATAATGTTAAAGATACCGAATCCTATGCATGGACCAGGGCCGCTACCGATTTAAGTAGAAACGTTCCCTCAATTTATCCCAACGGATTTAATCCATTAATTACTTCCATTATAACTGATTTTTCCGCTTCCGTAGGAATCCGAACCAATCTTGGAGGCTGGGATGTGGACCTTAATAACACCATCGGACAAAACAAATTTATATACACCATTAAAAACACCCTAAATGCCTCTCTACAAGAAGCATCTCCAACAACCTTTGATGCAGGAGGACATCAATTTTTACAGAACACCACAAGCGTAGACTTTTCTAAATATTTCGAAAACACCCTTGCTGGTTTAAATATTGCCATGGGAGCAGAATTTAGAGTTGAAAATTTTAAGATTTTCGCTGGTGAAGAAAAATCTTATAAAAATTATGATGAGAATTATGCCTCTGGATCTCAAGGATTTCCCGGATTTCAAGAAGTAAACATAACAGATGAATCTAGAAATAATATCGCCGTATATGTCGACACTGAAATAGATTTCAGCGAAAAAACAACCACCGCCATCGCCATTAGATATGAAAACTACAATGATTTCGGAAGTACCCTCACCGCAAAATTAGCTTTTAGACAAGCATTTACAGACGCCCTAGCGTTTAGGACCTCTATTTCTACCGGATTTAGGGCGCCCTCATTAGCGCAACGTTTCTACAATACAACCATTACTGATTTTCAAGGAGGAGTCGCACAGGAAACCATCATTGCGAATAACGAAAGTGCCTTAGCAGAAGCCTTTGGTATCGAAAAATTAAAAGAAGAAACAGCCTTGAGTATTGGTGCTGGATTCACCTATAACCAAGGTCGTTTTAGCGCTACCATAGACGGATATTATGCGGCTATTAAAGACAGAATTGTACTTTCTGGAGGTTTTGATGCCTCAGGATTAATCCTAGGAGTAAGCAATGCCCAATTTTTTTCCAATGCACTCGACACAAAAACAATAGGTATAGATATCGTCCTCTCCTATAATACTACATTCGGAAATTCAAAATTAGGGGTAAATTTAGTAGGAAACATAAATAACATGGAGCTAGGAGATGTACACGTAAATGAGAAACTAAAAGGAAAAGAAGATACTTTTTTTGGTCTTAGAGAAAAATACTTTTTATTGGCTTCTGCTCCAAACAATAAATTCAGTTTAAACACCTCCTATGAATATAAAAAATTAAGTACAAATCTAAGGTTTACACGTTTCGGAAAAGTTGAACTCATAGACTGGCTAGATACCATAGACACCTATAGTCCCAAAATCACAACAGATTTTAGCGCAACATATCCACTTTGTAATCGGATAAAACTTACCATGGGAGCAAATAATATTTTCAACATTTACCCAGACATACAAGATACAGAAACAGAATCCGGTGGTTTATGGGACCCAGTTCAAATGGGGTTTTCAGGAGCATTCTACTATGCTAGAATCGCCATTAAAATATAAAAATCATCATTTACTTGCTGAAAAGTAACAAAGCAAGGAGTATCAGGGGCGAATTTAGATTCGCCCCTACTTCGTCACAATAATACACATTGGGATTATTTGGGCGTTCCCCAAGGGTCGGGCTATACGCTCATACGCTTCACTTTTTAGAAGAAAAAAAAGTTGCAGGGTAACCGCTCCTATCCCTAACGCAAACAAAGAAACAACAATGTAAGCATGTCATATATTAGAAATAAAACCAAAAACTTCAAACAGTTAAAATCCCTCATTAAAAAAGGGCAACTATTAAAGAACCTAAACACCTGAAAACAAATCAGTAAATACTGATTCCCAACGAAAATCAGTATCTAAAAAAAGTACAAAGAGACGCTTATGAAAGTAAGAGTAAATGATCTAAAAACAGGAGGTATCTATTAGCGTCAGTTGTTGCTATCCCAGTAATTAATAACACGAAGCACTTATAGTATCCTCTTTTTAAATGGTATAGTCAACAGGACAGACCCACGTAATTTTAATAGCTAGATATTGGCATCGTTATTTCAGAAAACCAAGGAGTCTTTAGATACTCAATCATCTTTACACAATCCCCATAATAACATCTTTTTTACCCGGTATAGTCAACAGCGTATTCATGCTGAGTGCTACGCACCGCACGAACGCTTAATTATTGTGCTTAGTTTTTATTCTTTTCTTAATTTATCTAAATCAAATTTAGTAAAATACTTATTCTGTTTATAATTTTTAATACAGTATTTTAAGTTCGTCTTTCCTAAACGTTTTTTGTAATTATTTTCTATTGATGCTTTCGCTATAAAATAACGATATTCTAATTCGTGTTTTGGGAATTTAACTTTTCCGTTTTTAAAGAAATTAATTGCCTTTTTTGGTTCTTTCAAATCTTTAATAAAAAAGGAGTAATAAGATTCTAATTGACCATTTAAAACTCTGTTATCAAAATCAATTTTACTTTCGAGTATATTATAAGCAATTATTTCTGCTTTTTTAAAGTCACCTAATTGTTTATTGTAAACAAATAACATATGATTTTGTATTGGATTCTTATTGACTTCTAATTCATAATCTACTATTTGATTAAATACTTTTTTGTTTTTTGAAATAATACTTAAATCAAGGAGAGAATAAAAATCATCTTCTTTCATTTTGGTCTCAATACCGTAGCAACTTAGATTTTTCCTCTGATATTCCTTAAGATACTGTTTAATGTCAAATTCTTTTTTTGTAGATTCTTGATTGAAATTATCAATATTTCGATATTCTTTAAATAAAAATTTTAATCCATTAACTAAGGACAATGCAGGCATTTCATTATGATTAGCATTATATTTCCTTATTTTTAAATTGTCTTTTGAGACTTCGCTAGATTCAATATATTTTGCAAATTCATTAAAGCCAAAATCCTTAGAACCATAACCAATAAAAATATTAGTGTTGTTATTTCTTTCTAAATAGGTTTTTATTTTATTCTTAAAGATCTTAGAGTCTCCACTTAATGACATTGAAATAATACCATTAAAAGGGTTGTTTTTTTGTAAAGGTAAACACATAACAAAATGAGCCGTGTTTGAATGACCAATTATGGAATTGTACCCTGAAGTTTTATAATTTGAATTGATAAAAGGAACGACTTCTTTAAATAAAAAATTCTTTAACTTCTCTGAACCTTCTTTGTAGACTGTTTCATCTCCATTTGAATATTTACTAAAATTTGGTGTTGTTTCATAACCTCTATTCTTATGAAATATTCCGACAACAATAGATTGAGGAATCACGTCAAACCCATAATCATAATCATTTTGAATAACTGTTTTACTCAATTGTTTAACGTAATTAGATGTCATATCAAATAATGCATCTCCATCTAATGTATATATTATTGGATGTTTTTTGGTCGTATCATATCCTTTAGGTAAGAATATTTTAATAGTTCGTTTTTCATTTGGGAAATACTCAGAATCTAATTCAATGACTTTATATTGTAAAGAACTTTTCTCTATTTGACTATACGAGGATGTTACAATCAATAAAAAACTAAAAATGCTAAATATTAATTTCATAGGTTATTTTTATTCAAATTAAACACAACTGACTGGCATCGAGTAGATAAAGGAAATTTCACCTTAAACCTCTCTACTGAACTGTACTTGATAGTCTCCCTTCACACAGCTATTGTTATACAAATCTATTACTAACTATAGCCTAAGCTAAATTGCCAATGATAAAACAAGTATCGATATTATTTTTGTACTCGTTACAAGCATTTACTTGCTCGATTTATACTATTTTTGTAACGTGTACACCTTTTTCTCCCACATCTTATGAATCGTTGATTTAGTAGTCAGAATTCTTTATGTAACATTGAAACCCATATCTTCCATAATAATTCATCCAACCTAAAACCATCGGATTCAACCGTTGGACTATTTCTACGATGCTTTTATAGGTCCTCTTTTTTACTTTTAGCGCTCCTAATTTATCAGTGGCATAGTCCGACCATAATAGCCGCCTCTAGTAAAACCCCCTATGGTTTTACTAAAAAAAGTATCCCCTTCAATAGATACTTTTAAGACTTCCGTATCATCTTTTTTATAAAATCATTCTAACCTAGAAACATTCGATTCCTCATTAAAATAACTGTCATCTTTTTCTTTATTAAAAGCTGTAATTCCCTGTGCTCTTTTCGATAGTTCCTTCTTTATTTATTGTGGTGCTTAAAGTGGGGTTGGGGTCATTTTTCATCACTAATCCCGATGCCTTACGAGCACGTGTGTTTTTATGGTTATTTAATGTACCGTCAAAAAACACTCCTACGGTTACTACTTTTCCGTATTCTGTTTTTTCTCTACTAGGAACATATTCTCCAAAAACAATTCTCATAATTAAAATKTTAAATATTTTCGTTTTACCTCATAAGGTTGTAACTCAATCTCCATTTTCTTAGTATCACTTTTTAAAAACAAACGTACTTCTCTTACRTTTATTGGGATATAGGGTTCTATATAAAATWCTGCYTTATTACYRTKKTTTTTNAAAAARGSWSSNCATTTTASYRTATTCACTTTCTTTTAKWTTTAAAACGGCAATGTAYWTGTATTCATCATTKCCTTYTTCWAWCCAATTAATTGYAATYTYTTTWGGRATYGGTAATTTRYTRWASKTTTCGTTTMTRTGRTARGCYYTRTTYTYWCCATAAAAACGTTCTCCATTAAAACAATYRTAWCYYAAAMMWACTAWTTYATNGTTTKWKNGGCATRMTYGTNTTTAAANTTAAAATATTCTCGATAGTTTTTCCAACGGTCAAATGGAATTCCATTTKTTTTATAATGAGCTAATGAATCTTTGTCTACATCTTCCTCCAGAGTAAGTCTTACGTACTTATCTCTATCCTGCATCCCCATAGGYACAAAATGCTTCCAAGTTACGTCTGTTTTTTCGGMTTTAAAAAAGCCTACTTCTCGTTGAAATCCACCCAAAGCTTTCATCCATACAGCCACCGTACCTCCTGGTGCTACATTAATGACAAAATGAAAATCATGATAAGTAACTATGTCTTCTCCAAAATTGTCTTTAAATCCTTCGTTAAAAATATTTTTTATTTTTTCTTGGTCTAGCTTAAAGTTTCCTTTATAAAATTGGTTATCTATATAAGATAGCCATATTAAATCTAAGGTTTTCGGGAGTGTTTTTAAGCCGTCACTAGAAGAACCAGACATTCCCCAACCACTATCTATGGTGCCGTCTCGTCTAACTTCTACACCGCCTAAGGCTGCGTAATAGATAGTAGCGGGAAAGTTTTTTGGTGCATTTATAGACACTCTCCATTCGTATTGATTATTCATAGCAAATGTTTTATTTGTTTTTTGGCAACCCACAATTAAAGTACTTATTAATGCTAATATGAGTATTTTTATTTTCATGTTTCTTAGATCTAATGGTTGCATTATTTACAACGGTTGGTATATAATTAGTTACATGGTTAAGCATCTAATTTAGTAAATAAAAACAGAATAGAAAACGCCCCCCCTTTATAGTAGGATAAGATTAGTCAATAATGCATATAGTCTTGGCCTGTTGGCAGACCCTATACTTAGTTATTGTGCGTTCGTACTTTATTTCCACTTTCTTTTCCTATTTTTATAATTCCTCCAAAATTTTGGTTTAGGCAGTATGTTTTCGATAATTTCAATTCCTTTATTTCTCAAAATCATTTCAATTAATTCAGGTTTTTGGTCGGATAGCATTGCTAAATTTTTAATAGAAACACCCTTTAAATAGTTCTGTTGAATTTTTTTTTGGTCAATTTCTGTTATGTACTTTATATCCAGTTTTGATTCTATCGGAAGTTTTGCTTGATATTTTTGCAAAACGTTAATAATGTCCAATAAAACGGAAGGATTTATTTTAATTGTCTCTGCTCTTTTGTTTGTGTTTATAATCGTTTGCAGAATTTCGATATACAATTGACCATTATCGTGTTCTACCAAATCTATCAGGAAATCACTTTTGTCGAATTCAAGTTGAGTAGTTTCTAAAATCGTTTTCATTGGCTAAATTATTTGTTCCATTTAGGTAAAACACACTAAATATATGCATTAAAACTCCTTCGATCGTACTTGTAATATCATTGTTTTTTATAAAAAGTCTCCTTCTAATAAATATCTAAAGCCTCAATGTTTTTAGAAATATTTTGAGTTACAGCTTTTTCTTCTTGATTCTCGAAATTGTTTCCCTTTTACTATTCTGTCTGAAATTTCGCTAATTCTTATTTTGTTTTTTCCATTCTGTAATATTTTTTTCCAGATGAACCAATATAAATAAGCTCAATTTTTACTTCTTCATCTTCTGATAAAAAAAAATGTCCATTGGTTTCGTGTTTTTCTAATTGTACAAATATTTAATATCAGTTGTCGATAGCCTCTTAATTAACTTTACACGATCCCTATAGTGCCCTCTTTTGGACCAGTATAGTCAGCTTGGCGCTACGTGCCACATGAATACTTAGTCATTGTAAGCCGTTTTATTTCCAGTTTAATAGTCCTTTACAAACTCCTTTCATCCAAGTTATTTCGTGGTTGTCAATCTTCAACTTTTCGTAATTCCACTTTGTTTTTGAGTTATTATTATATTTAAAAACATCAATTACCTTAAATAAGGATGGTTTAAACTTTTCTTCATAAGTATCTCTGTAGCCAATGGCAAAAAGAACTTTTTAGACTTCTATAAATCGGAAGTAACATACTTATTTGCTCTTTCTACAAATTGCTCTTTATCATAAGAATAGTTTGGACTTATTATAATACTGTAATCAAAAAGATGATCAGATTCAAATGAAGGATAAGTCAAAAAAGTTCTAACTAAAGAATGTCCAATAGTAAGTCTATAACCTTCTGTCCGAAAATTCTTTTTCAAATAAGGCTCAATTTCGGTTTCAATATGCATCAAAAGCTTGTTAGCAGAAACAATTGGTGGTTGATATATTTTTAAGGTTTCCTTATGGTTATTGGGTGTTAAAAATTGATTCCATCTATCTTCGATTACAACTCCAATAACTATTAACGGTTCTATATTATTCATAGATAGAAGCGCTACATTTCTTTTGACATAATTAAATATTCTTTTTGATTTGAGCATCAAATAAGCACAAAACGTTAAATTTCATGTCAGGATTTTTAAAATATTCGTCAGGTAAAAAAATCTGTAGTTCTCTTATTGTATAGAACACTTTAGAGTTTAAATAAAAAGTTTTAGCTTTTACATATAATTTATTTTCATCAAGTTCTTCTTATCCAAAAACGATGGATGATAATAATCACAACTCTTTGCATAAGTTTTATTTAAATTACTTACAAAGATTGAAATATGAGGAGGCACGATTTATAGCACTACTTTTCACCTCAAAAGAAATATTTTTTATATTCTAAATTTTGTTATTACCCAATTAGCTACATTACTTATATTTTCCTATTACACTAAACAGCTCCGATCAAGCTTGCATTGCGAAGCAATAACTTCTGTGTTATTCATTTAAAATTAGAAAAACATAAAAAACACAGAACAAAAAGTCCTAGTACAACAAAAGTAAAGATAGTAAAAAAAGAATGAGTGAACTTGGTTCATATGTATCAAAACCAAATAATAGTTACAAATAAATCCGACCAGACCATTCGAAACCATGTAGTTGGGCTAGTTAAACCATAAGTTTAACCCCAAATCCCCAGGGATTTAAGCTAGATCAGGTTATATATTTTTTGTTTTATTTAAAAGAAGACAAGTGATTGAATCTTAAATTCAAGTAATAAATGCAACTTCTTATATTTGAATACCTAAGGTTTGTTTCACCAAACGGAAAGATAGAATTAGTATTGAAAAGCGACCAGGGATCGTGGAGAAAAGAGAACGATTTGGAGATTTAGAAGTGAACCTAATAATCGGAAAAAATCATCAACAAGCTATTCTTACAATTAACAACAGGGCTTCTGGTATGTTAAGGATGAGAAAAATAGCATCTAAAGAATCCTCTGTTGTAACAGCTGCTATTAATGAGCTTTTAGAAGATTGGATACCGTATATAAACACAATAACAGCCGATAACGGGAAAGAGTTTGCAGGACATAAAAAAGTAGCTGAATTTTTAGGGATAGATTATTATTTTGCCCACCCTTACCATTCATGGGAA
>JAESRX010000086.1 GCA_016764435.1 Flavobacteriaceae bacterium | reverse complement strand
TGAAAGGTAATATTAAAGGTTATTGTCGAGACTCGATGAAAATAGTCACGCTGAAAAAACGAATTTCTGTTTTTAGGAAATTGTATTTTTTGTATTTGGTAGCCTAGTTCATTAACTAGAAACTTCACACCTGCTGAGCTTAAGAAATGGACTTTTGATAATCTTCATTTTCAGGGAGCTATGCCAAATTCAATGCTTTTTATTAGTGGGTATTTGTACTTTTTTAAGTTTCGGATGGTTGCATTAATATAACTGCAACTTTGTGAGTTAAATATTAATTGCAGTTGTTTGCTGGTAAGGTATTTAAACCTTGCTAGGGCTTCTAAAATCACTATTTGTTTTTCTACTATTTTCAATGGGTCAATATTTAGCATTTAAGTTAGTTAGCTTGTTGTTGATAAACTGGTTAAAGCTTACGCTGTTTAGGTTGATTAAGTTTTTCAGGTGGTCAACTTCGGATTCTTCGTCACGTTTCGTACTTATTTTTGCGTAGTATTTGAAAATATTGCTTTGCCTTAATTTCTGCCATGCCTTTTTGTTCATGGAATGGCGGCTACCTAGTATTAAGTTTGATGTTTTTATTTTCATTGTTTTACCATTACCTGATTGTACGTAAAACTCGCCTACTCTTAGATTTTTTAGTACTTCCACGGATATGTCTATTTCATTGCTAATAGCGGTTAGACTCTTCTTTTCATTTTTACCAGCCACTTTCACACCTGACGCAAACAAAGATTTTTGCAGTGAAGTAGACACGTTTTGTCAAACATATTGATTCGACAAAATTAGATACAGTTTGTATTTTCTAAGTTGTGTTAGTGCTTTTTCAATATCTTCAGATATGAAGTTTTGAAACTCGTCAATAAATAAAAATATAGGTATTCTTAAATAGTGTGGAATAGCACTACGTTGAAAAGCTATGATCCTTAACAAACCAACAATAAAACGCCCGTAAGACTGAACGCTTTCACTACCTGAATTACCAAGCGATAACTTAAACACTATGATTTTATTTTCATCAATAAGCCTTTTAAGTTGTATGGTGGTGCTATTAGAAATTAGGTGCTGAAAGGTAGGGTCATTTAGCAATACTTGCATACGAGTGAAAATACCGTGCTTGGTTGCGCTAAAGTGCTGGCTTTTGAATTTATGCCTGAATAAAAATTTATGTTGTGGGTTGGGTGAATTTTCACCTAATGCGATTAAGTCGCTGTTGTTTTGATCATCCATAAAACGCTGTAACTCTGCAAAGGAGCTGTTTTTCTTTCTAAGCAAGGTGGCAATGCAAGGGCTTAAAATGGCATCCATTTGATTAGTTGTACTGCTTCACTGTAATAATACGTTAATAATACTTTTTAGCTCTTGGGTCATTAAGGCAATGTTTTGTTCGCTATGATCCTGTAACTCGAATGGGTTAATACTTGGCGAGTAGCCCGTTTTTAACGTGGGATCAATATACACTAGCCTATTGGCAAACTTCGTTTGTTCAAACTCTTTAAATTTGGCTATTTCTTCTGCCATATCGCCATGTGGATCAATAACAATAATTGAGCCTGTTGGTTTAGGCTTAATAAGTTCTCGGTACACTAACAGTTTAATTAATTCACTTTTTCCACTTCAGGATGAAGCAACAATATAGCCGTGTTTTTTCAAAGCGTTTGGTGGTAAATGCTTTTTTAACTGGTAGAAATAAATGTGTATTCTAATTTTGTGAAGCAGCATTTTTGCTGTTCAAAAAGTTTGAACAATGGCATTAATGATTGAGCGATACGGCATAATTTTGATTGGGTTATTGGTAAATTTTATAGTCGTTTTTTTGGCAGTTATTTAAGGTTGCAAGTGTAGCGCAACATAATGCGATAGCTTGACTAAGGTAGTATTCAACTCTTAATACATATATCACGCTAAACACTACGCCCTAACGCTTCCTACTTCTGGTTCTTCTTACCTCTGGTTTCTCTGCTTCTAGTTAAGATCCTGATCAACTTCACAATGGCAAGCAACTCACGCTTCGACAATTCCAACATATCGTAATACACCTTTATTCTGTCTATTCACTTTCAACATTGTTTTCATTTAATGCTTGTTCAGGCATTGAATACGTCAACTTGGAATGAAGTTAGGAATTTTTTCTCTTTGGTCATTGGCGGTATGGGTTGGTTATAAAATTAGCTGTGCCGGTAATGGCTGAACAATTTAATTATATTGATGATGGGGAAATATCAAAATTTTAATTATTTATGCCATGTTTTTGGGTGTTGTAAAGGTTGTTGGGATTTTGTTTTTCTCAGAAATGTTATGTGATTAAGCATAGATTAAAATAGTTGTATAATTTTTTTATACAACTATTTTAAGTGGTTAGGTTATTTAAAATAAGAAAATTCACTATTTTTGTTCTGTGTTTATCCATTCATATGGAATTAACGCGTTATTACCTTTCCAAGGCGCTTCAACTAACGATGATTGAAACCAATCTTCTTCAAGATTTGCATGTTCAGTCACAATTATCTGAAAACCATTGCTAGAAGCATTGCAAAATGAGTAAAAAAGTTTGAAAAGGTTTCTTACCTCTTGCATATCAACATCCGTGTAGTTTATTAAATCACCGCCTAATTTTTTATATGCTTGTAGATCAGGAAAGTGCACTTGTGATGGTTGATCAAGTATGAAGAGTGATGGCACGGGGCAGTTATGCTCTGAAAAATACTTATGGAGAGCTAGAAAAGTTATTACATGGCAACCTAACCAGTTCTCACCACTTCCTTGACGATGCATTGGAATTGCACCTCTTGGTGTATCAGCAAACACGGTTAATTTAGCCAAGTCCAATCTATATGGTGAATCTGCATATTCAAGATTTAGCTCTTTAGCATATGCCCCCATAAAACTTCCTACAATATTTAAAACTGAATCAACTTTTTCTTTGACAAGTTCAGTACTAAGCTCTTCTTCCAATATACTTATATCATGCTTAAGGTTCTTAATTGTATGCAGTAAAACAGAATCTGGCTCAGTTTCAACAACACTCTCCAAAAATAGTGAGATTCTCCCTAAAACTTTTGAAACATATACATTTCTGTCTTTGATTATATTATTTTCTTTTCGGTATTTAATTATTGTTCTTATTTTAACTTGATAATCATCAATTTTAATTTGTAGTTCATTTTCCTCAGATGATAATTCATTTACATAACTGGTTAACTTAGGTGAACTTTGAGTGATCAAACTAAGTTGATCGCGAACTTCATTTAAAGAACTTATAACTTGAGTTGCTTTGGGGCTATCAGAATGGCCTTCTACTCCACAAAGCGGACAGGATAATCCTTTGGTAGAGTCAAATAATTCAATTGGCATAAGCCTAGCTTTGTGTTCTATGATGTCATCAACGTGACTATTGTGATGCTTTTCAAATAGTCTCGTTTGAGATAGTTTTTCTTTAAGTTCAACCTGATTTTTTTGAAAATCTGACAATTGACTTTGCAACAAATAAAGATCATCTTTTGATTGCTTTCGAACTTCTTCGGGGTTCCAATTTGAACATTCTTTTAATAATTCTATACACTTGTTGAATTCAAGCTCATTTGAAATCAAAGTGCTATCTACTAAACCAATATTTGATGCTTCGTTTAAGAGCTGTACGGCTTTTTCATTGCTGTCGCTAATAACCCCATTAAGTTGTTTAAGGAGTGATTCTTGTTTTCTTAGTACTGATTTCTTATCCTTCAGTATTTGCATCTTGTACAATCTATCGTTATCCATTGCCCCTAAGAAAAATGGAAACGTATCTTTAATCGCTTGTGCCCTAAATGCTTCATCTTGACGGTGGAATAAGTTCTTCTTATCAGCTATCTCACCTTGCTCTTGGAAAATAAAACTCTTCGCATGTTTTAAATTAGCATCATAAGAACCATCGTCTAATTCGGTTCTAAATGTTAAGTTTTCCTTTAAGTTCAGTTCTTTTCCCAGTTCAATTGTTACACCGTTATCATTTGTATTAATGTGGAGATCTGCAAATTTAGGTATACTTATTGATTCTCCAATAAAAATGCATACTTCGGAGCTGGAAGCTTTGCCGTTTTTTGGTGGTTGTTTGGCTATTAATATTTCTTTGTCCTTAAATTTATAAGTAACCGCATACCAACTTATAACGTCTCTATTTACGCCATCAAATACATCAAAAGTAGAACGCCCCATACAGTAGTCAATAATATTTATTATTGCCGACTTTCCTGTTCTTGATTTACCTGTAATAATATTTAAAGAATTTATATTGAATTTTAATTCTCTATGATCACCATCATAGTTATAAAGAATAATATTTTTTATTTGCATAATTAAATTTGAAGTCCTAAAAGGGCTAAAATGGTTGAATCGCTATGAGTGTTACCACAAATAGTCCCTAATGTTTTTGCTTTCCTAATATACTCAGAAATAGATTCAGAATTTTTAATAATTTTATTAATTTTGGTTTTACTTGTTAATTCAATGGCACCAAGATCGTCAATCATAAGTAAACCCTGTCCACTAAGAAATAACATTGCTTCAGAAATGAATGGTTCAAGGCTTTTTACCCTTTTGTGCAATCCAATTTTTACCTGTTCTTTGCTCTGTATCCATGAATGAAATTTTGTTATTGCTGTACTTGGTATTGTGTTCCTCGAATCCTTATGGAGTATAATTGGCATTAATACATACGGTAAATAAATAGGAATATTAGATTCCGATTTTGAATTATACCCATCAACCATTGCAACATACACAGCCCCACAAAACGCTGGATTTAATAAGTTATTGATTTCATCAGATCTATTATGCATTAGCTTAGTTTTATAACTCGATTAATTTCTGTAAGCGTTCCATGAAATTAGGATGCCATCCAATTCTCGCTGGATTAGAATTGGATAAAATATGATAACTCCCCGTCATCACAAATTTTTCCGATACTCTTGGTTTTATTCTTATATCAGCTTGAGTTTCTACCCAATTCAAAATACTTCGCCCAGCTTTTTTTAACTCAGTCTCACCTGCTTCACCTAATTCATCAATAACTGATATTCTAAACCTGTTCCAACCATCAACCAATTTACGTTCATATTCAGAAATGTCGTAGTCGATTAAAAGATCATCTCGCACCCATTTAGTTCGCTGATGATAAGCTTTATAATAATCTAAAATAGCATTATGTATTCTTTGCACACCGACACCTATTAATTCAAGCTGTTTTACGAATTGATAATTCATGAATCCATCAATTTCACTTTTCTTCAATGATATGTCGTTAAAATCAATTGGTAATGTTTCAGGATGGTAGCTGTAGGAAAGCTGTAAAATTTTATCTCTTACTTCTTCCCTCCAGATTTTGTCACAATCACCAAATAATAGGTCTACAACTTTACCAAACCACCAGCCTTCTAGCTGCTCATACAAACTATCAACAAAATCAATTTGAACGGTGTATTCAAGACGTTGCTTAATTTTAACAATTATGTTCGACGCATTATCTTCATTAGGTAACACTACAATTGATTCACAAAGTAACTTTTTCTGCGATTGTGAGAGTTTTAAATAATTATTAATTGATTTCGAAAGGTCAACATTTTTTATATCGGGTGCAATTTCATCCATTAAAAGCACTGCTTTTGTCGGATCTCTTTTGTCTTCAAGCAAATGATGGGCAATTGTGTTTGAAGTCACAGTTGATGTTGTAACCAAATAAAACTTAAATTCCTCAGTATCGAGACTTTCATCTAGTATTTGTTCCGCCCAAATACCAATGGTTTTCCAAAAATCCACTGACTTATTTGGCAAGTTACTCTCTGCATAGTGATGTTTTAGTTGAAAAAGCTTGGTACTAGAATCAGATTCAACCTCAACGTCATCAAGTGATTCGAGTTTAATATAGTATGCGTCGCAATCTTCTATAGCTCTATGCAATGCATACCTAATTTGGTACAAATATCCCAGTTTGGCAAAGCCTGCTTCATGAACACTCATTTTATGTCTCTATTTTTATATAGTTATCTAACTTAAGTTGAGTAGTTGGTAATTTTGACACCTATAAATACACCTAATAAAAGTAGGTTATATTAAATCCATTTAATCATATACTTCTTGTGAATGAAATTATTAAACATAATTTTAACTAGTGATTTATTAAAATCAATTCCGTTTTTACCAAATTTTAATCCCCTAGCAAAAACTGAACATTCAAATTCCTTTTCTATTTCATTCAATTGAGCTTGGGATAATTGGTCAAGATAATTCAATATTTTTTTGCGGATTTTTTCTTCTTTTCATGCTTGAATTTTTCGTTGAACTTCAATAACAACCAGCTCCTTTTTTTGCTGTAGTTTATATTTTTCTTGCTTTGACTTAACTATACAGTTTGGCGTTAATAAATCTTCTATTGTTGGATTTTTGTTAATAACACCAAAAATATAATTTTTGGTTGATACTATTTTTAAATGTTTCCTTTTGTAGTTAACATAGGTACATAATTGAGCCAAATAATGATCATCTTTCTTTGCCTTTAGTTGGCTGAACTCGTTGGCATTAACACCTAACAAGCTAAATTTTTCTTTGAGCTGAATATTTATAGTTGAATTGTGACAACTTCCTTTTTTACTGGTTGTATTGTTGCTAAGTGGTAATGTTTTCTTAGTAATGTAAAAAATAAATCAGACGATTTTTCTTCATTCTTTAACGTCTTTAATTGAAACATTAATATCAGTGACCCTGTTGATCAGGTTTATGGATGGCACTAATAATCTGTTTTTCAAATGCCCTACTAACTTGTATTGTTTTTTGTCTATATCTAGAATGTTTCTTACCTCGCTTAGCGTTATTACGCCCGTTGAATGGCGATAAAGATATGCATAAAAATAGGCGTGTAGTTTGAAATGCTGATCTTTCTTAAATAACTTGATGTTCTCTAGCTTTGGTGCTGAAAAGTAGCCTGTAACGCCAATAAGGTGCGGTAACATTTCATCATCAAGTTTAATGTCAATGTAGGCGTGACCTGAATTTTTGACGAACTGGCAAGAATGAACAAGGTTTCGTTTTACCCAGCCGTCTTCTTGCTTTATTTTTATGTAAGATCACATTAAGGAATCAGTGGCTTTATCAATTCTAGCAATAGCATTTTTGTCTGTGAGCAAGGAAGGGAAAAACTCAATTAGCTTTTTGACGTAAATTCTAAAGGTAGTAAAGCATTTATCGCTTTGTGCTATGACCGAAATGGCAACAGAAATAATTCTATGCGCGTCTGGTGACAAGGTGTAAGTAGCTGAAGTGTAGTTGTTCGATCTAACGAGTGCCTTTCTTCAATCAATTTCTGTTATTTCTTTTGGTTTCATTATGTTAATGGTTAGTCAGTTAATATCTCCACTGTATTTAATTATCACAAAAAAGC
>JAESRX010000015.1 GCA_016764435.1 Flavobacteriaceae bacterium | reverse complement strand
ATTACAATCAAAGGATCTCAAAGAGAAAGCGTAGGTAAAGTATCAACTAAAGCCTTACGTAATGCTGGTCAGGTTCCTTGCGTATTATACGGAGGAGACCAAACAGTTCATTTTTCTGCTGAAGAAAAAGCGTTCAAAACATTGGTATATACTCCAAACGTATTTACTGCAACGATTGAACTAGAAGGTAAAACATATGCTGCTATCTTACAGGACATTCAATTCCACCCTGTATCTGACGCTATTTTACATGTTGACTTTTACCAAATTTTTGACGATAAAGAAGTAACTATGAACATTCCTGTTCAAATCGAAGGAAGCTCTCCTGGAGTTCTTAACGGTGGTTCTTTACGTTTTACTAACCGTAAATTAAAAGTAAAAGCTTTACCAGCTAACTTACCTGACTTTATTACTGCAAACATTTCTACATTAAAAATTGGAGACAAAATTCAAGTGGCTGAATTAGCGACTGAAGGTCTTTCTATTTTACATGCAGACTCAATGGTTGTTGTTCAAGTTAGAACTTCTCGTAATTCTACAGAAGATGAAGATGAAACTGAAGAAGGTGAAGCAGCAGCTTCTACTGAAGAAACTGCAGCTGAATAAGCTTAAAAAATACCGTAAAAAAGCTCGCTCTTCGCGGGCTTTTTTCTTTTAAATACTCCTGTAAATACACAGGTTAATTGCATCCTAAAATAATTGGTTTTAATCCATCAGCAAACACCCCACCACAAGACATGAAAAAATTTTTAATCGTAGGACTTGGAAATATTGGTGCTCAATATGAAAACACTCGCCATAACATCGGCTTTAAAGTAGTGGAAGAATTGGCCAAGCAAGAAGGTGTTTCTTTTGAATCAAACAAACTAGGATCTACGGCAACGTTTCGTTTTAAGGGACGTACTTTTATACTCCTTAAACCTTCTACTTTTATGAACTTAAGTGGAAAAGCAGTCAAGTACTGGATGACCGCAGAAAAAATAGAAACGGCTAATATTTTAATTATTACGGATGATATAAACCTCCCTTTTGGTACCATCAGAACCAAAGCAAAAGGAAGTGCAGGTGGCCATAACGGACTCAAAGATATTCAAGAAAAATTAAACGCAACCAACTACCCAAGATGTAGAATGGGCGTAGGTGCCGAATTCTCTAAAGGACGCCAATCTGATTATGTACTGGGTGAATGGAGCGCCGCAGAGGAACGCTATTTCCCAGAACTTCTAGACAAAGGAGCGCAGTTAGTGAAATCCTTCGGAACCGCAGGATTAGAACGTACCATGAACCAGTTTAATGGCACTATAGATATGACTACGTAGTGAGTGACATCACACATAGACATAGAAATTAAGAGACTAGAATTCTTGTGAACCACGCATCAGTAACAAGTCAGCACAAAACAACAGTCAATGCTTCCTTCTGGGGAGACCGCATAAACTGTAGGACTACTTACATCTAATTTCACTACACCACTTTTATTTTTCGCATTACCCTACGTACTATCGTTGGAAAAAATCGTTTTAAATAAACCACCAACTTTTCCTTAAAACCTCCAATCACTATTTCTGCTGGATTGTGTTTCATTTTTCGGAGAAAGCAAGAGACAAATCTTTCTACAGACAGTCCGTTTTCTGTGGCTGTATCCATTTTTTTCTGAGGACTCCCATCCCCTGTCAATGAATTCATAGACACCTGGGTTTTTACAAAGCCAGGACATACTAATGTCACCTGTATATTCTCCTGATATATTTCCGCACGTAAACTATCAAAAAATCCATGCAAAGCATGTTTAGAAGCCGCATAGGAAGATCTTAACGGAGTTGCCACGGTGCCTACAACACTCGTCACAACTATAAAATGACCTTTTTTATGTGTTGTAAAATGAGGCAATATCGCTTTAGTCAGAGCAACCGTCCCTAAATAATTCACACGCATTAACCGTTCATCTACCGAGACTAGCGTATCCTTTACTAAAGCACGCTGGCTCACGCCTCCATTATGAATCACTACATCTACCCTTCCGAAAAATTTCAGGGCCTCAGACGCCTTTAAAGGCATTTGATCTAACAGTGCCAAGTCCAATGGAAGTACTGCTATATTCTCCTTGTTTTCACAAGCCTCTTTCACCAACATCAAAGAGGTTTCGTTTCTAGAGGACAAAATTAATTGGGTATTTAACTTCGCCAATGCCATAGCCAAGCCTTTTCCAATACCGGAGGATGCTCCCGTAATCCAAATTACTTTATTGTTAAAATCCATCGCCTTCTTTTTCCTTCTAAAATAGTATAATTTTTTTAAAATATAATTTTCACTAAATTTGCACTAATTATTGACGTTTTTTTTGAAAAAACAACCATTATTTGTACTCTCCAATGACACTGAAGATTACAGGTATAGATTTCTCTACCTTTAAACGATTCCTATGAAGCAGTTATTCTTATTAATTATATGCGTGCTCTCTCAACATCTATTCGCACAAGATAACCAAGCATCCACCTTGCTATTAAAAGATTCTGTCAGCACACAAATCACCCTAAAAGGCCACTTAAAACCGGCAAAAGATTACAGCTGGGTAATTCTCTATAGAATCGTAGGCGCCCAGCAACGATACGTAGAAAACACCCAATTAAAAGCAGGTGAATTCTCTATAAACATGCCCGAAAATGCCACAGAAGGAATGTACAGACTCACCTACGACTTAAATAACAATGGCTACGTAGATTTTATTTATAACAAGAAGGACATCTCACTTGTATTCAATCCTGAAAACCCAGGAAACTCCCTTAAATTTATCATTTCAGAAGAGAATAAAAACTTCAAATCCTACCTGGCAGACATCACTCGAAATCAAAACGAATTAGACTCCTTACAATTTACCTATTTCAATTCAACGGATAAAAAAATCGCAGAGAAACACTATCTCGTTGCTTATTCCAACTTGCAAAAAACACAAGCGAACTATGCTACAAAATCTAGTGGTACCGTCTCAGAAAGCTTTATCTACTCCTTACAGAAGTACAATCCTCCCGTAATTATAGAAACAGCCCAAGAGTACTTGAATAGTACCAAGGATCATTTTTTCGACTTCATCGATTTTAAAAATCCGATGTTAATCAACTCTACCATTCTCACAAAAAAAGTAGTGAACTATGTGTATTATTTAAACAGTTCGGAAGACTATCAGATACAACAAGCATTGTATAAAAAAGCGATGATTGAAGTGTTTGATCTCATAAAAGAGCAACCAATGTTACGCGCAGAACTGCTGACCACTTTAATGTATGGTTTTGTGGAGATGGAGAACCTGCCATTAGTAGATTATTTAATGGAACACTATTACCGCAAGCTTCCTGAGACTGCACAGGACAAGGAAGTAATCGATGATATTGCACTTCAAACAAAAACAGCCATCGGGCGGATCGCTCCAGATTTCAACTACGATACAGGAAAAACATTAGAGCGTTTTTACGCTATTGAAACTACCGGAGAAATAGTATTGGTTTTTTGGAGTACTAGCTGCTCACACTGTTTAAAGGAGATTCCTAAATTACACGCCTATTCTAAATTGCACCCAAGTCTTAAAGTAGTGGCCGTCGCATTAGAAAAAGACGAACTTGGATTTAATTATTACAAAAAAGGATTGGAGAATTTTACCAATATTTTAGCCTTGGACAAATGGAAAAACCCCATTGCTCGTCTGTATAATATTAATACTACTCCCAATTATTTAATATTAAATAGGGATAAAAAAATTATAGCAAAGCCCTACGACCTTGAAGAACTAAGTGCTTATTTGGACGGATTACCTAAGAAATAAACCCTCCTAAAAAACAAGTGCTACTAATAACAGATTCTTAGCGTAAGTTAAAAGAGGTTTTCTACTGTTTCCCTAAAAATAGCAACAGAAAAATGTACCAAGATTCTTTCCTAAATATAAAACAGGAATAGTTAATTGTTTTAGTAAAACTCCTCGCTCCTATGAGAAAAATAAATCTGGAAGACTTGCTGAATTTTTTAATGTTTTCCTTAAAAAACATCCTTTAACGTATAGAAACCCTAAACTAAACAGCTATTTTCAAACATCTTAAATTAAAAACGCTCTCTAAAAACAAGCCTTCCAAATACCGGATACTATCCCTTTATATGTAACTTCTATTTTAAAAATGACATAAAAAACCTCCTTCATCTTTTAAATTTCTAGAACCAAACCAACTATTAAGCGTACTTTGAACGTTTAATATCGAATTTTCTTTTTTCAATCAACTATTACGCTTAATTTTATCGAAGATAGAAGTCCTAACAGACACACACTATCATCCATAAACGAAATCCCCCTAAAGACGATGCGAAATTTATATACCATTGCCCAAATTTTTACATTCTCCCTACTGATAAGTGGAGGACTCCATGCACAAACCTTAGATCCTGTCATTGAAAACCCTGCAGTTATTCAACAGAACAAACTGGATGGCCGTGCCTCATTTTTCCCTTATCAATCGATCAAAGAAGCCCTAAACAATAAACTAACAGATGCCAGCAATTACCAATTACTAAACGGGATTTGGAAATTTAACTGGGTAAAATCTCCCGAACAACGCCCCGTAGATTTTTATAAAAACTCCTATGACACTCGTCATTGGGACTCAATAAAAGTACCTGCTAACTGGGAACTGGAAGGCTATGGCATCCCTATTTATACCAATACGGAATACCCCTTCAATACTAAAAACCCGAATCCACCAGACATCCCTGATGGATACAATCCTGTGGGCTCTTATAAAAGAAATTTTAACCTCTCTCCAGACTGGAAAGACAAGGCTATTTTTATTCATTTAGGCGCTGTAAAATCGGCCTTTTATATTTGGATAAATGGTGAAAAAGTGGGCTATAGTCAAGGGTCTAAATTACCCGCGGAATTTAACATCAGCCCCTTTGTAAAAGAAGGAAAAAACAGCATTTCCTTGGAAGTATACCGATGGAGTGATGGTAGTTATCTAGAATGTCAAGATTTTTGGAGAATCTCAGGAATAGAACGCGATGTCTATTTATACGCGAGACCAACACTCCAAATAGCTGATTATTTTGCCAAAGCAGGATTGACCAATAATTATAAAGAGGGGACTTTAGACCTAGACATAGCCCTCAGAAACAGCCGCAAAAAGAAACAAGCTGTTAGCCTCAGTGTCCAGATTACTAAAGACCATAAAATCCTCTATTCCAACACTCAAAAAACAATAGTAAGTCCTGAAAATACTCTTAAAACCATCCACTTCTCTAAAGAGTTAGGACCTGTAAAACCCTGGTCTGCAGAACTCCCGGAATTGTACACTTTAAACATCGTGTTAAGCGATAAAAAAGGAAAGGTACTGGAAGCTATCTCAAGAAAAATAGGCTTTAGAGTTTCGGAAATTAAAAACGGGCGAATGCTAGTCAATGGACAGGCCATTTTATTCAAAGGAGTCAATAGGCATGAGCACGATCCGAAAAATGGTCACGTAATTTCCAAAGAAGACATGCTGCGCGATGTGCAAATTTTTAAGGAGAACAATATCAATGCCGTCCGAACATGTCACTACCCAAACGCTCCTTATTGGTACGAGTTATGCGATCAATATGGAATTTATGTCATAGACGAGGCCAATATAGAATCTCATGGAATGGGATATGACCTAAGCCGCACGCTCGGAAATAATCCTGCCTGGCTACTGGCACATTTAGACCGCACGGAACGCATGATAGCACGGGATAAAAACCATCCTTCTATCCTCCTTTGGTCTCTAGGAAATGAAGCTGGAAATGGCTATAATTTCTACCGCACTTATTTACGCGCTAAGGAAATGGACGACAGCAGGCCTGTTCAATATGAAAGAGCCGACTTAGAATGGAATAGTGATTTATATGTGCCTATGTACGACACTCCCCAAGCCATGGAAGACTACGCTAAAAACGATGCTCATACCAAATCCTTAATTCAATGTGAATATGCCCACGCCATGGGAAATAGCATGGGAGGATTTAAAGAATATTGGGATTTATTTGAAAAATACGACAAGCTACAAGGAGGATTTATTTGGGATTATGTAGATCAAGGATTAAAAACAATAAAGAACGGCAAAGAAATTTATGCCTATGGAGGCGATTTTGGACCGGAAGATGTGCCAAGTTCTAATAATTTCTTAAACAATGGACTGGTACAACCAGATAGAAGCTTAAACCCACACATGTTGGAAGTACGCCATATACAGCAAAACATCAAATTTTACGCCACCGACGCGGCAAGTGGGACTATTTCAATTAAAAACTGGTACTTTTTCAGAGACCTGAGTAATTACTCTTTTCACTGGGAGATAATTGCCAATGGTAAAGTGATCGAAAACGGCGTTCTAGCCCCTCAAAAAATAGCAGCACAACAAACAAAAACACTTACAATTCCCTTTCGTAAAGATTTTAAAAAAGAGGTAGAATACTTCTTAAACATAAAGGCTTTGTTGGTCAAAAAAGAACCCCTATTAGCTGCGAATTATCAAATAGCCTATGCGCAATTTGCACTACAGACAGCCCCTCCTTTCACAATACCAGTTCCCGATACTAAGGAGGTTACTTATACGCGTGATGCTTCCCACATACAAGTTAAAGGGAATGATTTTCACATCACTTTTGACACACACACTGGAACCCTGACTAACTTCCGTAAAAACGGAGAGCAATTAATCAAAAAAGGCCCCCAAGTAAACTTCTGGAGAGCTCCTGTAGACAATGATTATGGAGCAAGATCTCCACAGAAATACAAGGAATGGAAAAACACTGGACAGCAAGAAGTCCCCGAGATAAGCCTCTTTAAGAAAGACGCCAATAGCCTGACAATTCAATGTACAAAGCGCTTATTTAAAGGCGATGCCATCTATACACAAACCTACCTGATACATGGCGATGGAACAATCCGAGTAAGCAATGATCTAAACGCTTTAAAAGGAACACATAACAACCTGTTTAAGTTCGGGAATGAATTCGTATTACCTCCTTCTTATAAATCCATAGAATGGTACGGAAAAGGCCCTTTTGAATCCTATACTGACCGGCAACATGCCGCAAAAATAGGATTGTATAAAGGCAGTATCACCTCCCAATACTTTCCATACATCCGGCCTCAAGAAACAGGAAACAAAATGGACGTTCGATGGGCTATCTTAAGGAAAGACACCGGCACTGGAATCAAAATAATAGGAGAAAAACCACTGCATGTTGCCGCCTTAAACTTCCACCGTAACGACTTAGACTCAGGCGCTAAAAAATCCCAAAAACACGCCGGAGAATTGACCCCAAGAAAAGAAGTGTATTTAAATGTAGATGGCTACCAACAAGGATTAGGAAGTATTAATAGTTGGGGACGTTTGCCCTTAGAAAAATATAGGTTACCCTATGCCTCTTACCACTATTCTTATTGGATTATTCCCTTGAAATAAATGCTTTATAAATTATGAAAAAGACCCGTTATTTTAGAGATAGCGGGCTTTTTTTATGCTTTTAAATTGGATTAAACCAATCGTTTTAAAATATCTAAAGGTGAACAGGGCTTGAAACGTTTGCCATTAGCAACGCTCTCTAAAAACTAATCGTAGTCGCAAGTGAGAAATTCCTTCCCGGAGCACTTACACCAGAGGCGAACTCCCGATAGTGAATGTCAAAGATATTATCCACTTTCACAAAAACACTCACAAACCTATTAATGCTTAACTTGGAATTAAACCCAAGAATATGCCAACTCGGAGTTCCGTAAAAACCAGTCGAATTACTAGTATCCACAGGTGTTTGATGGAGATTATCTATCCCTTCCACTAAGTTATAATCACTTATTCTTTTACGTCCATTGTAATTCCATAGAAAACTCGACTGAAAACGTTCTGACTTAAATCCAATTTCCAGCATCCCAAAAACGGGTGGAATAGACGATACAGGCACCTTCGTATCTAAGGTTTTCCCTTTGGTAATCGTAAGGCTTCCATTCACGTACAAACACTCCATTATAGGATGGTAAAAAGACACTGTACTTCCCATAATAGCAGCCGTTCCTTTATTCACATTGGCTATCGTGGTACTTACTTCTCCATCATATACGATGGTAGGAGCTACATTTTCTGCGGCGATTTCACTGGTAGACAAATCAAAAACTGCGCGTGTAATATAGTGGTCTAAGAGCGTATAATATAGGTTAAACCCTATATAAGACCTCTTGGCATTCAGTCGCTTTAAAATACCTATTTCTGCATTGTAAGCATATTCTGGACGCAGGTTAATATTAGGAACGGTGACCCAACCAGATTTTTCTCTAATCTTTCCGACATCGTCTATATTAGGGGACCTAAACCCCGAAGAAATGACCGCATTAAATTGCAGTTTTTTTGTAGGCTTATAGACATATCCTAATGTAGCTGTGACCGCGGAATTATGCAAGTCAATGTCCCAATTAGGAAGCTGTATATAGGTCTGATCTCTCCAATGCGCATTTAAAAAAGTATTGACATAACGGATCCCTGTATTCAGCGTAGATGTTTTACTTATATCTTGGCGATAATTTAAATATGCTGCCAAACTTGTATAATTACTTCCACCGTCTGGATAACGCGATTGGACGATAAAATCATTTGAAAAACCAACCACTCTTGCTTGGTCAATGGACAATGTTTTCCCGTAAGAGTCCGAATTTACATCATTATAACTGGCCTCAAAACCATAGGATAAAAGACGTTCATTTTTAAGGCTTAAGGGCACAAAAAAATCACCATTCACACTAAACACATCTACTTCTTCAAATCTATAACTACGGTCTAAACTGATGAATTTTCTTTGAATACGCGATTCATGAATATTTTGATACGCCACCGTAATAGTTCCTTGTTCCATAAACACACGTCCAGGTTTCAAGGCCAATTGCGCAGAAACCAACATTCTTTTTTGAGGTCCGTAATGCCATTCTGCAAATTTCAAAGCACCTTTAGCATATTCTGTCAACTTATCAAAACGTGGGATATCTGACGATTTCGAATATTGAAAATTCACATTTAAATGTGTGTTTTTAGACAAGGGAATATGTAGTTTTTGTAAAAAATCTACTTGAGAATATCCTGTGTTTTTCTGAACGTATTGCTCCTTATTCTGTACGGCTACAGGTGAAAATACCGAGGCTGAATTCGACGAATACTCCTTTACTTTCCCCCAATTTTCAAAGCCATGTTTTCTATTTTTCCCCATGGTTAAATCACCAAAACTAGAAGAAGAAAAACTAGTAAACGAACCAAATCTCTTCATATTCAATTCCACATTACCTTCCAGAGTTACTTCATTATTAACGGTTCCAACACGTGCAAATAAACTCGAAGACACATGATTGCCTTCGCTCACCGTCGGAGTTTTTGTAAAAAAGTGAATAACGCCGCCTAGGGCATCCGAACCATACATTACAGAAGAAGGTCCGAAAATAACTTCGGTTCGTTCTAATACATTGGGAGAAACACTGATAGAATTTTGTAAATGTCCAGATCTGTAGATGGCATTATTCATACGTACACCGTCAATTACTAAGAGCACCCTATTCGCTTCCATTCCTCGAAGTACCGGACTTCCACCACCAAATTGTGATTTCTGAACCCTAACACCTGGCATAGAGGCTAATAAATCTGCCGTAGTTTGAGGGGATTTTAATTGGATTTCATTTCTAGAAATCACCTCTACATGTTCTGCGATTCGATTTCTTTTTTCTTTGCGTCGCGAGGCCGATAACACGACCGTATTTAATTGTTCTGTATTCTTCTGTAGAACCACTTTATAGCCCTGTAAAAGCAACTTGCTTTTAAGGATCTCTACGGTTATATATCCGATATGATGAAATGAGAGTAGCTCTTTATCCTCAAAAGTATCTAAGGAGGCCTTCCCGCTTCTATCTGTATAAACAACGGCTGTTTTAGTGGCATTAATAATCGTTACTTGAGGCAATTGAAACAAGGTATAAGCATCTACGACTTCCACTTGCTGACTTTTAATTTCCCCAATAGAAAATAAACTTAATAAAATAATAATGTAATACTTCATTTAACTAAATATTGTCTTTAAAATCGCTAAGGATTTAGGTTCTTTAAACCCATCCAAATGTAGTTCAAAATATTTGATTAGAATTGATAACAACTCATGTCTTTGCCCTCCATTTAGTTTCATTTCGGATAAGTCATCAAACTTTATGCCTAATAAAGTCCTAAACAGTATTAATTTATCGCCTGTAATAAAAAAGTAAGGAGGAACAGTCTCCGTAAAGCGGCCTTCGTTTAAATCAAAATAAGAGGGGTTTTCTAAATTACACTCCGGATAAAACCCTAAATACTTAGAGAGGTTCAGGAGGAAGACTAGGTGAAAATTAGAAACATTATCATGTAAATCTACCCATTGCATCGAGGTAATAATAAAAGAAAACAGCCTTGGATTGGACTCTTCTTCTCTTAAGGCCGCATGTAAAACATCGGCTATAAAAAAAGAGATTGTCTGCTTGGTAATTTGTGTTACTAAACTCTTATAATGATAGTTTACTCCCGCTTCTTTAAGGGTGTTCAGTTTTCCCTTATTGTTGTGATAACCAACGATATCTAACTGGGTTAACGGTTGAAAATAAGCCCGTTTCAAGGAGCGACTCTTCGCTTTTAAAATTCCCTTGACCATATAACTTTTCACCCCTAAATCTAAGGTGTAACAGGTGACAATTAAACTAGTATCCCCGTATTTTAAACTATTTACAACAATGGCTTTGGTAGCAGATATCATCTTACAAAAATAGCATAGTTTTGAACAAAAAAAACCTCAAACATTATAATTTTATTACAATGTTTGAGGAATAAATAAATCAACCCCATAGATCTATTTAATATTTCTTAATAAAGTATATTGTCAAAACCCCTCTTGACGTTAATACTTTGCAAATATACGATTGAATTACAACACTTTACAGCGCTGACTGTTAAAATATTCAAAAAACCAATAAATGGCATGATATACACCACAAAAGGCCCCTTAGTCGTAAGGGAAGGTTATCGAGACATGGGTACCCGTCCCTCCCTCTTCCGAAACATCTGTTGTTGTTATTTGAACATTTTTATTCTTATGCAAAACTTTAATTCTATTCTCCGTAGCCTCGGCCCCATAAAACTTACGCCGCTGACTAATATGAGAATGTTTTTTAGCGCTATTAATCCCTATTCCATTGTCAATAATTTCACATTTAATGGTATTCTCCTCTTTCTTAATGTATAAATGAATTTCCTTATAGCCTTCTACTTTGGTAATTCCGTGCCAAATAGCATTTTCTATAAAGGGTTGTAAAAATAATGGAGGCACAAAAACATGGTCATAATTGATTTCTTCATCTAACGTTACCAAATACGTAAAACCTCCAGTAATCCGTATTTGCTCCAATTTAACATACAACGCCAATGTTTTTAACTCTTCACTCAAGCGAACCGTCGGACTGGAAGAACTATTTAAAATAACACGGATAAGTTTGGCAAATTTGGTGATATAATCCGAGGCTTTTTCCACCTCACTTTTTAAGACAAAATTATTGATGGAATTTAAGGAATTAAACAAAAAATGAGGATTCATTTGACTTTGCAAAGCTGTCATTTTCAATTCCTCCATCTCTTTTAATTTTAAGGCCAATTTCAATTCTGCATTTTTACTTTTTTGCTCTATCTCTTTCACACTAAACCCCATAATCAATGCCAATATAAGGCTGTAACAAAACAAGGCAATATAAATCATTCCCAGCGGATGTATTCCTGTATCGATAAGGAGATAGTCACTGATCATAACCTGTAAAAAGCTCAGGTCAAAAGCGAGTAAATAAAAAAGAGTTGAAACGCTAAAAAATAACAGATGTTTCCCTTGTAATTTACGGACACGCAACAGTATAAAAACCAGTAAGAGGTTTAATAATGGCACAAGTAAAGCAAAGGCTTTTAACTGATAATCAAATCCAAAGTAAATGTCAATCACGGCTAATAAAACACCAAGAATAAGCATCGTTTTAAGCGAAACAACAAGGATAGCATCCAGTACCAAGTCCCTCTTTCGAGTTTCTAAATATTCTCTAATAAATTGTACTAAAAAAGAAAATGAGCCAAGAAGTAATAAAAAAGACAAGACTTCAAAGACTTCCTTATTTCCCTCATTATGAATCACATGACGCAATAGATATAAGAGTTCACAACCAATAAACCCACTATAATAAAAATAGAGAGGTCGTTTATTTTGAAACCCCATTACAATATGAAACAGAAACATCATAAACAGTCCTCCTCGCACCCAAGCAAAAAATTCTGAGTTTAAATCTGTCAACATCTGCTTAATCTAAATATAGTTTTTTAAATAATTCTGCTTTTTTATTTCTACTAATACTGGCTGTAAGTCCGTTACTCATAATCAATTCTCCCCCTAATCCTTTCAAGTATTCTTTGACGTGATTCAGGTTGATTAAATACGAATTATGTACTCTATAAAACTGTGAAAACTGAAACTTACGTTCCACTTCTTTCAATGTTTTAGAGACCACTATTTGTTGTTCGTTTTTTAAAAATATGGTGGTATAACTTTTATCAGATTTTAACATTACCACATCGTCCTGTTCTAATAAATAAACTTTTCCATCTGCGGAAATATTAATTTTATCATTGGGACTTCCGTTAATATTATTCAATAATAATTGTAATTTATCCTCTAATTTTAAATCTGTCTGAGAAGATCTCACCTTAGCAATCGCCTCTAAAAGTTCATCCTTATCTACAGGTTTTAACAGGTAATCGATGGCAGAAACTTTAATCGCCTTTAAGGCAAATTCGTCATGAGCCGTCGTAAAAATAAGATTGAAATTTTTATACTTCAATTTCTCAATCATAGTAAACCCATCCATTTCAGGCATTTGAATGTCTAAAAACACCACATCTGGCTTGGTTGATTCTATGATGTCAATTGCTTTAAGTGGAGAGTTACAGGTGGAAATATCAACATTATCTATGTAATGATTTAGCTTCCATTCCAATGCTTCTAACGCATCGTTTTCATCATCAACTAGTAAGATTCGTAGCATATTTTAGGCTTCAAGAGGTTTGTATACATTGCAATATACAATTTTTACAGAATTGGACAACGAGAACAGTCTAAATTTCGTTGGTTTTTTATTCCTATCTCCTTGAGAACCTAATAGAACCCCTACGTATCTCGCGATTTAAAAGATATTCTCCTTCTTTTCAACCGGCGTCTACTGACAACGGTTTCTATTCTTCTCTACATGTGAAAATTAGTATTTTTTTAAAAAAAAAGAAGGTGTTTAATCCTCCCTGTTTTCGGGTATAACACCTGAAAAATAGCTGACGTAATACCCTTTCAAAAACACAAAATTAATTCCTCTATTATTTGCAAATAACTCTTTTCTAAAAGAGGCATAACACCTTTCCTAAAAAAGGAATCTATGACAAAAAACACACCGTTCCTCTTACAAACCTATGTTCATGAAAAGCAGGTAAAAAAGACGAAAAACTAGTGGCTTAAATGATTCCTAGAGAACTAGCAGTGGCTAAAAAAATAATGACCGGAGTTCTGTTGCTTTTTTGGGATCTAATTTTTCAGATAAGACTAAACTTAACTCTTTTCTTTGCAAAGCGCCCTTATACCGCTTTTTTTCCAGTGCTGACTCAGGTATTAATTCCGGTACTTTAACCGGTTTTCCATGGTCATCAACTGCGACAAAGGTATAAATACCTTCATTCACCTTTTCTCGTTCCCCAGTAATCCTGTCCTCTTTCCATACATCTACATATACTTCCATAGAAGAAGTAAACGCACGGGACACCTTTGCCTCCATTTGCAAGATACTTCCTACAGGAACTGGTTTTGAAAATGCGACATGATTTACGGATACCGTCACACAAATTTCCTGTGAATGACGACTCGCAGCAATACTTGTTGCTCTGTCCATACGGGCGAGTAATTCACCTCCAAATAAATTATGTAATGGATTTGTTTCTCCAGGTAATACTGTATCTGTTAAGATGGTTAAGGATGCTATTGCCTTTTTCGCTTTCATAAAATTTAATTAAAGCACAAATATAGCTGATTAATTGAAACTCGATACATCCCTGTTATTTAAGGAAATAGAAGTAATTCCATTTTGAAGAAAAAAAAAGAGGTCTTAATAAGGGTAGAAATTTATAAAAAAGCACCTATTCACTCGAAAGCAATTGAGACCCAATAGCCCTCAATTTACAAGGTCTACTGACAGGTCGCGACTAAAGTATTAGTCCACTAATAACCAAGCGTCCTTTGAAATGGTTTTCTGAATTTTATACAAGGCATTTATAGCCTCTCTTTTAGTACTATAACTCTGAACAGAAACCTGAGTTAAACCCCATTTATTGACTCCTAGAACCGCTGATTCATAGCCGAGTTTTTTAAATTTAGCAACTAATTTTTCAACATTTTCAAGCTCCTTAAAAGCGCCTCCTACCACATGGTAATTGAAGGTTTCTTTCCCCACTTTTAGCGTCAGAGATGAGAGCGGATTATCAATTACAAAAGTAGCCTCTTGAATTTTTCTTTCTACCTCTTCTTGCAACTGCGTAGTTGCCGCTATTTCTGTAGCATTCTGTTGATTTTTATACGTATTCAAACCAATACTTCCTACTGATAATACAATGGCGGCTGCCGCAACATATTTAAGAAAACGACCCGTTTTACGAGACGATTGGGATGCCACAATTTCAGGATACAATGTTTTCACTTGCTGCCCGTATACCTCTCGCTTAATAGGAGGAGATGCTACAGGTGTTAAGCCATAAGATGCCGTTAAGTAATTTACAGATTCTAAAGGTTCAAACACAAGCATTCCTGTGTTGTTTTCAGAAAAATATCCAATATTTTTAAGTGTTACACCCTCTTTTAAATGGGCATTTAGAAACGAGACTTCTTTTTCAATATACAACAGTGCCTCCTCAAAAGAAATCTTTTTTGAAGATGCAATATAATTTGCCAATAAACCATCATTATTCTGAAGATGCTTATTAAAAGTAAGCTGCTTCGTAGGTGGATATAACGCATGTGTGTCTTCATTAATTTTGGCAGCAATTGCATTGGTTACAAAACCTCCAAAATTGGGTATGATTACACATTCGTACCTGTATAATAAATCGCTGATATAAGTGGCTAATGTCATAAGAACAAATATAGCCAAGATAGTGCTGTTAAAAAAAAGTCTTCTACACAAGTTATTAACAATCATTTTGTATATTGATACTCAAATTGTTAGCTTTATGAAAAGAGAAGACTTGCTACACCTTTTAGCCTTGCAACGAACCAAAGGCTTTGGGGACATTGTAGCCAAAAAATTAATTGTCCATTGTGGTGGCGCAAAAGCTGTCTTAGCCGAAAAAAAAAGTAGTCTTCAAAAAATAAATGGCATTGGAACACATACCATACGTCACTTACACGATTCCATCTATTTAAAACAAGCCACCGAAGAAATAATTTGGGCTGCTAAAAACAATGTACGACTTATTTCTTTTTTTGATGAGGACTACCCGGAACAGCTAAAACAGTGCATAGACAGTCCATTGGTCCTTTTCTCTGTAGGGAATCAACACTTAAAAGACCGTAAATGTATCAGTATTGTAGGGACCCGAAATATGACTTCTTACGGGAGAGAAATGTGCGAAGCTCTGATAGAAAAAATAGCGCCTTACAATCCCATAATAATTAGTGGTTTTGCTTTTGGTGTGGATATTTGTGCGCATAAAGCCGCGCTTGAGCATGAATTGCAAACCATCGGTGTATTGGCACATGGTTTTGACCAAATTTACCCAAATATTCACAAGCAATTTATGGCACCTATGGAGAAAAATGGAGGGTTTCTGAGTGAATTTTGGAAAGGAGACCCGCCTTTACGGGAACATTTTTTAAAACGAAATAGGATTATTGCAGGACTCTCTCAGGCCACCATAGTCATTGAATCTGCTTTCAAGGGAGGCTCTTTAGTGACGGCGGACATCGCAAATTCCTACAACCGAGACGTTTTTGCATTTCCCGGACGCACTTCAGACCTATTTAGCAAAGGGTGTAATACCCTGATTAAAAACCACAAGGCCGCGATTATAACGTCTGCAGATGACTTAATTAGAACCTTGAATTGGGATACAAAAAGCCAAAAGGCCGTCATCCAGAAACAACTGTTCATCAATTTAAACCCGGAAGAACAACAGGTTTACGACTTCTTATTAAAGCAAGGAAAATCCATCTTAGATACGATTGCTTTACAAAATAATTTTACCATTCAAAAAACGGTCAGTATTTTATTCAACTTAGAATTACAAAGCGTCGTAAGACCCTTACCCGGAAAACAATATGAGGCCATTTAAATTCCTTACATCTTATGAATCCAATATTTTGGATTCACCGTTTTCAATTCCTTTGAGATTACGAACCACAAAATTGTTTTTCCTGAAATCTTGTCGGTATGCACTGTTCCTATGACCTGCTTAGTAGCTAATTTATCTCCTTTTTTAACAGAGACTGTGGCTAAATTCTTATAGATAGATATATAGTTACCATGCTGTACTAATACGGCTTTCCTGTTTCCAGACATGACTAAAATTTCCAAAACAGACCCTTTAAAAACAGCACGTGCCTTAGCTCCTTTCCCTGTCGCTATCCGTACCCCATTACTATTAATTGTGGTAGATTTCACCACGGGATGTGGTTGCTTACCATAACGCATTGTCACATATCCTTTTGCTACTGGCCACGGTAATTTCCCCTTATTTGCAACAAACTGAGAGGCTAATTTTTGGTTTTCCGGTGTCAATTTAAAACCGGTACTTTTACTCCCTTTTACACTTCCACGATTCGATTTCCGAATGGCTTTCCTTATAATGTCATCTATCTGAGCAGCTATCTGTGCTTGGCTTTTTTCAAAACCACGAATTTGTTCTCTGTAACTGTCCTCTTTATCTTGAACTTCTCCGATTAAAACTTCCCGTCTCTTTTTTTGGTTTTCTATCTTATGCTGAATGGATTTCTTATCTTTTATCAGCAATTCTTTGTCCTTATTCTTCTCCTTTAAGGTGTCATTTAAACGAAGTAATTTACTCGTTTTTAACGAAATTTCCTCCCCTTGTTTTTTACGAAATTCCGTATACTGTTTCATGTACTGAAACCGTTTGTAACCTTGATTAAAATCATCTGAAGACAATAAAAACATCAACCTGCTTTGCTGAGACTTGCTTTTATAGGATTTAAGAATCATGGCTGCATAGTCCTTTTTGAGACTTTTCAGTTCTTTCTCTAAGGAAGTAATATCCTTTTTATTCACATGAATTTCCTGAACTAAGGCTTTTGATTCCAAACTAATGGTCCCAATCAATTCGCCGTGCTTTTTTATTTTTGTAGTTAAATCCCTGACATCATTTAATAGGTTTTTTTCTTTTCTTTCATTGTTAGATAGCAAGGCATTTATATAGACAATGTCTTTTTTCAACTGGACTTTCCGTGCCTCTAATGCACGCCTATTAGAACGCTGTGCATGGCTAGTATTTATCGTTATTAAAACAACGATAAACACCATAAAATAACGACTTAGACTCATTTTTTTATACTTAATTTTTTATACCCTTTTGGAATACTAAACGGAAAACGGAGCGTTTTATTAAACTGAACAGACTTAAACTCTAAATCTAACATGGTTTTTTTATTTTTTGCCAAGACACGAATTTCTATTTTCTGAGGGATTTTATGTTCATATTTCGGGTAATTGACGACCATCGTATAGGCATTAGACACTTCTTTAATTTCCTGATTTTTCAAGGTAAAAGTACGCCCATCTATCGTGAAAAACAAATGGAATAACTCCTGTTGTTTTTTAAAGAACAACTTGTAATCCCCCTTAAAAATATTCGAATCTAACTGACTCGTCCTCACCTCCACAATAGGCCTCCCTAATAATAGGTTTTGCAGTTGATTAAAATCCAACGGCGTTCCTAAGAAGTCTGTAATCAAAGAAAAATCACCTTCAAAATAAGTGCGTTTAAGTTTTTCATAAAACATCACTTTTTCTGGGGTAATTTTAAGTTTCGCAAACGGAATTCCAAATTTCTTAACACTCATCCAAATCACCTGGTCAATTTCCATTCGAAGGTTCAGGTTAAACCCCGCTGCCGTGTTCTTATTTTTAAACTTTCCTTTAATTTTGGACGAAATGGTCTTATAATCACTAAAAGTCCCCTTGTTATTCTTCCATATTTTTTTGGTGGAAATATTTTTCAACGCATTCGAATCCCCAAGATTTTTTGTTGATTTACAACTCGAAAATACTATCAATAAACAACATATCACTACTACTCTTCGCATTCTTTTATTCTTTTTTAAGGAGTTTTAACCTTTTTTCTACAAATTTCTTCGCTTGACTGGACTGGTTTAATTCGCCATAACTCACCGCTAACTGATGATAGAATTTAGCCTCCAATTGCGGGTTCTCTATTACAAAATCCACACCAATCAATAATGTTTCGATGGCTAAATTAAATTTTTCTAGCTTATTTAAGGCAATTCCTTTGGATAAGTATAGCTGTGACTGTGAAGGATACAATTCTAACCCCTCAGAGGCGTCCTCTAGAAGTTGCTTGTACAGTTGCAACCGCTCCTCGTATTTTACTAAATTCAAATACGATTTATAACTGCCTTCTTGCCTTACGGATGCTTTTAAGTCCTTCCTGTTTTTAGCACGTACATTTACTTTATCCATCATCTTCTTTTTTGGAGCCAAACGCTTCAATACATATTTTTTTAAAGAAATAGTCCTCAAGGTAGCATAGGCATTGTCCTCTGCCTTTTTTATCAATTTTAAAGCCTTCTCTTTCTCTTTGTTTTTCAAGTATAACAGAATCAATTCATCCACTTGTTTGGGCGCTATTTTCAGTATCTTTTTTCGTGTTTTTATCGCATCATCGTAGCGATACTGTTTTGTATATACGGTAGCTAGATGCGCTAATACAAATTGATTTTCGGGTTCATTATCTAAAAAAAGCAATGCAAAATGGGTCGCATCATTAAAATCCAATAATAAAGCCTGCACCTTAGACAACTCGAAGAGCGTCCCCAGATCTTGACCATCTATCTGATGTGCCTTTTCAAAACTATGCAATGCCTTCTTGTAATTCCCGATTCCTTTTTCCTTAAGTCCTGTAAAAAAATACTCGTGAAACTCTCTGTATTTAGGCTCCGACAAAGAGGTTTGCCCGTAGGAAAACGAGAATCCCATAAGTATACATACAAGTATTCCCGTTATTTTATTCCAATTCATAGCACCCATTTTAACTGCAATATACAATTTAAGATTTGGACTATCAACCCTTAACAGCTAGGTTTTCTCAACTACATTCCAAACTGTACAGCTGAAAAACAAGAAACCTTCTACATATATATATATTCCATTAAAATTCAAATTCCTCCTAAATAAAACACAAAACACCCCAGAAACCTCCCTAAAACCAAGCAAATTTAAGCATAGTATTATTCTCATGATTTTTAACTATTTTTGCAGCAAATCATAGCGGTATCATTTTACAACTATGAAAAAAACCTTTGGCACATTGCCAACCGATTAAAAAACACGAATTGTGAATTACCTTTCAGTAGAAAACATATCCAAAGCATACGGCGAACTAAAATTATTTAGTGATATCACCTTTGGGATTAACAAAGACCAAAAGATTGCATTTATTGCTAAAAATGGCGCCGGAAAAACCTCCATGCTAAATATTATCACTGGAAAAGAAACTTCTGATAGTGGTAGAATAGTCCTTCGAAAAGGAATTAACATGGCTTACCTGTCTCAGGTGGATGATTTGAATGAAGAAGACACCATAGAGGAGTCTATTTTCAACTCAGACAACGAGGTTTTAAAGATAATTGCACAATACGAAAAAGCATTAGAAAACCCAGAAAATGCAGATGCTTATCAAAAGGCATTTGACTTAATGGATCATCATAATGCATGGGATTTTGAAACACAGTACAAACAAATACTCTTTAAATTAAAACTAGAAGACTTCACTAAAAAAGTAGGAGAATTATCTGGAGGACAACGAAAGCGTTTGGCATTGGCTGTTTTATTAATTCACAAACCAGATATTCTTATTTTAGATGAGCCTACCAATCACTTGGATTTAGAGATGATTGAATGGTTAGAGGAGTATTTCAGAAAGGAAAAGATCACCATCTTTATGGTAACGCATGACCGGTACTTCTTAGAGCGCGTCTGTACGGAAATTATAGAACTGGACAATGGAAAATTATACACTTACAAGGGGAATTACTCGTATTATCTAGAAAAAAAAGACGAGCGATTGGCTGCTGAACAAAGTTCCGTAAACAAAGCAAAAAATCTATTTAAGACGGAATTAAATTGGATGCGTAGACAACCCAAAGCACGTACCACCAAATCTAAATCTAGAATTGATGATTTTTATAAAATAAAAGAAGCCGCTCACCAACGTAGAGATGAACATAAAGTGCAACTAGAAATAGAAATGCACCGTATGGGAAGTAAGATTATGGAATTGGAGAAAATTTCTAAGTCCTTTGGTGATTTAGCTATTTTAGACAAATTCGAATATGTTTTCCAACGAGGAGAACGCATTGGAATTATCGGGAAAAATGGTACGGGTAAATCTTCTTTCTTAAACCTACTTACTGGAGATCTAGCATTGGATTCAGGAGAAGTAGTTATTGGAGAAACCATTAAAATAGGATACTACACCCAGGATGGAATGAAAGCGAAACCTGGACAAAAAGTAATTGAGGTTATTAGAGAATTTGGAGAGTACATCCCATTGACTAAAGGACGTAAAATATCCGCCGCCCAATTATTAGAACGCTTCTTATTCACGCGTAAAAGACAATACGATTTTGTAGAAAAATTAAGTGGAGGGGAACGCAAGCGTTTATACTTATGTACCGTCTTAATACAGAATCCAAACTTCTTAATTTTGGATGAACCAACAAACGATTTGGACATTGTTACCTTAAACGTACTAGAAAACTTCTTACTAGATTTCCCTGGCTGTTTATTAGTGGTATCCCACGATAGGTATTTTATGGATAAAATTGTAGATCACTTGTTTGTATTTAGAGGAGATGCTGTGGTAGAAGATTTCCCTGGGAATTACTCCGATTACAGAGCATACGAAGACTCTAAGGACGTAAAACAACTAGAAGAACCTGGAAAAAAGAAACTCCAAACTTCTGTACTTTCAGCACCTGTTCAAAAAGGAAGTTTAAGCTATAAAGAAAAAACAGAATTTGCCAATATAGAAAGTGATATCACGAAATTAAACAAGGAAAAAGACAGTATTGAAGCTGAATTTTCCTCAGGAAACGTAGCAGGAGATGCGGTGAACGAATTATCTCAAAAACTACAAGAAATCATCAAACAAATTGATGACAAAGAAGAACGCTGGTTCGAATTATCGGCCAAGTTAGAAGGAGAGTAGTTTTTACAATACCATATAGAATATTTAGTTGTTCTCGTATTTTACGAGAACAACTTTTTTTTGTGCTACTATTCAGACTCCTCCCTTACTGATTCAAGTATAAAGGATGCGAATGTTTCATTGGAAATTTTTCATATTGGAGTACCGCCTTCGCGGCAATGACAGGATACACGTGTAATAGAATGCAACTATGATAAATGTAGCACAAATAAGAAACTCATAAGGAAGCCACTGTTTAAGAGGAAAGCTCTTTAGGCTGGATTACCACCTTCGTAGCAATGACAGGACCTGAACACTAAACGGTATCTAAATCATCTTAAAAACAAGCCTCAACTAATGACTCAACTCCCGAATATCAGACGCTCTAATCCAGCCTGTTTTACCATCGGACAATTTTATTTTCTTCCAATCATCTACGGCGTCTAGAACTATTAATTTAGTACCTTCATGTAGGTCAAATAACTCTTCCCCACTAAAAGCAGGTGCATTTTTCACGGCTGTTTTTAAGGCAAATACAATCGCTATTCTATTATTTTTTATCACCCCATAATTATGAAAGGCAAAAAACACACTAATCGTTAATAGAATCACCGACATAATGGTTAAATTAAACAGTAAGAGCTTTCTTCTACTGGAGATGGCAAAGTGATACCACAAAAACCAAACAGCCGCTAAAAAGGCCATTAAAACTGCTATGTATGCCCATGTATTATAGGAAAACTTCATAATAACCGCTTGGTTAAAACTTTGTAAAAAGGTAGTCGGCAATACTTTTATCGCATCGATCGTCATGCGGTTTGCAAAGGTCAAATTATTTTGAGCATCCGAATGCATCGGGTTGATTACTAATGCTTTTTCAAAATTGTAAATAGCCGGGGCTATTTTATTCATTTTATAATAGGCATTTCCTAAGTTAAAATACAAATCGTCAGAGACCATTCCTTTTGTCTCTATGGATTTATATACATCAATAGCTTCTGAATACGCTCCTTCTTTATACAGGTTATTCGCTTCTAAAAACAACGCATCTGTTTGTTGCGCGAAACCCATCGCCCAAGAGAAAAACAGTAAGAAAATAATTTTTTTCATCCTTCTATATTCAATAAATATATGAATAGACCAGAGGCAACGGCCCCTAATCGTATTTATATTTTTTTGTCTAGTTTAACCAATATTTGTTTTGCACGGTCAAATTCGTGTTGCATTTCCACTTCTGTCGCTGGAGAATATCTTGCAAAATCACAATCATTTAACACGGCTATAAACTCTTTCACCACTTCTTCTTCTACCTGCTTTTCCTGTAATATTTCGGTAATTCTATCCTTACTAATCTCACTTGTTTCTATCTGTAACTTCGCTTTCAAGAAATTATGCAAGGCTTTTTCTAGGGCAATGTAGAATGCCTCCTTATTTCCAAGCTCTTTTTTAGCTTTGGATAAATATTTACGGGCCAACCTATCTGCCTTTCTGATTTTATTTCCAAACACATCCGCTACACGATCTGCACGTTTCTTCCCTAGGAATATCCCTATAGGAATGGCAAGGAAAGGTAAAAACAACAAGAGGTAAAACAACGTAGATTTAAAGAAATCTTTAGACGCTACAGGCTCAAAAACGCTGCTTGTTGCAATGTATTTAAAATCGTTTCCATTCAATGCTACCTGCATTTTATTCGAAGCGAGAACCGACGTATCTACAGAACTAGGCAGTGGTTTGCCTTCTGTAACCTCTATAAAAATAGGAGTGGATTTTAGCGTCGCATATTTCTTCTCTTTTACATTGAAATAAGAAAAACTAACCGCGGGTATTTTATATTTCCCTTTGTATTCAGGAACTACGGTATATGTATCGGAAATTCTTCCTCGCAATCCGCCCAAGGCAGTCGTTACGTTTTCTTTATGTTCTGGTGTGTAGATTTCCAATTCAGAAGGCGCAATAATTTTAGGTATTTCAAATAATTTCAAATTCCCTGTCCCTTTGACTTCTACTTTTATTGATGCCGTTTCATTGGCTTTTAATACATTTCTATTTGCCGTTACTTCAAAACTAAAATCACCTACTGCCCCTGTAAAATCGAGCGGTTTTCCTTCTATTGGTAAATTTTGAACATGGATAGTCCTTTTTGGAGACGCTGTTGCATAGTTAATATTTCGTGTGATAGGATTCCCAAAAAAGTCACCCCTCCCTGTAGGAATCCCCACAATAAAGTCCACTTTTATAGGGTCTATACTTAATTCTCCCGATTTCTGAGGAATTAAAATAGCGCGTTTTAACACAATATAACGATAGGAATTATCCCCATTATAGGTCCCTTTCCTTGCCTTAATAGCACCAATATTAATATCTTGATTCCAGAAGCCATTGTACTGAGGATTCTCTGTCGTTCTCCAATCGTTCACACTGATATCTTCACTTACAAACAGCTTATACACCACGTAAATTCCTTCTCCTACAAAAGGTTTTGTATTGGAAATTTCAGTTACTAAATGAATTCCTTCTTGTGCTAAATACAAGGGGTCATTCGGGTCTTCAGCTAACTTTACACTATTGGTTACAAGTATCTCTACGGTGTTCGATGCGATGACTTCCCCTTTATATTCTACGGTAGCCGCAGGAATGGTAAAAGTACCTACGTTTTTTGGTTGAAGAATATACACATACGACAAGGCATAGGTCACTTTCCCGTTGATCCAAGATTGATTTACAGACTGACTCGGTCCACCTACAATCTTAAAATTGGTAAAATTAGGAGGCGCAAAATTATCCGAACCCTGTTTATTGACTGAAAATTCTATTTTCAATCGTTGATTCAAGCCTAATTTACTTTTGCTCACAGCCGTTCTAAACTCAATTTGAGCAAATAACAACTGCACAGATAGCAGTAAAATCCCTAATATATAACCGTGTTTCATCTTCATTTTAAAAAAGGCTAATTTACCAATCTTTTTGTTGTTTCACTTTTCTTCCTCTCGCTTTTTTAGCATTTAGTTTTTTCTGAGTTTTATTCTCCTCATTATTCATAGCTTCAAGCAATTGCTTTATTTGTTCTGGTGAGAGTTGACTAGGACGTTTTTCTGGTTGTTGCTCCTTCTCTTTGTCCTTATCCTTAGAAGGATCCTTTTTTTGGTCATCTCCCTTATCTTCTTTTTTCTTGTCCTCGTCCTTTTTATCGTCCTTATCGCCGTCTTTATCTTTTTTCTTATCCTTATTTTTATCCTTATCCTTATCGTCCTTTTTCTTATCGTCCTTTTTCTTATCGTCTTTCTTATCGTCTTTCTTATCGTCCTTTTTCTCTTGCTCTTTTTGTTTCTCCTGAGCTAAGGCTAGATTATAACGGGTTTCATCGTCTTTAGGATTATTACGCAATGCTTTTTTATAGGCTTCCACGGCAGGACCATATTGTTTTTCGTTCATCAAGGTATTTCCTATATTATGAAAGACTGTCGCTTTCTCCTCCTTGGTTTTTAATGTTTTTTCCAATTCCAAAAACTGCTCCTTTGCCTCTTTATTTCGGTTTTGCTGATACACAGAATTCCCCAAGTTATAGGCTGCTTTTTTACTTTCAGGTACTTTTTCTAATGCTTTCTTAAAAGCGACCTCCGCCGCTACATAACTGGCCGCATTGTACAATTTATTTCCCTCCCTAATATAGGCACGAGCTTCACGCTCCAGCTTTTGAGTTCCGTTTTTCTCTTGTGCAAAAAGGCTACAAGGAATACACAGTATGATGAATAAATATTTCATATTATTTTTTTTGATTGAAGAGGTTCAGACGCTGAATCCAACCTGTTTTTTTATCCAATAAGAACACGTCTACACATAAGAATAACAAACCAAAACCAATAAACCATTGGAACTGGTCCTTATAATCCGAAAACTGCTTGCTTTCAAATTCGTTCTTTTCTGCATGAATTAAGATCTCTGAAATAATGTCTACCGTCTCACTAGTTTTATTCCCATCTATATATATACCATTTCCTTCACTGGCTATATCTTTTAATAAATCGGCCTGTAATTTTGTGATTACGGTTTCTCCTTTACTGTCTTTTTTATAGCCCACTAACACGCCATTTCTCTTTAAAGGAATGGGTCCTCCCTTTTCAAGTCCGACACCAATAGTATATGTTTTAATCCCTTCTTTTACCGCTTTTGAAGTAACACTCACTGAGTTTTCTTGATGATCTTCACCATCTGAAATTACAAATAAGAATCGGTTTGTCTGCTCGTCATTGTCAAAATAGCTAATCCCCAAATCTATGGCTTCACTAATCGCTGTTCCTTGACTAGACACCATATCTGGATTGGCATTTTTCAAAAACATCTTTGCGGCCGCATGATCGGTAGTAATCGGTAATAATGGATACGCATTTCCAGCATAGATAATAATCCCTACACGGTCACTCCCTAATTTATCAATTACTTTATTTAAAATCTGCTTGGCTTTTTCTAACCTGCTCGGCGCAATGTCTTCCGCTAACATACTCTTGGAAACATCCAATGCAAATACAATGTCTACCCCTTCACGCTTTATAGTTTCCAATTTGGTACCCATTTTTGGATTGGCCAATGAAATAATCAATAAGATCAACGCAAAACAGACAGCAAGGATCTTTAACAAAGATTTAAACGTGGATTTCCCAGGGCTTAATCTCACTAACAAATGCTCCTCTGCAAACTTTTTCTGGGTCGCTTTTTTCCACCAATACACTAGCATATAGGCCACAAAAACTAAGGGCACTATAAAAAGGTATATAAAATATGATGTCTCTTCTATTTGGTACATACTATCTGCTTAAAATTATATTAAATAAAACTACGATACACAGTAAAACGCAATGACAACTCCAGTAGGATAAGTCCTAAAGCTAGGAGTACTAGCACACGGTATTGTTCGGTATAATTGTAATATTTAAACTCTTCTATCTCTGTTTTTTCCAACTTATTTATCTCGTCATAAATCTGCTGCAACTTACTATTATTATTGGCTCTAAAATACCTCCCACCAGTCTCTTTGGCGATGTATTTAAGTAATTCTTCATCTATTTCCACGGGAGCATTTCTAAACAACAACTTCCCTGTTTGCGGATCTTTTGCATAAGGAAAAGGGGCATTTCCATTGGTTCCTAAACCTATCGTATAGACTTTAATCCCTAAGCCAATGGCTAATTCCGTAGCCGTTTTAGGGTCTACAAATCCTGTATTATTCACTCCATCAGTCAGTAAAATAATCACTTTACTCTTCGCTTTACTTCCTTTCAATCTATTTACGGCTGAACCTAAACCCATTCCTATGGCAGTTCCTCCTTCCAGTTGCCCCCATTTAATTTTTGAAATGGTGCTACGCACAATGCGCTTATCACTGGTAATCGGAGTTTGAGTAAAACTTTCTCCAGCGTACACCACTATTCCGATGCGGTCATTAGGACGTTGGTTTACAAAATTAGTCGCCACTTTCTTCAATGCTTCTAACCTGTTCGGCTTTAAATCACGGGCTAACATACTTGCTGACACATCTATTGCCATGACAATATCAATCCCTTTATTGGTTTTAGTTTTAGTGCTTACGGCTATATTCCTAGGCCTTGCCAATGCCACAATTAATAAGGAAATTGCCGCCAATCTCAATACGTATAATATAGGTTTTAAGCGTGCCCATATAGACGGTTGCACCCGAAACCCACTTGTATGAGGGATGGTTAAGGTAGCTGTATCTCCCTTTCGAGTGATATATTGCCATAGAGCCATCAACGGAATCCCTACTAACAACCATAAAAATTGCGGATTTAAAAATTCAAAATTCTCGAACATTACTTATGGATTTATTTTTATAGATGTTACTATTCTCTGTGTGATAGCATTGGCGTTTTCATCGCCTTTTAACTGACTTATAATTACCTGACGTAATCCTTTAGGCGTTCTGTAAATGACCAAGGTCACTTTATGCTCCATTGAATTAATTTTATAATACCCAATTGCTTTTCTTCCTGCAACTCCATTATTCTGAATCGCCTCTTGGCTCACCTCATAAAACTCATAGCCCGTAGCCCCACGTAGTTGCGCAAAAGCCATCGCAACACTATTGTCTAAATTAAAATCATTCACCGGTTTTATAAAACTCGTAGACTGGACTGCCACATAAAAATTAGCCTTCAAATCCCCATGGACATACACTGTCATGTCCCTTATAATATGTTCCATTTGTTCCGGCACCTGGATGGTGGTTGCTCGTAGCATTTCTGGGGTAGAAATGGTCACTGTTGGATACCCATAAGTAGACGTATGCCACTGCTTCGTATTCAGTTCTGTAGTCGTTTTTACATGTCCGTCATTCTGCAGGTACTGATAGCCGGCATACCCTCCAATAAAGAGTCCTACCACTAGTAAACCACCTACGATAATCAAACTTATTAAGGCGAAATTAGAGCGTTTTTCAGCTACTTCTTGTGCAGCAATTAACTGTTGATTTTCAGAAACTACCTCCGTCTTTTCTACCGCTTTTTTCGTGTCGACCAATACGGTTTCTATCACTTTCCTATCGGCATGAATAAAGCCCATTTCAGGAGCACTCTTCGCAAATTTAACCAAATCAGCCGTTTGCAATACACCTTTCAATTGTTGAATCGTTTCTTTAGAAATCCCCAAATCACTACTTTCATTAAAATCCGTGATGGTCTCCACTAATTCATCCGTAGTTAATTCCAAGGCTGGAATATGAACGTCCTTTTCTAAATAGGTCCGTACAATGTCCGTTAGTTCACTATAATATCTTTTAATTTTATGCTGTTTCAATAAATCCTTTGCGTCCAATTCTTTCAAGCGTTGCATCGCAACTTGTATGGCGGGGATTTCTACTTTAATACGCATTAACTTTTTACCTCTCAATTTATAAATCAATACAAATACTACTATAATTAACAGGACTAATACGGCGATAAAAAGAAGTAGATTCAACCAGGAATCAAAGAAATCCAACAAATAATCTTGTGCGGAAAATTCTTCCCCACGGATTGCCTTAATCGCAAACATCGGTTGATTTATGGTGTCTAAAGGCACCGTTGAAACATATATCCGAAGACTGTCGGTAAAAAAAGGCGTATTGTTTATTCGTATTTCTTGGCTAGGAATCACATAACTACCACTATCAAAACTGGTTAAAATGTATTTTTTTTCCAATCTATTTTTCAAAGTGTCCACCGCCAAGGCTTCTATCAATTCTATTTTATGCAAGTTGTCTGGCACAAATACAGGAAACACTACATTCTCTATAGCATTCACGTTGATTTTATAGATCACTTGTTCCCCGATACGGAGCTGTGTAGTATCCGCCTGAATACTCACCTGCTGTGCAGAGAGTCCCAAGGTAAAAATCAATAAAAAATAATGTATATATTTAGTCATCTAACGTCCTCCTTTATGTTTAAAATAACCCAATAGTTTTTTTACATAGCTTTCGTCTATTCGCGTACTAATAGTACCCGCTCCACTATGACTAAAGGATGTATTAAAGTAATCTACTGTTTTTAAATAATGTGCTTTGTACTGATTCCGAACACTTTTCGAACCTGTATTTACCAACATAATCTCATCGGTTTCCGCATCCAACATCGGCACCATTCCTAAGTTAGGGATGGACGCGTCATGAACGTCAAAAATCCGAATGCCTGTTACATCGTGCTTTCTACCCGCTATTTTTAAGGTTCGCAGGTAATTAGTGTCCATAAAATCCGACAATACAAATACAATAGCGCGTTTTTTTATCACATTGGATAAGTACTTTAGGGCACCATTTATATCTGTTTTTTTGCTTTTAGGCGTGTGTTCTATCAGCTCTCTAATAATCCGTAATACGTGACTTCTTCCCTTTTTAGGCGGAATAAAAAGTTCTATCTCATCCGAAAATAGTATCAATCCAACTTTGTCATTATTTTGAGTTGCAGAAAAGGCCAATGTCGCCCCAATTTCTGTAGCCGTATCACGTTTAAATTGTGTTGCAGTCCCAAAGGATTCCGAACCACTTATATCCACCATTAACATCATGGTCAGTTCGCGTTCCTCCTCAAAAACCTTGATATAAGGTTCATTATAACGTGCGGTTACATTCCAGTCAATCGCGCGAATATCATCGCCATACTGATACTGTCTTACCTCCGAAAACGTCATTCCTCTTCCTTTAAAGGAACTGTGATATTCTCCTGAAAATATATGATTTGACAAGCGTCGCGTCTTAATTTCGATTTTTCGAACCTTCTTTAATAACTCTTTCGTATCCATCTTAGCGCCTCTTAATTTTTAGGTAAATACTTACTGTAATCTTCTATATTTACCACTGGTTCCATTTCTTTTTCCAACACCGCTTCTTCTTTTTCTCTCAAACCTCCTCCAATTACAAAGGTGTCTTTTTCCAAGCGTACCCGTTTGGATAAATGCGGATGATACGCCAGTTTTTCTGACAACCATACCCAAAAACCAGTTTCCGTATATTGCTGTTTATAAAACGCTACTGCATTTATTTTTTTTGCCAATTTAGGACCTACGGCCAATACTAATATTCCTTGTTCCGCTCCACTCTGATTTAAGCTAAACCCAATATTATCACAGGTATTTTCACAAGCTCTCGAATAGGCTTGGGCTAAAAAAGGCATCCACTGAGCAGGAAATGTCCATAATTTTTTATTGATATGATTTCTCTTGATATGTCCCAATTCATGGCCAATAACAAACTCCATGACATCGCGCCCTTTATCATAAGAAACTTCTACCAATTCACTGTATAATAGCACATAGTTAAAACCTAAAAAACGAGTTGCAAATGCATTGAGTACACCGCCCGATTCCATAATATACACTTTAGGAATATCCGGGAGTCCCAGCTGTTCTGATTGCTTGACAACGATCTTGTATATCTCAGGAAACTGCACTTCCGAAACACGGACACCATTTCCTTTCACATGGCCAATTAACAAACCTTGCCCCAGCAATACAAGCAAACTCAACGGTAGCAAAACAGGCAACATAAAAATCACAGGTACAATCAATAGTACCGAGACAATTACTAACAGAATGAAATACGTTTTTTCTCTTTTATCTACGTTTATTTCTATCATATCCTAAGGCACTTCTATTTCGTTTACAATTTTATTAATGATATCTTCCGAAGTCACATTTTCCGCTTCCGCTTCATAGGTTAAGCCAATACGGTGACGTAATACATCATGTACTACTGCACGCACATCTTCAGGAATTACATACCCACGACGCTTAATAAACGCATAACATTTCGCGGCCATTGCTAGGTTGATACTTCCCCTTGGTGAAGCACCAAAACTAATCAAGCCTGTTAATTCATCCAACTTATAATTAGAAGGATACCTTGTTGCAAAAACGATGTCTAAAATATATTTTTCTATTTTTTCATCCATGTACACCTCTTTCACAGCTTCACGTGCACGTAAAATTTGTGCGACACTTACCACAGGATTAATTTTCTCATAAGTCCCTTTTAAGTTCATGCGCATAATTAACTGCTCCTCTTCCATTTTAGGATAGTCAATAATAGTCTTTAACATAAACCTATCCACCTGCGCTTCGGGTAAAGGATAAGTTCCTTCCTGCTCTACTGGATTTTGCGTGGCCATTACTAAAAATGGAGCATCTAATTTAAATGTGGTGTCACCTATAGTTACTTGACGTTCCTGCATGGCTTCTAACAATGCTGATTGCACTTTTGCCGGAGCACGGTTTATCTCATCCGCCAATACAAAGTTAGCGAAAATGGGTCCTTTTTTAATAGAAAACTCATTGTCCTTTATATTGTATATCATCGTACCTACAATATCTGCAGGTAATAAATCCGGAGTAAATTGAACACGACTAAAAGAAGCATCTATGGCTTTAGACAAGGTGTTAATAACCAGTGTTTTTGCCAATCCTGGCACCCCTTCCAATAAGATATGACCATTTCCAAGCAGTCCAATCAACAATCTTTCGACCATGTGTTTTTGCCCTACAATCACTTTATTGATTTCCATGGTCAACAAATCTATAAAGGCACTTTCCTTTTCGATTTTTTCGTTGATGGCTCTAATATCAATCGCCGGTTTGTTTTCTTCAGTCATGTATCTTCGTATTTATTGCGTGAATGTACCACCCTTTATTAAGACATGCAAATACCTACTTTTTTTTCATTTTTCTAGTTAAAAATTGGTTAAAAACTTGGTTTTTAATCCACTTTTGATACATATTTGATAGTTCTTCGATAAAAAATACGGTATTTATTTCCTGTAATTGTGGGAAACCACATGTTTATGTGATATTAAATTATATATATTTGAAATTACTAAAAACCAGCATTATGACAAGAAAATCGTTTATTTATTCATTTATAATTCTTTTATTTCTAATTCCACCTGTAATATCACAAGCTCAAAATACAGCTTCTGGAAAAGTGACAGACGCTTCAGGAGAAGGTATTCCATATGTCTCCGTTATAGAAACAGGAACCAGCAATGGGACCACTTCTAATGCCGAGGGTTATTTTAATCTGAACGTTTCTAAAATACCTACAAGTCTTCAAGCTTCCTTTATCGGTTTTAAAAGCAGCACCTTAACCATTAGCAGTGCTACTAACATTACCATTGTCTTACACGAAGACAACGTAAGCTTAGAAACCGTTATAATTACGGGGAACAGAGCAAAACCAAGAACAATCTTAGATTCACCAGTACCCGTAGACAATGTAGGCGTCCAAGAATTAAAATCTAGTGGACAGACAAGTATTGACCATATGTTAACCTATAAAATACCTTCCTACAATTCTACCCAACAAACCATTTCGGATGCCACGGCACATTTTGACCCTGCAGACTTGAGAGGTTTAGGCCCCAGTAGAACCTTGGTATTAATCAATGGGAAAAGAAAAAATCAAAGTGCACTCCTATATATTAATGACACTCCTGGAAAAGGAGAGGTAGGAACGGACATGAAAAGTATCCCAACAGCGGCTATAGAACGTGTGGAAGTACTGAGAGACGGAGCATCTGCACAATATGGATCGGACGCTATTGCCGGAGTGGTAAACATCATTTTAAAGAAAAATGTATCCTACTCTACACTATCCGTTACTTCTGGCATCACCACAGAGGGAGATGGATTTAATATTGGAGCGGACCTAAATACGACGCTAAGCGTTGGAAAGAAAGGTTATATCAACATGACACTTTCTTATTATAAACAAGAAGAAACCAACAGGGCTGGATCCCCTGGAAAAGACAACCTTTTCGGACAAGACGAAACAAATCCTTGGATTCAAAAAAATCCAGATTTAGGGATGAAAGTAGGACAGCCAAAACTACAAAAAGGAGAAATTTTTTACAATGCTTCATTCCCTTCCAGTAAGAATGACAATGAATTTTATGCTTTTGGAGGATTGAATGTTAGAAAAGGAACAAGCTACGCTTTATACCGTACACCATACTGGATCGCTGACCCTCATAATTTATTACACACACCTGGGACGGAATACCAAGGGTTCCAACCGACCTTTGAAACGAGTATTCAGGATTTCTTTAACAGTGCAGGATATAAATTTGACTTTCTTGGATTTAAAGCGGACTTGAGTGGAACTTTCGGACTCAACAACGTAGGTTACACCATAAACAATACTTTAAATATAGATTTAGGAGCGAGTAGCCCTACCTCTTTTTACGCAGGAGGCTATCAATTTAATAGTTTAATAGGAAATTTTGATTTAGTACGTTCTTTTGGAGACATTAGTATGGCCATAGGAATTGAAGCCAGAAAAGAAAGATTCAAAGCAAACGCTGGAGAAGAAGCATCTTATGCCGGTGGAGGAACAGTATCCTTTCCTGGGATCAGCCCTGCAAACGCCGTTGATGAATCAAGAAATAACTATGGAGCCTATGTTAATATAGACTACGACATCACGGATAAATTTTTAATAGGTGGAGCCTATAGATATGAAGATTACTCTGATTTTGGAGGCAACTCCTCTTGGAAAGTAAACGCTCGCTATAAACTAGGAACTAAAGGCGCCATTAGAGCTTCTTATAGTACTGGGTTTAGAGCTCCTAGTTTACACCAAATTAACTTGAGTAATATCCAAACCTTAGTTTCTGACGATAGCATTTCCAACCAAGGAACTTTCAACAACCACGATCCAGTGATACGTGATCAATTAGGTGTGCCACAATTACATGCAGAAACGTCCAAAAACATCAGTGCAGGAATAACATTTAAGCCAATGAAAAACCTAACTATATCTACAGATTTTTACAATGTTAAAGTGGCTGACCGTGTACTATTTACCAGTACCATCTCTAATGACAGTGATGATTCAACCATAAACGCTCTAGAACAAATCCTAATAGACAATAACATTACCAGTATGAAGTTCTTTATTAACGCTGTCAACACGGATACTAAAGGAGTGGATTTAGTGATCAACTATAACCGCATCGCTTTAGGAAAGGGCCTGTTAGGCGTGACATTAAGCGCAAACTGGAATGAGACCAAAATTGACGGAAAAATTAAAACACCAACAGTTTTAGCAACAAATGGCTATGAAATTTTTGACCGTAAGGAACAATCTCGTATTACATCCGCCCGACCAAAAACAAAAGTACTATTTGGACTGAACTACAAAATTAACAAGCTAAACATCCATTTAAACAATACGTACTTTGGAAAAGTAACTTGGGCTCATACAGACAGGGGATTAAACGGAGCACCATTAGGTCCAGGAGGTTCTTTATTACCTACTGAAGACAGTGCTTACGATCAAACCTTTTCAGGAAAAGTAATCACTGATTTAAACCTAGGATATCAGTTCACTAAGAAACTTACTGGAACATTTACAGTCAATAATTTACTAAACGTATACCCAGACACCATCGAAACAAAAGGAGATTTTGTCACTGATTTAGGAGGGCGATTTAAATACCCTTGGGAAGTGAATCAATTTGGTTTTAACGGTACCATCTTAAAAGTAGGATTGTCCTATCAATTCTAAAAAAGTCTAAACTTAAAAGGTGTAACACTGTTCTTAAACAACAATGTTACACCTTTTTCACAATCAAAAATCAACTGACTAAATGAATACAAGCACACAAATTCTGACTAGTTTTTAAGGCTAAATCCAGCGCTATCTATCTTCTTTAATCCTCCTGTTTCTTTAATTTCATTTCACCGTCTTCTAAAACAGCGTAGGTAAAATGGGAAATCCAATCTCCCAAATTTATATATTTCGAACCATTATCTAGGTCTATAACCATGGGTAAATGCCGGTGTCCAAACACAAAATAATCCGTGTGTTTTTCTGTAAGTTTTCTTTTTACATATTGTACCAACCACTCATTCTCTTCTCCTAAAAACACCACGTCTTCATCTCCAGAAATCAATTTATTTTTTACGGATAAATACTGTGCTAAACGCATCCCTATATCGGGATGTAACCAACGGTATAACCATTTAGAAAACGGATTAGTAAATACCTTTTTCATACGTTTATATCCTTTATCATGAGGACCAAGACCATCACCATGCCCCACTAAAAAAGTCTTTCCATGAAAGGTGAATTCTTGAGGTTTATAGAAGACAGGGATGTTTAATTCTTTTTCAAAATAATCATCCATCCATAAATCGTGATTCCCTGCAAAAAAATAGACAGGAATCCCACTGTCCCTTATTTCAGCTAGTTTTCCAAGAACCCGAACAAAGCCTTTAGGAACAACGGTTTTATATTCAAACCAAAAATCGAACAAGTCCCCTAAGATAAAAATAGCCTCCGCATCGTCTTTTACCCGATCCAACCACTGTACAAATTTCACCTCTCTTGGCCTGCTCAATGCAGGTGTAGGCGCTCCCAAATGTTGATCAGAAGCAAAATATATTTTAGTTTCTCTACTCAAAATTATGATTTAATAACTACAAAATTACTACAATTAGTTTTGCGCATCTAATTCCATCACCTTTTTAATCATTGGATCTTCTACCCGAATGATGGTATAATACCCTAAATCATCAAATAACTGTTGTGCGACCAACGCTCTAAGGTATAATTTCAATTCTTCTTTAACACGCGAAGTAAGGGTTGTTTTTTCGTCTAACGAAGCGATAAAGGACGCTAATATTTTATCTTTTTTATCAAAATTAAGCACAAAATCTTCCAATTGCCATTTTTTCAATGGCGCTCTGTGGTTGTCTACATAAATAAACACCCAATTATTGAGTTCCATAAATAGGCGGTTAGTCAAACTAAACTTCGTATCGATACCAACAAAAACATCTGGAATAATCCCTCCTCCTCCATACACAACCTTCCCTTTCGGAGTTGTGAATTTTAAGGAGTCTACCACTTTTATACTGTCTTTAGAAACCAATTCTCCTGATTGCATACGTTCCATAAAACTATGGTAATATTTCTCATTATCTGTGTGGGAATAGGGTTTCTGAATAGACCTCCCTGTTGGTGTATAGTACCTAGAAGTAGTTAACCTCACCGCAGAACCATCTCCCAAGTCCATTTCCTGCTGCACCAATCCTTTCCCAAACGAACGACGTCCTACAATCGTTCCTTTATCATTGTCTTGCAATGCTCCCGCAACAATCTCACTTGCCGAAGCCGAATTTTCATTGATTAATACATATAAGTCTCCAGTTTCAAAAGCTCCTTTTTCCGTAGCAAAAGATTCCTGAATACTTCCATTTTTACTTTTTGTAAAAACGATTAATTTATCATCTTCTAAAAATTCATCGATAATACGATTGGCTACTCCCATAAATCCACCTGGATTATTTCTTAAATCCAAGACTAGTGTTTTCATTCCTCGTGCCTGTAACTCCGTCAGTGCTATTTTGAATTCATCGTACGTAGTACGTGCAAAACGCTCAATATAGATATAACCAATATGATCACTCATCATGTGATAGCCTGCCACACTTGCAATGGCAATTTTACCACGTTTTAAATCGATAGAAAGTACCGAGTCTAAACTTCTTCTATAAATAGTAAGTTTAATTTTTGAACGGGAACTTCCTTTTAAAAAGCCCATGATTTTAGTCGAGGAGTAATCACGGCCAAATAAGGTGTCATTATTAGAAATTAAAATCCGATCTCCTGCCTGAAGTCCTGCTTTTTTACTGGGCCCATTAGGCATCACCTTGGTTATAGTTACCGTATCCTGATGCATTAAAAACTGCACGCCTATTCCATCAAATTTCCCTTGCATCGTTTCCGTAATACGCTGTAATTTATCCTTTGGGATATACACAGAATGTGGATCTAGTTTCTTTAGCATCACCGTAATGGCATCATCTAAAAGTTCCTCTACATCCACTTCGTCCACGTAATCATACTCAATATAATCCATGAGACGCTTCATCTTAAGCTCACTCGCCGATCCACGAAAAACAACGGTTCCTTTCTCGTAATTTAATACATTGCCTATCACCATTCCTAGCACCACGGCTATGGCAACTATTATCGGTAAATTTTTTACGTTACTTTTCATTATAATTCTTTAAGATGTACAATTTCTACGCCTGCTGACAGTAAAAAATCAACGCCCTCTGTGTCTTTATATGCTGTTTGATATACCACGCGCTTGATTCCTGCCTGGTGAATTAACTTACTACATTCTTTACAAGGGGAAAGTGTGATATATAACGTGGCATCCTTACTAGACTGCGCAGAACTTGCCACTTTTAAAATAGCATTCGCTTCTGCATGCAACACATACCATTGAGTTACATCGTTTTCATCCTCACAGCAATTATCAAAACCTGTAGGTGCACCATTAAATCCATCAGAAATAATCATGCGGTCTTTAACAATTAAAGCGCCTACTTTTTTGCGTTCACAATGTGATAATTTCGCCCATTCATGCGCCATTCTCATGTACGCACGGTCGTATTTTTGTTTTTTTTCCTCCATAAAATATATGCTACGCACGAAAATAAGGAGAATTAAGAAAAGGGAAGTTATTTTTTTACCAAAATTTTGAATTTAATAACATAGGGATGACTAATCCTACCACAATAGCAGAGCTAACCAGGACCCAATCGCGCTTCGAAAATCGCAAGAACGAACAAAACACAAAGCCTAATAGCAGAATAATAAACGTTACAATTAACTGAGCAAATTCTATTCCCAAGGCAAATTCCAGCAAAGGTAAAAACAAGTCGTCCTCCCTACCTACAAGCATTTTAAAGCCTCTTGAGAATCCTAAACCATGGATCAACCCAAAGAACAACGCCAGAAACAAATTCAAATTTACACCCGAATTTCGACTCGATGTTTTAAGTGTTATAATATTAATCCAAGCGGTAATAAATATAGTAATAGGAATTAAGAACTCCACCACAGATGCTTTTATCGTCAGCACTCCATAAGTGGCTAAAATCAATGAAAACGTATGACCGATTGTAAATAAACTAATCAATAGAAAAACTCTCTTCAAGCTGTCAAACGTATATACAACACAGAGTACAATCAAAAATAAAATATGATCATAAGCTCTCCAGTCTAATACGTGATAAAATCCTTCTTTGATATAAAATAACAATTGGTCCATGCTCTTAATTTTAGTGGGGTTCCAAAGGTAAGAAACCTATCCTAATTAATCACACCAAACTAAAGAACAATAAAACCGGATAAAAGTGACCTAAAACCTGCTAGTTACCCCTAAATTAGACTCCACTCTCTGAACATATCCTATTCAACAGTATCATACCGCTCAAAATTTTCTTCATTTCACTACTTTTACAAGGTGTCAATTGTTCCCTTGCGGAGGAAACTAACCGATACATTTAATTGACAACATTTAATTTACTCAGTAAAACAGCCCTATTCCCTCTACTAATAGGCACTACCTCTCTCCCCACAACAACCGTTGACTCGGCGATGTCTACAATTTTTTTCAGATTGACAATAAACGACCGATGTACTTGTAAGAAGGAGTCTTCTGGCAATTTATCTTTCATTCTTTTTAAGGTAGAATGGACTATTAAATTACTCGAACTAGCACGTTTTATAAGTACATAATCACCTTTAGCCTCAACTAGAACGACATCACTTATATCAAGCTTGATTAATTTTTTATTGATGTTCACAAAAATATCCCCATCTCTTTCTATCACCTTTTCACTACTTACGTACGTTTTGTTTTTATGCTCCGAAATTCGCGCTTCCGCTACAGGCTTAGGCATCTTTTCTTTCACCCTATTTATGGCTCTCAAAAAACGAGCAAAGGAAAATGGTTTTTGTAAATAATCCACGACATCATGATCAAAAGCTTTCACCGCATTTGCATCATCCGCAGACAAAATAACTACTTGGGTTCTAAGATTATTATTTAAAATATCAAAACCAGAAATATCAGGCATATTTATATCTAAAAAAACAACATCACACTTTGACAAACACTCTAATTCTTGAAAAGCCAGCACGGAATCTTGGTAGACCCCCACGACTTCAATATCGAGTTTCTCACAATATTTTTTTAAGAAATTAATATAAAACTTATCATCATCTATTATAATACATTTCATGACGTAATTTATTTGGGCTTACACTTATAGGTTTCATCTAATTATTTATGCCGAATATTTCAACTGAGTTAGGGCAATTTCTACCTCAAAAAGTACCTGATGCACATGCGGGATCTCAGTTCCTGAATTTTTTAAAATATTACTGTCTATCCTTTTTGATAAACCATGTGCCTCATCCATTTCCAATAAGGCAAATTTCCCAATCAACTGATGCATATTACTCTTCACTGCTTTAAAATTCTCCGCTTTCAAATAGGAAGGAACGACGGTTAAACTCGCTTCAAACTCTTCAATTATTAACTGTTTCATTTCCGTAATAAAACACAGATCACCCATGGCAAATTTCTCCAAAGTACGATTGGAAATGATTGGTTTTTGGGCAATGAAATTAAAGACACTTTGATAGGTTAATGGTTTTTTAATTACTGTAAAATGAACCCCTGTTAAATCCAAAACCTCAAGATCTTCGCATACAATAAGCACAGGAATATCTCGGAATAAATATTTTATGTTACGAAACGTGTTTTTATCCGCTATTGAATTACACACGATATGTGAATAGGACGCTTTTTCGAGTGCCTCAGGAACACCTTCTAGACTATTTACAACTGTAAACACAACGGCCCCGCTCGCTTCTAACAGTTCAAAAATCTGAGAATCCGACACGTATTTAGGTTCTACAAATAAAATATTTACAGCCATTATTACTAAAGGTATTAGGGGTTAATTGAAGATAAACCACCACAAAAACACAAAATAAATCTCGTTCGTTGAAATGAGGATTTCTTCTTATAAAACTACATTATTTAACCGAACTACACAAACTTTCGCTTATAAAACCTCGTCTTAACGAATGAGACACCGACAAATAGCCCTACATCCCTCTTAACAATGAATACATTTCACCTCACGATACCCTTCCAAAAACAACCGAAAAACAGAAGCGTAAATCCAAAGTACCCCCTCCGTATATACTCCTATTTATGAACATCCTCCATCCTCATTTTAATCGACATCCATAGTGGATAAAACCATCCTTCACGAACACTATAGAAATCCATCCTTATATTGATATAAAAAAAAAGGTTCACAAGAATCTTCTTATAGCAGTAAAAACAGCTCCAAATGATCGTTTAGAAAAACACTTACTAGCCCATCTTTCCACACATAAAGATCCACGACTTGCTGTATTCCTTAACAATCAACGACTCCTTAGACAGTAATTCAACGCATTTGATTCCCCTAGCTAATTCTAGTTACAAATAACTCTACAGCACTAAAAAACTCCAAAAAATAAAGAGTTGCTGTTTTTGACACTAAAGAAAAAAGCAACGCATTTTAAGAAAACAAGCTACCTAAAACCACAAATGTAACATTAGTCACATAGGAATCTATGTTATCAAATCAAAAAAACATTCCTTACAAAATTACATTTACAATAACTAAATGACGTTTACTAAAGGAAAACAAACGTGTAATTCGCTAAAAAATACACATTACACAATCTACTGTTCACGGATTATTAACATTTTATTGTGACGAATTATCCTTAAATTTGGGCGGTTACAAAAACATTCACACAATGAAAAAATTAGTCGCCCTTTTCCTCGGGCTTTTATTAAATTTTACGGTTAGCGCCCAAATGGTGGAGCCTGTCACTTGGACTTCCTCTATTGAAAAAATTTCGGACACCGAATATTATTTAATTTTTAATGCTACTATTGAAGAAGACTGGCATTTATATTCACAACACAATCCTGACGGCGCGTCTTTACCTATAGAATTCACCTCAGATGCAAAAGGAAAAGATTTTGAATTTATAGGACTGGCTGACGAAAGCGAAACCCACACCGCTTACAGTGAAATATGGGAAAAAGACGAGATTTATTTTGAATACGAAGGAACTTTAAGACAAAAAATAAAATTATTAAAATCCGATGTAAAGAGTATTGAAATAGAGTTTAGTGGACAAGCCTGTAAAGAAGCATGTGTTCCGATTTCAGCTACATTTATTTTTGACATTCCCGCATTAGACAGCCCTATAACCGCAAAAAGTGACACGAGCACCACAAAAGAAAACGATGCGACCATAGAAACTCCTATAGAAACACCTACTTCAAACAAAGGATTATTAATCATCTTTGGATTGGCATTTTTAGGAGGACTTACGGCATTACTAACACCTTGTGTGTTCCCAATGATCCCTATGACAGTAAGCTTTTTTACCAAACAAAGTAAATCAAAAGCAGCGGGAATCAGAAATGCTATTTTTTATGGATTGTCGATTATCGTAATATACGTAGGACTCGGATTATCCGTAAGTACTATATTTGGTCCCGCAGCCTTAAACGCGCTCTCTACCAACGTATGGTTTAATGTAATTTTCTTTATATTACTGGTTACATTTGCCCTTTCATTCTTAGGAGCTTTTGAAATCACCTTACCTAGTTCTTGGGGTACAAAAATAGATTCTCAAGCAGACAGAGGTGGCTATGTAGGTATCTTTTTTATGGCTCTGGCTTTAGCTATTGTCTCCTTCTCTTGCACAGGCCCTATTGTTGGAACGTTACTAGTAGAAGCGGCATCAGGAGGTGGATTTATAGGCCCTATAGTAGGAATGCTTGGATTCTCTTTAGCATTGGCTATTCCTTTCGCTTTATTTGCCGCCTTTCCAGGATGGCTTAACTCCTTACCTAAATCTGGCGGATGGTTAAATACCGTAAAAGTAGTCTTAGGTTTTTTAGAACTAGCCTTGGCTTTCAAATTCTTATCAAATGCCGACTTAGTACTGCAATTACACTGGTTAGAACGTGAAACATTCTTAGCCATTTGGATTGCCATATTTGGAGCATTGACACTTTATTTATTTGGAAAAATACAATTACCTCACGATTCACCTTTAACAGGAGGAATCTCCGTAGGAAGACTTTGTTTAGGACTGTTATCAGCAACTCTAGTTGTGTATATGATTCCGGGATTATGGGGAGCTCCTTTAAAATTAATCAGTGGATTCCCACCTCCGGCACATTATAGTGAATCACCTTACGGAGTCGGGTTTAAAAAACTTGGCGGGGGCCCTGGAGCACATGCAAAACTTCCTGAAGGAGCACATTTAGGTCCTCATGATATTATTGCATTTACAGACTACGAAACAGGAATGGCTTACGCTAGAAAAGTAAACAAGCCTGCCTTGGTAGATTTTACAGGACATGCCTGTGTAAACTGTCGTAAGATGGAAGATTATGTATGGTCTCAAGAAAAAGTATTGAGTGTGCTCAATAACGACATTGTATTGATTTCTTTATATGTTGATGACAAACGAAAATTACCAAAAGACGAACAATATATTTCAGAACATACGGGGAAAAAAATAAGAACCATTGGAAATAAATGGAGTGAGTTCCAAACCATTAATTACAAGGCAAATGCACAACCTTATTATGTATTAGTAGATGGTAATGCCAAGCAATTAAATGCACCCTCTGCTTATAATACGGATGTAGATTCTTATTACCAGTGGCTAATGGAAGGAATTAACAACTTTAAATAATTGCCTTAACAAATAGATAGTATGGAACGTTATTTTCAGCAGTTTAGAGATAATATTATAGGATCTGATAAATCCTTTGAATCACCTTATGGAGTCAAAAAAATAATTTACACAGACTGGACAGCCAGCGGTAGACTATACAGACCTATAGAAGAAAAAATCATCAATGAGTTTGGACCTTTTGTAGCCAACACACACACAGAAACCTCTGTCACCGGATCTGCCATGACAATGGCCTATCACAAAGCTCGAGATATTATTAAAACACATGTAAACGCAAGTAATGATGATGTTTTAATCACCGAAGGAACGGGAATGACTGGTGTAGTGAATAAATTTCAACGTATTTTAGGCTTAAAAGTTTCCGAAAACCTTAAGAACTACACACAGGTACCAGACGCCTTAAAACCAATCGTTTTTATTTCACACATGGAGCATCATTCTAACCAAACTTCTTGGTTGGAAACCATTGCCGATGTCGTAATCATACCTTGTCAAGAATCTGGGTTAATTTGTATGGACAGCTTTAGAACGATCTTAAAAGAATATGAAGATCGCCCTATAAAAATAGCCTCTATTACCGCCTGCTCCAATGTCACAGGAATTAGGACGGACTATCACCAAATCGCAAAAATAATTCATCAGCACGATGGTTTGTGCTTTATTGATTTTGCCTGTTCCGCTCCTTATGTGGACATCAACATGCATCCAGAAGATCCAGAGGCTTATTTAGACGCTATTTTCTTTTCTCCACATAAATTTCTAGGAGGCCCAGGAACCAGTGGCGTGCTAATTTTCAATAAGAAACTCTATAAAAACATCGTCCCAGACAATCCAGGAGGCGGGACCGTAAATTACACCAACCCATGGGGAGATCACGATTATATCGATGATATAGAATCTCGAGAAGATGGAGGAACTCCCGGATTTCTACAGACTATAAAAATAGCCTTGGCCATCCGATTGAAAGAAAAAATGGGCGTTGACAATATTTTAAAACGGGAACATGAAATAAATGCCATCGTTTTTAAACAACTATCCAACATCCCAAACCTTCATGTTTTAGCGGCCCAGCATACGGATAGACTAGGTATTTTCTCTTTCTATGTAGACAAGGTACACTTTAACTTAATCGTAAAATTACTAAACGATCGTTTTGGAATCCAAACGCGTGGCGGTTGTTCTTGCGCGGGGACCTATGGTCATTTCTTATTACATGTGGACAGAAAATTGTCTAAAAGTATCGAAGAAAAAATATCAGGCGGATGCCTTACGGAACGTCCAGGATGGATTCGGATGTCCATTCACCCCACCATTACCAATGACGAAATCACCTTTGTATGTGAAAGCATCCTCCAAGTAGCTAAGCATCATAAAGAATGGAGTAAAGACTACCATTACGACCTAGACAAAAATGATTTTGTACACAATACCTTTGAACCTACCGAGATAAAATTAGTAGAAAAATGGTTTGAATAACAACATTCTTATACTCTTTAAAAATCCGCTTCATTTATTTGTAGCGGATTTTTTTGAATCATGATTTGAGACATCAACAACACCTAGCAATTCACGTTAAAATTGACTGATCACAACACAGCACCTCGCCTTTAAATAAGCTTTTACATGTAGCTAAAAGAGAATAAAACACCTTTTATCCATTCACTTAGTGCGCTTAAGAAAACGCATCAAACCAGCGCTTCTATAGTCATTTTTTAAAATAAAAAGGCCCTCAAACCACTACTATTGCTGTTTTAGATTTAGAAAACAAATAATATCCCGGATATTGGTCTTATATTTGATAACAACTATGAACAATAAATTACTAAAAATGAGAAAAATAACTTTTACACTATTAATGCTATGCGTTTTTGGCGCCACCGCCCAAGAGACAGAAAAAATAGCAAGGCATGAAATTAAAATCAATGCACTATACACACTTATAGGCATTCCTGAATTCGGATATGAATACATTCTAAGTAAAGAATCATCTGTAGGAGTTGATATTTTATTTTCTAGTGAAGACATCGATTTAAAGTTTGCCATTACACCACATTATCGGTTTTACTTTGGAAGAAAGCCCGCTACCGGATTTTTCACCGAAGTATTCGGAATGTTAAACGTTTCTGAAATAGATTCTTACTATGACTACGGCTCAAGCTACAAAAACGCTTCCGAAACCAGTACCGATTTCGCACTTGGGTTTGCTGTAGGAGCAAAATTCCTTACAAATAAAGGATGGACATTTGAAATTTCTGCAGGTTTAGGAAGGAATTTATTAAACCAAGGAAGTAACGATTTTGTCCCACGAGGAGGCCTCAGTATTGGAAAAAGATTTTAGAAAAAAGCTGCTTGAAAAAGCAACTTTTTTTATATATAATCGAAATATGTAAATTCTTTCTTGGGAAGATTACAACAAGTAACACGTAATTTATTTTTCTCAAAAAAAAGCTACTTACAGCCCCCTAATTGATCTTTATAAAACAATATGCCTTCGGAGGAGGAGTTAAAAACGATCTGAATACGCTTCATTTTTTCAACACTTCTGGTGGTCCCGCTTTTTTAAACAACTAGGACATCAATTCCTAACTCTATCAGGCGCTCTTTAGTACTCAATTTAATTCCCGTGTCTGTAATTATTTGGTCTACATTTTCTAGCCCACAAATACGTCCGAATCCTTTTTTACCAAACTTAGAAGAATCTACCAGTACTATGATTTTCTGAGCAGATTTTATCATCACTTTATTTAAGGAAGCCTCCATAGAATTAGTTGTGGTTAAACCATGCTCAATATCTATTCCATCCACTCCAAGATATAATTTATTACACGAAAATTCCGTAAGCATTTTCTCCCCTAAGGGGCCAATAACAGACGATGAACTCGCACGGACAATACCGCCTAGCTGAATCACCTCGATCCCTGGAACTTTAGAAACGATCAGTGCTGTATTTAAGGACGCAGTAATCACCGTTAAGTTAGTCACTTCAAAAATATGCCTTGCAAATTCAATTAAAGTAGTCCCTGAAGCGATAATAATATTATCATCAGGTTTTATGGTAGCCGCCGCTGCGGAAGCAATACTACGCTTCTCTACAACAGATATCTTTTCTTTCTCGTTGATCGGTCGCGTCGTGATATACGGATTGAAAGGAATGGCACGCCCATGGGAACGAAAAAGTAACTCTCTATCTTCCAATAGTTTCAAATCCTTTCTAATAGTCACAGAAGACACATTAAACTCTTTACTAAGTTCCACGGCGCTAACGCTCCCGTACTTAGATAACTTCTTTAATATCAGCTCATGACGTTCCACGATACTCAATCCCATAGTAAAATTTTTATGAATCTCAAATATAGTCTTTTTAAGCGAAATCAAACAAATAATCTACTTTTCAGTAAAAAAAATATAAACAATAGTTATACGCGCTTCTTTCGTTCTCTTTAATGATGTTTCGATATATTTCGATTCAGCTTTCGAAAGCTAAAATAAAACAAATCTCTTCGTTTTCGAAAGTTTCAATTCCATTTAAAGAGACATCATTTTCTTCAAAAAAAAAGAAACCGAAAACGATTGATTCTTGTGGAATACTACTAGAACCGCACTACACACACCTTTCCGATTTTTACGAAAATAAAAAACTGATTTCTGCCTCAAAAGTTTCACTAATTCAACAAAAAATAACCTACATTAGATGTTCAGAACAAAAAATAAGTTTCGATTCCTTTGTTTTTGTTTCGATTTATCATAATTTAGCCAAAGATTATTAAGTCAATATAAAAACACACCAAAAAAAACAATCAATATGAATAGGGAAGAAATGATTAACTCGGTCAATTTAAACAAAGACACCTATGATTTTATAGTAATCGGAGGGGGCGCCACTGGATTAGGGACCGCTCTCGAAGCTGCTGCACGTGGGTATTCTGTAGTTTTAGTAGAACAAAACGATTTCACCAAAGGAACTTCTAGTAGAAGTACTAAGTTAGTTCATGGAGGAGTCCGCTATTTAGCACAAGGAGATTTACCTCTAGTTTTAGAAGCCTTGAGAGAAAGAGGTTTAATGAAACAGAACGCACCACACTTAGTAAAGGATCAAAAGTTCATCATTCCTAGTTATAGCTGGTGGGTAAAACCATACTATACCGTAGGACTTACCATGTACGATTTACTTTCAGGACGCTTAAGCCTTGGACGATCGTTACCATATTCAAGAAAAAAAACCATCAAATGTATCCCTACGCTTAAAACCAAAAACTTAAACGGAGGAGTTGTCTATCACGATGGACAATTTGACGATGCAAGATTCGGAATAAACTTAGCACAAACTATCGTAGAAAAAGGAGGAATCTGCTTAAACTACACCAAAGTAACAGGATTAATTAAAACGAATTCAAAAGTAACTGGGGTTCGTGTTAAAGACGAACTTTCAGGAAAGGAAACAGAAATAAGAGGAAAGGCAATCATAAACGCCACAGGGGTATTTATTGATAATATCCGTAAAATGGACGAGCCTAAAGCAGACAAAATGGTCTGTGTGAGTCAAGGAGTTCACTTAGTATTAGACAAGAAGTTTTGTCCAAATGACTACGCCATCATGATTCCACAAACAAGTGATGGACGTGTATTATTCGCAGTGCCATGGCATGATAAAATAGTAGTTGGAACGACGGATGTCATGAAAGAAGATGCAGAATTAGAACCAAAGGCATTGGATGAAGAAATAGACTTTATTTTAGAAACTGCAGGGCGCTACTTAGCTGAAGAGCCTACACGTGCAGATGTAAAAAGTGTATTTGCTGGATTAAGACCCTTAGCAGCTCCAGAGAAAGGAAGTAAAAAAACGAAAGAAATTTCAAGAGGACATAAAATAGTAGTCTCAGAAGCAGGAATGTTAACTATTACCGGAGGGAAATGGACTACTTACCGTCAGATGGGAGAAGATGTTATCAATCGCCTTATCAAAAAGAGTGATTTTAAACAAACAAAATCAAATACGAGACACTTAAGAATTCACGGATACAAGAAAAACGTAGACTTAAATGATCCTTTGTATTTTTACGGAACAGACAAAGAAGGGATTGAAACCCTTGCTAAAAAAGAAAAATACACCGCCTCTGTAAGTAAATCATTAAAAATAATAGAAGCACAAGTAATATGGGCAGTTCGTTATGAAATGGCAAAAACCATCGAAGACGTATTAGCACGTAGAACACGCTCATTATTCTTAGATGCAAAAGAAAGTGTTGCTATTGCTCCAAAAGTCGCCTCATTAATGGCCTCTGAATTAGGACATGACAGCGCATGGGAAGCAGCACAAGTAGCTACTTTTAAAGAGATCGCTAAAAATTATATTTTAAACTAAACACCATCACATATTATGATCAGTTTTTTTAAACCTGCCGCTCATAAACCACGGCTACCAGAAGATAAAATAGACTCAAGTTATAAAAGATTGCGACTGCAAGTATTCTTAGGAATATTTGCAGGGTACGCAGGGTATTATTTAGTGAGGAAGGTTTTTTCTCTGGCCATGCCTGATTTAATTGCACTGGGCTATACCAAAACTGAATTAGGATTTGTATTATCTGGAGTATCCATTGCATACGGAATCAGTAAGTTTTTAATGGGAAATGTATCCGACCGTAGTAACGCTCGAGTATTTTTAACCGTAGGATTGTCACTCTCTGCATGTACTATGATTGCTATGGGTACATTACCTATTGCCACCTCCTCCGTGGGGATTATGTTCGTTTTACTACTATTAAACGGATGGTTTCAAGGGATGGGTTGGCCCCCTTGTGGACGTGTGATGGTGCACTGGTTCTCTATCAGGGAACGTGGTACTAAAATGTCTATTTGGAATGTAGCGCACAATGTAGGAGGTGGTATTATAGGCCCCCTTGCTATTTTAGGAGTGGCTATTTTTGCAGATTGGCATGCTATCTTATATTTCCCCGGATTTATAGCTTTAGGTGTCGCTGTTTTAACATGGTTCTTAATTCGCGATACGCCACAATCATGTGGTTTACCAAACATTGAAGCTTACAAAAACGACTACCCGGACAACTATTCAGAAACGGACGAAGAGGAGATGACTGCTAAGGAGATCTTTGTAAAATATATCTTCAAGAACAAATTGCTTTGGGCGATAGCATTCGCAAACGCTTTCGTATATTTAGTACGATACGGAGTGCTAGACTGGGCCCCTTTATACTTAGAAGAAAGCAAAGGTTTTTCTATCGAAGAATCAGGTTGGGCCTACTTTGCCTACGAATGGGCTGGGATACCAGGAACACTTTTATGTGGTTACTTAAGTGATAAAGTTTTTAAAGGAAAACGTGCTCCTGTAAGCATCATTTACATGGTTTTAGTAATGGCTTCTGTATATATGTACTGGACCAGCGATTCACTTACAGCCATATCAATTGCCTTAGTATGTATCGGATTCTTAATTTACGGACCTGTAATGCTAATTGGAGTTCACGCTTTAGATTTAGTGCCTAAAAAAGCAGCTGGAACCGCCGCTGGACTTACCGGATTATTCGGTTACCTAGGAGGCGCCATGTTTGCAAACATAGCTATGGGTATTGTCGTAGACAACTATGGCTGGGACGGAGGCTTTATGGTCTTACTCGGAGCCTGTGTAATCGCCGTATTATTGATTGCCTACTCCTGGAGACTGGAAATTAAAGGACACAAAGGTATTCATGCCTAATAAGTAAAAAATAATGAGTTGCCCACCGTTGTGATTAGAGACCAGAGAAAACCCTCGTAAAGAGGCCCCACAACTCACAGGAACCCCCAATCACAACGCAACTCCAATAGTACCATTTAAAATAGTAATAAGTAATTAGAAATTAGTATTGAGTTGAGAAACGTTGTGCATAAGATGTAGGATGGAAGATGAATGAATGGATCCCCACAATAATTTTAATCCAAACAATAAATTAAAAAGACAAGCCCCATACCCCCTTTTAACAAACCCCATTTCGCTTGTCCTTAAAGAAGAACACAATCAAACAATAATTAATATAAAACCAAATTAAATGACTAAATTAAATTTAAGAAGATTCTTAACCGGATCTTTAGCAATTTGTCTACTTGGATTCGTTGCATGTGATGACGACACAAAAGACTTGAACAGCCTAAATCAATCGGCTGAAATTGAACTTAAAACAGTTAACGCTGCCACTTTAGCCGTAATTGAACAATTACAAAAAGATGCACCGGATGCTGTTATTGCACACCGTGGATCAACATTTTGGGCTCCTGAAGAAACAGAAGCAGCATTCCGTTGGGCTCGTAACATGGGAGCTGATTACTTAGAAATAGATATTCAAAAAACTTCTGATGGAGTTTTATTAGCATTACACGACAATAACTTACGTCGTACTTCAGATGTTGAAAGCATCTACCCAGGAAAAGCAGATTACGATCTTAGTAAATTTACCTTAAAAGAATTACGTGCTTTAGATGCAGGATCTTGGTTTAATGAAGATCAAACAGCAAATGCTCGTTTAGAATTTATCGACCAAAAAATATCTACATTAAAAGATGTTTTATTGATTGCAGAAGGAATGAAAGTAAAAAGAGATGCTAACCGTGCACCTTATTACATCGCTGAAGCTGGTGGTGAAACATTAGATTTAGACGCTTCTACAGGAGAATTTGTTATGGTTGTTGACGATAAGGATAACGGAAACCGTCCTGGATTATACATCGAAACTAAAGAGCCTTGGAGATTCGCAGGAATGGAAGAAGCATTGGCTTTAGAATTAAGAACACTTGGATGGTTAACAACTGACAATCCAAAAACAATTCCTACAACAATAGGAAAAGTAGGTGTAGCAAATACTAAATCAAGAATCATCTTACAAACGTTCTCTTGGAACAGTGTAATTTTATTGGAAAAATTCTTACCAAACATTCCTAAATGTATGTTATTATGGAAAGGTGGATATGACAATTTAAAAGACGATAGCGCAGAAATGATCGCTGATGTTTTAAATTTCTCAGTAGACAATAACATTCACATTGTAGGGCCATCAATTGCAGGTGCTCCAAACAAATATGACGAATTGACTAAAACTTGGATGAACGAAATGTATCACCGTCCTGGATTCCTTATCCACGCGTATTCTTTTGACACATTAGATCAACTTAAAAAATACAATGGTGACTACTATTACGAAGGTCAAGTATCTCGTTTTGACGATGCAGCAAGAACAATCAATGCTGATTGGGCTGGAAAAGTGAGCAGAACTAACTTTATCGATGGAGGTTTCACCAACTTAACAGATCTTTCTTTAAGATATCAAGGACGTGCTGAAATAGGTGTTACGGCACAATCTGTTTTAGAAGACCTAGGATACGGAACAGCAATAGGAAGAAACTAATTTGTATAAAATATTAAAATAAGAATCATGATGAAATTAAAAAATATATCACTTCTATTCGCTTCTGTTGTACTTGCGACTACAAGCGCATTTGCACAAGAAGACACGACATCTACTGAAAAAGAATTTAGCTATTCAGTTGGAGGACGCGCCTATATGGACGGAGTTTACTACCAAGACGACGCTACTGATTTAAGTTCAAAAGTAACGATTAGTGATGTTAGAATTTTCGCCAAAGCATCTTGGGGAAAATGGGATAGTAAAATAAATTTCAGTTTTGCTGACAATAAAGTACATGCAAAAGACATTTATGTAAACTATAACTTCACCTCAAATAGCGCATTGAAAATTGGTAACTTTTTCGAGCCATTTGGTATTCAAGGATCTATTTCTAGTAAAGACACTCGTTTTATCGGGAACTCTTTCTCTGGAGAAGCATTCGGAATCGGTAGAAGCGTAGGGGTATCTTATACTACTTACGACACAAACTACTACGTATCTGGAGGTGTATTCGGTGGACGTATCGGAAACAACAAACAAGGAGATTCAGGATATAGCGCTACTATTAAAGCGGTATATAGCCCAATCGTATCAGACGATATGAACATTCACATTGGAGCTTCTGCTTCTTACAGAAAACCAGCAGCTAACGGATTTGATAGCAAATACAACGACGACGAGTACAACCGCGAAGTAGTATTTACTGCAGGTCCAGAACACACTTTCTTAAACGGAACTGTAAACCATGCAAAAAATGAATTGAAATTAAACGTTCAACTTTTAGGAACTTTCAATCGTTTTATGATTCAATCGGAATACTACAACAATAAAGTATACCGTAACTCAAGCTGGGATTTAGAATTTGAACACAGCACTCCAGACATGTGGGGATGGCCTTCAACTCCACAAGCTCTAGAAAGCTGGTATGGTGAAAAAAGAGACATCGAAATGAGCGGATACTATGTGCAAGCAGGATACTTAATCAAAGGAGCTAACTATAAATACGATAGTGCTACTGCATACGTAAAACGCCCAGGAGCAGGATCAATTGAAATTTTAGGACGTATTAATACCACAAACCTAAACGACATTGACGGAATCTTTATGCAAGATAAATTCTGGAATGGAGATCCTTTAAAAGCATCTTCTGGACAAACTAACTTTAGTGTAGGTGGTGGTGAAAGTACTGACTACTCTGTAGCCGTAAACTACTACATTAATAAAAATGTATTGTTCCGTTTAAACTATACGTACATGGATATTGACAATGAATACTTTAGACAAGACGACAGTGTTTCTTTCGTTAAAGCGAGAGTTCAGATCAATTTCTAAAAATATTTCAAGCACTCAACAAAAAGTTTGATTTGTAGAAAGCAGTAACACGAAAGTGTTGCTGCTTTTTTTTATGCGATATTATGGAGCAATTAGAAAGGGATTCGGATTTAAAAGACACAGGACTTAAGGGATACAGGAGATAAGACTTCTCGCTGCTATGTGAGTGACTTTTATTGATTGATTGATTGATGATGATGATGATGAACTATGACTTAAAGGACACAGGAGACAAGACTTCTCGCTGCTATGTGAGTGACTTTATGAAAAGAGCTTTTTTGATTGATTGATTGATTGATTGATTGATTGATGCTGGTGACCTAAAGAGAGACAAAAACAAGAATCCCTTAGCAACAACACGCGAGCAACAATGAGAAGTCCTAAGTCCTGACTCCCTTTAGTACTGATTCCCTTTAGTCCTAATTAAACTCTCGGAATAACTGCCTTACGAGAACCAATCAATAAAAAAGCTAAAAATACCAAACACACAATTCCAATATATTTATAGCTTCCAAAATAGCTAAAGAAAAAACTAAATAAACTCGGTGCTATCGCAGAAGAAACAATGATAAAACTCATGACTTTCCCCGTAATGGCCCCTAAATATTTTCGTCCATAAAAACGAGGCCAAACAATGGCATTTAACACCGCAAAGAAACCGCCTAAGGCACCTACACCGACAATCAAGAGATACATACCAAATGGCTCTGATAAATACAACAAGCCCAAAGAAGCGAGTATCCCCGCAAAAATCATCCCGTAGAGTTGCCACTGTAATTTTATATAATCACTCAGCACATTAAAAACCAATGACACAACTACCGAGACTATGGAAATCGGGAAAAACACCGCCACTGCAGCCGTTTTATCAATATCAATAGTTCCAAATATCGAGACGATATGAAAGGAAAAACCTGTGACTATAAATGCATTAAACGCCAAAATGAATGCATACATCCAAAAGCTTCTTGTACGAGTTGCTTCCGCAACTGTAAATGACAGATCCACCGATTTACCCTCCTTATTATTTCCAACGACAAGTGCCGAAACACCATCCGGCAACAATCCATGATCCTCGGGTTTATCTCGGTAAAAAATCCAAACAAAAATACTGAACACAAAAATCCCTAAAGCCAATAAACGCCAGGCATGCTCCCAACCACCATCATCTATTAAAACATTAATTAACAAAGGTGCCAGCGAAAACCCTAATGACAAGGAAATACTAGTAAATGAATTTATTTTCCCACGGTTTTTATCAAACCAAATCATAATCATATTCCGGGAGGCCATCGTCAATAAACCCTGCCCACTAAATCGAATCAAGAAAAACAAACAGGAGATAACCGTAAAAGGTACCATCCAAGATTCAACACTAAAAATACGTTCAAAAAAGCTTGAAATCTCCACAGAAACAGAGGCCAATAAAAGTGCTGATCCCAGTAGTAAACAAGATAAAAAAGTAACCAGCCTAGTGCCTAAAACATCCAATAAACGTCCCGATTTCCCAATCAACAAGGCACTTAAAAAAGTCCCGACTAAATAAGCATTACTAAATTGATTTCGACTCAGCCCCAGCGCCTCTTTCACAGGATCCGTAAACACAGACACCCCTACCGTTTGCCCAGGAAAACTAGCCCAAACACCAATAGTCCCCACAAAAGCAATGACATACCCGTAAAAAAACGGAAATTTGGAAGGATTTACAACTGCAGATTTCATAAATTTATTCATTTTCAACCTTCTAATTTAACCAGAGAAAAGTACTGTTCTCATTCCCTAAATACAGGCACAAAAGAACAACAAAAAAAAGCTTAATCATACGTTTGGGAAAACTTTCATCGAAAACCAACCGTCTTATCCTCTATTTTAAAAACGAAAGCATCCTAAATATATGTATTGAGTTCCTGTACAAAAAAAAGATACAGCATTGATTACAATGTGTTTAAAGTAAATATTCAGTAAAAAAAGCATAAAAAAAAGTCTTTACATTACTGTAAAGACTTTGCTCCTCCTCTTAGGCTCGAACTAAGGACCCTCTGATTAACAGTCAGATGCTCTAACCAACTGAGCTAAGGAGGACTGTATATATAATACGAGTGCAAATATACATAGTTTTATAGGGGCTACAAGGGTTTTTAAGAGAAATTTTCCAAATAATTCCTTAAGTCCTCAAAGTCAATTATAAAGATTACAATTAGGCACAAAAAAAAACCTTTACAATAAAGTAAAGGTTTTAGAAACGTTGCTCCTCCTCTTAGGCTCGAACTAAGGACCCTCTGATTAACAGTCAGATGCTCTAACCAACTGAGCTAAGGAGGAATAT
>JAESRX010000035.1 GCA_016764435.1 Flavobacteriaceae bacterium | reverse complement strand
CGTAATCACTCGATGTGACGGTGCGTTAGTGAACGATCACCCTACTAAATAAGCATCTCGATACAATGACTCCTACCGTCGCAATCACTCGATGTGACGATTCGTGACACTACATCTCGCTACACGACGCTACATGTGTGCACGAAATTATAACGTAAACCACCACGAACTACAAAACAAAAAAAATCCCGAACATTGTTCAGGATTTTTTTAGGTGATTATTTAAAGTTGAAATCTATTGCCTTTGGCAATAAAAGTTTTAAATTTCCTTTTGTTGAAGACATATAAAAAGGCGCCTTTTTTAGAGGATGTTTTGTCCTTTCTAGTCGTTTTATTTAGAATGTCAAAAGACACTATTTTTTTTCTAAAATTCCTCGAGTCTAACTTTTTTTGATAGAAACACTCATAGATAGCTTGGAGTTGTGGAATGGTAAATTCCTTTGGAAGAAGGTTAAAGCAAATCGGCTCTCTTCTGGCTTCGTCTCGTAATCTATTGATCGCATCGTCCACCATTTGTTTATGGTCAATAATTAAATCAGGAATGTCATTAAAGTCATACCAGTGCGCATCGTGTTCTTCTACATTTTCGATGTCCAATTCATTGATCCGAATTAAGGCATAATGCGCCACGGAGATTACTCTATTTCCCGGGTCACGCGTGATGTCGCTATAGGTTCTTAATTCCTTTAAAAAGATGTTTTTGAGTCCAGTGGATTCCTCCAACACCATTTTAGCGGAGTCGTTTAAATTCAAATCATTTTTAATAAATGAGCCGATTAAGGAAAGTGCGCCCTTTAGAGGTTCTACACGTCGTTTAAATAATAGTAATTTGATGTTTTCTGAGTCAAAACCAAAAATAATACAGTCTACTGCGACTAAAAATTTCTCTTGTTTAAGGTATTCAACGGTGGTATTTGAAGTATTCATTAATGCGTATTGTTTGTTTTTTCTTTCCAAGAAAGCAGGCTTTTTCTTTCGTTTTTAGAGCCCAGTATTAGCAGTTTTTTTTATGCGTCTGAATGTAAATATACTAAGTTCTTCTTAATAATTTGATTTCAGGAATAAAAAAATTTAAGGAGAAAGACGATTGCTGTAAAATAGTCTTGAGCGCTTGTTTTTGACTAGCTAATGGGACGGTAATAAACGTCCTAAGAGACCTGCATGGTATAGGGGGTTTTTATGAATAATAGCCTTAGCGGTAGTGCTACTAAGGGAATTGGAGAGGGACAGCTGTTCCACTGAAAAATAGTGGAAGGGTTTTTTTATTCAAGAATTCCAGCGGTTTTCTTTTTTTAGTGCCTTGGTGTTTCAAGGGCTCGAAATGCACCGAAGACTATTTTAAATTAAGAAAGACGGCCTGTAAAGCCGTCTTTTTTAATTTATAAAGCGATGCGACGAGTGATCGTGGCTCGTGAATAAATGCATTAATGGGAACTCCCTTGTAGAGCTTCTTTAGCCCACTCTGGAAAAACACTTGGATCTATGTCAAAAATGATGGTTCCCCAGGTCATGGTCATCAGGGTGATGATGAGGATGGAAAACAGGTTGATAAAGAAACCCGTTTTGATCATCTGTGTCATTTTTAATTTTCCAGTTCCAAAAACAATGGCGTTCGGGGGCGTAGCGATGGGGAACATAAATGCCATGGAAGCGGCCAGGGTAATAGGAATCATGATGAGCAGGGGATTTATCTTTATTTCCAAGGCCAGTCCAGAGATGATAGGAAGCATCATTTCCGTAGTGGCAGTATTGGAGGTAAACTCGGTTAACAGGGACATCATTCCCGTTAACGTAGCCACCAATACCGTAGGAGATAGGCTTCCTGCCCCAGACAATAGACTTCCGACGTAGGTAGATAATCCTGAATCGATGAATCCTTTGGCGAGGGCAAATCCACCTCCAAACAAAAATACAATATGCCATGGGAGTTTGAGCATTATTTTCCAACCAACCAAGGCTTCTTTCTTTTTGGTGGAGGGAACAATAAATAAGAGGAGTGTGACAAAAATAGCCACCGTTCCATCATTGATAAACTTTGGGTTTTTAAAGATCGAACTCCAGCCGGGTAGGGTGATGACGCCCAAATCTAGCTTGGAACGGAAAACCCAGAGGACGGCTAAGAGTATGAATAAGACAAAAACACGCTTTTGTTCTGGACTTACTTTTCCCATTTCTTTGTACCTTTTTTTAAAGAAAGAGCTGTCTAAATGTTCTATTTTTTCACTGGGTCTGTACATATAATACAAGAGGAATAGTGAAAAGATAAAAATCATGACCGTGATGGGAAAGGCAAAGGTAATCCACTGTCCAAAGGATATTTCTGGAGCGCCGGGGAATATGATTTCAAAGATTCTCAAAAACGATAAATTAGGTGGTGTTCCGACTAAAGTGGCTATTCCTCCAATGGAACATGCATGCGCTATGGAAAGCAATAAGCCTGCTGCAAAAGAGCTGATTTTTGCTTCTCCATGCACTTCTTCTAATGCCGCAGTTACGGAAAAGGCAATCGGTAACATCATCATGGCGGTGGCCGTGTTGGACATCCACATGGATAGAAATGCGGAAGACAGCATAAAACCTAGTAAGATCATAAAGGGACTTCCTCCTACGATGGACAGTACTTTGAGTGCGATTCTTTTGTGAAGGTTCCATTTTTCCATGGCCAATGCCATGACAAAACCTCCAATAAATAAAAAGATGACATAATTAATATACGCATTGGAGATGGCTTTCCCGTCTAATATTCCGAGCATGGGAAAGAGAATGATGGGTAAAAAGGACGTAATTCCAATAGGCAAGGCTTCGGTTACCCACCAAAAAGCCATTAATAAGGCGATGGCGGCAGTATAGGTGACTTCGGGTTTTCCGGGCTGCAAATCTACCAATAATATCATGGCGAAGAATGCCAGCAGTCCAATGATAATGAACCGCATGTTAATCGTTGTTTTTTGTTCTAATGTTGCCATAGTAGTTCTACTGTTTAGTTGATTTCAATTTGATATTGTAACACGAGCATTCCTTTGCGCGTTGCGACCTTTAACTCTTGGTTGATTTCTTGGAATACCGGCCTGTTCTGATAGCCTAAAGTCAATTTGTTTGCATGCCCTTTGATGAAATAATTCACGCCTATATCATAGACCAGCATCGGGGCGTCTAGCCCTTCAAAGGTGGAATATTGAACCGCGATATTGGGTTGTAATTGTCCCTGATCCTTCGCCTTGGGCATCAAGTACCCCAATTGAAAGAAGAGGGTGTTTCCCGTCCCCATCATCGGGAAATCATTTCCGGAGCCATTAAAGGAAGTGCCTCCACTGGTATAGTCGTTGGCGCCGACATTGCGCAGGTAATCGGGACCGAAATTTGTGTCAAAATAGCCGAGGTAAGTGGTCATAGCGGTTCCTTTTTCTTTGTTTATGGGCGCGTCGTAAAATACTTCTACCGTCCAGTTTTTAAAATCGTAATAGGTGGGGATGCCTTCCTGCAAGCGGACCGTCATTTTTGGTTGGTATAAGAAACCAATGCCAATATTGAAAATGTTTTTCTTTCCTATATACGTTCCTGTGCCACCACTATAAGCGGAGGTCTGACTTTCATTGTCTAGGAATTCATATTTTACAGAGCCTGATGTGCGCATCCGTGGATTGTTTAAGGCATAATCGGTGGTTGATGCGCTGGCAACTACGCCGTAGTTTGTTGGGTTTTTTAAGGAGAGGATATAGTCGAATTTCCCTAATTGGCCTTTGGCCCAAATCCCCAAACCACGGGCGCCATCATCATTTTTATTTACGGTTAAGAGTGAAAACAGTGGCGCATCTAAACTCATTAAAGATTTGCTACTCCGCGTGGTCCATCTGCTGAGTCCATCCCAAGAACTCTCTCCTATTCCCAAAGAAAATTCCTTGAAAAAGCGATATTCAACATTCAAATCCAAGACGTCAAAAGCGAAGTTCTTTTCATTTTTCAGGTTGATATTGTTCCCGCCAAATAATGCGTACATATATAGTTTTGGACTGAGTTGCGCACTGATCCCCATGCGCAGGCGACGGATGGAAATGTCAAATTTAGAATGGACGGCTTCGTCGTGAATAGTAGTGCCGGGATTCATCTCCATATAACGTCCCCAAAATTGTGCGCGTATGGAGGCTTTAATATAGGTTTTTCCGGATGGATCTAAGGGGAGTTTTAGGCGATTGCTCTGTGAAAAACTGAGGCTGCTACTCAGTATCAGTAAGGCCAAAAAGTAATGTCTTGAGTTCATAAGGTGAGTGGTTTGTTAGCTTGATTTAGTGAATTATCAACAGTGTTTTAACGCTTAACGTAAGAATTCTATACTGTTCTATCGTTTTTGATGCAACAAACATAATTTTTTATTTGATTATTTAAGTGCTGATTTAGACGATTTTATAGTTTTTTACTTAAGTTTACAGTTGTTTACATGTAAATTTAGTTCCATCCCCAAAAATTCTAGTTTTTATGAATGAAGTAAATCTTGAAGAGGCGTTTAAAGATAAATTAGCACTGTTTTATGGCGATTTTAAACCCATCATTTCTAAATTTGGAATCTCTTCCTTCGGGAAAATAGCCTCGGATCTTTGCATCAGCTCTAGCCAGTTTAGCAAGTTGATTTCGGGTACGGCCACCCAAGGAATGTACATCCGATCGATACGAAATGTAGCGCAATTAAGTACGCATAAAACAGTGTTTAAAGGCGTCAAACAATTAAAGAAAGAGAGCAAGCAATTAAAAAAAGAACTGCATAAAGTAAAATCGAAAAGACGTCTTGTGTTAATGCTGCTATTGATCACCTTAGTCACAGGCTTATGCATCGGCTATTTTTTACCGGAAAACAACAGGGCTGTCGCAGTCACAAACTCCGAAAACACGGCCCATCCACTATATCCCTTTTTTAATGCGATGGAGGCGACAAGCACAGATTTGGGATTTCTAAAAGAGGAAGAAGTGCAAGAGTATTGCCCGAGTAGCGCCTTTGAAGGGACTTGGAAATTAGCCAAACCTTATAAAATCCCCTTGCCGGGAAGTAAAAAACCGGGTGTGTATTTGTTAGCGAAAACGGCGGATATTACCTTGGTGACTTCTAAATTCACAGAAAATAAAGGACAGGTGTTAATGGGATTCGAATATTTAACGCATGAAATTTGGGTGGATACAGCACGGAATTCGCTAATTCCCCGATATTTTGATCCCCTGAAAAAAGAATTTACAATGGAATACGAACAACTGGTTTTTGAAAACAGCCCGAACTTTGTGAAAATAGCCGTCTTGAAATCTTTTTATATTGATGAATTTACCATCACGCCGGAAGTTATTATTAGAAATGGACAACCGAGTGGGAGGTATATCGATTTTATAGCGGAAGAGCTGGCTAAAAAATACGAGATCGATGTGGCCTATATCCTGAACGAAGTCATTAGCAACTTGACGGAAACCAACTGCAATGACGCCGTCAACGAATACACAAATCCCAATGATCTTAAAGTGAATAGTACGCTCTCTTTTGACTGTATCTATTCCATCGATATGGAAAATCTAGGACTGGGCGGCGGCTATCCGTATACGAAAACGATTCAATTGGTCTCCCAGAATTATGCGGATAATTTGATGTGTAGGGGTGGGGAAGAGGGAAAAGGGTTGAGCGAAAAGGGGTGGAAAAGAGGGGTGGAAAAGAGGGTTGGAAAGAGGGGAAAGGGAAAAGGGTTGAGCGAAAAGGGAAAAGCGAAAAGCGAAAAGAGGGGATTTTGATTTACTCTTGATTTTTGTTTGTATGGGATTTGTCTGGTAGTGAGTTTTTTGAGGAGATAGGGGAAAGCGAAAAGGGTTGGAAAGAGCGAAAAGGGAAAAGGGTTGAGGGAAAAGGGAAAAGCGAAAAGGGGGGATTTTGATTTACGCTTGATTTTTGTTTGTATGGGATTTGTCTGGTAGTGAGTTTTTTGAGGAGATAGGGAAAAGTGTTGGAAAAGAGGGTTGGAAAGAGCGAAAAGGGAAAAGCGAAAAGGGAAAAGGGGGGATTTTGATTTATTCTTGATTTTTGTTTGTATGGGATTTGTCTGGTAGTGAGTTTTTTGAGGAGATAGGGAAAAGGGGTGGAAAAGAGGGTTGGAAAGAGCGAAAAGGGAAAAGGGGTGAGCGAAAAGGGAAAAGCGAAAAGGGAAAAGGGGGGATTTTGATTTACTCTTGATTTTTGTTTGTAGGGGGATTTATTTGATAGTGAGTTTTTTGAGGAGATAGGGAAAAGGGTTGGAAAGAGCGAAAAGGGGTGGAAAAGAGGGTTGGAAAGAGGGAAAAGCGAAAAGGGAAAAGGGGGGATTTTGATTTACGCTGGATTTTTGTTTGTATGGGATTTGTCTGGTAGTGAGTTTTTTGAGGAGATAGGGGAAAGCGAAAAGGGTTGGAAAGAGCGAAAAGGGAAAAGCGAAAAGGGGGGATTTTGATTTACGCTGGATTTTTGTTTAGATGATGTATTTATTTGATAGTGAGTTTTTTTGAGGAGATAGGGAAAAGGGGAGGAAAAGAGGGGTGGAAAAGAGGGAAAAGGGTTGAGCGAAAAGGGAAAAGCGAAAAGCGAAAAGGGGGGGGTGATTTACTCTTGATTTTTGTTTGTATGGGATTTGTCTGGTAGTGAGTTTTTTGAGGAGATAGGGAAAAGGGGTGAGCGAAAAGGGTTGGAAAGAGGGAAAAGGGAAAAGGGAAAAGGGAAAAGGGAAAAGCGAAAAGAGGGGATTTTGATTTACGCTGGATTTTTGTTTAGATGAGGTATTTATTTGGTAGTGAGTTTTTTTGAGGAGATAGTGAATAGGAGAGATTTTGATTTACGCTGGATTTTTGTTTAGATGAGGTAGCTGTTGGTAGTGAGTTTTTTACAGTAATCCTATTCTGGGTTTTTTGTAAAACAAGTCTTTAAAATGTACGGGGCGTTCTTTTTTCCAGCGACTTATGATTTTTAGGAAGAGGATGGCGGTGAGATACGCATCTCCGGATGCTGTGTGTCTGTCGTGGGTCGGGATGTTAAAATGAAAGCATAGCTGTTCTAAAGTGAGGTGTTTTTGGTGGCTGTTTTTGAGTTTTTTATAGAGGATTCCCGTGTCTATGGTCTTGTTTTTTAAAGGGGAGAGCCCACTGCGCTTAAGGGCCGCATTGAGCATCGCAATGTCAAAAGCCGCATGATGGGCCACAAGAACACTATTGCCAATGTAGTTGATAAAGCCTTCGAGGGCTTCTTGCTCTGTTAATTTTTCTCCGGGTGCATTTTTGGTAATCCCATGAATGGCTACCGTCTTCTTGTTAAAATGTGATTGCTGTACAAAATGGTCAAAAGTATCAGAGACAAATAGCGTGTTTTTTCGCAAGGCAATAGCGCCAATGGATAGCATGCGATCCGTTTTTGGTGCCAAACCTGTTGTTTCTGTATCAAAGACCACAAAACGACAGTTGTCAAAAGTCTGTGGCTCCTGGTTTTTGAATAAGGCGAGGTAGCTTTTCCAAAATTCGGGATGATTGTGTTTTTTAAACCAATTGAACATTAGGATGGGAGTTGTGAAAGTTGAAAACGGGTGTGAATGAATGCTTGAATTTCCTGAATGCTCTTAAAACTGTTCTTCAACTGTAATTTGTCATTCTTGGAAAGCTCAGAAAGGAGGATATAACGGCCGGAATTTTCATGTTTTAATCCTTGGACCGTGCGGAAGCGCAAGAGTATTTTAAAGGCAGTTCCACAGGCTTTGAAAAGTGACTCGTTTTCTGGCGCGACCAAGGCTATTTGCTCAAAACGATGCAAGGTATTAATGCTGTCTTGAATTTGATAGGATAAACAGAGCAAGCGTGCCGCATCTATTAAAGGCATTAAAGCCCTGCTTTTCAAATCAAATTGGTCTTTGTGTTCCCCGTTTTGCTCTACTAAAAATTGTCGGAAGAAACTGAGTGGAGGGGGATTTCTCAAGGCGTTTTGTGCTAAGAAATGTAAAAAGATAGTATAGCTTCGAAGGGAAGAAAAAATAGAGGGTCTATCTCATTAGAAAAATGGCACAACCGCTGGACACACGGCCTTGAAGATGATGAATTAGCCTTGGTTATTTTCCCCGATCAAAACAGTGAAGGATTGATCTTTTTTCCTGATGAATTTGATTTTGAGCTTAAACAAAAAGCAAGAAAATAACGATTTTACAAAGTATATATTCTTAGTGGAAAAGTAGTGTTGGTCTATGCAACGGACTACTTTTCCAACTAATTTCGCTATTGAGCCTAAGACATAATAAAAGTCATAATAAAAGGCATAAGAAAAAGCCTTTAGTTTATCGCTAATAACTCAACCTCAAAAATAAGCAATGAGCCAGGAGGAATAGCACCTGCGCTACGTTTTCCATATGCCAGCGAACTTGGGATATAAAATCGGTACTTGTCACCGACCACCATTAACTGCACACCTTCTGTCCAGCCTTTAATCACTTGGCTTAACTTAAATGAGATCGCTTCACCACGATCAACAGAGCTATCAAACACGGTGCCGTCAATCAACGTTCCGTGGTAATGAGTCTTAACTTTTGAAGTTAGCGTAGGAATATCACCAGAACCTTCATTAATCACTTCATACTGAAGACCTGAATTTGTCACAGTAACGCCAGATTTCTTTTCATTATCAGCTAAATAT
>JAESRX010000067.1 GCA_016764435.1 Flavobacteriaceae bacterium | reverse complement strand
GAGTGGCTCTATCGTTTTAAGTATATGTCATAGCTGCAGTTATACGAGTCGATAAATGAGTATATATCTTGGTATAATATCAAAAGATTACATTCAAGTCTAGGGTATTTATCACCGCTTGAAATGGAAATAAAACTAAAAAAGGAAATTAAGAAAGTGGCTTAGTAAAATAGTCACATATTTATTAGGAACTCCAAACCTTAGCAACAAACAAATCTGAAAAGTTGCATTTACTACTTGAATTTAAGAAGTATTGATAAAAACGGACAATAGTTTTAATGTAAATATGTTGATTACTACAGTCTCTTTAGATTCTTTTTAAAATAAAACAAATCAACCAATTACAGGTAATAGATATATAATAATGAGGATAAAACAATTTTTAGCGGTATTAATACTATTATTTACGGGCTGTGAAGAAAAAAATAATGTAATGGAGATTAAATATTTTTCTTTAAATGATTTTGATGCTAATTATGTTTTTAATTTAAAAAACAACAAAGAGGGAATAAAAAAAATGAATGATTATGCGATTAATTATGTTTTTTTATCAAAAAAACATAATGATTCTTTAAAGCTATTACACATCAATATAAACCGAACAAAACCACCTACTTTTAATGATGTTTTAAAAGGGAATCTACCTTCAGTAGCAACGGATTTAGTTTTTTACAAACCACCCGGTGAATACACATTAAAATCATCTGGTATAAGTGATATTCTTTTGGTATATAAAATAGAACAGGAGTCTTACAGGGTTAAAGGTATAGAAGTACCTAATACACAAATGGATGCTGAATTAACAATCATAGAAATAGAAAAAGAAGAAAACACCCGTATTTTTGAATATAATAGACCTCTAAATTTAGAGGTGCTAAAAAGTTTAATTGTTAAAATTTCGGATTTAAATTATCATAATAAAATTAAAAATTACACATATGTATTTAAAAATAGAGACAATTTAAGTACCATATGTTTTTTGTACGAGGAGTATGGGGATTATCTAAGTTTAACTTTTTAAAAAATTAAATTTAGATAGAGACTACCTACTAATGTAATAAAATGAAAAGCTACTGTATGTTATGCGAATTCCATTATGAATCAATAGTTAATTTAAAATAAAGGTTCGATATTGAGTTTTGAAATGAGGTGAAATTCAATAATTGGGATGTAATAATAAGTAGGTATATTCCGATTGACACACTTCTAAGTAATTTACCCAGTTCTAACAATATTATATAATACATACAGTAAAAATGAATAAGATTAAATGGATGTTGTTGCTGTTAATTTTTACGGGGTGTAAAACACCATGTAAAAAAACTGAAGCTAAAGAAAATTATGTACTAAAAGTTCAAAAGGGTGTTTTATGGCAAGATGATGAAAGAAAACTTTATTTTCAATTGCCGAAAAAAGAGAAATGGGAAGTAAAGGAATTAGTAATTTATAGCAACAAAAATGACACGCTACTTGTATTAAGAAATGATGATGGAGCAAAATTTACGCATCCATATACTATTGAAAATAATGGTGAAATATTCATTATTATATTTGAAGTTTGGGAGGGAAGCGGGAATTTGAGTAAAAGAAAATTTTACAATCTAAATACAGAAGACTGGTCTTTGAAAGTAGTAAAAGATTATAAGTTTGAAAATTTTTTCTCGTTATTAAAAAACTCTTATGGTATAAAAGACAGTATTTACACGAAGAAAGGCGAAAATTACAATTTAAAAGCGAGTGGTCTATTTAATAACGATGGAGAATTACCTTTTTATTTAACTTTTTTCAATTATTCCAATCCAAATTTGAATAATGGACTAAAAGGATGTAAAACATTAACCGCAAAATACACCATTAATAAAGATAGTATCGGAGGATATAAGCTTGAATTAATAGATGTTTTTTTGAAGGGTGTTATTGAATAATAGATACAGAAGATTACATAGATGTTCTGGACTAGCTGGCTACTCATGTCATTACTATCTGATCTTTAATTTGATGTCGTAAAGATAAACACCTCTGGATCTAATGAAATTAATTAAAAAAAGTGCAAGTTCCGCTTAAGTTTTCGATAGAGTCTCGCGTGTACTTATTGAATATATATAAAGGCACTCTGTTAAAGGTTTTACAAGCCCCTTTAACAGAGTACATATCTATTCTATAGTATATCGCTTTTCTGCAGTGGAAGAAGCGCTTAATAATTGGTTAAATTTTCCAATGTTATCAAAATCCTCAGTAATTGCGTCAGACACTCCAATTCCAGAAATACCGGTTGCTAAGATGTCCTTAACATCGTCCGTTTTAATACCTCCAAATCCAATAATTGGGGTTTCGGTATTCAATCCCGCTATGATTGTAGTGTAACCTTCAAGTCCTAAAACAGTATTGTTATCAAGGTTGTTTTCTTCGGATTTAAAGGGAGCAAGAGTAATATAATCGACATCTTTCTCTATCTCGGATTCACACTCCTTCAGACTGTTAGCTGTAGCGCCAATAATCTGCCATGGATATAAATGTTTCCTGATGTCAGTAAGAGAAGAGGGGGTATTTACAAAATGAACACCATCTGCCTTTACTTTTTTTGCGATTTCGTACTGTTCGTTAATAATTAATCGCGTTTGATAAGGGGATGTAATTTCTCGCGCAGCGGTCGCTAATTTTAAGTGTTTTTTTTCTGAAATATTTGTCAAATGTAATTGCACTAATTCAGCACCAGAGGAACATGCTTTTTGGATATTTTCTAGATGCTCCTTTGGAGAGTTTCCTTGCGAAATATAATGTAATTTAGGTATCATTGGTCGTTTTTGTATATAGGGTAGCGCTATAAAAATGCCTAATTATTAATATTAAAGTTTGACTATTCGTGAGTGCTGCATAAAATAGGACTGGAAACGTTTTAAATGAGGCATCATCTTTTCAGAATACATTACAAACTGGCATTTATTAACACTCTCCGTGATGGACATTAAATCATTATCAGCGGTTTTATTTGATAAAAACTCCGAGTCATCTATACTAAATAGTTTTATTTGAGTCGAATTTACACCGGCTGCTAAGAGTATCTTATTGAATGTCTTAGGAGTAGCAATTAGGACGTCTATTCCTTCAAAAATCTCTGATTTCAGCATGTCCATATGAAGTTTTTCTTCTGCTAAATAAATACGAATCTCTTTATACCTAGTAAAGGCAAAAAAGGCATCATACATTTCCGATGCGCGTTCTTTATTCTCCACGAGAACTACGGCTCTCGGCGCCGTTCCGACCGCCTCAAATTTTAATTTATGTAAAGTAGTGAGTACAAGTGTTGTTGTTTTACCGCTGCCATTTGGAGCCGTACAAAAAAGATTAGCACCGCTTTTTATGACAGGAATGCTCTTGCTTTGAAAAGGAGTAGGCGTTGTAATTTCTAGATGCTCTAGCATCTCTTTTATTTCGGGATTTAGTTTTTTAAAAGGCATAGGAATTTTTGAAATATAGGTCTAGTGTACTAGTATTAATAATTGCGCAAAGATACAATTAAATTGATAGTTTGATTTTTTATGGAGGAGTTTTGTAGCGAGTAATTTTTTATGACTATTTTTTGTTCATTGCTAGGTATGAAAAAAATAATTATTCTAATAATTCCACCTTAATTATGGAGCTTTTATGGGTTGTTTTTAGTTTTTGATTTATGGGAGTACAGAGCATAGAAGGGGTGTGGCCAAAAGAAAAGACACAGTCAATATTAGAAAATAATTTCAATAAATAACGCCGGAACAATCAATTATTATTGTTTTATATAACTGTTAAATAATGGTTTGTGAAGTTTAGAAACTTATGCACAATAGGACGAGGGTTTCGAAATTAGGGTTAATCTAGGTCATCTATTTAATTAGGATACACTACTTTGAATTGATAGAATCACTCATAATAAAGGGTTTTTAAGAACAGTATCTAATTCATACGAAGCTTAAAAACAGCCCCGAAAGAATTGATTATATAAGGTCAATTAGAAACGTAGCTATTTTAACAGGAGCAAGGCTCTATTTAGACTACGAAGTGTGACTCCTAAATAGTTCGCAATGTCGTTTTTTGAGAATATTTTAGCATAATTGGGGGCTATTTTTTGAAGTCTAATAATATTTTCTTCGATAGAATAGGAGTGTTGAAATGAATGTCTTGGAGCTTTAAAACCAATTTTTAAGGCCATAGATTTCAGCACAAGCCTATTAAATACAGCGTCATTTTCTAATAAAAAATCATAGTATTGATATGATATTTTATAGACTTCTACGTTGGTAATCGTCTTAATAGAACAGAAACTTAAATGGCCACTGAAAAATTCTAATTCTCCAAAGTTCACGCCTTCCCCTAAAAATTCTTGGATAAATTCCTTGCCGTTTTCATCAGATAGATAGCATTTTGTGATTCCTGTTTTGATACAATATAATGAATGATAGCGCTTTTGTTGGCTTAAGATAACTTCGTTAGAACCGTATTTCTCAATAATAAAATACTGAGGGTATTTATGACGTAAAACTTCAATATAGGTTAAGAATTCAGGACCTGTTCTGATCATTTTTTTTAGTTGGGACAATTGTCCTTTTTTTAGAAATAGTATTCGTTGTTCTTTGCGGTGCAAAATTATACAATAAATTAGATTTGTAGATGCGATTAATCGTTTAATATAAAAAAAAATCGATCAATTACCAGAGGTAAACCATTACTAACCAGTCTTTTTTTACACAGTAAATAATGAAAACAAACCAACATATATATACTAAACAGTTTGGACTAATCTGTCTAAGTTCACTGTTTTTTTCTGCGAGTTACAATATGTTAATTCCTGAGTTACCCAATTACCTAAGTGAACTAGGAGGTTCTGAGTATAAGGGGTTTATCATAGCATTATTTACTTTGACAGCAGCTTTATCAAGGCCTATTAGCGGAAAATTAACGGATACAATTGGTCGAAAACCAGTGTTGATATTTGGTGTAATTGTCTGTGTTATTTCGGGCTTATTTTACCCGATATTGAGCAGTGTGTCTGGTTTTTTGCTCTTACGTTTACTTCATGGTTTTTCTACAGGTTTTAGTCCAACGGCAATCGCTGCTTATGTGTCAGATATCATTCCGAAAAATAAATTAGGGGAAGCCATGGGGATTCAAGGTCTTTGTTTTAGTATAGGTTTGGCTTTAGGTCCCGCTCTAGGAAGTTATATTAAACTGTATACTAATTACGACGTGTTCTTTTATAGTTCTTCATTCCTTGCGCTAATGTCCATCGTTTTGATAGCAAATTTAAAAGAATCATTGAAGTATACACAAAAGTTTAGATGTAAAGATTTAAAGATAACGAAGTCGGATATTCTTGCGAAAGAGGCGTTACCTGCGGCATATATAACGTTTTGTATCTATGTTGGTTTTGGTGTCATTTTAACACTCATTCCAGATTGGAGCGAGCATTTAGGAATCAAAAATAAAGGGACGTTCTTTATTGCATTCACAATGGCGTCTGTTTTTGTACGAATTATTGCTGGAAAAATATCGGATACCTTTGGTAGGGAAATTGTCATAAAAACAGGATTAATTGTGTTAATTATTGCCTTATTTTTATTGGGTTATTTAACTACAAAAAACGGCATGTTGGCAGCTGCCGTTGTGTATGGTTTCGCCATGGGTATTTTATCTCCGACTATCAATGCCTGGACAATAGAATTGAGCGACCCTTTGCGTAAAGGGAAATCCATAGCTACAATGTATATCGCTCTAGAGACCGGAATTGGGCTAGGGGCTTTGTTTTCAGGATGGTACTATCAAGATGCAGTAGGGAGAATTCCAGTTACTTTTTATTGTTGTGCGTTTACTGCAACACTAGGGTTACTTTACATGCTTTTTTACAATAAAAACACGGGAGAATTGATAGCTCAATAATTGTTTAAACACTCTAGAATAGACAGGGAATTTTCTATTAAATTGATTATATATGACTGAAGTTATGTAAAATTTATTGGTTTATTGACACGTAAATAGTACTTTCTCAATAAATAAAGTAGGAGTGAAGCTCCTCTAAGACAAGGGTATAGGTTATTTACGGCTTTTTTTTAACTATTGAGAGATGAATACGTTATAACTCCAATATGAAAAAAAATATGAAATCTATTTGTAAGCGCTGAATTTCGGATACAGAATTGATGCGACATTCGATGATTTCATTAGGAGTATCATAAACATTATGTTAAATAGAAGGTGTTAAATTATAGATGACACTGTAGAATAGCTAGAGAATTCGTTTAAGTTTAGAGGTCGGATATGATTTATAAATTGGCTTCAAGAGTATTATGAGTATCTAATATCCCTGTAACTTTAATAATCAGTAGTAAATAAGTGAGCGTTATAGATCAAATATTTATTTAGTAATAATATTTTGTTCGAGTAAGCAACTAAAAAATCATGGATGAGATGTTGCTAAGATAATTCGTTAACGAAATCTAACGGTACAGAACGAACAAACAGAATTGATATTTAAAGATCCTAAGAAACAGATTGTCAGAATAACCGTGAACTTATCATTATAGATCATATTTATAATAGCTTTAAATGATAATTATATTTTAAAGACGCAAAAGGTTTGACCATAGAAAATATTGTTTGTTCGCGTTAGGATACAAGTTCGAGAATTCAATTCACTAAAACTACTCAAGAGCATCCTAGGAATCCATAAATGGATCTATAAAGTACTGTCCAGAATACAACTATCCTTTTGTACTATAATTTATATTATGTTAAATAGAGTATTTCAAGATCAAAATCAATGTCGTTTTTCCATCTATTATTAAAAAACCTTCATTGTCTTATATCGGAAGTTCCTGAGGATTCAATGAACTGTATCATAGGCCATGATTCACGTTGTAGGCTATTCTCAGCGACTATAGAAGATGATTGTTGCCTAATAGCGTGTATGAAGTCATAGTTTTTAACGCTTTATGTAAAAATCATAGTATACAATGGTGTTTCTTATTTTTTCAAGGAGGTTGTTTTAAGCTTTGAAAAAACCTCTACTCTATTTTTAAATCACTGTACAATAGGTTTTTACGTTGATTTTCTGATAATGATGTAAATTTAGTATTTTTAAGGATAAAAATCTTTTTTTTAGAAATAATGAGCTCGTCAGGTTGGTATCTATAAGAACGTGAGGAGTTCATAGAAAATGAGTGCCTTTTTATTGTTCAATACTCGTTGCTTTAAACTGAATATTGTTTTCTTGTAAGAACAGTAGTTCAATTTGAATTGGTTGGCAGCAGATTTCACAATCCTCAATATAGGTTTGTATGGTGATGGTGGGTTCAAATAGCATGGATATTTTTTCCCAACAATATGGGCAGGTAAAGAAATGTTCTTTCATCTCGATTCTTTTTTAGAGCCTAAGATAACATAATTCCGACACTGTGATGTTTTACAGTCTGTTTTTCAACTTTACCAGCTAACAAATAAGGTGTAAGTGTATGCTGAGGCCTTTAATCATCACTACGGAGCTTGATATATAGCTCCTGCCCTGTCCTATGTCCATTGACAGGATAGTAACCATCCTTTTTTGTTTATATCTCTCTGAATTGAGGTCTACAACCCTACTAACGTCCTATTACACCCATTACAAGAAGTGCTCTGACTGACAATGTCCCCTCCTATGCGGCGCTTGTGTTAACACTACTACAACAACTCTATTTGTGTTTTTTATTACAATTTCCTTGCTTCCTGTTTGTTTTATTCGCAAGAAAAGTACATCCAATCAAAACACGTTAGTTATTTACAATATATCATTTCATAAATTAATCATTGAGGTATTTTATGATTTTCATCAGGGAAACCATCCTTTCTTAATATCTTTGTCTTTTTTGAAACCTAATTTTATGAAAAAAGAGTTTATTAATTATTTGTTTATCACTCTTGGATGTATGCTACTTGCATTTGGAGTGGTTGGATTTCTGAGTCCTAATAGTATAGCAACCGGTGGTACGGCAGGATTGGCTATTATATTTCACTCTATTTTTAAACTACCTATTGGACTGTTATTTGGATTGATAAATATTCCTTTGTTACTTGTAAGTATTCGTTATCTCGGAAAATATTTCGCCTTAAAATCTGGAGTTGCAATAATTATGATGGGTGTGTTTATAGATGTATTATCTAAAGTGGTTCATTTAGAAGCATTGAGCTCGGAACCATTATTAGCTACATTGTATGGAGGAGTTCTCGTAGGAACTGGTTTAGGACTTATTTTTAAAGGAGGTGGTTCTGCTGGTGGTGGTACTATAATTGCTAGGATTGTAACATCAAAAACTTCCTTAAAAACGGGTACCGTTATTCTGATTTTAGATATTATTGTGGTACTCGCGGCGGGATTGGTATTTGAAAGTATCGAATTGGCATTGTGGAGCATGATTAGTATTTTTACGGGAGCCAAATTAATAGACGTCGTTTTAACGGGGCGTCCGAATCATTTGATTGTCCATATTTCTTCTTTTAAAGAACTGGCACCTTTAGGCCTTTTAATAAAACATGAACTTGGAGTTTCTGGGACCACTGTAAACGGAAAGGATCTTGGTCACGAATCAGCAAAAGACATTATATTTGTGGTTGTTCCTAAAAATAGATTGAGCTCCTTAGAAGACCTGGTAGTGTGTTATGATCCGAAGGCAAAAATGATTGTAATGGAGGCAACTCAAATGCTGGGAGTAGTCAATACATTGCAACAATCAAAATAATTTATTACCTGTAAATGAAATTGCTATTCACAAATAGTTCTATCCAAAAATATTTTATTTCCTCTACGAGTTATTTGTGCTTAGAAGATTTCTATGGAATCCTTTTATTCGATATCACTTTTACATCTAAACTTTTCTTATTTAGAATACTTTGTTTTATCACCTAGCTTATTCCGGGGCGGGTCCAACTTCAGTGTTTTTTGATTTTTTATACATAAATTCTAATTGCTCTTAAGAGATGGAATTTACCATCCCTTACTCCTACAAAAACTCTTCTAAAGTCTATAATTTTGGCATTGACAGCCTTCCGGATTCGTCGTTCTTTCTAGGGTTTCGTATGGTTTTTTCTAGGGCACGTATTTCTGGTGGTATTACGATGCTCGCGTTAGGGATAGAAGCGGTTACCCTGCAACTTTTTTTCCTTTTAAAAAAGTGAAGCGTAGTAGCGTATAGCCCGACCCTTGGGGAACGCCCCAATTAGGGGTGGCTTTACTCCTCTTTCTTTTGGTAGATATACAGTACTTTTTTATGGGTGCTATCTGCAATTTTCCAATGTTTCAGTGTACTTGTATCTATCTTTCTTAATAGTTTTTTCCGGATAATTAACCCTGTTTTATGGTTTGGGCTTAATGTGATTAAGTCGGAAATCTCTAAGGATTTCACCTTACCTTTCGTATAGAACTGTGTTGAATAACTTTTAGTCCCTAAGTGATAAAATGATTTTATTGAAGGATGGTGTTGAATCAGCTGTTTATCTGTATTTCCGTAATATGTAATTTCACTTCCAAAGAGACTTAATACCCCCATAATTAAGGTTAAAACAGGTAAAATAAGTCCTACACGAATCCATATTTTTTTCCGTTTTATATCTTTCCAATAATGCGTAATTAACAATGCGATTGGTACCATTACAGGCATAATATACGGATGAATTAAGCTGCTAGAAACACTAAAAAATAGGGGCGTCCATAGCAACCATAGCATCAAAAACACTACCCATTTATTCTGTTTAGCCTCGCTCCTATTTTTCCATAATTTGACCACTACAAGTTGTATCCAGGGCAGTGAAAAAACAGCCAAAAACAGCCAGATGATTCCCCTAGGTTGGGTTTTAGGAAATCCATATAGATCCCCTTGCCAACTCGCATCAAAAAAGCGTTTAAAATGTTCTCCTACAATGAAATAATCAAAAAAACCTGGGCTATTTTTCTCGGCTAAATAGTACCAAGGAAATGCAATTATAACGACTATTAGTGTCCCCAAAAACCAAGGTGTTTTTTTGAAAAGTAATTTGAATTGTCCAAAATAGACCGTCCAGATAAACATTGGTGGCAGGGTTAGAATAAATACGATGGGCCCTTTGGCTAACAGGCCTAAACCTAGGCCGACAAATAACAGGTATTTCCAATAATAATCACCGTTCTTACTCATAGTTTCCCAAAAAGAGATAAGTACCAATGCCACGCAGAACGCCAGAGCGGTATCTGTAGAAACTACCCCCGCATGAATTAAAAACTCGGGAATGCAAAGGAGAATAAAACCTGGCAGAAAAAAGGAGGTTCCATTTCTTTTTCCATATTTTCCTATAAGCAATAGTAATGCGATACTCAATAACAAATAAGGCAACCGCGCAGTGAATTCTGACAGGCCAAATAATTCAAAACTAGATGCAGATAGCCATGTAGATAATGGAGGTTTCGCCCAAAAAGGAATGGTGTAATCTATGTGTGGCGTAATCCAATCCCCCGTCTCTTGCATGATGCGTGCTATTTCAGCATACCGAGCTTCTGTTTTATCCATCAAGGGTATAATCGCATTTAGAAAAGCACGAATTACTACAATGATGAGAACACTAATGGCAAATTTATTAGATAAAATCTTTTTCATGTGAATTAAGAAGTTTTTTATGAGAGTCTATATCGTAGCCCAATTCTAATTAAATCGTACCATAATTTCAAAGCATAACTAAAAGGAACTCGTGAGTCTTCGGTATCCGCCCAAGAATTGAGTGGAACCTCCTTGAAATGAACAGCTACTTTATTGAATTTGTATAAACCATTAAAACGATGAAAAATTTCTACATCAAACAGCCATCGAGACATGAATTTTTCTTTAAATATAAATGGAATGATTCGTTGATCAAATATTTTGCAACCACATTGTGTATCATAGATTTTTAATTGTAACTGAGCAGCGATAAGAAATGCGATAATACGTCCAATGATAAATCGATATTGTTTTCGTTCAATATGATTGGTCTCTGAAGTTTTTCTAGAGCCAAATATCAGTAAGGTATCGTTTTTGACTAATTTACTAAGTGTGTAGCATTCATCTAAAGAGGTAGAGAGATCAGCATCTAAATAGGCTATTTTCTCGAATTTTTCATCTTCGTAACAGGTTAAAACTCCATTCCGAACGGTATTTGCCTTTCCTTTATTAATTTTCTGATTGATTACTTTCACTTGAGAAGGCAGTTCCCTTTGTAATTGGTACAGTACTTCTAAAGTGTCATCCGTAGAGCCATCATCAACAAAGCAAATTTTGACAGAGGTATGAGCATTCAAAAAGGAAATAATTTTTTTCGATTGTATCCGTTCAGCCTCATTATAGCAAGGGATTACAATAACTAATTTAAAACATATCGCCATGATTCACAGGTGTTAACAAACTAACATGGCAACAATTAAACAGCCTACATGTAGATGTCTGTGTAAAAATTAAATAATTATTCAGACGAAGATTTCGGTATTTACCGATATAATCGCCTCTTTAGATTTACATTCAATATGACTTTTTCAATATAATTTTATTCGTAGGTAATTTTTTATTCAAATTTATTAGAATTAATACAAAGAGGTATTGATATTTATCATTGACTACAAAAAAAACTATCTACAATTTACCTAAAGAATTTCCGAATCATACAGGACCGGTTATATATAGCTACTGTTAGGACTATCTAATCGATTTTTCTTATGAGATTCACCTAGTTTTGACATCACTTTACTTCTTATTCTCATGGTAAGTGACCTTTAAATTTAAGGTACCTCTCTTCTCCTCTCTAAAGACAAAGACAATTTTTATAAAATTCTAATACCCCATCCATTTATGTCTGAATTCCCTCCCTTTTCGTTTTTAAATAGAAGCTTACAAAAAGCAATCAATCTGTACTATAAAAGAGATTATTTTAGTGATAATAAATCAATTTTACTTCTCTTGGTAATGGCTATCAAGAATAAAATTTATACTTTCGCAAAACGACAAAACATGAGCTCCGATAAGGGCTGTAGGAGGAGCAGAAAATAATAAGGTTTTATGTATTTTACACGCTATAAACGATGTAGTTACAGCGAAAACGTTATCGTAAATAGCTGTAGTTTATGACAATTGTCAGTTTTAGATTAGCAAGGAAAAGTGAACTTTACAGTAGTAAAAAAGACAGTAAAAACATGAAGAAAAAAGCACTTATATTAACCGGAGGAGGAGATTGTCCAGGACTAAATGCAGTAATAAGAGGCGTTGTAAAACGTGCTGAATTAACAGAAGATTGGGAAGTAGTTGGAAGTATACAATCTTTCGATGGTGTACTACAAGAACCACAAGAAATTATAGAATTAAACGGCAGTAATGTTGCCGGAATTCACTACCAAGGAGGAACTATTTTAGGAACTACGACTAAAGGAGGACCATTTGCATGGCCTGTAAAAGGTACGGATGGTATTTGGGATTTTGTAGACAGATCAGATGAGATGATCCAGACATTAAAAGACATGGGAGTTGAAGCTGTCATTAGTATTGGTGGAGATGGGTCTCAACGTATTTCAAACCGATTATACGATCAAGGATTAAATATAATAGGCGTGCCTAAAACTATTGACAATGATTTATTGTCAACAGATTATACCTTTGGTTTTCAGACGGCTGTTCAAGTTGCGACGGAGGCTGTAGATAGATTAGTTACCACGGCTGCTTCACATAACCGAGTGATTATTCTTGAGGTTATGGGGCGTGATGCAGGATGGATTGCCTTAAGTGCAGCTATTGCAGGTGGCGCTGAAATTTGTTTAATTCCAGAAATTCCTTACAACTTAGATGTTGTATTAGAAAAAATAAACACACGCTTTAAAAAAGGACGTGGACACGTAATCATTGTGGTGGCAGAAGGTGCTATTGAACAAGGTGGTGGTGCAATGTCTGAAAAAAGTGATGAAATAGGAAATGAGAATCTTAAATTAGGAGGGATTGCTCATAAATTATTACACGATTTAAAAGTAGCAGGTTGCGATGTTGATATGCGAGAAACAGTTCTTGGACATCTACAGCGAGGAGGTACTCCTACGGCTTTCGATCGTATTTTAGCTACGCAATTTGGCGTTGCAGCTATGGAATTAGCAATTGAAGGGAATTTCGGTAAGATGGTTGCATATCAGCATCCTAACATTGTTCCTGTTCCTTTCTTAGAAGCGGTAAAAGACCAAAATTTTGTCAGCCCTGACTCTGCCTTAGTGGGCACAGCGCGTGGTACTGGTATGAGTTTAGGAGATAAGTAAAAGAGTAAAATTTTGATTTAAGAGGTAATTGGTTTTAAAATAATTTTTTGTTGAGTGTTATTTGAAACGACCGATTGCCTCTTTTTATGTACTAGAAACACTTAAAACAATTATATAAATGAGTAATGTAAAATTAGCAAACCCTGCAGTGGTTGGACTGGCAGGATTTGGATTGACAACGTTGTTGTTACAGATCCACAATTTAGGATTCTTAGGATTAGGACCAGTAGTAGCTATGGCGTTCATTTTTGGAGGCTTGGCACAAATGATCGCAGGATTCATGGAACAAAAAATGAATAATAACTTTGGATTTGCAGTTTTTGTAAGTTATGGTTCTTTTTGGATTGGTCTTGGTATTATTTGGTTGTGTAACCACTTTGAAATCTATAAATCTAGCGGAACAGACGTTGGTGTCTATTTGGTGGTTTGGACTTTATTAACCATGATTTTTGGAGTTGCTTCATTGTATATTCACAAAGCGATGACTTTTACTTTCGCTTGGTTAATTATCGGGTTTATCTTTTTAGATTTGGCTCACTTTGGATACCCTCAACTTAAATCAATTGCGGCCTATGCACTTATTATTTGTGCTTTAGGAGCTTGGTATATGATGGCTTCTATTATCATCAATGATGTTGCTGGTAAAGAATTATTAAAATCAGGAAAACCATTCTTGAAAAAAGGATAGGTTTTTAGTAACTTATATGTTAAAAACGTTATTCTTCTGAATAACGTTTTTTTTTGGTCTAAATTATATAGTTAACTTTGTTGTTCTAGCTTAAATAGTGAAGACTGCTTTCTTAATTTGGCGTTGAATTATATATTTTATTAGAGGAATTCCTTTTATCTTTGCAACCTAAATTTTACTACTATGAATACCCATAATTTTGAGTTAAAAGAAGGTCATGAATACATACAACTAAACAATTTATTACAGTATTTAAGTATTGCGCAAACTGGTGGACATGCCAAAATATTGATTCAGAATGAAGAAGTATTACTGAATGGGGTTATTGAAACTCGGATTCGTAAAAAAATATTTTCTGGTGATGTTGTGCAGTTGGAATCTATTGAAGTGTCCGTGAAATAAGAATTTACAATAAATAAACAGGAGTGTTTATACCATATGCCTTCCCTCCTGTTTCACCAATTAATTGAACATATTATTCATGAATACTAACGAAAACTTAAGGAATAGCCACTCTTAAGTACATTACTACTCTAGTTACATTACAAATCACGCTTGTTTACTCGCTTTTTAACTCTTCTATGTCTTGGATTAAACTGTCTAATTTCTTGAAAATATGACCGTACATCAAGTATAGGTCAAGTTTATAAAGAGCGCCTCCGAAAACAGCTAATAATCCAGTGATAAGTGCCATACCTATGGCCCAAAATACAGGAATACCATTGATAAAATAAATTTGGTGAGATGTCCCTAGAATTTCATTCACTAATTCCTGACCTCCTACGGAATAATAAAACCCAACCATAAATGAGATAAATAAAAGTGGATAGTAATAATGTGCCAATTTTTTATTCATGGTTACCTGTTTATTTAACCACTCATTAAAAGCAATTATATATTCAATGCTTGGAACATTTGTGTTTAGATGACGTAAGGTTTTGAATAGATTCCTGTTAACAAGCACCAAACTGTTGAATAGTACAAATATGAGTATCCCTCCCAATAAGAAATCGTTAAAATAACTATAGATTAAAAACAGTGATGAGAATATAATTAGAAACCACATATTAAATTTAAACATCCGCATAAATTTATCGACAATATGTTTTGACTTTCGATTGTAAAGGTCATTTATTTTGGGTGCTATTAAGTTGTTTTCTGCTTCGAATCCGTATTTCCAAATATGCTTAATTGATTTTTCCATCTAATAATTTTTTAAGTCGTTCTTTTATTCTGTTGATTCGCACTCCAATATTGTTAGGGCTCGTTCCTATGATTTCCGCAATTTCTTTTTGTGATTTTTCTTCTAAATACAATAGAATAACTGCCCGGTCTATTTCGGATAACTTTTTGATTGCATCGTATAATAAATTTAGTGATTCATCTGAAAACGCATGGTTATCTATGGTAGCAGCGATCATCTTTTCACTTGAATTTATATGTTGCTTGTTTTTTCGTTTCTTTTTTATAGATGTCAAGCAAATATTTAAACTCAGTCTATATATCCACGTAGACCATTTAGAGTCACCTCTAAATTGTACTCTACTCCTCCATATTTGTAGACAAACCTCTTGGTAATAGTCTTCAAAATCTTCTTGGGAATCTGTATAAGCCCTACATATTTTTATAATAATGCCGGCATAAGGTAAAATCTTAAGGGTATAGAAATCGTTACTCACAAGTTGTTTTTTATTTATTAGTGGCTTAATTGTAAAAATATTACAGGGAGGCACAAAAAAAATCCTTTCAAATAATTTCAAAGGATTTTTTTTAATAAAAAGTAATTCTTTTTATGGATTGGTAGACCAGATACTAGAATTCACTACCATGACTCTTCTCGGTAATTTCAATTGACTAACTAGTAGTGTTGCAATATCTTCTGGTTGCATCACTTTTTCTGGGTTTCCATCTGTCAAATTTAAATCCAATGCCATATCTGTTGCTACAGTACTCGGAACTAATACATTTACACGTATGTTATGTTTACGTACTTCAGCCATTAAAGATTCAGTCAATCCAATAACTGCGAATTTAGAAGCGCTATAAGCACTTGTCATAGCGTTTCCTTTCAAGCCTGCAGTGGATGATATATTTATAATATCTCCCACTTTTTGTGCAATCATACTCGGTAAGAAAGCACGAGTTACAAAGTAAGTACCCATTAAGTTAATATTGATGACTTCAGTCCAATCTGAGGATGATAAATCCATGAAATTTCCAAAACGTCCTATTCCAGCATTATTAATTAAGATGTCTATCGTTCCAAATTCTTCTAGAACTTTTGTTGCTGCTTCATTTACTGACTTTTCATCAGATACATCTGCTGCTACTACCATCGCTTTGACTCCAGATGCTCGTACTTCTTTAGCTACTTTCTCTAAATCACTCGTGGTTCTAGAAAGCAAAGCCACATCAATTCCTTCTTTTGCAAAAGCGAGTGCTAGTGCTTTTCCTATTCCTTTTCCTGCTCCTGTAATCAGTGCTTTTTTTCCTTTTAATGATTCCATGGTATCTTTATTTAACGATTCTTATGATGATTTTAAGTTCTTTAACTCTTTTGCTTTGCAGTGCTTCGGCTCAATAAAATTACCACAAAATATCTGGAAACATTCTGTTTTTAATGTTAATTAATTATAAAATTACAGGAAGTAAGAATACTTTATTTAGCGTAAAGTAGTGATTATCTATAATTAATATTTAAATCGTTACATATATAAACGTCAACAGTATAAAATATTGGAAATGAATTTAAAAGTCACTTAAAAAAACCAGATTTACACAAATGATATTATCGTATCTAACTGTATTTAAAGACCATAATAAGACATGTCTTACGCCATCATTTGTGCTTTTCTTATTTGTTAGTTAATTTCAAAACTCACGATAGTAGTACTATTATTTCCAATGGAATGATTGCTGTAATTTGAATTATATAGATCTGATTTTAAATTTAGATGACATGGCAAGGTGCATAATAGGAAAGACCGCTATGAAGTCCTGAGCTTATATAATAAAAGGAGATGGTTACTTAGCGTATTTTAAGATGTGTTTTTCTGAAATTAGACATTTATAGTTAGTTAGAGTATCGTCTATGGAACAGATTATAAAAGAACAATGTAAAAAATAAGCGTATAATATCTTTTATATAATGATTGTTCTAGTAGTAGATTTATAATCAATTCTTAAAATAATTAGCCCACTAAGGAAGACTTTAAATTGGTTTTAACAAAAAAAACCAACTAGTTTCCTAGTTGGTTTTCAATATATAATAAGGTGTTTTCCTTAGACTTTAGTAACACGAACTGCATTTAGTCCTTTCATTCCTTTTTCAAGTTCGAAAGAAACTTTATCGTTTTCTGCAATTTGATCAATCAATCCACTAACGTGACAGAAGTATTTTTCACTGTCTTCAGCGTCAATAATAAATCCAAATCCTTTAGAAGTATCGAAGAAAGATACTTTACCTTTTCTTATTGGATCCACTTCTGGAAGGTCTTCTTTTTTAGGAATTGCAATTTCAATGCTTTCTAAATCTACGGCAACTTTTAATGCAGGATCTGGTGGTGTATCAGTTAGATTTCCTAAATGATCCACATAAGCAAACTGGATACCAGCGGTACCATTTTCCCTAACGTCCATTTTACGAGCTTCTTTTTTCTTTAATTTTTCTTCTCGTTTTTTCTTACGTTTTTTTTCTTTTTCTGCTTTATTAAAAGTTTGTTGCGATTTTGCCATTTATAGTTTATATGATTTATAATTTGCTTAAAAAGACCTAAATTGTAATGAATATTAAATCTCGGTCAGCAGTGCAAAGATACTATTTGTATTTCAATTATTTCTAATTCAGATTGATTAATATTTTTTTTATAACGTTACAAACAAGATTATAAAATTTTATTTGTTTCATTTTGCCTTCACTAATCTTCTTTGATTATCAGTTAATTACACAGTAAATACACGCACTTTCTTTTTCTTAAGTCTACTATTATTTAAATTCCTTACGATTTCGTCGGCTATTTTTTTAGGAACCGCTACAAATGCACAGTCCTGTTTAAGTTCTATAACGCCTAATTGGTCTTTTGTCAAGCCTCCTTGTTTAAAGAATAGTCCAGCGATATCTCCTTTGGAAATTTTATCTTTTCTTCCTCCAGAAATAAATAGAGTTACCCATTTCGGTGCTTTTCTAGTGCTTTTTTCTGATAATTTAATCACTTTTGAATTGTGTATAAAATCAGGTAATCTGTCGTCTTTGTGTTTTAATACATAGGCAGTTCCTTCTTCGTCCACACGAGCTGTACGTCCATTTCTATGTATGAATTCTTCCTCTTTTAAAGGCAATTGATAATGCACAATAAATTTAAGGGCAGGAATGTCTATTCCACGTGCTGCTAAATCTGTTGCTACAATAATCTGATGGGTTCCATTTCTGAATTTTATCAAAGAACGTTCGCGGTCTTTTTGCTCCATTCCACCGTAAAAACAACCATGTTTGATTCCTTTTTCATCTAAATAAGCACTAACATCGCTGATCGTATCTTTTAAATTACAAAATACAATTCCAGGGGTGTTTCCTACATGATTTAAAACATCTACCAAGGTCTGCATTTTGTGCTTAGATGGTGACATTACCGTTTGAAGCGTTAAATTATTGCTTCTTCTTTTTAAGAAATTCACCACTGTGTGTTTTCCTAATTTTACAAATTCAGGAACTTCTAATTCTTGAGTGGCAGACGTTAAGATGCGTTTGTCTATACTTGAAAGCTCGTGAATAATTCCGCGCATTTCATATTCAAAACCAACTTCCAAAGACTTGTCAAACTCGTCTAAGATTAATGTTTTGATAAAATCTCTAGAGAATCGTTCTCTACTAAAGTGATCTGCAATACGTCCAGGAGTTCCAATTAAAATAGCAGGAGTGTGTTTCAATTCTATTTTATCCTTAGACATAGCTCTTCCACCGTACACGGCATTTACCTTATATCCAGAACCAAGTTCTCTAACTACTTGCTCTATTTGGATGGCCAATTCACGTGATGGTACCAAAATTAACGCCTGTACCTCTTTACTTGTAGGATCTAGGCTCTCAATTAAAGGAAGTAAAAACGCCAAGGTTTTTCCAGTTCCCGTCGGTGATAGAATAACGACATTTGAATGTGACTTTATAGCCTCTAATGCCTTTACTTGCATTGGGTTCAGCTCCTTGATCTTTAATTTATCAAGCATGTCTTGCTGGTGTTTTATGATATTTGCCATCTTATTTTTTCTTCTTTTTCTTGGTTGGTTTTTTCTCCGTATCCGTAGGTGTCGTGGTTTGTTGTGATATATAATATGCCAATACTTTCTCTACCAATTCTTCCTTTGTTAAATGATGTAAAACGGTATGAATTTGTTTTTTAAATTGGGCTGTTACCTCACGGTTCGGTTTAATTTTAAAAATTTTCTTTGCCCATAATAAGGCGTTATTTTCTTCGATACTTTGTGCATTCGCTTTTTTAAAGGGTGCAAAAGTAATTCCTAATTCAGCTGCAAAGTCATGGATGTCCTTTTCTTCTTCTTGTTGAATTACGGTCAATGCAAATCCCTTTGCTCCTGCCCTAGCGGTACGCCCAGTTCTATGAACATACGTTTCGTAAACATCCGGTAAATGATAATTGACAACATACGAGATCTCTTTTATGTCGATCCCTCTCGCTGCTAAATCTGTCGCTACTAAAATATTTATTTGCCCCACTCTAAACTGTCCCATAATACGGTCTCGAATAGTTTGTGTTAAGCTTCCGTGTAAGGCACCAGAAGAGAATTTATTAATGGCTAAATTCTTTGCCAACTTGTTCACTGCTGCTTTGGTTTTACAAAAAATAATACCACGTTCTCCTTCTCTTGAACTCAAGAAATGCATTAAAACATCTAATTTTTCTTCTGGAGAGACCACTACATAGTTATGGTCTATTCCTTGGTGTCCTACTGTTTCCATCTCCGCACTCACTTGAGTTACATGCTTGGACATATAGTTTTGAATTAGTTGCTTGATATTTCCCGGCATCGTAGCCGTAAACAGCATTGTTCTATGTTTTTTTGGCAATACAGCCACTATCTTATCTAAACCATCTTTAAGCGATGTTACCATTTCATCGGCTTCATCTAGCACTAAATAGTCGGTGTATTTAAGGTTGACATTGTTTCGTTGAATCAAATCAATTAATCGGCCTGGTGTGGCAACGATTATATGTGTCGCTTCTTTTAAACGTTCTATCTGTGGTTTTATAGGGATTCCTCCACAAACGGATGCAATAGAGACCGCTGGAAGGTGACTTGCAAAAGATACTAAGTTCGCGTAAATCTGTTGTCCTAATTCACGTGTTGGCGCCAAAATTACCGCTTGTATTTTTGGGTTCTCCACATCAATAAGTTGCAGTAATGGCAATCCAAATGCCGCAGTTTTTCCGGTTCCGGTTTTGGCCAATCCTACAAAATCATCTTCTTGTTGTAAAAGTACAGGAATGGATTTTAGTTGAATATCCGTAGGAGTGTTGATGTTTAATTCAGTTAAACTTAATACCAACGGCTCCGATAGCCCTAGAGCGGCAAATTGTTGTGACATATAAAATATTTTTTGGCAAAGGTAAGGGTTCTTTAGGAACTTAGAAAGTTTTGTTTTATAGATATGCTTTCTTACTATCCCTCAAATTAAGAAGCAGGAAAGGAACACACTTCCCTTCCTGATTTTCCTTGTAGTTTATCAGATTTTAACAGCGATCAAGACCTCAAAACACGCACACACTGCTAGCTGGTTAATTCCCCTAGAGAGATGTCTTTCGAAAGGGGTGTTTATTTGGCCTCCCTGTTGTCTTTAAAGCCTGTAAATATGTTTACTAACTATAGGGTAACTGATGCGCATTGTATCTTGTATTATTCTAAATCCCCTTCGGATTTTAAATAAAGGGCTTCCAATTGCTCTTTGATTTCATCTGAAGGATCTTTCCACATGCCACGCTGAATAGCCTCTAACATACGTTCGGACATGTCCTTGAGCGCCCATCTATTATGTTCTTGTATAAAGGCCTTGTTCTGTTCGTCTAAGAGATAGGCTTCTGTAATTCCTTTGTACATGAAGTCTTCAATCAGATTTGTAGTCGCATCATAGGCAAACAAATAATCCATGGTAGCGGCCATTTCAAATGCTCCTTTATACCCATGATCTCGCATACCTTGCATCCATTTTGGATTGACGACTCTAGAGCGATAGACTTTATGTAATTCTTCTTTTAAGGATTTTATTTTAGGATTATCAGGCCTGGAATGATCTCCAAAATAAGTATCTGGGGCCTCCCCTTTTAGTGTGGACACCGCGGCAGTCATCCCTCCTTGGAATTGATAATAATCATCAGAATCCAGTAAATCATGTTCTCTATTGTCTTGATTCTGTATCACTACTTCTATATTCTCTAGTCGTTTTTCGAAGGATTCGTGGGCTGAAGTTCCTTCATTTTTTGGGCCGTGATAAGCATAGCCACCCCAATTGATATATACCTGTGCTAAATCCGCTTGTGTTTCCCAATTTTTTCCGTCAATTAAGCCTTGAAGACCGGCACCATATGCACCAGGCTTAGAACCAAACACACGGAATAAGGATTTTTCTGTAGCCTGTTTTTCTGAAAGTCCTTTAGAAACCCAATCTTCTTTTTCCGTTTCAAATCGTTTTTTAATCGGATTCATGTCGAAGTCTTCGTCCAAGGACGCTAGTTTTTCAACCGCCGCATTAAACAAGGAAATGACATCGGGAAAGGCATCTCTAAAAAAGCCAGAAATACGTAGCAGTACATCTACTCGAGGTCTTTTTAGTTCGAGTAAGGATATTACCACGAAATCTGACACCCTCCGATTCAATCCTGACCAGACAGGACGGATTCCCATCAGGGCAAAAGCTTGTGCAATATCATCCCCTCCAGTTCTCATGGTTGAAGTTCCCCATACAGAGATTCCTATAGACGTAGGATATTCTCCATGCTCTTGTAAATATCTGTCAATAATATTAGCTGCACTTTTCATCCCTAATTCATAGGCTGCATTCGTAGGAATAGTCCTCACATCAACAGAATAGAAGTTCTTTCCCGTAGGCAATAAATCTAAACGTCCTCTTGTAGGCGCTCCAGAACCACCGGCAGGGACATATTTTCCATTTAAACCCGCTATTAAATTAGTGAATTCATCACGTGTAGATTTTATATTTGGAAGCGTACTTGTGATAATTTCATCCAACACCTTTGTAGTCGCAGTCCCTAAGTCATTTACAGGAGCTGTTCCTAGTAAGATGTCTTCTATATAATTAGAAGCTTTTAATTCTAATAGTTCTATTAATTGCCCATAGGTTCTGCAGTAGACTCCAGAGATGGTACGCTTAAAAGAAGCTTCAAAATCTACCTTTAATGGATCTACTTCTAAACCGATATCTTGTGCTATTGCCTGGGTAATTCCTAAGACATTTCCTGTAGGTAAACGGTGTAATGCAACGATTAAGTCCACTAATTTTCCTTCCACTGGATGTTTTCCTAGAATGTGTAATCCTCCCCTGATCTGTGCTTCTTTTAATTCGCATAAATAGCCATCTATCACCACGAGTAGCGTATCTATATCTTTTCCGTCATCGTTTAAATCTGACTTTAAATCAGTAGAATTTACCAGTTGCTCCACTTTTTTCTTAATAAGATTGGCCCGTTTTGGATCTAATAATGCGGCATCATAATACTCATCGATTAACAATTCTAAAGCCAATAAATCTCCATAATTTTCAGCACGTGTCATCGGTGGAATTAAATGATCTATAATAACGGCATGAGTTCTTCTTTTTGCCTGTGTTCCTTCTCCCGGATCATTGATTATAAATGGATAAAAATGAGGAATATCACCCAAAATAGCTGCAGGAAAACAGGTTTCTTTACTCAAAGCAACACTTTTACCGGGCAACCATTCTAAATTCCCATGTTTTCCCATATGTATAATCGCATCCGCCTTAAAATAGGACTGCAACCATACATAATAGGCTAAATAAGCATAAGTTGGAGGTAAATCGGGCGAATGATAGGTCGCTTGTAAATCGATGTCGTAGCCTCTACTGGGTTGTATACTAACAAAAATATTCCCCAAGCAAATACCGGGAATAATAAAACTGCCGTCCCTGTAATTTGGCGAATCCGTAGGTTTCCCCCATTGCAATTCTATTTTTTCTCTTAATGCAGTTGCTAAAAGATTGTAATAGGCGTAGAAATCTGTTGCTGAAATTGTAATATTAACATTGGCTTGGTATAAAGAATCTGGATCATTGGTAATATTTTCCGTCAATCTATCTATCAAGCAAGGAACATCCTTCGGTAGTGAATCACCTAGGGTATAGCCTTGTCGTTCTAATTCGTGTAAAAAATCTACCGTACTTTGAGGTGTGTCCAATCCTACGCCATTTGCTAGACGACTATTTTTATTGGGGTAATTAGGAACTACCAGGGCAATTTTCTTTTGTGCATTCTTTTGTAATCCGAGTCTGATCCATGCGGAGGCCTGTGAAGCGACCGTGGTACAGCCTTCATTAAATGCTACATATTGTATGATTTCTGAATCTGTTAAAGGATCTTTTTCTAGGACTTCCTTAAAAGAAATAGCGGTGGAAATAATTTTCCCATCCACTTCTGGTAAAGCAATATTCATAGCAACATCTGTCGGGGGCAATCCAAAACTTCCTTCCTCCCATGTTTGACGATTGCAACTCGCCATTATTCCCTGAATTACGGGGACATTAAAATCTTGAAACAATCCTTTTTCTGCAGTTGCATGAAACGATTGTAAAGAAAAGCCCGTAGTATTCACGATCACTAAAGGTGATGCTAAATTATAGGTGTTTAATAAGCCAAGGATTTGTTTTTTTATAGTAACATCTCTATAACTTAGTGCCATTACGGTAATGGCTAATACACCTTGTTTTTCCAGCGTACGTGTCAAGGTGTTAATGGGGTCTAAATTGTCCGCTAAATAGTAACTTCGATATCCAAAAATAATGGCCAGAGGCATCCCTGACTTTGGTACTATTTCTTTAATTTCTCCCACACTGGGATGGTATAAAAATAAATCTGGAGTTTCTGTAGTGGCTTTCATTTCAAAGTGAATTCCCATTCCTTCTTTTAGAATGCTTTTGAAGGCTTGTAAGGTGTTTTCCGTTCCACCAGCCAGTAAGTATTTCCAGATAGTATCCACCGCAGTAAGTGATACCGAAGAGGATTGCATAAGTTCTAAATCTGGCTTATCATCCCCAGGCATCACAATTAAATGAATGTCATTTTCTTGTGTGTATGTTAGGATAGATTCGTACAAATAAGAAAAATAGGAGGCGCCTCCCAGTAGTTTTAACACCACTACTTTAGCTTGAGAAACTACTTCATCTATATAAGTGTCTACCGTTAATTCTTGTTTAAAATAGCTCAAATTTGCCAAGCGTAAACTCGGTAAATCGGAATGTTCTTTATAAAAGGATGCATATACTTTATTGAGCAACAATAAATCCGTATCCGCTGCGGATAAAAAGAGGATATCTCCTGGTTTTTGCTGTACGTAAAATACACCTTCGTCGTTTGGATTCCAACCGCCTGGAATAGTCGCAATTAAATGCATTAAGTAATAGGTTTTAAATTTTGTTCTTTAATAAGTAAGGATAATAATCCGGAGGCAATCGCAAAACTTGCCATGACTCCAAAGAGTACATTGAAACCGAACTCCATAGCGAATAGTCCTCCTAGAATGGCTGCGATTCCTTCAAAAATAGATCGGTACCCGAAAAAGTTAGCGTATAAATGACGCTCTTTTCCTTTTTCTAAGGAAGTGGCGATAATAGCACTCCACGATGGATTGATCACTGTTTCTCCCAAGGAAATTATTCCTTGAATTAAAAAAACGTCCATGGGCTCTTTTGCGAAAACATAGCATAAATAACCGATACCCATTACGGTATAACCAATACACATCATTACTTTCTTGCTAAATAAATCTTCTTTAATCCTTCCAAAAATAAAATAGAACACCCCTTTTAAAAGCGCATATATTCCAATGGCAATACCCGCATCCATTAAATCACCACCAATATCTTTGATGAAAATGGCATAAATAGGCGCTAATAAATTAGCGCCTGAATGGATTAAAATAGAAGTTAATAATAAGATTTTGACGTTTTTATGCATCTGTATATGGTATAATTATAGGACTGATGTCGCTTCTTGTATATTTCTCCCTATGATAACTAAGGTCGTTTTTCGCTCTTCATTTTCTTTCCAAGGTCTGTCAAAGTAATAATCAAAGCGTTCTCCTACACCTTGTAATACCATTCGCATTGGTTTATTAGGGATGTTTACAAAACCTTTAATTCGGTAAATCTCCTCTTTTTGAACTCTTTCTTTTAATGATTTCACTAAAGCTTTGATGTCTGGTGTTTCCGAAGATTCAACCACGATTGTTTTTATGGAATCATCATGTTCGTGATCGTGACCATGGGAATGGTGATGATCGTGAATGGAATGTCTATTGTCCAAATCTTCTTCCGTTGCGGCCTCTATCCCCAATAATAATTCATTGTTGATTTGACCATTCTGAATTGGGATAATTTTAATGTTTGGTCTTGCTTTTTTGATAATCAATTGCTTTACTTCTTCCAAAGCTTCGGCTTCTAATAAATCGGTTTTACTTACCAGCACCAAATCAGCACACGATAGTTGGTCTAAAAATAATTCTTCAATTGGAGTTTCATGATCCAGTGAATCATCGGCCAAACGCTGTGCTTGCACTTTTTCTCTATTGCATAATTCACCCGTAATCATTCCCACAGCATCCACTACGGTAATGACAGCATCTATGGTAATATGTGGTTTTAAGTCTGGCCAATTAACGGCACGTACTAATGGTTTAGGCATTGCTAAACCCGAGGTTTCAATAACGATATGGTCAATACTATCCTTGCGAGAAATTAAATCCAACATGGCGGGTAAAAATTCTTCCTGAACTGTACAACAGATGCAACCGTTAGCCAATTCAATCAAGTTACATTCGTCATCACCACAACCTGATTTGATGATTTCTCCATCAATCCCTATTTCTCCAAATTCGTTTACGAGTACGGCAATGCGTTTTCCATTGGCGTTTTTTATCATGTTATGAACTAAGGTCGTTTTTCCTACGCCTAGAAATCCTGTGATGATCGTTATTGGTATTTTTTTCATGTGTTGTATTGAGTATTGAGTGTTCGTATTGGGGTTATTTCTTTCTTGATCTAAATGATTTAAGAACAGTAGTAAAGTAAAGGACCATTTGAACCAAGCATCAAAACACGATTTTGTACGTAGTTATGCTTGTCAAATTGTCCTTAGTCATCCTTCTTTTGTACCTGCTGCCATTCATCGGCCGTAGGCCAATATACTAGATCAAGTTATTAGTCTTTCTGAATGGCTTTCTTTTTTCTCTTGTACAAAAACAAGTTCCATTTTTCTTCTGCGACACCAAATTTGTCCATTTCTGCACGTGCGAGAATAAAGAATAGGTCAGACAATCTGTTGATGTATGCTGCGATATAATCGTGTACACATTCTGGGTCCTCATGCATCAATGTTACCAAGGCACGTTCTCCTCTTCTAATTTGTGTTCTACAAACGTGGCATAAAGCAGAAATTTCATTCCCTCCGGGCAATAAAAAATAATCTGAAGGTGCAGACATCGCGGCTTCAATTGCGTCAATCCATTCTTCACAAAAAACAGCCCCATCGGTAGGTCTTGGATTTGGGTTTTCTTTTTTAGAATCAGACGGTCTCGCCAAATGCGACATCATATTCATCATGTCTTTTTGAATTCGCTGTAAATTAAGCTGCCATTCATGGTCATTTCCTAATTTTGATCGTAGGAGTCCGATGGTAGAATTGGCTTCGTCCAATGTTCCAATACAATGGATTCTCGGTGAGTCTTTAAATTCTCTTTTTCCTCCAAAGACACCTGTTTTTCCTGTATCTCCTTTTCTTGTGTATATATTCATATTTGTTAGTTTTCGTTTTTTTTATTTACCGTCTTATTATCCATGAATATCCCTAGATATTATAAGGATTTGTACGGTTTATTTTTTAGTGGCATTTGTAGCCATCTTTTCTGAACTAGCATCCCATTGGTCGTAATGCACCACTGATTCTAATTCCAATCGAGGCAACCAACCTGCTTTTTCTAATTCTGGTTTTTCATGAAATTCAGACACATATCCTATGCATAAATAAGCAATGGGTGTAATGTTTTTCGGAATTCCTAGTGCGTCTCTTAAGGTTTGATGATTGATAATACTTACCCAGCCAAGCCCCAAATTTTCTGCCCTTGCAGCAAGCCAAAGATTCTGAACGGCACAAACAGCGCTGTACACATCCATTTCTTTATTCTCGGTTCTTCCTATCACTACAGGACCTGTACGATCTTGATCACAAGTGATACAAATCCCAATAGGACTTTCTAAAATCCCCTCCAGTTTTAAGCGCTTATAAGTTGATTTACGTTCACCTTTAAACATCGCAGCTGCGGCTGCATGAGCTACATCAAACCCGTCTTTAACACGTTGCTTCACAGCAGGATCTTTGACTACAATAAAATCCCAAGGTTGCATAAAACCTACACTTGGTGCATGATGTGCCGCTTTTAATATGCGTTGTAACACCTCTTCTGGTATCTGTTTAGGTAAAAACTCGCCACGGACATCACGTCTGTTAAAGATGGTTTTGTACACGGCATCACGTTCTTCTACTGTAATTTTCATAAGTCCTTATTTTAATTATATATCAATGTATGGCTATTATAAATCACGCTTGTCTGACTGTTAAGAGCCACTATGTTATTTTTAAATCCAATTCTTTTAAAACAATTTTCAAGCCCTCTAAAGTACCCAAATAACAATGGATATATGTAGCCCAAACGTTATTAGTTCTATATATTTTAGTGGGGACTTGTGCTTCGCGAGCATTGAACACCTTTCCGATGCTTGGTGTTTTATGGTTGTCTAAAAGCATCGAATAATGAAACTCGTGTCCTTTTAATACGGTTTCTCCTAGTTGAATAGTTCGATACCCCAAGGCCAGTTTCATTTTTTTCATCGTCGCTTTAAAGGAGAAGACTCCACACATCTCAAATGACCGTCCGTTCTCATCATATATTTCACTTCCTAAATACATCATCCCTCCACATTCCGCTATGATCCTTCCGCCATTTACTGCAAATGATTTTACCGCAGTACGCATGCTTTTATTCGACGCTATTTTCTCCAGATAAAACTCAGGATATCCTCCAGGAAAATACAACAGATCTACGTCTGGTAATGTGGTATCTTCTAAGGGACTAAAATAAACGACGTCTCCAATCTCTTTGAAAGCACGTATGTTTTGAACATAACTAAAGTTAAAGGCAGCATCCTTTGCAATTCCTATTCGCAACGTTTTTAATGATTTTTCGGCAATTTTAATTGCTGTCTTTGGGCGTTCCTGCGAACATAACTCAAGTAATAAGTCAATGTTTACTGTTTTTTCAATCGCGGTAGCCATGGTGTCTATCATAGGGTTGTAGCCCTCCATATCTTCGATAGATAAACCTAAATGTCGTGATGGAATTTCACAGGATTTAATAAATGGAACATATCCAAAAGAAGGGATGCCTACATCTTCACAAGCCTCCTTTAAAAACTGATAATGACTCGCGGTATTGACACGGTTAAAAATAACACCAGCAATCGCAATTTCAGGATCAAAATTCTTAAATCCATAGAGTAAAGGAGCCACTGAATAGGCGACGGACTTTGCATCAATCACCAAAATTACGGGTAATTTTAATACTTTAGACAAGGCAGCTGTACTCCCTTCAGATTTCTTAGCGCCATCAAATAACCCCATCACTCCTTCGATACAAACGGCCTCTTTATCGGCAATGAACGAAGCGTACGTATGGTGAATATCCTCTTTAGACATCATAAATAAATCTAAATTCACTCCCACATGACCACAGGCCACTTTGTGAAATTTGGGATCTATATAATCGGGTCCAACTTTAAAAGCCTGGGTAGCCAAGCCTCTATTTTCCATCGCTCGTAATAAACCCAAGGTAATGGTCGTTTTCCCTGAATTACTCGTAGGAGCCGCAATGATAAACTGTGGAATTTTAGCCATGATTTACAATTTCTAAAGGTTCATAAGTTGCCTTAATTTTTAATGCGAATTTTTCGGCTAAGCGCAATTTAACACGTCCTTTTTCTGCATCTACTACCTGAATATTTTGAATCCCTTTACAGTAAGTTTGGCAGGCCAATACCGCTTCTTCAAAAGGGGAATCTTCCGAGCTATTAAACTTGGCATCTGTTACTATAATCAAAGTCACATCCGCATTAAGAGGACGATTTTTAAGCCCCTTTATTAATTTAAAAGCAGCTGCAATATTCGTTTTCCCACCCGTTTCCATAGCCTCTAAGGACTGTTGAAAGCTGGTACTATCACTCGTAGCCTCTTGTAGTAATGTTGCCTCACCATCAAAGAGTGCAATTAAAGAAAATAATGGTTTTTTACCCGTAGTTACTTTGGTGTATTTCTCTACCAATCCTTTTGCATAAGCCACCATTTTATCTTTCAGCATGGAACCACTTGAATCTACAATAAAGATCCAATGTCTTTGTGAATTTACCTGTGTGAATTTTTGCTTGAATTCAAATTTATCGGTCGCTAAATATTGACCTACAGTCTTGCGAGTATCCAATACTTTGTGTGCACTAGCGCTGACGGCGGTTTCTTGGAGGCTATTATTATTAATAGATCCGTGAAGTCCATTTTTCGAATTTTGATGTGTTGATGTCCATTTAGGAGTGTTTTCAGGAAGGATTGCTTTAAAAAGATGTGACTGTGAAGCTCCATCTTGGCCATTGTTCTCTTGATTTTCTTCTTTTTGCTGCTCTTTTTGCTGGTCTTGCTCTTGTTGTTGTTGTTGTTGTTGTTGTTGTTGTTGTTGTTGTTGTTGTTGTTGTTGTTGTTGTTGTTGTTGGTTTTTATTGCTTCTGTGTAACAATACTAAGGGGGCAATTTTATCTAAATGAGCTTCCGTTACCACAGATGCGTTAAGATAGGCTGCATAAGCTCTCGCCGTTTTCATCAATAAAATATCAGCTCTATGTCCTTCTACCCCATTTTTTACGGCAAGTTCTGTTGCTTTTTCGATAAGTAAATTGGAATACTCTAAGGATTTTAACCGTGTAATGGCCTGCGATATTTGAACTGCTAAGTCTTCTTGTTTTTCTTTATATCGATGAGAAAATGCAATTGGGTCATCATCAAATAACAACCTGTTTTTGACAATTTCTACACGTTGTTTTAAATCAACCGTTGTTTTTATGGCCACACTAAGTCCAAATCTATCTTTTAATTGAGGTCGTAGGTCACCTTCTTCCGGATTCATAGAACCAATCAAGAAAAAACGACTCTTAATTTTTTTAGAAAGGCCTTCACGCTCTAGGTGATAATATCCAGAGACAGCGGCATCCAAAAGGACATCCATTAGGTAATCATTCAATAAATTAATCTCATCGATGTACAAACAACCGTTGTCTGCTTTTCCCAGCAGTCCTAATTCAAGGACTTCTTTCTTCTCGTTGATTAGTTTTTCCAAATTGAGATGTCCTAGAACACGGTCTTCAGAGACTCCAATAGGTAAATTTACAAATGGAAATTCCGTACTACTGCCTCTTAAATCCGCCAACGAACGAATTAAAGTTGTCTTCCCCGTTCCTTTATCTCCAATGGCCAATACACCACCTAAAAGAGGATCGATGGTATTGAGGATTAAGGCCAATTTAAACGCTTCTTGGCCGACAATAGCGGTAAATGGATACGGTATTTTTACGGTACTCATAATTCGATAATTATTTTTGAAATCCACCAAACACCAAGGAGGATGGAGGCCACTCCTGCCATACCATTCATCCATTTATAGATAGAAATATTTTTCTTAAAAAACTTACTCAGTACAGAAATTAAGGTATAACTATAGATGCCCATGGCAATGATAATTCCAGCACATTCTACGAGTAAAATAATGATGGCATCCATGGTTGTATCTGCGCTCAATACCAATGCAGAGGTTAATGCTCCACCAGTCCCAGCTAAGCCGTGTACCATACCTACCCAAAAAGATTTACTGAAAGGACTCCTATTATGAGTATGTATTTCTGTGGATTTAGTATTTAATGTTTTTTCAATCGTTTTATTTCTGCGAATGGCCACGATTCCTAACCAAAGCATAATCGGTCCAACGGCGATATCTGCCCAAAAAGAAATTTCGTCTACAAAACTTCCTAAAGAAGCTTTAAATAACAAGGCGAGTCCACCAAATATTAATAAAGTGGCAGAATGTCCAAAAGCCCATTGTGATGCTTTTAAGACCGTTTTAAAGTTGGTTTTTTCTTTAGTTGTAGCATTTTCTGTTGCCAATACCGTAATAGCAGTCACATGATCGGGTTCAAAGGAATGCAATATACCTGTCATCAAGGGTCTTAATAAACTGAGTGTGCTCATTTTCTTGTTAGTTAGTTAGTTAGTTAGTTAGTTAGTGTCGTTATTGTATTCTGTTTTATGTTGCATAGATGGTTTTGTACATCCAATAAGTACCTATAATAATCGAAAGTAGTCCTGCCACCCCGTTCATCCATTTAAAAATGGACAAGTTTTTCTCAATAAACCTACTCATTACAGCTATTAATGTATAGCTGTACAATCCCATGGCTACAATTATCCCAAGGCATTCAATGAGTAAAATTATGATGGCATCCATCACGGTAGCGGCGCTCAAAACCAAAGCAGAAGTCAGCGCTCCACCAGTCCCTGCAAGCCCATGTAGCATGCCTACCCAAAATGATTTATTCAATGGGTTCATGGCTATTTCTTCTCCCATTTTTCCATGTAAGTGAATGAGACTAGGATCTAAATGATCGTGTTCTTGAATCTCTTTATGTAAGGCGATCATTTCTTTTATTTTATGATTTCTACGAATGGCGGTCACTCCCAGCCAAATCATAATAGGCCCTACAGCCATTTCTGCCCAATACGAAATATCTTGAATAACCAATTCTGCTGAGGATTTAAAAGCCAATGCTACGGCACCAAAAAGCAACAAGGTTAAGGAATGTCCTAAGGCCCATTGCGAAGCTTTTAATACCATTTTAAAAGAAGTACGCTCTTTAGTGATGGCATTTTCGGTTGCTAATACTGAAATAGCGGTTACGTGATCGGGTTCAAAAGAGTGTAATACTCCTGCCATTAAAGGTCTTATAAAACTAATGATCGTCATTATTTGATATACTTAATAAAACTGCCATCTTTACCGATTAGGTAGAGATGTAAGTGGGTGTTTTTAATAATTTTTTTACTTTCGTCGTAGCATTTTCTTAGGAGTAATTGATAGAATAATTCTCCTTGTTCAAAAGGAAATAATTCGGTCAACCTTCCAGCCATATTAAGACCTATGATGGCCTCTATAGTCGCGGTGTTTGCTCCTGCTTCTCGTGCAATTTCTTGCACAAATTCTTTATTCCAACTCGACACACAACTATGTGTATCGGTACGTCCATAGGCAAGTTTTACTGCTTTTCCAAGCATGATACCAATGGTCGTTTTTTGGATGTTTGAGGTACTAATTTTTACGAGTGTTTCTCCTATCCAATTTCCAAAATGAATGAAGGATTGTTCTGTTAATTCGGGAAACAAACTGCGTAAATATTTTTCACTTCTTGCCCCTGAATTAATCACAACTTCCGTGATTCCATTAGCTACAGCTACATCTATTCCCTGTTCTATACTTGCGATATACGAGGACGATGAATATGGTTTTACAATACCTGATGTTCCTAGGATAGACAAACCATTCATGATGCCCACGCGTTCATTTAAGGTGCGCTTAGCAAGAATCTTTCCATCTACCACATAAATTTTAATTAGAACTCCACATTCCAAGTCAAAATCATGGAGGAGTTTTTGAACAGCACTTTGCATCATTTTTCGTGGTACAGGATTGATTGCAGGTTCTCCTACCGCCAACTCCAATCCAGAAAGTGTCACTGTTCCCACGCCTTCTCCTGCTTCAAATACTATTTCTTTAGACTGGGTCAATTCTAGTTCACAGCCAATTTCTGCTCCATTGGTAACGTCCGGATCATCTCCTGCATCCTTAATAACACTACATTGTGCGGTGTTTTTTGTAAAGACATTGAAGTGAATTGGAATTTCCAATACCTTGTCTATAGGCAATTGTACACGTACGGATGTTTGTGCTTTTTGTTCAATAATAGAACATAAGGCGGCTTTTACAGCGGCTGTGGCTGAAGTGCCTGTCGTAAAACCGTCCCGTAATGGACCGGTAGGAATTGGTTTTAAGGACATAAGGTGTTTGTTTTTAAAAGTGATTCTAATTCCTCTATGCACTTAACCGATTTGAAATAACGAGGTAAATCTGGTTTTTTTATGATGATAATCGGGAGGTTTAATTCTTTTGCCGCATCAATTTTCACTTGTAAAGAACCACTATTACCACTTTCTTTAGTCAGGATAACGCCTATCTTTTTATCTATATATAATGTCACTTCTTCCTCCACCGTTGTATTGGCGTAGCCCAAAATTAATTGCGCCAAAGGATAGTTGCTTTTCACAGCGATATCAATCGAAGATTTCCTATCCAAAATTCTAAAATAACTAGGATTGGTTTCCCAATAATGCTCAAGCTTTTCAATCGTTTGCACTCCTGTTAATCCCAATAGTGTTTTTTTAGAAAAGGAGGTTTCTAATAACAGAATCGCCTCCGAATAGTTGGCGACATAATGCACTCCATTACTCGTAGAACGTTTTGGATATTCACGTTCTAAGCGCAGCACAGAAAGATGCTGTTTTTCAAATTCCTCTGCTACAGTTTCGTGTAAAACAGTAGCAAAGGGATGTGACGCATGAATGCAATATTCTATTTGATGTTCTTTTATAAACTGGGCTAATACAGCATTCGAAAATGCACCAAATCGATAGATACCAGTACTTCCTAAAGTGACTTTAATCTCGGTTTTTGTAGAATAAAAATAAGGGATTTGTAAGCCATCTAATAGCTTAATTACTTGTTTTCCTTCGGTGGTGCCTCCAAATACTAATATCATAATAATTCCAATTACAGCTTTTTTATTCGCTTAAAACAAATTTCTTATTGGTTCTGAAAATATGTTTCCATTCAGGACTGTATAATTGAGACCTGTTTTTTCTGGCTCCAATAGCTTCTCCTACAATAATTAAGACGGTTCTAGTTTTCTTACTGTCTTTTACTATTTGCGCTAAGTTTTCCAAGGTTCCTTGGTAAATCTCTTCATCTTTCCAAGTCAATCTGTACATCACTGCTACCGGAGTATTCGGATCGTAATGTTCTAGCAATTGGTTTTGCACTTTTTTAGCAATTCCAACACTTAAAAACAGACACATCGTGGCTTTATGCTTTGCCATTTCCACTAATTTTTCAGTTGCAGGTAAAGGTGTTTTTCCTTCCCCACGCGTCAAAATGATGGATTGTACTACTTCAGGAATGGTAAATTCTGATTTTAAGGCTGCCGCGGCCGCGCTAAATGATGAAATTCCAGGTACGATAAAATAATCCATCCCCAATTCATCAAAAATGGTCATTTGCTCTTGAATAGCTCCATATATAGAAGGATCTCCACATTGTAAACGCACGATAGCATTCCCTTTTAGATAATGCTCTTGCATTAAGGCTACCTGTTCCTCCAAAGTCATACTTGCAGAATTACGAACTACGGCTCCTTTTTTACACCAGTTGGTCATTTCTTCAGGAATCAAACTTCCAGCATAGAGTACACAATCTGCTTCTTCTAAGTATTGTTTTCCTTTGACAGTAATCAATTCCTCATCACCAGGACCTGCACCTATAATTGCTATTTGTGCTTTGCGTTCCACAGTGCTATCTAATGCTACTGCGAATGTAAAACGTTCCTCGTTTTCTAAGATTATTTTTTGTTTTTCTACCAATAAAGTAGTGCTGTTAGCCATGAGCATTGCCGTAGATTCGGAAACACCGTCTACCCCTATTTTTTCTTGTACTACCAAGCTTGGGTTTGGAACAGTTACACCATCAATGGCTTCACTAGTAAAGGTATGGAAAGGTATATTGTGCGTAGCACTCCATGTTAGATAAGCGGATTGTTGTCCTTTTATATCAATAGAACCAAATTGTTGAATGGCACTAAAGAAGAAATTTTTAGCTTCGAATGCAGTCTTAAATGCGGCATCGAAAATTTGATCATCTATTTTTTTAGAACAACCAGAACCTACGGTTAAAACTTTAGGCACATAATTTAATGTGGTTGTTTTAAAGACATGCTTTTTATAGGTAATGGCGATGATTAGGTCTACATCCTCTTCGTTAATTTCCTTGGCATTGTAAAATACGTTTACAAAACTAGGCAGTGTTTTTTCCAAATACACCGTTCCTTTATCCTTGATATCTAATAATAATGCGGTCGGTTTTTTATTAACAAACAAGGCGATCAGCTGGTTCATAGAAACGTTGCTTTCAACGGTCCAGTCGAATTTAGCCGCTAAGGTATCCAATGCCCAAATATCTTGCACATCACTTGCCGTAGAAATAATAGGAGTTCCTCCTAATAATTGCGCCACTTTACAAGCGAAATCATTAGCACCACCCAGATGTCCACTCACTACGGATTGTACATGCAGTCCCAATTCATCCACGCAAATAACTGCAGGATCCTTTATTTTATCGTTTAGAGAAGGTGCAATGGTGCGTACGCAAATTCCCAAGGCACTTACAAAGCAAATCCCATCTAATTTAGCGAAATTTGCGTTTATATATTCAGAAATTGAGGCCACTACAGAAACACTTTCCTCTGTTGTTTTTCTGGTCGTAATCACCAAAGATTTTGGAAATTGTTTTTGTAAAATTAATGCCTGTTCTATGCCTATATCAGTAATGGCAATGATGCTTATTTTTTTCATCTTATCTACTATGTTTTTTACCTTCTATATTCAAATGATGTTTATAGAAAACTATATTTTTAAATTATTTATTCACGGCGGAGTGAATGGCTATTTTATTATGATCATCTACTTGAATAGTCAGTGTTTTCAATTGATAATCAAGTTTTTTTAATGTTTGTATAAAAGTCTCCGAGCTTGTTGCTTTCACAGCATTGGTCACAAAGCGAACGTTTGGATTCAGTCCATGAATTTTTAAAATCATTTCCTCCAGACGGTTCCCGTGGCCCCCAATAAAAACAACATTAGGCATGGGGTAGTTCATTAAATTCAAGTTGAAAAAGTCATCAATTACCACTTCGATACCAGGGGTAGAAAAATGCTCTTTATTTTGCTGTATGATCGCTCCACATTCCTTTCTTATTTCAAAGGCAGTGATGGATAAATGTGGATAATGCCTTTTCGCCTCGATGGCTACAGACCCTGTGCAGGCGCCGATATCCCAGAAACTAATAGCGTTTCTCAGGTCTAAGGCATGTATGGTACTATGTCTTATCGGTAATTTGGTAATCATTTTACGACGGTTAGGCAATCCAATAAATTGATCATCAGGCAGTCCAAATGTGGTGTTTTTAGGTGATTTACGTACGAGTAATACACAGTTCAATGCTTGGTGCATGAGCTCCGTACACTCCGAAAGTTCAAGCCTAGAAATTTGTTCTAATTCCCCATCTAATTCCTCGCCTACAATCATTTTATAATTAGAAAAACCATATTGTAACATGCGTTTAGCAATGACAGCGGGAGTTTTCTTTCCATCTGTCAATACTCCAATTAATGGTTCATCCTTTAGCAGTGCTACATCTAATGGAGCCCAAGGTCTTCCGTGTACGGATACCGTATGCAATTCACTATAATTAGTCATTGTTCTTTGACACAAACGCTGCACACTATTAAAATATGGAAAGGAACGGATATTCGCGACTGGAAGAAACGCCTTTAAAGTATTCCCAAATCCATAGAAAAATGGATCGCCAGAGGCAAAAATCAAAATACAGGTATCATATTGACTATACGCCTCTAATACCACATCCATTCTGCCAGAAATTTCCACCCAAGTATGTTTTATGGGTAACAAATGTTTGATCAATGTATAGTGTCTTTTCCCTCCAGAGAAGACCTTATTTACGTGTATCAATGCCCGTACTTCCTCCGTGAGTTGAGGAGTGCTATGATTTCCTATTCCAACAATAATAAAATCCGTTTTTTCCATGACCGTTCTGTTCTATTTAAGCATGTATTCTGTTGCTTCCTCTAATGTAAACGCTGCATTTACAATGGCTGCGGCCACATTACTACCTCCTTTGTTTCCTTCGATAATAACCCAGTCGGTACGTGTTACTTGCGCTAATTGTTCTTTCGATTCAATCACATTTACAAAACCAACAGGAGCTCCTATTACTCCAACAGGATTAAAATCGGTATTGAGGCGTAAATTTTCAGTAATTTCTATCAATGCTGTGGGTGCATTTCCAATCACATACAAGGCATTTGGATACAGCTCCATGGCTTTACGAATTCCTGCTTGAGAACGTGTTATGTTTTTATCAATGGCCATTTGGGTCACATCATCATCATTTAAAAAACAATGAATTTGATTTCCATATTTTTCTGAAAAGGCACGTGTAATTCCCGCTTTTACCATGGTAACATCACTAATTACTTCGCCTCCTTTTTTAAGATACTCACTAAGATTTTGAATGGCATTCTTTGTCGCTTTATAATGAGTATGGTCCTCTAGAACTCCTGTGGTATGAATCACACGTGTCATGGCCCATTTATCATTAATGGCGTAGTTTAAATCACGCATGTGTTCTGTTACAATGCGAAAGCTCTCTTGCTGAATTTCTTTTCCTGTATGTGGTTTTCTGTTTAGGTATCCACGAGGCGTCACTAAAAAGTTTTTAAATTGGAAGGTTTGAGAGTTCCCTATCATTACTAAACTAAACATATCTACATCCTCTGGGTCAAATTCCCCTAAGGTGGTAATTTTTATATGTTCGTCCGGTCTGGTTACTTGTTTAACTATAGCTACTGGAGTTTTAGGATCACGTTCCGTAAGGAATATCTTTTTTAAGCTCCCTAATTGCCAATGTCTTTTAATACTTTTTGGATTGTATAAACTCGTTACAAAATCCCCCATAGCTGCGGCTTTGATCCGTTTTTCAATCACATTCCAAGGGGTCATTAGATCTGACAATGAAATACAACAAAAATCATGACCTAAAGGAGCTCCTAGTTTACTACCTGAAGCTAAAAAGGCAGAAACACCAGGCAAGGTTTCTAATTCTAACTCTTTTAAATCACGTTTTGCAACCATTTCATAGACAATGGCTGCCATAGAATAAATACTGGCATCACCAGAACCAATAACCACTACGTGCTTGCCCTCCTTTGCCTTTTCAATGGCTTTGGCGGCACGCGCTTCCTCCATCCCTAAAGGCATGGCTATTAATTCTGCATCTGCTTTAAAAAATTCTTTTCCAAACTGAAAATAATAATCGTATCCGATCACTACATCCGCTACTGCCAATGCTGCTTTCACGATTGGCAACATATAATTTTTATCTCCAGGACCTAAGCCCGCTACTGTAATTTTCATTTTTGTATGGTCATTAATGAGAAATATGGAATTTCTCTAGTTGTTATATCCTCCCAATTGGAAGTGGTAAATTGTGCTGTTGTTCCTAGTTTTTCACTGTAATGAATACGGTAAGATTTTTTTGACAATACGGCTGCTAAAACAGGAATTACTGTTTTTATTTTCATTAAAACCACGGTATCAAAATGGTCTAGTGCTTCTTGTAATTGTGCTGCTGTCTGTACTCTCGGAATGATTAGTAAACGATCGTTTTGCAAACATAATGGGGCCAAATTCTCTGCGGCTCCCATGGCGTAAGATGTAATTCCTGGCACTAAAGAAACGGCTAGTTTATCCGCAAGTATCTTCTCTAAAATATAAGAAAATGAACTATAAGTATTGAGATCTCCTTCACTAACTACGGCTATGCTCAATCCATTTTCATAATCCTTTTTTATAAGTTGATAGGTCGTTTCGTACACTTTTTTTGCTTGTACACGTTCCAGATCCATCTCTAAATAAAAGCCTTGCATTTTAGTCTCATCTAAGTTGTAATGCGCGAGAATACTCATAGCATAACTCAGTTGAGTTCCATCAGAATATAAAGACCCTGGGAAATAGATTTTATCCACTTTCTCCAATATTTTTAGTCCTTTTAGGGTAATCAAATCGGGATCGCCTGGTCCTAATGAAATACCGTATATTTTACCTGTTTTTTCCATACTGTTCTTGGGTACTAAATACCCAATATGTTTTTAACACTGTTCATAATTCCTTTTTTAGTCCCCACTTTATCATCTTCTTCAAATAGAATCCCTTTTACGTTTAAATGATGTCCTATTTGATCTTTTCCAATTTCCTGTTCAAAACCAATGACTTGTTTTCTGTATTTACACAATTGGCAATTCATATTCCCAGTCCCTTGATGTACTTGTTCCAAGCGTTCGTCAAAAGCTTTTAAGACCAATTCGTCAGATCCAAACGGTTTTGTATAGTGATATTCATTACTTGTCTCCGCATTAAACTCCGATACGGCCGCATAAATACGTTCCAATAATATTCCAGTAAAAAAGAAGAATGGGATAACGATCGTTCTTTTAAAACCAAGTTTTTCTACCATGGTTAAGGTTTCTGGCACACTTGGATACGCCATGCCACTATAACCGACTGTTGCAAAACCAAAGCCCATTCCTTCGCTAATCATGGCACATAATTTATGTACATCCGAATTGGCATCAGGATCTGTGGTTCCACGTCCTACTACTACTAAACAGGTTTCCCTTCTAGGTATCGGAGATAATTCACGTTCTTTTCCTTCAATTAATTGTTTTGACAATGCTAATAAATACGTGCTCACGCCTAAGTGTTTTCCCATTCGAATTCTCAAATCCGGATAATAGGATTGTATCGTATTTAACTCATAAGGAATATCATTTTTAGCATGTGATCCCGCGAATAAAATAACAGGAAGCGCAATAATATCACGTATTCCTTTTTGATACATACGCTCTACGGCAGCTTCATATAAAGGATGGTTAAATTCTAAAAAGCCATAATCTACTTCATAGTCTGTATACCTGTTTTTTAAAATAGTTACCATTTTTTTAAAAGCATCCGTTCCCGTCTTAGTTCTGCTTCCGTGACCACATAATAATATTCCTTTCTTCATTCTCTTATATAGGTTTTACACCGATTAAAAATACCACCGGCATTGCTAAGTTCTTTTCTTTTACTGCTTTTTCAATCGTCCCTAATGTTCCTGTTAACAATACTTCATTTTCTCTTGAAACATTCGAAATTGCATTGATAGGAATGGTTGGATCTCCGGTAATTTCTATCAGTATTGGGATTAGTTTATCCAAACTTTTAAGCCCCATGTATAAAGCCAAGGTGTTCCCCGCTTTTAGCATGGCGCCGATACCTTGTAATTGTTCAAAAGAATAATCCGCTGTATGCGCTGTGCAAATTAAAACGGCATTTGATTTATGTCTCTCCGTGATGGGAATATTACAGCTGTTAGCGGCCGCTAATGCTGCTGAGATTCCAGGAGTTACATTAAAAGGAGTCTGTCTGGCCTTTAAATAACGTGCCTCTTCTCCTGCTCTCCCATAAATATAGGGGTCACCAGATTTAATTCGTACTACTTTTTTACCTTCCTGATAATACTGAACAAGCAACTTATTAATCGTTTCCTGTCTGTCCGTTTGATTTTCTACGTCTCCATATTTTCTACCCACGTAAACACGTTCTGCCAGTGTGTTGATGTCTAAAATCTCTTGGCTTATTAAATTATCGTGCAATAAAACATCGGCCTCCTGTACAGCTTCAAATGCTTTTACCGTAAGTAATTTCACATTTCCAGGACCTGCCCCAATAATATCAATTTTACCACCATTTTTCTTTGCAACTATCCCACAGGGATCATCAAAAGAATAGCGGAAGTTTAACAGTTTTTTTGATTTTTGATTGTCTATAATTTTAGGCGCTATTTCTGGAGTGTTTACTTCAAAAACAGGAGCTTCTAGGCCTAAAGCATGTGAGGCTGTAGTGTAATAGTTTTTACGATAAGGATGCTCACTTGCGCAACCATTAATAATTTCTCCAAAACAATCTTGTGTAAGAATGGATTGAATCAAGCCTATGGCGTCCTCTCTGTGGATTAAATTGACTTGTGCATTGGGGTTTTTTAATACTTTCTTTCCCGATAAAAATTTACCTGGATGTCTGTCAGGACCAATCAATCCCCCCAATCGTAGTATCGTAGCATTGCTCCCGAAAGAAGATTGAATATATTGCTCTGCGGCCAATACGGCGATCCCTGAAGCTTTTGAAGGCTTCGCAATAAAATCCTCTTGAATCGGATTATTAGAAGTGCCGTACACTGCTGTAGAACTCACAAAGATCACCTTGATGTTTTTAGGTGTTCTTTGGATGATTTGTTCTATTTGTCTTGGGTAACTCAGTTCAATCCCAGGAATTCTTTTTGGGGGAATGTTTATAATAAGACAATCCACTTGATGGATGAAGGACTCCCAGTCTCCGATCACAATGTCCGAAGACACCTTAATTCTATTCACTGAAAATGGCAATTTGGAAAGTTCTTGTAACCGATCCAATCTCGTGGTAGAGCCTGTCACAACGTGTCCGTTTTTATACAAGACCGTTGCGAGAGATTTACCGAGCCAGCCAAGTCCGAGGATGGCAATGTTTTTATTCGTATTCATTCTTAAAAATTATAACTTACCGCAAGTTTAATATAGCGGGGTGTTCCTGGGGTAAAGTGTATGTCATCTACCGCTAGGACTTCATTCTTTAATTGAGAAGCATCGTAAAAAACGGCTTCTTTCCATTTAATATTTAATATGTTTTGTGCAGCTATTTCTACACTGAATTTGTTGAATTCTTTAGTGATACTTCCATCCAATAAGAAATAAGACTTTGCCATGACAGAGCGGTCTTCAATTAAAGGACGTTTTGCCATAAAACGACTTCCTAAATAAAGGGATGTCTGATACTTTTTATTGGTATAAATTACAGAAGCTGTACTTGTAAATGTTGGTGCAGAAGGAATGCTATTCGCACTACTTGGACTGTCTAATAATACACCCTTGCTCCAGTTTGTAGCAACGTTAAACCACACTTGTGGTATCGGATTTATTTTAGCAGAAAAGTCGATTCCTTTTCTAAAAGAGGCTCCTATATTTTCATACTCACCAGTATCGGCCATAAATACATATTCAGAAGCACTTTCTATCCCCCAAACAGAGGCGGTCGCAATTATTTTATCGCCCAATCTAAATTCGACACCGACATCTACCGCACTTGCTTTTGGAAGCGCATGAATATTTTTATCTACCACGGCAGCTTGGGTATAATTAGAATGAAAACCAATCCCTCCTTTTACAAATAGTTGCACATCTTTACTTGGGTTATAGAAAACGGACATTTTAGGACTCCATCTAAAAGCGTCTTGAGTACCAGATACCGGAGCATTTAATAGGTCTTCCAAACGGAATTTAAAATAGTCTAATCGTGTTCCTAATTGTAACACTAGATTTGGTGAGAGTAATACATTCTCTTTAAAATAAGCCCAGTAATTGGTTTCTTGTAACTTATTTTTATTCACTTTTTCTAAGGATTCTCTTGCGATGGCAGTATTCAATCCTGTGGTGATCCAATCAGAACGAAATCCTCCAGAAAAAGTAGAGGTTATTTTAGTGCTTTTAATTCTGTCTTTTCGGACATAAGCTGCTGTATATCCAAGAATATTTCTATGCTCACTTTGAGCAATCATATCCCCATTTACAGGATCGTTGAGAAAAAAGGTGAAGTTAGAAAACAGGTTGTATTTATTATTAGAAAAATACAATTGTTGGGTTAATTCTTGTTCATTTTCAAGGTTCGTTGCTATTTTTACAGAGGCATTGAAACGTGCTGTTTTTCCGCCTTCAGTTGCGTCTATAGCACCAAACCAAGGAATAATTCCTGCGTCTACAGCTCTTAATGGAATTTGACCAGATGCGTCCCATGAACTTGTAAAATAAGAAGTCATAAAAGATAAGGAGGTTTTATGTCCCATTTCTACATTGTATTTAAACACCCCACTCCATTTCTTAAATTTCTGACTTACATCGAAATAGCTATCGTTTGAAGTCCCTTCCAAGGCGAAGTATGCACTTTCGAAATTATCCTTAGAAAACAGACGGTTTGAAGGTGTTAAATCGAGCATTAAAAGCCCTCTTTTAAAGCCAAAATCACCAATTTCTAGTTTTATTGTATTGCCTTCTAGTTCGTTTTTTGTCTTAAACCTAGCGGCACCAGCAACAGAGAAATTACCGTTTTTTAATTCATACGGTCCTTTATAGTAATCGGCATCCTGTATTATTTCTGGTATCATAAAATGCATATCAGCATAGCCCTGTCCATGGGCATGGCTGGATAAATTAATAGGAATATCGTCAAAAAACACCCCGAAATCAGTTCCGTGATCATTGTCAAATCCACGAAAGAAAATTTGTTCTGCTTTTCCTCCTCCGGCATGCTGAGCAATGAATAAACCACTCACTGTTTTTAATAGGTCTTGTGCATTGTTAATAGGTTGGAGTTTTAAGCTCAACTTATCTATATGTTGAATTCCTAAATTCTGACGTTTACTTGCTAAAATGGTAATTTCTTTCAGGTATTCATTGCTTGCTACCAAGCGTATGATTTTTCTTTGTTTTAATTCTTTGATAGAAAAGACTTCGGAAATATATCCAAGACTTGCGATTTTAATAGGATCCTCCAAGGCTCCTTTGATGTGAAATACACCATTCTCATTGCTACTCGTAGTAAAACCAGAAGTTTGATTGTAAATATCCGCATATGGGATAGTGGAAGACGATGACGCATTGGTCAAGGTTACAGAAACATTCTCTTGCGCTACAACGATCCCGTGAAGTGCAATAAGAATGATAGCTAATGTGCTTTTTTTCATTCTTTCTTTGTTGCTCAGGATTCAAAAAAAGAGGAAGTTTTACACGAAGGTGAACCACAAACACTCTAACCTTTATCCCGAAAGTTTAGTAAATATTTAATTTGCTTATAGGCAGGTCTTCTGACTCACTCTACTTTTAACGTCTTCCCATCAATATGACAGTGACAAAGGTGTTAAAAGCTTTTTTTTAGAGTTTACAGCTGCGGGTACAGTTCTTGATTTACACAAGATTCCCATTTTAATGCCGTTTCAATGTTGTTAGAAACAGCAACCAATAGCAGTACAAATTTAGATGATTTCTAAATAATGGACTAAGAAAAGATATCTTTTTTAAATCTCTGAATATCAAGTACAGACTAGGCTTCACATGATAAATGTCAGGAAAAAGTAGTGGAAATCGTTTAGGAAAAGGAGCATTCGTCCATTACAAAAGAGATTCTCTCTTCCACGGTAACGCATGGCAGATAACAAAGTGTAAAGCCATAGGACAGATAGACGCTTTCAATTATTTTAGACAATGCCAATTGTGCTTGAAAAGGTTCAGGCCGTTGTGGATCCGTCTTGTAAATGGTTGCCCACGGACTGGCTACAAATACTTTTTCATGATAATATTGATGAAAATCAATATTATCTAGAGGCTTCAAAACCTCCATTTGTGCATGTTTTAAATAGGCAATGATATCCACCAAGCTACGGTCACAGATGACTGTGTTTTTTTGAGTCTTAAACCGAAGCATCGTTTCCTCAAAGACTAATTGACTAAAGCGCTCCATGTTATTCCATGGCATGCCATCCCCTTTAGCGAATTGTTCACGAATAATAATAGCTCTAGAAACTTCTTCTCCACAGAGGACACCTTTAGATTGCAAGCCCTTTATCAAGGTAGATTTCCCGGTACCAGGAGCCCCCGTAATAATGTATTTTTTTAGCATTGAAACCCTAAATAAGCAAGCGTAATAATAAGAACAAATAAGATGCTTACGGAATAGTTTATAACAGCTACGTTGTTTATTTCATCGCTTAATAACGCTCTATTATTAGCCCCTATAAACGGTTTTTTATAGATTTTTCCACCATAAAAATTCGGACCACCAAACTGACAGTCTAGTACAAAAGCCAAGGCTGCTTCCGGATACCCCGCGTTAGGACTGCTATGCTTTTTTCCTTCCGTAAACACCATGCTTAGCCCATTTAATTTCCCTTTAACTAATAAGATCAATACCGCAGTAATTCTGGCAGGAATAAAATTTACCACATCGTCTAAAATGGCCGCAAATTTACCGAATTGTTCATAGCGTTCGTTTTTATAGCCGATCATTGAATCAAAGGTATTGATCATCTTATAAGCCATGATTCCCGGAACTCCTAAACAGGCGAACCAACATAAAGGCGCGATGATCCCATCACTTAAATTTTCTGACATGGTCTCAAAAGTTGCTTTCATGATTTGCTGTGCATTTAATTCAGAGGTGTCTCTCCCAACAATCCAAGACAGGCGTTTTCTACCCGCTTCAATTCCGTGTTCATTTAATTCGCGAATTACAGCCTTCCCTTCTTGCACTAACGTTTTATTTGCCAAGCAATAAAAAACTGCGATGGTTGACACAATCACTTCATCCCACATCCAAGATTCACTTCTTAAATAGTTGATGAAAATAAAGGGAAGTCCCCCACTCGCACCTACCAATAGAACCGTTAAAAACATTCCTTTTACAAAGCGATAATTCCCTCTATTTAAAAGTTGTTCTCCTTTCCCTATCAAATTACCATAACCCACAATTAAATGAGGCAACCACTTAGGATCTCCCAAGCATAAATCCAGTACAAAACCAGCGATTAGTATGTATAAAAAAGTTAATTCCATAATTGTAATGCGTTTATCAAGGCGGTATTCGCTTTGGGATACTGAATAGAAACACGAATATATTCCCCCGTTAGTCCTGTAAAATTAGTAGCATCTCTCACTAATATTCCGTGTGTGTTTGCCAAGTGTTTTTTTAATGCTGTTGCTGTTCCTTTTGCCACAGACAACAAGAAATAGGTTGTATCGCCTTTTTCTACAGAAAATCCTTTTAAAGCATTTAATTGACTTTTAAAGACTGCTGTTTCTTCTAATAACTCCTCTAAATCAAAACAAAGTTCCTGGTAGTTTTCAAAAATATACCGTCCAGAAGCAATGGCCAAACTATTCACGGTCCATGGTAATTTATAGGCCAATAAGTCCTTCACAAAAACAGTATTTGAAACAAGATACCCCAATCGTAACCCTGGAATGGCAAAGGTTTTAGTCAAGGAACGTATAATGGTTAAATTCTTATATTTAGACACTAGTGGCATGACAGATTTCACCGCATTTGTAAATTCATTATAAGCTTCGTCTACAACGATACGTGTATTAGGATTGTTTTCTAAAATTGACACTATTGAGTTAGTACTAACAACCTTACCATCAGGATTGTTAGGATTACAAATAAACAATAGCGCTGCATCCGTTCTAAATGATTGTTCTAAAACAGCTTCTCTTGTTATAAAAGTGATATCTACCTGATGCATTTTACACGCATCTTCGTATTCGGCAAATGTAGGCCCCACAATGATGGCTTTCTGTCCTCGAAAACATTGCGCAATTAGATAAAATAGTTCCGTGGCGCCATTTCCAAATAAAAACTGATTGGGATCTAAACCCAAATATTGACCTGCCAATACATTCAATTCGGCTGCTACTGGCGAGGGATAATTTTGAATCTGATGTACGTTTTTTTCTAAATGTTGCAATAATCGAGGATTACATCCTTTATAATACACATTAGAACTAAAATTATAGCGTATCTCCCCTTTAAAATTATGAAGATCGTCTCCGTGGCCGTTAATCATTGGGAATCGAAATTTGAGAATACATTTGGTCTATATCTAAGCAACTTCTAAGTAAAGCCGCTAATTTATCAAAGTTTTCGTTTTTAAAATCTTCATAACTTAGGGCATCCGCTTTAGAACTGCTGCCTAATAGATCGTCTATTACTACTTTATTATCAAAAATACCATGCATATATGTTCCCCAGCAACCTTGATTTAAGAGCGTCCCTTCTGTCGAATTATCTAAGGTATTTAAAAACGGTAGTGTTTCGCACTTAGAAACCCCCATGTGAATTTCATAACCTTGACAATCCTCCTTGTAATTTTTAAACTTAAAAGTACGTTGAACAGTTGTTTTCTCCTTAGACAAGATCGTTTTCATAGGAATAATTCCTAAACCAGGAACCGTTACAGCATTCCCTTCTACTCCGTGAGGATCACTGATTTCAGTCCCCATCATTTGATAGCCACCACAGATACCTATCACCTTTTTACCTGCATCTACGGCATTTAAAATAGCCACTGAAAGGCCTTTTTTACGTAAAAAATGCAAGTCTGAAATCGTGTTTTTAGTCCCAGGAAGTACTATAATATCGGCGGATGAAATTTCTTTTGGATCTTGGGAATAATATAAGTGTACACGTGCATCACGCTCCAATAAATTAAAATCTGTGTAATTAGACATATAGGGTAATAGTACCACAGCAATATTAATTTTACCGGAAACACCTTCCTTATTTTTTTGTTCTAAGGCTACAGAATCTTCATCTTCGATGTATATATCCGAGGCATAAGGTACTACCCCTATGACAGGAATACCGGTGAGTTCCTCCAGTTTTTTTCGACCTTCTGTAAATAAGTTGATGTCTCCTCTAAATTTATTGATAATGATTCCCTTTACCAAATCTCGTTCCCAAGGTTCCAGCAAAGCAATGGTTCCATACACACTAGCAAAAACACCTCCTTTGTCTATGTCTGCGACTAAATATACAGCTGCTTTGGCAAATTTAGCCATGCGCATGTTTACAATATCCCTGTGTTTAAGATTGAGTTCGGAAATACTCCCCGCTCCTTCTAATACAATTGGGTTGTGTTTTTCACTCAGCGATGTAAACGCTTTCTGTGCTTCTATAAATAAGTTTTCTTTGTCGTTTCCTAGGAAGTAATCCTTGGCCGTTTTATTACCTACAGGTTTACCATGCAAGACTATTTGTGACGACTTGTCCGACGTTGGTTTTAGTAAGATAGGATTCATTTCTGTGGTACAGGGAATGCCACAAGCATCGGCTTGTACGGCTTGTGCTCTACCTATCTCTAGGCCTTCTGGGGTCACAAAACTATTGAGCGACATGTTTTGGGCTTTAAACGGAGCGGGCTTATGTCCGTCCTGTTTAAAAATCCTACACATCCCTGCGGTAATGATACTTTTTCCTACATCAGAACCCGTCCCTACAAACATTATGGGGCTTTTCATACACTATTGATTTTAGAGGACTCGCTACTACTGGGATGATGTCAATATCGAACCTTTTATAATTTGAGGGCAAATATACGTATTACTTGGAATTTGGACAGGGAAAAGGGAATAAAATAGGGAAGCCATCACAGGCTGTACTATTATTTTTTTCGTTGGTAATTCACCCGAATAATGATGACTTCTTGATCTGTAAATTCCATCCAACCAAAATCGTATAAATAACGATAGGTTTTACCTTGAGAATTTGTATACGAATGGGTACTGTATTTAAAGTTGAATTTTTTCTTATCTAAGCGTAAACGTGTTACTTTTTTTCGGCTTAGATTCTTCCCCATCACTTCCAACAATATAGATCTATTCCTATGTAAAATACGATCAATATCTGTACACATGTCTTTGGTTACACGCCGCAGATTTGTATGGTAATAATTCTTACATTTGATGGAACAAAATATTTTATTAGTCCTACCTACAATTTCTGTTGAACAAATTTTACAGGTTTTCATAATTTATGATTTGTCGTTTGTGTTTTTTTATATTGAGTTAGTTAGTCCGTTCGCTAGTTAGTTACCCGTTGTTTTTATGCTATTTTTCAAGGTATTCATTCCTTTTTTTCTTTTAAAAATGATAAACATATTGATTAAAACAACTGCTTATTAATTGCATCACATGTAAGCACTGCTGAATTCAACTTATAAATCAACAGAGACAAAAAATAAACGATATCCTCTAAATCTATAACTCATTTTGTAACTAATCAGTTAGGTCAAATAACTAATAATCAGTATATTTTATTAATTTATATGTTTCTGTGAATTTAGAAATTCATTCGTTCTTTTACTGAAAAACACATAAAGCACTAATTATCAGTGTATTTTTATTTCTATTAAAGTTTTATTTCAGTTTTTATTATTTCAAAAACGAGATCTTAATCGGCTTCTAATCAATATCATATATTGTTTTTTTATTTAAATAGGCAAACTGATTAGTTGCTGATTTTGTTATTGTTTATGTATCTTTTCTATGGCTGTTTTCTGCGGTACGCATGACTTATAGCTTATCGGTTTGTATAAAATTGACTTCGTTATTGTTTATGTAGGTATTCTATGAAACTTTATAGTCTTAATTGATTAAAAAAACAAGCAACGAGCTAGCGATTAAAATTTTTATGGCAGTCAGGCTCCCTAATTATTTTTTTGAGAAAAATCACACAAAAAAGATACTATTCTTTATTCTCCTTTAAAATATGCACAAAAAAAAGCAATGTAATGACGTGTTTTTATGCAAGTTACGCATTTAAACGTTTTTAACGGTTAAAACGTTTAAATAATTATTTTCAAGAAAAACAATCGTTTTAAAACACTATCTTAGTAAAAACCGTATAATAATAGTTTATTTATGGACACAATAGAAATTTACATACCTGAAAAAAATGCGAGACGGATAAAATTCAAAATCCCCTATATTTTAAAGCATATTCGTGAAAAAATAAAAGAAATTAACAGCTCTTTTTGGCATCCCAACCAGAAATTATGGTCCATTATAAATACCACAGAAAACATGAAATTATTAATTGCGGTTTGTGGTAAATCTGCTGTATTAAATCAAGGTAATCTACCAATTCCTTTACCAATAGTTGTACTAAAAGAAAAACAAGCAGACGAACTTTTAGAACTTGAGAAAACACTTATTTTAAAACGCTACAGCCCTGCTACTATAAGAACATACAAACGCATGTTTTCGTTATTTTTAGCAAAGTTTAGTTCAAGAGATGTGAACCAAATCACTAAATATGAAATAGAAGGGTTTATCTATGAATTGATTAAGAAAAACGGAATTTCTGAGAGTATGCAAAATCAAATTATCAATGCCATTAAGGCGTATTACGAGCATGTATTAAAAAAACCAACAGAGTTTTATGATATAGAACGTCCGAAGAAATCCATTCAAATTCCCAATGTTTTAAGCGAAGAGGAAGTTGCACTTATTTTAAATGCACCTGAAAACATAAAGCACAAAGCTATTTTATGGACTATTTATAGCGCTGGATTACGAATAAGCGAAGCAGTAAGCCTAAGAATCGACGATATCAATTCGATTGATGGTTATATTTTTGTAAAAGACAGTAAGGGAAAAAGGGATCGAAAAACTATTTTATCCCCAACCTTACTTCCATTATTAAGGATGTATTATAAGGAGTACCGTCCCTCCTACTGGTTATTCGAAGGACAGACAGGTGGAAAATATTCACAAAGCAGTATTCGGAATATATTTAGAAAAGCAGTGAAGGATGCCAACGTAAATCCATGGGCCACCGTCCACACATTAAGACACTCATTCGCTACACACTGCATCATGAATCAGGTAAGTATGCGACATGTACAGAATATGTTAGGACATGCCTCTCCCAAAACCACTGAGATTTACACCAAAACAATTGAAATAAATAACAAAAAAATCAAAGGACCACTTGAAAACTTAAAAAATTTGAATATATTTAACGAAAAAAATAATTAATCGCTCGTATTACTCTAGATATGTTAGATATATCGTCAACTCTAACAAGACTATTATAGATATACGGGTGTTGGCAACAAGTCAAAAAAACAGAATGAAAACGAAAACCGAAAAAAATGGCAAAAAATTACGTTTGTAATGGTGCAAAAATAGAATGTAAACTTTGCACAAAACCAGAAGGTACTTTAAAAGTAACTTCTAACGAGATAAAAGTACAAGATAAGATATTTGCAACCGAAGGAGACAAAGAAAAAACAAACCTCATTTTTGAAGGTAATTGCACAAAATACTATCCGCCAAAACCTTGCGCATCTGTTATTAAACCAGAGAAATGGGAAGGTGTTGCAGATTTGATAGTACAAGACCAAAAAGCACTTTTGGAAGATTCCATAATTATGTGTTCGTATGGTGGTGTACCTATAAAAATAACCGACCATTTACAAGTTAATCAACCTACTCAATTACAACCAGTAGCCGCACCAGTAATCGACCCAATTGATGAACCAACTATATATAGTTTAGAATGGAAATCAAACAAAGAAGCAAAAGGCAAAAACGACACAGTTGATTTTCCTGATGAAGTTATTGAAAAAACAGAAGTAGGCAATAAAATATGGCTTGAAGCTCAAACAATGGGCTTCTTTCCTGGAGAAGAATTGTCTTTTGAAATAACAGAGGAAACTGAAAAAATCACTCTTTTAAAAACGTCAGCAACGATAGACGCACAAGGAAAAGTAAAAATTCTTATCGGGAGTTTTAAAAATAAAGAAGATGAATTAGTAGGAAATCCCAATCCTTATAAATTAAAAGCCATTGCAAAATATGATAATATAGAAAAAAAGGCAGATTTACAAATTGACCCACCCTATTATGAAATTATAGACCAGCAAAAAGGAACAAACATAGTTCGTGTAAATGAAGAGGGCACAACTTTAATGCAAATTAAACACGAATTCCTAAATGTCGGTGAAAGTATTGCCCAAGTAAAATATAATACTTCTGCAACTATAACCAATCGAGGAACAGTCGTTGTTAGTCAGTTCAAACAAGAAATCTCATCAAGAGGAGAAGAAGTTTGGTATTACAAAAATTCTTTAGGCACATTTGAAGGCTCTTTAGCAGAAGCAAAACAAGTTTTTCCCGACGTAGAATTTGATGATTTAAAAACCCCACCTCCAATAGACCGTAGTAATCCTGAATTTGCAAATCTAGAAATTCCTCCCAATCAACCACTAAAATGGGAAACAATAAACGAATTTGATGCAGAGCAGAATGGTGGTAAACCAACCGATTGGGAAAGTTGGGCGGATGCAACACAAACTGCTTTAGATGTAATAGGTATGATTCCTGCTGTAGGTATATTTGCTGACTGCTTAAATGGTCTTATATCTTTATCTAGAGGCAATTACGGAGATGCAGCATTAAATTTTTCTGCAATGGTACCCATATTAGGTACGGCAGTAACTGTTGGTAAATTAGCTAAAAAAGTAAAGAAAGCAACAGATAAGATTGAAGGTGTTTATGACTTGGTTGTAAAAAATACTGATAAAATTAAAGGTTATATTGGGCAATCAAAAGATTTAACTAAAAGAATTGAAAAACATTTCGGCAAAAGAGGTAAGCTTAAAGAAACCATTAAACAAGGACAAGAGATTATATATAAAATGCCCGGCTCTACAAAAGTAGAACGCGAAATGTATGAACAGTTCGCTATTTTAAAAAAGTATGGAGAAAATTGGAAGGATGCTAAGAAAATGATTAATAAAGTAAACCCTATGGGTGGAAGGTTTGATTTAAAAACCGAAAAAGGGTTACAAGAATTTTTTAAGGAGGCTGAAAAAGTCGCAAATAAATACAAACTCCCAAAAGAGTTTCCACGAATTGATTTTTAATAGAAAAAGATATGGCAGTAATAAATCGTTTAGAAGATAAATATGTAAAATTTGATGAAAAATCAAATTTTACAGAAGTTAGAGAAGAATTTAAGAATGGAGATTATCCAATTCATTTAGATGGCTACTTCAAGGAAGAACAACTCGCTAGTTTTGCTAAAGAGTTTAGAGATATTAAGGAGTTACATTTTATAAATAAATTAGAATGTCATAATCTATTTTTAAATAAATTAAAAAACTTAGAAATTTTGTATTTGCATTTTTATTCAGATATAAAAACTGAAGTTGATTTTTCTCAAATAACCCCTCTTAAAAGATTAGGAACAAATTGGTATCCAAAGTATATGTTAAATTTGAATACTCAAAAAAGTATTGAATATTTGTCTGTATCCGACTATAAAGCAAAAGACTTTACACCGATAAGTGCATTAAATAACCTGAAATTCCTAAGCACTCATTCTGGTAGTTTGAAAAGTTTAGAAGGCATACAAAATTTTAAAAACTTAATTGCCTTAGATATCATTGCGCACAGAAGTTTAACAGATATTTCCCAAATTAAAGCACAAAAGAATTTGAAATATCTTAAAATAGATTATTGTTGGAAAATGCAAGATTTTAGTCCTATTGGAGAATTGCAAAAATTAGAAATTTTAAATATTGAGGATTGCAAAAAATTAGAATCTATAAAATTCATAAAGGATTTGCCTAAACTTGAGAAATTATCAACTCTAGGAACTACAATAATTAATGACTATGATACTACTCCAGCAAAAGACGTACCTATCTTTTTTGGTAGCTTATATAAAAAGTATAACAAACAATATCCTGAAAAAGAGATAAAAGGAAAAGCGAAAACTTGGAGTAGTTATTTGTAATCCGAACGAAGCCCAGTTGCCAACATGGTATAAAAATAATAGCGGTTTAATCGCTAAAAACAAGGTAAGTAAATATAAAAAGGGTCTGTTTTTATCCGAAATTTAGTGTGTTAAAATCCGCTACTATTCTTATACGAGACCGTTAGCATAAATACAAAAAAAAATGATAGAATCCGAATTTGAAACCGTGAGTCTAAGTTATGAATCTTATAAATTTAGAGAAGAACTAAGAAATGAACTATTATTGCAACCCAATTATTCCGATGAGCCCGGAACGTGGGAATATGAAGGAAAGTGGTACTTTTCTAAATTTGATTTATATATTGCTATTTTAGCATATGAGACAGCAGAACAATTTGGAATACTAGATATTGTAGGCTTAATAGCAGTACTTTCGGGTCAACCTTTTATCCCTACTAGAGCAAAATTTAAAGGAGCTACGAAAGGAACTTCAGTTGCGTCAAAATATCTTTCTAAAATCCCTGGAAAATCACCTGTAAGGCTACCGATGATTACTGGCACTCCTAAAATTATTGGAGGGAAAGGAATGAGAATAGCTTTAACAAAAGTTATTGGAAAATTTGTTGGTAGAGCTATTCCGTTTGTTGGTTGGGGTATATTAGCCTATGATTTAAGTGTTATTTTATATGACACTCAATTAGTTTATAACCATATAACAGATGAAGAATAGCAATACTTTTGAAAGGCTTATAAATTTTATTATAGGAGAATATTGGGGTAAAAAAAATAAAATGAATCTTAAAACTACTATCGAAAAAGATTTAGGAATTACTGGAACAGATGGTATAGAGTTTTTAGATAAATTTTTAGTACATTTTAATATTAGTCATCAAAAAGATAGAGAATGGCAAACTTACTTCGATTCTGAGGGATTAATACTATTTTTTGATTGGAGATGGTTATTTAATGGATTTAGAAAAGATAAAACTAAATATTATGATTTAACACTAGAGCATCTAGTAAAAGTAATTGAATTGGGATATTGGATTGATATGGAAGAACAAAAAGAGTAAGTACTTATGCTAACATCGTATAAAATTAATTGCTGGTAAAAGCTTACTTACGAAAGTCCTCGCGGACTTTTTATCTGTGATTTATTTACTAACTTTAGTGTTTAAAACACGCAACTAATCTTATACCAACCGTTATGGGCAATTAGATGACGATAAAGCATAAACAGAAAATCGACCGACTTAATCGGGAAAAGAAAAATAAACTGATAATGCTCTCGAATGAAAATTACTTGTAGCGGGATAAAAATTTGACCTGAACAATCCCCAAAATAAAGTAGGGTAAAATGGAGTTCAGAAACCATTAAAAAAAACGGGGCGAAATCGAAAAGCCTTATGAGTAGAAAAATATTAAAAGGATTTAGTAATGAAAAAAAGTTATCTATTATTTGTGACAGTATTATTTTTTGGAATAATTCTTTCATCTTGCGAAAAAGAAGAATTAAGCGGAACAGTTAAATACGAAGTAACTTGTAGTCCGAGTGGTTTTAATATAACTTACGAAAATAGTAGTGGAAATACTGTACAAAAAACTATTTCTTCTGGCAGTTGGACAACTACTTTTACTGGAAATCAAGGTGATTTTGTGTATATATCAGCACAAGCGGATAATGAGAATGCAAATATTACTACTGAAATATATTATCAAGGAGATATTATTGAACAAGCAAGTAGCTCTGGAGATTATGTAATAGCAACAGCTTCTGGAAGTTTGCTATAAGAAAATTAACTATCACAAAAGGAATAAAAGCCCATAACAAAGTGTAAAAATAATAAGGGTTTGAATGCTTAATTCAAAGTTCAGTGCATTTAATTAAGTCCGCAAAATTTTCAATTTTGCGAGTATATTTTAAAAGGTAAAATTAAAAATTTTGCTAAGTGCTAAACCGAAAAATAAGTACATTTTAAACCCTTACTATTCTTACATAAACCGTTGTAGCCAATTAGAGAAACTTTAGAATAATCAAAAATATTTACCGTTTCAAATTCAAATCATTCAAAAAACTAAAATGAAAAAAATATTATTCCTATCTATTATTCTTATTGGAATTATTTCTTGTAAAACAGACAATCAAATTGCTGAAAATAAAATCATTCCAAACAAAAAGACTATTAAACTCGATTCTCTTTATAGTGAACTTTACAAAAAAGGTGCTTTTAATGGAAATGTTCTTGTGGCTGAAAATGGAAGTGTAATTTTCGAGAAAAGTTACGGATTTGCAAATGAGAAATCAAAAGAAAAACTAAACGAACAAACCATATTTGAATTAGCATCAGTTTCAAAACAATTTACAGCAATGGGAATTGTATTACTGAAAAAACAAGGAAAACTATCATATGCAGATAAAATAAGTAAATATATCCCTGAATTATCTAAATATAAAGGCATAACAATAAAGAACTTACTTACTCATACTGGCGGATTACCTGACTATATGTCTATTGCAGAGAAACAATGGGACAAATCAAAAATTGCAACTAATAATGATATAATTCATTTATTTGAAAAACTAAACCCTAAAAAAGAATTTGAACCAAATGAAAAATGGAGATACAGTAATACGGGCTATTTATTGTTAGCCACAATTATTGAACGAATCAGTAAGCAATCTTTTGGAGATTTTTTAAAAAAGAACATATTTGAACCTTTACAGATGTCAAATACGTCTATATATCAAAGACGTTTTGAACCTCGAAAAATCACTAATTATGCTCAAGGTTATATCTATTCAGATAGTTTAAAAAGGAAAATATTACCAGATGAATTGGGTAAGGGTTATTATGTTGTCTATTTAGATGGAATTGTTGGAGATGGAATGGTAAATTCTAATTTACAAGATTTATTAAAATGGGATAGAACTCTTTACGGAAATAACTTAATCAATGATGAAGACAGAAAAATGATTTTTTCATCTTATAAAATAAACAATCAAATAAAAACTGACTATGGTTTTGGATGGATGATTGACAGCACAAAAACATATGGAAAAATAGCAAATCATAGTGGTGGTTGGGCTGGTTATATTACACATATAGAAAGACATATTGATAACGATAAGACGATTATAATCCTTCAAAATAATTCAACTGAAAAGATTGAAGTTCCAATTAAAAATAGCAGAAAAATATTATATAACTTACCTGTTGAAACCCCAATTGAATTAAAAGACCCTTCTGTGTTAAAAATATTTACTGGAAAATATTTGAAACCAAATGGAAAAAATAGAGAAATAGTTTTTGAAAATAATAAACTTTATGTAGTTATGAACCCTGAGTTTAAAGCAGAACTTATTCCTGTTTCATATGTTAAATTTATAGTTAAAGGTTTTTCACCTGAAGTTACGTATGAATTTATATTAAATACAAAAGGAAAAGTTGAAAGATATAGAGTTCAGCAGGAGGCAACTGGACTTGATAAAGAAGCAAAAAAGATAGAGTAACTGGCCACAACAAAATGTAAACGTAATAGCGGGTTTTATGTTAAACTCAAAGTTAGTTTCTTTGAACAAAGTTTAGTGATAAATTGAAAGATAAGTGCTTTGAAATCCGCAACTACGCTTACACAACCGTTATACCCAAGTAGATTTAGAGTTCAACATATCGGAAAACGATCTAAAAAGGAGCAGCTTTACGGATAGGCATCTTTGAAAGTTTCAGCTTTGTTGAAAACACTTTTTCCGGCGGGCAAAAAACAAAAAATTTAATGATGGTTCTTTTGTAAATTAAGGTCTGTACCTAGCGGATGAGCATCTTTGCGGATATTTTTTTGGTTCTTTTGTGTTGATAAACAATTTGCCTTAATTTTCTGTTTTTTAGCATTGGTTCTTTTATATTTTTATGGTCTGTACCTAGCGGACGAGCAACGTTGCGGATATTTTTTTGGTACTTTTATGTTTTTATAAAAAAAGTGTTTTCAAACATTGGTTATTGTCCTTTAATTAGAAAATGCGCAAAACACCTGGGTATAACACCGTGTAATAGCTAATTGCTGCCTGTTTTTTACCCAATGGTTCCGCTACTCTATAAAGACCTCCCTTTTTTTAAATCTTGCCTAAAAACCTAAAGGAAGGCAAATTAAAAAAAAGGGCTCTTGGCAATCCCAAAAGTTTTTGTATTTTTAAATGCAACTAGCGATACACGCGCTCCGTTGCCAGTAATGTAAAACCTAAACAATGAATGTAATTCAAGAATTTAAACAAGCAATAGATTTTGCTATTTTTTGCGCCAAACCTGATGAATTTGTTGATACTTCAAATTTAAGTACAAATTTGTATCTATGCCAACAAAAATTTAATAATATACAAGGTGGATACAATGATAAAATTGACCCAAGAAGTAAAGAGAAATTGGATGAATTAAAAAGAAAAGTAAAAGAAAAAATATTATCTATAGAAGAAAAAATTGGAGAAGCAAAAAGGAATGAAAAACGAAATTTGGAAAGTAGATTATCTGAATTAAGAGAAGCACTAAAAGAAATTGAAGTCATAATTAACGCTAACACAAATTATGTATTTAACATTGATACAAAACCAAAATTTGAATATGAAGACACGACAGATACTGGTATTGTAAATTACGATGGAACGTTAGGTAGTTTACTAAACGAGTTAAAGCATGCCTTTCAATTTGAAACAGGAAAAATTGATTTAATAAAAATCATTAATTCAAAAGGAATCTCTGAAAACATCCCTGGTATGATTTATGATTTAAATGATGAAGTTGAAACTTACAGGAGACAATATGCTTTTGACGGAATTTTAAAATTGCGTATCTCTCTAACTGAAGATGAAATATTTCAACAAATAAAAAGTGGAAAAATAAAAAGTAGTTTAGGTATTGGAGGTTTAGAAATTAAGAAAATGAAAAAAATTATTGCTAATATAATAGTCAGGGTTGCAGATAGTTTTATGGATAACGGGTTATATAAAAGCATCTCTAAAAAAAGCCTAGATATTCACTCGTCTATTGGTGATATTAAAAAAGGGAATAAAAATCGAATAGATATATTTAATTCTCTAGGTCTAAACAATGAACCTAAAGACAATGCCTATATCGATTTTATTAAAGTATTCATTGAAACGAAACCATTTATCTATGTCAAATATTAAATTTATAATAACTGTACTCTTAATTGGATTTATAAATATTTCTTATTCTCAAATACCTGAGAATAATCAGATATATCAAACATACACAACAGACTCTATCCCTTATCATTTACTGATTATTAAAAATAACAAACTTATTATAGAAATTCCTAGAAAAAATGATATCACTTTTGGGTCTAGAACTTTATTTAATATACGAACAGAAAAGGATACTATTTTCATAATTAATAAACTGATTAGTGATACTAAAAAAGAAGGAATTGTTATTTTAAATAGTTTTACTAAGCACTTCGTAAATACCAAAATATATAAAAAATCAAATAATAAATTATTTTTTCTAAATCAGAATAGACCATATTTCAAGAAAAAACTTGTAGGTAATTTAATAGGCGACAATACCATTTATTATATAAATGGGCGCTTATTTAAAGTGCCAATAAATTCAAGTAAAAACCAAATTAACATCAATAAAATATTGAAAAAGCCAAAACGGGCAAAATTTAAAATGTTGAAAGGAAAGCAAGCCTATGAAAAATATGGAATTATTGGATTGAATGGAGTAATTGAAATATCAGATAGAAAGAGATGTTATAAGTAACACTACTGGCAACACCTAGAACACCTAGCGATTAAAATTACGTGGGTCCGGGGGACCCCACTGATTTTATCGTCTTGTTGCACTGAACGCCGGGTAATTACAACCAACAGTTCCTAAAACACCCTCCTGTGTAATTTCAATAATTTGAAGACAGT
>JAESRX010000097.1 GCA_016764435.1 Flavobacteriaceae bacterium | reverse complement strand
AATGAATCCGTACACTATTTGTAATACTAATAAGAGTAACGATAAGGCAAAAAACCAATAGGCTACTTTTTGTGATTTATATTTCATGTTGTATATTTTTGATACTAAATCTAAAAACGATATAATTCTCAACGAATTTTACACCTGTTTTTAATAAAATAAGATTTAGAGGGATTATTTATTTGCTGCTCTACGTTTTGCTAATGGAGATACGATTCTATCGAAACCGTTCAGGTCAATCTTCCCGATCCATTCAAAAAAGGCGACCATATCATTGGCTTCCGCTTCGCTCATATTATAAGCGACCATTTTTCGTCCGCTTGGTTGCCAAGGCACTGGAGACATTAATGCTGCTTTGATATAGCCAGCTCCCCTACGGTCTAATACTTTTGTCAATTCAGGAGCGTAATAAGCACCTTCACCTAATAAAGTGTGGCATCCCATACAGTTGTTTGTCTCCCATAATTCTTTTCCACGAACCACAGCGGCCGTTAGATTTTCTTTATTTGACTGGTCATTTGCGCTCGATAGCGAATAGATTGTCAATCCTATAAACACGAGGAATGTGACAAATGTACCGCCCAAAAAAAAGTTTCTTGCTTGTTTTTTAGATAACATACTTAAAAGAGTTTGTTTGATTAGTGTTATTAAAAGACCTTTTTATCCTTTAATATTCTCATTGCCGCAAAGGTACATTTTCAAACATGAAAAAAGCATGACGGATGTCATGCTTTTCATTATTATATGTTACTACATATTATTTTTTCTTCTCCAGTCCACTCAAGAACAAGACACTTCCTTGCGCTTCCACTTCATCCGCGAACTCCTTAATAGTCTGATCTCTAAACTTTCCGAAGATCTTCCTTTTAAAAGGCTCCACTATAAAATGAACTGGGCAAGGATTATTTCCATCACATTTTGCTAAACCAAGAAAACAATCATCTATTTTATTTGTTCCATCTATCTCTTCTATAATATCAATCACCGTTTTTTTCTCATTTTCTTCTGTCAAGAAAAAACCTCCATTCGGACCTTTAGTGGAAGATATAATATTACACTTCACTAACTGTTGAAATAATTTCGCCAAAAAAGGACTCGGCACATTGATACTACCCGCAATAGCTTTCACACTCATCTTTTTCTCTTTAGATGCATGCTCTGCCAAATATAACGTAGATAAAATGGCATATTTACTAGCTCTCGACAACATAATTCAATGTGTTTATAATATATTAAAACACAAAATTACTGAAAAAAAGACAATTTAGTATTATATTTTTTCGAATTTTACAGTAAAGTGTCTCATAATGGGTGCTTCTTCCACAATATTATAGCCTGTTTTAGCTAAATTTCTCGTCTCATAAATGTTTTTAAGCGTCACCGCGATAAAATCCATATGATTATTTGTGTAGGTTCTCCGAGGGATTGCCAAGCGAACTAACTCCAATGCTGGATACCTGTTTTCTCTCGTTTTAGGATCTCTATCTGCTAATACAGTTCCTATTTCCACTCCCCTTATTCCTCCGACAACATAAATTTCTAAGGCCAAGGCCTGCCCTCTATATTCTTCCCTGGGAATGTTCGGAACAAATTTATTTGCATCTAAAAAGATAGCATGTCCACCTATAGGTTGTTGTACAGGAACGCCATAAGAGACTAGTTTATTACCGAGATACGCCACCTGCTCTACCCTACTTTCTAAATAATCAAACTCCGTACTCTCATCCAGACCAATTGCCAAAGCCCCCATATCTCGACCATTCATTCCTCCATAGGTAATAAAACCTTCGAACATAATATTAAAAACGGTCGCCTGTTTAAAAACAGAGGCATCATTTAAGGCAATAAAACCACCCATATTTACCAAGCCGTCCTTTTTAGCACTCATGGTCATACCGTCTCCATAAGAAAAAATTTCCTTCACTATTTCCTTAATACTCCTATGTTCATACCCAGCCTCTCTTTTTCTAATAAAATAAGCATTTTCCGAAAAACGAGCGGCATCAAAATAAAGTGGAATATTGTATTGCTTACACAATGCACTCACTTCCTTAATATTTTTCATAGATGCTGGCTGTCCTCCAGCACTATTACAAGTAATCGTAAAAACGATGAAAGGTATTTTTTCTATCGGATGTGCCTGAAACACATTTTCTAGTTTTTTAAGGTCGATATTTCCTTTAAAAGGATGCTGTACTGCGGTATCAAATGCTTCGTCAATAGTACAATCTACAGCCGTTGCTTTTCTAAATTCAATATGTCCTTTTGTCGTATCAAAATGGGAATTACCCGGAACTATATCCCCTTCTTTTACCAAGACAGAAAACAATACATTTTCCGCTGCGCGCCCTTGATGTGTTGGTAAAAAATAGTCAAATCCTGTAATTTCTTTGACTGTTTTCTTAAGTTTTAAAAACGATCTAGACCCTGCGTAGCTCTCATCACCTACCATCATTTCCCCCCATTGCTTATCGCTCATGGCCCCGGTACCAGAATCCGTTAAACAATCGATAAAAACTTTATCAGAATCAAGATTAAACAAATTATAATGGGCTTCTTTTATCCATTTAACACGTTCTTCTTGGGTCGATCTTTTAATAGATTCCACCATTTTAATTTTATACGGTTCAGCGTATGGTAATTCCATAATTGAAAAATTTAATTTATAAAAAAAAGAAAAAGGATGCTACAGAAAAGCAGCAATATAAAAATTAAGAAACGTAAGCTTCTGGTCGCTTTACATTTAAGCAAACGTCAGAAAAATCGAAGTTGAAAAAGAAATTCATCATTCTTAATTTATTGAATTTCAAATATAGGAAAATATTAACAATTAATATATACTAAGCCTAATTAACCTAAGCCAATATTCAGTATCTTTGCCGACAAATTTACCTTAACTAACAAAATGAAAAAAATACTAAATCAATTGTTCTCAACCCGTTTAATGGCGATGTTCTTTTTAGTTTTTGCCATAGCCATGGCGGTTGCCACTTTTATTGAAAATGATTATGGCACAGAAACAGCGAAAGCATTAATCTATAGTAGTTGGTGGTTTGAACTTATCATGCTATTTATGGCCTTTAATTTTTTCGGAAATATTTTTAAATACAAATTATATAGAAAAGAAAAGTGGGTAGTACTCACCTTCCATTTATCTTTTGTCTTAATCATTGTAGGAGCTGGAATCACCAGATATATCAGTTTTGAAGGAATTATGCCTATTAAAGAAGGGCAAACCTCTAGTGTTTTTCTTTCGGAAAAAATATACATCGGAACCACGGTAGATGATGGTGTAAATCAAAAAATCCCTAATTACGACGCAATTCTTTTAAGCTCATTAGGAACCAATAACTACGAGTATTCTAGTGATTTTAAAGGCAAAGATTTCTCTGTAAAACTTACAGGTTTCACGCCCAATTCCCAAGAAGCATTTGAACTAGACGAAAATGGGGACACTTTTATAAAATTTGTAGAATCTAGTTCAGGAGGTAGACATGATCATTATATCAAACAAGGAACCTCTCAAACAATTCATGGATTAACAGTCGGTTTTGATTCCGATGTTAAAAATGCAATCGACTTTAAAACAGTGGATGGCGTACTAAAAATAAACACTGTTTTTGATGGGACATACTATCGCATGGCAGACCAGTATAATGGTATTATTTTAAAAGATAGCTTACAAGATTTCTCTTTACTATCATTATACAGTTTAGGAAACAGCAGTTTTGTAGTCCCTAGTCCCTATGTAAAAGGAAATTACATAGAGAAAAGCGCTGAGGACCGTACAAGTTTCCCTACTCACAAATTAACGTTTGACATTACAGTAGACGGAACCACTGAAACAGTAGACGTAAAAGGAGCACAATATACCACCTACGCTCCCTTACAGCTAAAAGTAAATGGTTTAAATTTCAGACTTACCTATGGTTCTAAACAGTTAAAATTACCATTTAGCATCAAGTTAAATGATTTTCAATTGGAAAAATATCCTGGTTCTACCAGTCCTATGTCATTTGCTAGTGAAATTACGGTAATAGACCCCGCAGAAACTTTTGATTTTAAGATTTTTATGAATAATATTTTAATCTACAAAGATTACAAATTTTTTCAGGCCAGTTATGAAATCACAGAACAATACGAAGAAACACGTTTGTCTGTAAATCATGATTATTGGGGAACATTGATTACTTATATCGGTTACTTCTTATTGTATGGAGCCATCACATTGACATTATTTATGAAAAAAACTAGGTTCGGAAATTTACGTGCTCAATTACGTAAAATAAAATCGACAAAAACAGCGACTATTATTGCCTTGATGCTATTGGCTTCTACGACTATGTTTGGTCAGAATCACAATGGGCACCAGATGACGGATGTACAAATAGATTCTTCCTTAAACGCAACCATGGTTTCTAAGCTACATGCTGCCAAATTCAGCAAGCTTGTCATTCAAGATGGTGGTGGACGTATGAAACCTGTACACACCTTCGCTTCTGAATTACTTAGAAAGGTAAGTCATAGTGAAGAATTTAGAGGATATGATGCAGGACAAGTATTTTTGTCTATCACTAAAAACCCACGTCTTTGGTTTCAAGTTCCTATCATTTACATCAAAAAAGAAAACACCAAGTTAAGAGATATTATAGGGATCCCTAAGGAGGCTAAATACGCACCTTTAGCAAGCTTTTTTGATGATAAAGGCGGGTATAAATTAATCAGCTATCAAGAAGATGCCGTAAAGAAAAAAATAAAAAGTAAGTTTGAGGAAAGTGTGATTAATGTAGACAGACGTTTGAACTTATTATACTCTGCTATTACAGGAAGAATCTTACGTATTTTCCCTTTACCCAACGACCCAGAGAATACTTGGATTACACAAATGGAATTGAGAAAAGACAGCTATGCTTCTGAAATTTCTAGCAACGTTTATAAAATGATGCCCGTGTACTTAGGAACACTCGATGAAGCTGTAATTTCTGGAGACTATGAACAATCTGATGCGATTATAGAAGGTATTCACAATTTTCAAAAGAAATATGGAGCGGCAGTCATTCCTACAGATAAAAATATTGACTTGGAAATAGCCTATAACAAATACGATGTTTTCAAGAAATTATATTCGTACTACATGTTGATTGGAGTCTTATTATTTTTCTTAGTAATTTTCCAGATTTTCAAGAACAATAAAATAGTTCGCATCCTTATTAAAATATGTATTGCGATCATTATTGCATGCTTTTTAATGCATACGGGAGGCTTAATTGCCCGCTGGATGATCAGTGGACATGCTCCCTGGAGTAATGCTTATGAAAGTATGATATACGTAGGATGGGCCACCATGTTATTTGGGTTAATATTCGGTAGAAAATCATCTTTAACACTTGGTGCCACCGCCTTTTTAACATCTTTTATATTAATGATTGCACATTGGAGCTGGATGGATCCAGAAATTGCAAACCTACAACCTGTTTTAAATTCGTATTGGTTAATGGTACACGTAGCGATTATTGTAGCGAGTTATGGTCCCCTTGCATTAGGAATGATTTTAGGATTAATTTCTCTAATTTTAATGATCTTAACCACTAAAAACAATAAGAAACGTGTCGGAGAAATGATCAAGGAATTGACCATTATTACTGAAATGACATTAACAGTAGGTSTRATWMTRTTAACCATMGGRAACTTYTTAGGMGGAMWRTGGGCCAACGAAAGTTGGGGACGMTAYTGGGGATGGGATCCAAAGGAAACWTGGGCWTTAATTASYATTATGRTKTACGYMTTTATTTTACAYTTACGATTGGTACCWGGACTTAGAGGACGTTATACATTTAACTTTTTCKCTGTMTTAGGYTTTGCYTCTRTWATGATGACWTATTTYGGWGTGAATTTCTACYTWTCMGGATTGCATTCKTAYGCAAGTGGYAGTCAAGCNNYMWCACCMMWSWTYKTGTATNNTAYTCYATGGCNNTATTTNNRCWGTWATTRCMGTATTAGCCTTTTTAAAATTTAAAAAATACTATAAAAAATAAAWAGTTNSYRTMMWATACMGTAACTTTACACCTTTAAAAATAAAACTTAAACTATGTTTAACAAGTATATAAAATTAGCAATAGCAGGAGCTATCAGTATATGGGCCGTATTTCAATTTATTGAWGGRAAYATYATGAATGGKATTTCYATWCTATTTYTAGCWGGGATWTTTGTATTCTTWTATTTCAAAAACGAATTCATTTTATTGTCCTTTTTACAATTGAGAAAACAAAATTTTGAAGGTGCAGGGAAATGGTTATCCTATATTAAAAATCCTAGTACTGCTTTAATTCAAAAACAAGAAGGGTATTTTAACTTTTTACATGGTATTTTAGTTTCTCAAACTAACATGACCAAGGCGGAGAAATTCTTTAAAAAAGCATTGAAGTTAGGCTTGTCTATGAAACATGACGAGGCCATGGCTAAATTACAATTAGGAGGTATTGCAATGTCCAAACGTAGAAAACGTGAGGCTACAATGCTAATTAATGAGGCTAAGAAATTAGATACTCAAAAAGTATTGGCTGAACAGATTAAAATGATGAAAAACCAATTGAAGAAAATTTAGTAGGGGCGAATTGCTATTCGCCCCTACCAATTCTTCATTTATATAATACAGAAAGTGCAATTCATTTATTGAATTGCACTTTTTTTTTGAACCAAACCCTGAGTATGGGCGTCTAGTAGGATTAAAAACAAGAAGAGGTTTAGCTGCCGACTGGATAGAATTTGGTATAGGGATTACGCCATTTAGATGGTAAGTATACTTGTGAAAGAGTATCCATGCGTTTTTAAGCATGGGCGAATTGCAATTCGCCCCAACTTAGACCCAACTTAGACCCAACTTAGACCCAACTTAGACCCAACTTAGACCCAACAAAAAATGCAAGCCTTTTGGCTTGCATTTTTATATCTATAAAAACCAGTAGTTTTAAAAAACTACGTGTGGTTTTAATTCTCTATTAAATTGAATAATGTTTACTCCTTTATTTTGGTATCCACTCATAAACTTTTTAGTATACTCAAAAGCAGTACTCAAACGAGAAGACCTCCCAGCTGTTAGTCCTTCCTCCAAACTTCCTGCACATGCTAAACGCATTAAAACATCATATGTAACATCAAATCCTCGCATGGCATACTTAGTAGGCATTGCATGGTTTTGAGCACGATACTTACGTACAAAATCATTGGTGTTTTTGGTAACAATATCTATATATTCACTAGACGCAAATGTAAAAGATAATTTACCCAAGGCATTATTATCTACTCTATCAAATCCTTTGTTTTTTGAGACTGCGAATAAGCGAACTTTAGGTTCCTTCTCATCATCCTCTACAGGAATAGCTGCTACAGTATTTACAGCATCACCCAAGGTTAAATATTGATTTCCTAGAAGGACAATCCAGTTATTTTTATCTTTAGAAATACGACTTAAGATCTTATCCTTCTTAATATACCCTTCCTCTTCTGGACGCACAACACTTACATCTACCACATTATCCAAGGTTTTTAATTCTTTAACAACTCTCCATATAGTACTTTGAGTATTTGTAGAATTATCACCAATAACAATAATGTTTTCACCATTATAATGCTGTTTAATATAATTAACCATGGCATCTTCTAACATTTTTTTATCCGAGGCTGCCTTAATTAAATTAGTGGCATTCAAGGTGTTTTGATATTTGCTAGAATACATAGGCGCAACTACTGGAGCATTAATTCTCTTTGCTAAATTATGAGCATTCGATAAGAATAGCGGCCCAATTACAACATCTGTCTCATCAAAATTATACTGACTTGCAATTTGCTGAATTTTCAAAGTAGAATTTTCTGTATCAAATACATTCAAATTTACAAAAACCCCTTTCTGACGTAAAGAGTCTATGGCTATTTTTGCCCCCATATAATAATCGGTAGCAATGTTTAAAATTTTACTCGATTTTCCTTTTCCATCAAACAAAATATCCTGGTTCACATTAAAAGGTAGCATTAAAGCAACATTTAATTGTGTTTTAAGAATGTTAGATTCATTAAAAAAGACATTCGAAATTTCCGAAAGTTCTCTTATTTTAAGTTCCATTCCTAATTTCACTCCTTCCGTTAATGTAGGATTTAAACCTAGCAACTCGTCATCACTTACGGAATAACGTTGTTTTAAATTAAAAAACGTATCGCCTTTTACCACGGTATGCATTAAAAACCCTTGTTCTTCAATTACACCAGGAACTAAGACATTGTCTTTCTCTCCAACAATAATTAGCTGTCCCAATTTAACACCTTCAACTAAGGATGGGTTTACAGAAATTAGTTGCTCCTTAGTCAATCCAAAACGTTGTTTTAAGTTGAAAAAATTATCACCTTTCACAATGGTATACACATGGTACTTATCCGTATCTATAGATGATACAACTGCTGTAACTTCATCAACAGGAATTGAACGTTTATTGTACTTGATGGCTTGACCAATTTTTAATCCATTTTTTAAATAAGGATTTAAACGCAACAATTCTCTCTCCGAATTAGCATACATTTTACCTATAGAATACAATGTTTCTTTAGGCTTAGATACGTGGTAACCAAAATTAGCATTTGGAGCAATCACAGCTCTTCCTTTATTATAGTTCAAATTAGGCACAATTATTACAGTGCTCATTACAGGGTTACGCCCTACATCGGGATTTAATTTTTTTAAATTCCGTTTTTTAATTTTGAACTTTTTAGCAATGCTCTTTAAGGTTTCCCCTTGTTGAATGGTATAGGAAACATACTTTTTTTCCTGAGCAACAAGTACTACAGAAAACAACATGAAAACGATTACTAAAAATGATAGCTTTTTCTTAAACATATATAATTACTATTTATTTATTCCCACTCTATTGTTGCAGGCGGTTTAGAACTAACGTCATA
>JAESRX010000014.1 GCA_016764435.1 Flavobacteriaceae bacterium | reverse complement strand
AGGTTATACAGGCAATTAACATACAATTATGGCATCAACATCAGATATTAGAAATGGTTTATGTATCAGACATAACAACGATATTTTTAAAGTAATAGAGTTTTTACACGTTAAACCAGGAAAAGGACCTGCATTTGTACGTACTAAATTAAAGAGTTTAACCTGTGGTAAAGTGTTAGACAATACCTTTCCAGCAGGTCGTAAAATTGATGAAGTGAGAGTGGAAACTCAAAAATATCAATTTTTATATCCAGAAGGAGAAGATTTTCACTTTATGAATGTGATTGACTTCAATCAAATAACCTTGCCGAAAAACATTATTGATGGTGCAGATTTATTAAAAGAAGGGGAAGTAGTGACTGTAATTATAAATACAGAAGACGATTCACCATTATCTGTAGACATGCCATTGAGTGTTATTTTAGAAGTAACACATGCAGAACCAGGAGTTAAAGGAAATACGGCAACCAATGCTACCAAACCTGCAACAGTAGAAACAGGAGCAAAGGTAAATGTGCCTTTATTTATTAATGAAGGAGATAAAATTAAAATTGAAACGACCAAAGGGACGTATCAAGAAAGAGTAAAATCTTAACTCATGAAGTTTGAAAAAACCCAATCGCTGCAAGAAATTGCGGCGATTATTGGTTCAGCCTATATCGGTGATGCCAATTTCCCAGTATTGGGAATGAATGAAATCCACGTAGTGGAGCCCGGAGATATCGTATTTGTAGATCATCCGAAATACTATGAAAAAGCCTTAGCATCTGCAGCGACTATTGTGTTGATCAATAAAGAAGTGGAATGTCCCAAAGGAAAAGGACTGTTAATCTCTGACGATCCCTTTCGTGATTTTAACACCCTTACCAAGCATTTTAACCCTTTTAAAAAAGCGACAAAAGCAATTACTGAAACGGCTAAAATCGGAAAAAACACCATCATTCAACCCCATGTCTTTTTAGGGAATAATGTGAAAATAGGAGCTAATTGTCTGATCCATCCAAATGTGGTTATTTATGATGGAACCACGATAGGGAATAATGTAACCATCCATGCAGGAACGATCATCGGGGCAGATGCCTTTTATTATAAAAACCGTCCAAGTGGTTATGATAAATTAATCTCAGGAGGAACGGTTATCATTGAAGATAATGTAGATTTAGGTGCCTTGTGTACCGTGGACAGAGGGGTTACTGGAGCTACAACCATTAAAAAAGGAACTAAAATTGACAATCAAGTCCAAATAGGTCATGATACCATCATCGGAAACAAGTGTTTAATTGCTTCCCAAACTGGAATTGCAGGTTGTGTAGTGATCGAAGATGAGGTGACTATTTGGGGACAAGTAGGAACTACGAGTGGGATTAGAATAGGTAAAAAGGCCGTGATCCTAGGACAAACGGGAGTGACAAAATCAGTAGAAGGAGGGAAAAGCTATTTTGGAACGCCTATTTCGGAGTCCCGAGAAAAGCTAAAAGAACTGGCTGGAATTAAAAGATTGTTACGTCGTGAAAAAAAGTAAGAAAATGTTTTCGTAATTTAATTAATCAATTACATTTGTATTCAATAGAATAAAGAGCAAATAATTCAAAAATATAAACCATATGAGTGTTTTAGTTAATAAAAATTCAAAAGTTATAGTTCAAGGATTTACTGGAGGAGAAGGGACGTTTCACGCAACTCAAATGATTGAGTATGGAACCAATGTTGTAGGAGGAGTAACTCCAGGGAAAGGTGGTCAAACACACTTAGACAAACCCGTATTTAACACTGTAAAAGACGCGGTAGATAAAGCAGAAGCTGATACAAGTATTATTTTTGTACCACCAGCATTCGCGGCAGATGCAATTATGGAAGCTGCAGACGCTGGAATTAAAGTAATCATTTGTATTACCGAAGGTATTCCTGTTGCTGATATGGTAAAAGTAAAAGAATACATCAAATCTAAAGAATGTCGATTGATTGGACCTAACTGTCCTGGAGTGATTACTGCAGGGGAAGCTAAAGTTGGAATCATGCCAGGATTTATTTTTAAAAAAGGACGTGTAGGAATTGTTTCTAAATCGGGAACGTTAACCTACGAAGCAGCGGATCAAGTAGTGAAACAAGGATATGGTATTTCAACAGCGATTGGAATTGGTGGTGATCCAATTATTGGAACGACGACGAAGGAAGCTGTAGAGTTACTAATGAATGATGATGAAACAGATGCAATCGTAATGATTGGAGAAATAGGTGGAAACCTAGAAGCTGAAGCAGCCCGTTGGGTGAAAGCTGATGGTAACCGCAAACCGGTAGTAGGATTTATCGCAGGGCAAACAGCTCCAGCAGGTCGTACGATGGGACATGCAGGTGCTATTGTTGGGGGTGCTGACGATACTGCAGAAGCGAAGATGAAAATCCTAGCAGAAAATGGAATCCACGTAGTGGAATCTCCAGCAAAAATTGGTGTAAAAATTGCTGAAATACTAGGATAGTATTTGATGGTGAAAATATTTTTATAAAAAACCTGCGAATTTATTCGCAGGTTTTTTTTGTACAGTAGATTCTGTGCGTGTTTTTATTGTTTTTGATTTAAATGAAAGACAAATGGGTGCATTAAAAAACTTAATTAGTTAGGAATGCGTATTCATTACTCTAAAATTCCCCGTTGTTTCAACAGAACTTCTCTTTGATTCTCAGGAGGAATAGTTGTATTTATTCAAATAGAAAAGAGTTATCCAAAATAACAGACTGTAGCGAAAGACTTGGAATGATCAAAATGATGCCCTCCGTATATTTATTGACTACGATTCATTTCGTAAAGAATGGATTGAATAATAAATGGTGTGTTTATAGAAGAATATTGGAGAGGTTATACGCTTGGGATAGTAAGGGTTAATAAAATACGGAAGTAGATCAATACATTATTAAAGGAGTGATCCTGACATCCGTAATGACGTCGGAAAGCCAAAGGCATTAAAACATAAGTATCGAGAGGTTTTACTTCCAGAGATTAAATCGAGCGCATTGGATTATTTGTCAAATTGAAAATGAGGAGATATGAATTTTAATAGGCGGGTTTTAATTTGATTTAGCCAGGAGGTCTGCGCATATCATTTTAAAAGATTTGTAAATAGTTCCTTTCCTTTTTGTACCTTCCCTTAAATATAATCCAAATTGCACTTATGAATTTAAATCTTGCAGTACTTATAGATGGCGATAATATCCCTTCAGCTCATGTAAAAGAGATGATGGAAGAAATTGCTAAATACGGAAATCCTACTATAAAGCGGATTTACGGAGATTGGACCAAACCCAATTTAAATAAATGGAAAAATCTATTATTAGAAAATGCCATAACTCCCATTCAGCAGTACGCCTATACTACGGGTAAAAATGCGACGGATTCTGCCATGATTATTGATGCTATGGATATCTTATATTCGGGAAAAGTAAGTGGATTTTGCCTAGTGTCTAGTGATAGTGATTTTACACGATTAGCAACTAGATTAAGAGAAGCAGGAATGCAAGTGATAGGTATAGGTGAAAAAAAGACACCGAATCCCTTTATTGTGGCCTGTGATAAATTCATCTATATAGAAATTATCAGACATCAATCCGTAGAAAAAAATGATACGACAACTAAAGAAGTCGCAAAAGAAAGTATTGACCAAGTTACTCCAAAAGTAATACGTTTAATATCGAGTACCATTTCTGACCTATCCGATGATGATGGTTGGGCCTTTCTGGGCGATGTAGGAAGTTTATTGCAAAAAAAACAACCGAATTTTGACTCTAGAAATTATGGCTTCGATAAATTGACTCCCTTAATTAAATCCATCGGAAATTTTGAATTGGAACGTAGAGATAACCATAAAAGTAAGCATAAATTGGTGTTTGTGAAAAATAAAGAAAAGCAACGACGCAAAAGTAAACGCTAATTTTTAACTGCTTGATTTAGACGTTTTATACAAGAATTACATGTTGCAACACTCTTTAGCGTAGTGAGTTAACGGGTGTGTTCATGAATGTTAAAATAAACATAAAATAGAATTTTCAATAGTTTTTTACCCTCGGCGATAGTATATTTGAACATCACAGATTCAGTGATGCTTAACAATCAATTTATTAACAATGAGAAAACTTAGTGTAATAGTACTATTGACCGGTTTAGCCGTGTCATCTTGTAAAACTTCGGACGACGTGTCTTTCGAAGTCAAAGAAAATAAAGATGCGAATGGGTATCGCTACGAAACAGTAGAAAATGATCCAACAGGCTTGCGTTTATATACTTTAGAGAATGGTTTAAAGGTGTATTTAAGTAAGAATGGAGAGGAGCCAAAAATCCAAACTTTTATAGCTGTGAGAGCAGGATCTAATTATGATCCCGCGGAAGCTACCGGACTTGCTCACTATTTAGAGCACATGGTATTTAAAGGGACCTCTAAAATGGGGACCTTGGATTGGGAAAAAGAAAAAGTGCATTTGCATGAAATTTCTTCATTGTACGAGCAACGTAAAAATGAAACAGACGACGCTAAGAAAATCGAATTGTATAAAAAGATAGATGCGGAATCATTCAAAGCTTCTCAGTATTCGATAGCCAATGAATATGATAAATTAACCTCTTCTATGGGGGCTACTGGAACCAATGCACATACTTGGTTTGAAGAAACTATTTATAAAAATAAAATTCCAGCAAACGAATTAGAAAAATGGTTGACCTTAGAACATGAGCGTTTTAGTGAATTGGTATTGCGCCTGTTCCATACGGAATTAGAAGTGGTATTCGAAGAGTTTAACCGTGGTCAGGATAACGACTTTAGAAAAGGGTATGCAGCGATGTTAGAAGGATTATTTCCTAAACATCCTTACGGGCAACAATCAACGATAGGAACAGCAGCACATTTGAAAAACCCATCCATGGTGGCCATTCATAATTATTTTAATAAATACTATGTTCCTAATAATATGGCCATGGTATTAGTGGGAGATTTTGAGTTTGAAAAAACCATTAAATTGGTCGATGAGCACTTTGGGAAAATGGAACGTAAGGAAGTAGTTCATCCTATATTGCCAACAGAAGAGCCTATTACTGCACCTATTATAAAAGAGGTATTTGGACCTACAGCAGCTTCTGTAAGCATTGCTTATAGATCGGAAGGAATTGGATCAGAAGATCAAAAATTATTAACCATGGTAGACATGTTATTGTCTAATGGGAAGGCTGGATTAATAGATTTAAACTTAAATCAAAAACAAGCTGTACAACACGCGGGTTGTTCACCTACCTTTTTAAATGACTATGGATATCACAGTTTTTCTGGGTCTCCTAAGCAAGATCAAACCTTGGACGAAGTAAAAGAATTATTATTCGAACAAATAGAAAAACTTAAAAAAGGGGAGTTTGATGAGTGGATGTTGGCCGCTGTAATTAACGACATGAAATTGTCTAAAACACAGCAGTACGAAAATAGCAGCGCATTAGCGAGCGCTTATTACAATGCCTTTATTCATCATGAAAATTGGACTTCAGAAATATCTTTTATAGAAGAATTGAAAAAAATCACAAAACAAGATGTGATGGACTTTTCAAATCGTTTTTACAAGGATAATTATGTAATCACTTATAAAAGACAAGGAAAAGATGCTAATATTACCAAAGTTTCCAATCCTGGAATTACACCTGTAGAATTGAATAGAGGGAAAAAATCAATTTTTAATACTGAATTTTCTAAGTTAACTTCTACCGATTTAGCACCTGTTTTTATCGATTATAAAGAGAAAATCAAAACTACTACTCTTGGGAATGGTGTGGAGGTATCTTATATTAAAAATGAAAACAATGATTTATTCAATTTGAATATCATTTTTGATATGGGTAAAAACCATAATAAAAAATTAGAATTGGCCGTAGGATATTTAAACTATGTAGGGACTAAAGAGATGTCTGCAGAAGATTTAAAGAAAGAATTTTATAAATTAGGAATTAATTATGGTGTAAGTACGGGGTCGGATAAATCGTATGTTTATATCTCTGGATTGAATGAGAATTTAAAACCAGGATTGGCATTGCTAGAAAACCTATGGACGAATGCAGTCGCAGATCAAGAATCATATGATAAGTTTGTTGCTAAAATGATAAAAGGACGCGCTAATGGGAAAACTCAAAAAGGAAATATCCTGTTCAATGGTTTGTTGAATTATGCTATTTATGGAGAAGATTCTGACCTGAGAGATATTTACAAAGCATCCGAATTAAAAGCCATGGATCCTATCGAGCTAATAGCATTGGTAAAAGATCTTAAGAACTTTAAGCAACGTATTTTCTATTATGGAAAAGATGTGACTAAAGCGACTAGTGCCTTGAACGAATTGCATATTTTACCAGAAACACTAAAAGAATATCCAACGGCTACCAAATATATCCAACAAGAAACTGGAGGAAAAGTTTATTTTGTAGATTTTGATATGGTACAGTCTGAAATCCTATTGGTATCTAAAGGGGATAAATTCGATAAGAAAAAATTAGCCCTTTCTAAAGTATTCAATGCTTATTTTGGAAGCGGTTTATCTTCTATTGTTTTCCAGGAAATTCGTGAATCGAAGTCTTTAGCGTATTCTGCTTTTGCATCGTATTCAAATGCTAGTAAAAGTGACGAATCTAATGTTATCTATGCCTATGTAGGAACTCAGGCAAATAAATTACCTCAAGCTGTTGATGCGATGTTGGGATTAATGAGAAATATGCCAGAGGCTGAAGAACAATTTAAAGCAGCGAAAGAAGCGACTATTAAAAAATTGGCAGCACAACGAATTACTAAATCTAGTATTTTCTGGACCTATGAAAGCTTGAAAAAACGTGATATTGATTATGATATTAGAAAAGATATTTACGAAGAAGTTCAAAACATAACCATGAAAGATTTGGCGACGTTTTTTGTAGAAAACATCAAAGAGAAACAATACACATCATTGGTGATAGGTAATAAAAACGACATGCAAATGAAAGAATTACTGAAACTTGGTGAATTTAAAGAGTTGGATGTGAACTATCTTTTTAATTATCAATTAGAAGATGTAAAACAGTAAAACCACTGTTTTTATTGAAAATAGCATTTTATAAATTAAAATCCCTGAGATACGTCTTGGGGATTTTTTTTGTTATAATTATAGGCTTTATGTCATTCAGTTCGCATTGAATTCTAACGTACTTAGAGGGTTGGAGGCTGTTTTGAAGCTGTTGTCTCAATTAGTTTATACCATCAATCTTTAATTAGTTTACATCGCATTCATAAAATGAAATACAACAATAAGTCTTTTTTTCTATGACCATACCTATTCATGATTGAAATAGGAAGCACAGTTCCCTGAGTGGCGCTTACAGGAGAGTAAATCTGACGGAAATCATTGTCAGAGGATATCAATATCAAAGGAGAACAGTGTCAAAGGGACTTTCGTTCCTCCAAACATTTATACAAAACAAAAAAGCAGTATCTTTGATACTTTAAATTTGAAATCAATAGATTTATGAAACTATTAGAAAATAAAATAGCCCTTATTACTGGGGCAACAAGAGGAATAGGTAGAGGGATTGCAGTGACATTTGCAAAACAAGGTGCCAGTGTTGCATTTACGTATAACTCTTCTGCTACGGCGGCAGATGAATTAGTAAAAGAATTAGAAAGTTTAGGGGTAAAAGCCAAAGGATACCAATCTAATGCTGCAAATTTTGAGGCAGCTCAAGTATTGGCAGCGGATGTCTTAAAAGAATTTGGTACCATTGATATATTAGTGAACAATGCAGGGATTACAAAAGACAATTTGTTAATGCGTATTTCTGAAGCTGATTTTGACGATGTAATTGAAGTCAACTTAAAATCAGTATTTAATTTAACCAAAGCGGTGATTCGTCCTATGATGAAGCAACGTTCAGGATCTATTATTAACATGAGTTCTGTGGTGGGTGTTAAAGGAAATGCAGGTCAAACTAATTATGCGGCTTCTAAAGCAGGTATTTTAGGGTTTACAAAATCAGTAGCCTTGGAATTAGGATCTCGTAATATTCGCTGTAACTCCGTAGCACCAGGATTTATTGAAACTGAAATGACGGATAAATTAAATCAAGACACCGTAAAAGAATGGAGAAAAGCCATTCCTTTAAGACGTGGAGGTTCTCCTGAAGATGTAGCAAATGCCTGCGTGTTTTTAGCTTCGGAGATGTCTGCGTATATTACAGGACAAACCTTAAATGTGGATGGTGGAATGTTAACCTAAATAAGTATCTTTAGAGTCTCAATAAATTAAATAATGATGCACAATCAATTGTTACTGTTTCTTATCATCTCATTTGTAGTGGCAGGCGCAGGGGCATGGTTCCATTATTTTTATAAAAAAACAATTAAAAAAGCCAATATTTTATTGGCTTTTTTGCGTTTTTTAGCCATTTTCACCTTGCTAATGCTCTTCTTCAATCCACAAATTGAAACAACGAGCATCCGAATAGAGAAACCTGTGTTAGCGGTATTAGTAGATAATTCTAGCTCTGTACAAAAACAACAGCAACAAATAGAATCCTTTATTGACGACTTAAGAACCAACAAAGGAATTCAAGGTAAATTTGAAACTAGTTATTTTAAATTTGGAGCCTCACTTCAAGAATTAGACAGTTTGAGTTTTACCGAGAAGGTAACATCTATATATACGCCTTTAGCAAGCCTTCAAGAGGTTTATAAAAACAGGCCTGCAGCCTTGTTATTAATTTCCGATGGGAATCAAACCGTAGGGAGTTCCTTGGATTTTTTACCTGTAGAAAAACCCATTTATACGGTGATAACAGGTGATACTGTACATTATAACGATGTGAGTATCCATAAATTAAATGTCAATAAGTATTCCTATTTAAAAAACAATTTCCCTGTAGAAGCTTTTATTTATTATTCTGGAGAAGAGGGGCTTCGTACTACCGTATCCGTAGTTCATAATAATAAGAAAGTGTACAGTGAACCTCTAGTCATGGAGCCAGGGGAACATTCTAAGCAAGTGCAATTTAAACTCTCTTCAAACAAGGTAGGAAAACAATTTTATACTTTTCAGATAGCAGGGCTAACCTCTGAAAAAAACACGAGGAATAATCAGCGACGTTTTGCGGTAGATGTGATTGATGAGCAATCTAAAATTGCCATTATTACCGGTGTCATGCACCCGGATCTAGGCATGCTAAAACGAAGTATAGAAACCAATAAACAGCGAAAAGTAAGTATCATCCCGATACAAGAGTTAACTGCCAACTTGAACAGCTTTGATTTGCTTATTTTATACCAGCCCAATGCTACTTTTAAAAACGTATTTGAAAAGATACAGCGTGCTAAGATTAATTATTTTATCATCACAGGGAAAGCCACTGATTGGGCGTTTTTAAACAAGCATCAAACTGTTTTTAAGAAGAATATATCTAGAGTGAAAGAAGCGTATTTACCGGTGTTTAATACCGGGTATTCTGTGTTTTTAACTGAGGATATAGGGTTTTCGGAGTTGCCTCCTGTAGAAGACACCTTTGGGAAAGTGACTGTTTCTACTAGTTTTGAAACCGTCTTATACCAACAAATTAATACGATAAGAACGAAGGATCCACTGCTCTTTACTTACCGACCAAGCGAAGGGCAAAAAGCGGCTGTTCTTTTAGGGGATGGTGTTTGGAAATGGAGGTCTTTTAATTATCAAAAAGAGCAGTCATTTTTAAAGTTTGATGCCTTTTTAGCGAATCTAATACAGTATTTGGCGACTAATGCTGATATGTCAAGATTGTCCGTTCAAGCGAATTCCTTTTACAACGAAAATGAACGCATAGATATCGCTGCTATACTTACGGATCATAACTACAAGTTTGACCCCAATGCCAAGTTGTGGTTGGCAATAAAAGCAAGGGATGGACGCTATAAAAAAAAGGTGCCTTTTGCCTTAGCTTCCAATGCCTATAGTGTAGTACTGAATGATGTTCCTGTGGGGATGTATCATTTTACGATCTCCATAGAGGGGCAGTTCCTAAAAAAATACGGAAAGTTTAGTGTCAAGGAATTCAATGCAGAGCAGGTGTTTGATGCCTCCAATGTGGATGTTATGAAAGACTTGGCGATAAAATCCAAGGGAGAATTTTATAGTTTGGAGGTGGCTTCGGAAATTATGACAGCTCTCCTGTCAAATAATGCTTTAAAACCAATTCAAAAAACAGTGACTACGAATACCCCCTTGATTCAGCTGAAATGGTTGCTAGGATTGTTAATCGTGTTATTAGGGACGGAGTGGTTTACACGTAAGTATTTGGGGGAGGTTTAACTTTTTTTTCCTTATTAAGAGTGGGTTAAAGTGCTTATAGTTAGCTGTTTTTAGTGTTTATTTCGTGTATTTGAAGATGATGTATGTAGTTTGTACAGCCTTGAGGTATTAAAAATAATTAAACATTTGTAGGACTGTTGTAATAGAGATACACCCGTAATTCCTCAGCTACCGCCTGATTTTATCGTGTAGCGTCAATGAGTAAACCATTCAGAAATACAGGCTCATAAAAAACACAGTACCTGAGCTCCGACAAGAGTGTCTAACATCGCTACGGTGAGATTGCATCTCGTAACATTCACATGAAGTCCTGTTTTTGTGTGTATTTAGAATGCATAAAAACAGCATTCTTAAATTACTTCAGATATATAGTGCAATACCGTGTGACAAGCGTTTTAATTTTAAGCGTTTGTTCTTAAGGTGAAATATTTCGATAATTAGGTATTTCGTGTAAAAGTCAATTTAAAGTGTTCGGTATTTAAGTTTTTTGGATATTCATTAAGTAAAAACTACCTTTGACATCGTTTGTATTGAAAAGGGTTAAAAGCAGGAATTCACGTCAAGTTTTAAACGTTTAATAAGTATAAAATAATTGATCAACGGCAATTCACGAACATGCTTATTGTATATAAAAAAGCAACTAAGAGTCGTCATAAATAATAGCCCCATAATGGATGTAAATAGCAATCAAAAGAAAGAACAGGTAGACAAACAGCAAGAATCAGAGAAGGTTTCGGATGCAACGTTGAACACTGAAACGAATGAAAAGTCAGAAGAACTTAAACCAAGTAAACGAGTTAAGAGACAAGCAACACAAGAACAACTAGACAATCCGTTTCATGGGGTGAAATTGGTACAGGTTTTAGAACGCCTAGTGGCATTTTATGGATGGGAATATTTGGGAGATCGTGTAAATATTCGTTGTTTTATGTACAATCCTACAATGAAATCAAGCCTTGGTTTTTTAAGAAGGACTGCTTGGGCTCGCGAGCATGTTGAGGACCTCTATTTAGAGATGTTAGACGAAGAAGAGCGGTAAATAGAATGGTTAAAATTGACAATTTATAAATAATTGTTTCGCTTAATCTAAGGATGATATATTTGAAGTCTGGAAAGGGGAACAGAACAGTTGTCCCTAGTTAGAAACCTTTTAAAACACACAAATATTGCATTTAAAATATAAATTTATTGCGGTCTTTTTTAGTCAAAAGGAAAAAAATGAATGTCATTATGTGTTAATGGCAACCAATACTTATTATAAAAACCTCTCCGAGAACAATAGGGGGATTTTCAGAATTCGGACGCTTCTTTTTTTAAGAACGACAGGGTTTAATTCAGAAGTAGGGTTTTTATTGAAAAACAATATGAAAATATTGATTTCTAGTGCTTTTGTGCAAATCACATTTGGCTTAAATATGATGACCCTTCGTACGTTTAACAGCATATTTGTTACACCACGATCATATTCGTATCTAAACAATAAAGCTATTTTTGATGGCGATGTCAATCTGTATACAAAAAAAGTAAATATGTCCTGGCCAGCAATAGAAAGGGGATTTGATATTCCAGATGATGCGATGAATTTGGCGATTCATGAATTTGGACATTGTATATTTTTTGAAAATGCAACAAGATCATTTTTATTTAAGATATTTAAAGGAAGAGATTTTGAGGTTTGGAAAAAGGAGGCCGTAGACGCACTTAAAAGGGTGCAATTAAGAGAGCTTAAAGTATTAAGAGATTATGCAGGGACTAATAGTATAGAGCTGTTTTCGGTGTCATTAGAAACCTTCTTCGAAAAACCTGTGTATTTTGAACGTAAGGAGCCTAATTTGTATTGGAGTATGGCCCATTTATTAAAACAAGACCCTAGGAATACGTCAGACCCTATTTTAAAATAGTGGGACTATTTATCCGTCATATATGGTGTGAAAAAAGTGAGGTATTGCGTGTGTGTTCTCTTTGGGTGCATTCAATCGTGATTTTCAAGGTTGTAAAAGCATTCTTTAGTTTCGGTCTTCTCTCTAGTGATTGGTTTTACGAGTTATTAGTAATCGCTCTTTTTGAAGGCTAAAGTTGACAGCGTATTTCACTGTTGAGAGGGCTTTATGAAAATGTAAGTGGCTCCATTGAATTCAGGTACTTTAATGCGATTTTACAAGGTGGGCAAGCTTTTAAGTTGTATTTTTATCCAAGTATTAATCAATTTTTAAACTATGAGCAACAACGGTCAATTACAATTACCAAAAGCATTATTCCCTTTCTTATTTATAATTATTTTTGGGTTTATTTTATTATCTAACGCATTTGTAACGGTAGATAGAGGAGAAGCAGGAGTATTATGGAAACGTTTTGATGGAGGTGTAGTAACTGATGAACCAGCTTTACAAGAAGGTTTTCATATAGTAGCACCTTGGAATAAAGTAGATATTTACAATGTAAGACAGCAAAACGAATTTATTCGTGATATGGAAGTATTGTCTTCGAATGGATTGGAAATTAAATTAGATGTGTCTATTTTATACCAACCAAAATTTGATGAAATAGGTCTTTTACATAAGACCAAAGGGGAGAACTATTTAGATGTAGTGATTGTTCCAGAAGTTCGTTCAGCAGCACGTAGTATTGTAGGACGCTATACTCCAGAGCAATTGTATTCTTCTAAAAGAGATGTGATTCAGCAAGAAATTTTTGCAGAAGTATTAAAAGCCGCAGGAAGACAACATGTTCAAATCAATGCAGTGTTAGTACGTGATGTAACATTACCTCCTAGTATTAAAGGAGCTATTGAGCGTAAATTAAAACAAGAGCAAGAATCATTGGAATATGAATTTCGCTTGGTGAAAGCTGAAAAAGAGGCAGAACGTCAACGTATTGAAGCAAGAGGAAAGGCAGATGCAAATAGGATTTTAAGTGCTTCTTTGACTGATAAAATCTTGAAAGACAAGGGTATTGAGGCTACTTTAGAGATGGCAAAATCACCAAATACTAAGGTGATCGTTATCGGAGGTGGAGAAGACGGATTGCCTATTATATTAGGAAATAACTAAAAAGTTTAGGGCTATTTAAAAAGCCGTATTATATTTTAAAACCATCTATTTTTTAATAGGTGGTTTTTTTATGCTTATTATTTACAGTATGTTGCTTAATTCGTGATACATGTCTGAATGTTTCTCCACAACGAGTATTCTTCTCTAGAGGAACGTTTTTATTCAAAAGCACGAATAAATTATGATGGATTCTTAGCGTTCATGGTAGGGGGAGTTTTATGAAAATTAAAAACAATAGTGATAACCACGTAATTTTAATCATTTATTATTATTATTAGCCAGTTGAAAGAAATATCAATAGATAGGATGGGGTTTTGTCAGGGGAGTAGCGTAGGAATGAATTTTAAAGTAATTGAGACCATAAGAAACTACTTTCTAAACATATTTTTTGAGTGTCGCTATTCCCTTTTCTGATGTTTGATTTCCGTCTTCGCGTAAATGATGGGTCTCTGTGTTTCGAAAGAGTATAAAGAGTTGCGTATATGTGCTTATCTACGGCTATTGTCCTCCTTGTGAATGCAGGAAATCAGCGTACACGAGTTGCGAAGGAATGATACATATATAGGTTAGCGTGTCTATCGTTACTGTGACTGTAGTCATTCCCGTAAATTTATCACAAAAAAAACCGACTCCTAGGAGTCGGTTTTATATTTTATATAAAAAGAGTTTTAAAACTCGTAAGACAATCCAAATATAATTTGGTTAGGTCTTGTGTCTATTTCGAAAGAATCTAAGGCACTACCTTCACCGGCAATACGTTTAGAATACGTGGTTTCGCTTTTTGACAAACCACGTTCCCAACGAACATCAATTCCTAATTTCCCAAGTTCAACACCTATACCTAGTTGTATTCCTACAGAGAAATCGTCGGTTTTAATCCCTTTTACGTTCTCTAAACTATAGTCTGAATCCAATACAAATTGAAAAGCAGGTCCTGCAAATGCATGAACTGGGCCAATTAACTTCGCTCCAATTAATACGGGAACATCAATTTTATTGATTTCTAAAGATTCGTTTCCGTAACTAGCTTTTAACTGAGTATATACAAATTCGGGTCTTACATAAATACCTACTGCAGGTAAATCGGCTTTTACCCAAATACCTACATGGTATCCAGATTTTCCGTCAGCTTCTGTTTTTACAATATTTGTAGCAACGTCTTTTACGTCTCCAAAATTATTATAATTAACTCCGGCTTTTGCTCCAAATTTTACTTGAGCACTAAGGCTGATAATTCCTATAAATAAGGCAATTAGGATGCTTACTTTTTTCATTGTAACTATTTTTGTTTACTTGTTTAAGTCAAACGTTTAAAAGCGAGACTTATTTTCTTTTGATTACTTTTTCTACGGCTTTCACGATAGCGATATCGTTTAATTCGTATTTTTCCATTAATTGAGCAGGTGTTCCAGACTCACCAAATGAATCTTTAACAGCTACAAATTCTTGTGGAGCGGCAAAGTTAGTAGCCAATGTACGTGCAACGCTTTCTCCCAATCCACCAAGCATATTGTGCTCTTCACAGGTAACTACACACCCTGTTTTAGTAACAGATTTTATAATAGCTGCTTCGTCTAATGGTTTGATTGTATGGATGTTTATAACTTCTGCGCTAATTCCTTTAGCTTCTAGTTGTTCAGATGCTTGTAAAGCTTCCCATACTAAGTGACCTGTTGCGATGATGGTTACATCCGTTCCTTCCGTTAATTGTACTGCTTTTCCGATCTCAAATTTTTGATCTTCAGGCATAAATACAGGAACTGCAGGACGTCCAAAACGTAAGTATACAGGGCCTTTATATGCTGCAATAGCTATCGTAGCAGCTTTGGTTTGGTTGTAATCACAGGTGTTAATTACAGTCATTCCAGGTAGCATTTTCATCAATCCAATATCTTCTAAAGTTTGATGTGTTGCTCCGTCTTCTCCTAAGGTTAATCCAGCATGTGAAGCACAGATCTTTACGTTTTTATCAGAATAGGCAATAGATTGTCTAATTTGATCGTAAACTCTAGCCGTAGAGAAGTTAGCGAAGGTTCCTGTAAAAGGAATTTTTCCTCCAATAGCTAATCCAGCAGCAATTCCCATCATGTTTGCTTCTGCAATACCAATTTGAAAAAATCGTTCTGGGTTCTCCTCGATAAATTTATCCATTTTTAGTGATCCGATTAAATCGGCACATAGGGCAACTACTTTATCGTTCGTTCTTCCTAATTCAGCTAAACCAGCTCCAAATCCTGAACGGGTATCTTTTTTTTCTGTAAACGTGTATTTTTTCATGAGATATTTGTTATTCCTTCTGTTTAGTTCCGCCACATCTACTAAGGTGATTAGGTAAATCTACTCTTTTTAGAGATGTTTTGTGTTAATGTGTTGTTAAGACGCGCCAAAAATAAGAAATATTAAATTTTAATCGTTAAAATTCAAGAATTTCTTTGTAGAATTTATGAATAGGGAAGCCCATGACATTAAAAAAGCTACCTTCTATTTTCTCTACAGCAATATATCCAAACCACTCTTGGATTCCATAGGCGCCTGCTTTATCGTAAGGGTTGAAATTTTGGATGTAATAATTAATTTCTTCGTCACTCAATTCTTTAATACTAACCAGTGTAACATCATTAAAAACATGTTGTTTTTTTGTGGACGTTAAACAGACAGAACTGATGACGCTGTGTGTTTTTCCAGACAACGATTTAATAATGTCGTAGGCATTTTGAGCATCGGTTGGTTTTCCTAATGCAACATTATTGGCCCAGACAATGGTGTCTGATGTCACTAAAATATCTGCATCCTTTAAGGTTCCTTGGAAAGGCGTTGCTTTTAATTGGGCTAAAAAATCAGTAATTGCCGCTTCTTTTAATGCCGGATCGTAAATTTCGTCTACGGGTTTTAGCTGGATGGTGAAATCCATCTCCAAATCCCTTAAAAATTGTTGTCTTCGCGGGGATGCAGAAGCTAAAATAATATTCTTTGAGGCTAATTTTTCGTGTAACATATTATAAAGAGGTTAGGAGTTGAAAACAAACTCCTATCGCACAGACACCTGCTAAATATAAAAGTTGCTGTAAATGTGCAAAATGTTTGAAACTGCTACTTTTTCTAACTTTAAAGCTGAAATACAGTAGTGGTATGCTAATTAATGCAAAAGAGAAAAACTTATAGGATGAATTAAAATAGCTATTTACCGTCAGTAAACCAATAGAAAGTAGGACAGAAATCCCACCAAAAATCATCATTAATTGTTGTGTACGTCTGGTACCAATGGCGAGTGGTAAACTGGTTTTGTTTTGATTGTAATCCTCGGTTATTTTTAATTGTTTTTTTATCAAATAAATTAAAAAAGCGATGGTAATCAGTAAACTGATGGCTAATATATATATAGGAGTCATTAGTGATTGAAGGATTTTTTAATACGTGCTAAATCACGTTTGTTATCTTGGTCTTTTAAATGTTCGCGTTTGTCGTAATTCTTTTTTCCTTTACAAAGAGCAATGTCTAGTTTTGCCCAGCCTTTATCCGTTAAAAAAAGTTTTAGAGGGATGATTGTTAGCCCAACATTTTTTACTTGTTTTTCTAACTTTTTAAGCTCTTTTTTATTCAAGAGTAGACGACGTTCACTCTTAGGCTTATGGTTGTAGCTATGCCCATAAAAATATTCTTCGATAAACATATTCACTACAAACAACTCCCCACGTTCATTAAATTCACAGAAGCTTTCTGTAATGCGTGCTTTGCTCTCTCTAATCGATTTTATTTCCGTACCAGTCAGTTGTATTCCAGCCGTGTAACGATCTATAAATTCGTATTCAAAACGTGCTTTTTTGTTTTGTATGTTTATCTTTTTTTGCATGGATGCAAAGATACATTTATTTTGAGGTTATGGCAATGTAAGGCCTAGTATTAGGTGTTTTTGTAGCGTGTTTACAGTGGGATATACAATAATTGATGCGTAATTTGTTCGTTTTTAACTTGAATGATGTATAAATTGCTGTTATTTAGGTCATCTATCGCCGGGTATATTTCGGAACCTATAATTTTATTGGCAAATGCAGGGCTGGTATTGCTGTGGCCTACTATTAAGACGGTTTTGTTTTTAGTGGCTTCTTTGAAAGCGGAGGTGTATAAGAATTTGGGGTCATATAAGTGTATTGGAACAGTTTTTTGTAAAGAGGTTGGAGTTGCTGTTTCTTGGGTTCTATGGTATGATGTGCTGTAAATTAAATCGAATTTTATATGTTTGAAAACACGGCTCCAGTTTTCGGCACGTAAGGTTCCTTTACTGTTTAAATGCGGATTTTTATTATGGAGTTCTGTTCTTTGTTTCTCTGCATGTCTGATCAGATAGAAGGTGCTGCCATTCCCTTGTGCGTAGCCGTAATTAGTAAGTATAAATAAAAGAAAAATTATTTTTTTCATGTCTAGGATTTAAAACACAAATTTAGGGTAAAATTCACAAATAACAAGGAGGTATTTAGTGCCTTTTATTGGGGAAATTAAGTCAATCTATGGCCGTTAAGTGCATTTTATGTATGAAAAGTGAACTCTTGTTAAGTTTTGCGTTTAGTATTCTGTTAGTATACTCAGAGACGTTATATTTGTAATAGAAATTATATCCCTAAATAAATGAAAACAATAACAGTAGTATTATTAAGTGTGTTAACATTTGGAATGTTGAATGCACAAGAGGCTTCTAATGAGAATAATTCGAAGTGGAAAGTTAAAGTAAGAGGTAATTTATACATCCCAAATGAAATGGCGAGTAGCCCCGCTATTTATGGAGATTTTATGGTTCAAAAAACGATTGCTCCATCGCTAGAAGTTGCGTATTATTTGGCGGACAATTGGGCCGTTGAATTAGGTGTAGCTACCAGTGAAAATACATTTTCTTCTTTTAATGAAGTGACAGCTCAAAGTTTTGATTTTGGATCTTACAGACTCATTCCGTTAACATTGACACTTCAGTATATATTGGATGGAGAACAGATTAGACCCTACTTGGGAGCAGGTGTAAATTACACGCCGTTTATTGATAAAAAAGCGTCTCGTAGTTTTGAACAAGTAAGTATAGATAATGCCGTAGGATTTGTTGCCCAGTTGGGATTTGATTACAAATTATGCGAGAAATGGTTTTTAAATTTTGATATAAAATACATTGTCTTACACCTAGAAATGGAGACAGAAGCGAAGGTGACTGGCGCTATAAATAATGTAGATTTTGATATAAACCCTTTGATGGCCGGTGCAGGAATAGGGTATAGGTTCTAGAAGGAATGCTATTCAAATAAAAAAATCAATCTCCCACAAGGAGATTGATTTTTTTTAGTTAAAATAAGAAGGGTTTTGTTAAGGACTTCCTAGAAGGGCTTAGATATTTCTAAAGACTATTTTATCGTCAAAAGCATCTAATAAAATATGACTATCTGAACTGACGGTCCCCGCTAAAATCTCCTTAGACAACGTGTTTAATATTTCTCTTTGAATAACACGTTTTACGGGTCTTGCTCCGTATTGAGGATCATAGCCTTTCTGTGCAATACAGGTGATAGCTTCAGGGCTGAATTCAATAGTAATATCATTTTCTGCCAAGGTATTGGCTAAGTTTCCCAGTTGAATTTTTACTATTTTAGTGATTTCTTCTTGGTTTAAAGGCGTAAACATTATAATCTCATCTATCCTATTTAGAAATTCTGGTCGGACTGTTTTCTTAAGTAAATTTAGAACGTCCGTTTTGGTGCTTTCGGTCATCCGATCCCTGTTATTCATGTCCCTATTTTCAAAACTCTCCTGAATGATATGTGCGCCCGTATTAGAGGTCATGATAATAATGGTGTTTTTAAAATCAGCAACGCGCCCTTTGTTGTCCGTTAACCTTCCTTCGTCTAAAACTTGCAATAAAATATTAAAGGTATCTGGATGTGCTTTTTCTATTTCGTCTAATAAAATAACGGAATAAGGTTTGCGTCGTACCGCTTCGGTCAGTTGTCCACCTTCTTCATATCCTACATATCCTGGAGGAGCTCCTACTAGTCGGCTAACGGAATGGCTTTCTTGGTATTCACTCATGTCTATACGTGTCATGGCGTTTTCATCATCAAATAAATAGGACGCAAGTGCTTTGGCTAGTTCTGTCTTTCCAACTCCTGTGGTTCCTAGAAATAGAAAGGAGCCGATAGGCTTATTGTTCGATTGCAATCCTGCTCTTGAGCGTCTTACTGCATCTGCAATCGCGGTGATGGCTTCGTCTTGTCCAACAACTCTTTTATGCAATTCATCTTCTAAATACAGGAGTTTTTCACGATCTCCTTGAAGCATTTTAGTAAGAGGTATTCCTGTCCATTTTGCGACTACTTCTGCAATGTTTTCTCGGGTAACTTCTTCTTTTATAATGGCATTTTCTTGGTTTAAAGCCACTTCTTTTTGTAAGGCTTCTAAATGGGTCGTTTCCTCTTTTATCTTTCCGTATCTGATGGCGGCTACTTTTCCATAATCACCTTCCCGTTCGGCACTTTCTGCTTCAAATTTATAATTTTCTATCGTTTCTTTGGATTGTTGTACGGCATCTATTAATTCTTTTTCAGAAATCCATTTGGCACTGATTACGTCTCTTTCTTCTTTTAAATTAGCGACTTCTTTTCTTAAGTTTTCCAGTTTTTTAACATCATTTTCCCGTTTAATGGCTTCTATCTCAATCTCTAATTGCATTATTTTACGGTCTAGGATGTCTAGTTCTTCGGGTTTTGAATTGATCTCCATGCGTAATTTTGCCATAGACTCATCCATTAAATCAATGGCTTTGTCTGGTAAAAAACGGTTGCTGATATAACGTTGTGATAATTCTACAGCGGCTATAATGGCTTCATCTCTTATTTGAACTTTATGATGTGCCTCGTATTTATCCTTAATTCCCCTAAGGATAGAGATGGCGCTTTCGGTATCTGGTTCATCCACAATTACTTTTTGAAACCGACGTTCTAATGCTTTGTCTTTTTCAAAGTATTTTTGATATTCGTCCAGAGTTGTAGCTCCGATGGCTCGTAAATCACCTCTGGCCAATGCGGGTTTTAATATGTTAGCAGCATCCATGGCTCCTTGTCCGCCTCCTGCACCTACTAAGGTGTGAATTTCATCAATAAAAAGAACAATATTTCCATCTGAATTAGTCACTTCCTTGATCACAGATTTTAGACGTTCTTCAAATTCACCTTTGTATTTAGCTCCCGCAATTAAAGCCCCCATGTCTAAGGAGTAAATTTCTTTGTTCTTTAAATTCTCAGGAATGTCACCTTTTATAATTCGATGTGCTAATCCTTCGGCAATCGCTGTTTTTCCCGTCCCAGGTTCTCCTACAAGCATTGGATTATTCTTAGTTCTACGTGATAGAATTTGTAAAATTCGTCTGATTTCTTCATCCCTTCCAATGACAGGGTCAAGTTTACCGTCTCGGGCTTGCTTGTTAAGATTTACAGCATACTTATTTAAAGCGTTGTAAGTGTCCTCTGCATTTTCAGATCTTACATGAGAGCCATTTCTGATTTCGGTGATTACTTTTTCTAATTGCTCCTTTGTAATTCCCTGGTCTTTTAATAGTTGAGCAGTGGTGTCTCCATTTGTTAAGATAGCGAGTAGTAAATGCTCAATGGAGATATAATCATCTTCCATTTTTTTAGCAATGATCGCCGCCTTATTCATCATTTTGGACGCATTATTAGAAAGGCTTAATTCTCCTCCTGTTACCTTGGCGTAACTTTTAAGGATACTGTCTAATAATTGTTTTAAGAGTGCTATTTTTAAGCCTAATTTCTTGAAGATAAACGGGCTTACGCTTTCGTCATTTTCTAAAATTCCTTTTAAAATATGTGAGTTTTCTATGGAGGTGTGTCCTAATTCTTGAGCGATGCGTTGTGCTGCCTGAATGGATTCTTGTGATTTGAGGGTGTAATTATTAAGATTCATAGTTTTTGTTTTTATGTTTGAAAGTGGACAAAAGACATACCACTTTGATTGTAATAGGACTAAGTGACATTTTGACTCCTTTTTGTCTGTGAAAATGGACATTTTGACGGGAACTTAAAAAAATGTATTTTTGCGACCTAACCCTAATACATCTTTAGATATGTCTTTATTCGGCTCTTTTTTTAAGAATAGCTCTTCGGACGATGCGTCACCAGGAAGCTTTGACTTATTGGAAAATAATGGACAGTTATTAGATGCTGTAAATGCATCTGAAAGTACTCCTTTTGTTATTTTTAAACACAGTACAAGGTGTACGATTAGTACCATTGTTCTGAATAAATTCACAGCAAAGTATAAAGATACAAAAGTAGCTCAAATTTTGCTGCTTGATTTAATCGCATACAGAGATTTGTCGAATGAAATTTCAGCTCTTTTTGAAGTGGAACATCAGTCCCCACAGGTAATTGTTGTGAAAAATAAGAAAGTGGTTTTCCATGGTTCACACTATGAGATTAATGAGTTAGATTTGGAAACAGTTCTGGCGAGTACTTATTAATAATACGGCGCACTACGGTTGCCGTCTCCTTCTTTATAGGGGCGAAGTACTTTAATTGTTTTGGTTAAAACTAAAAAGATAGCATTGCTTACTCTTGTACTATTTTGAGTTCTAGTTCCAATGATTATTGCTGCATCTCTGATTTTTCAATGGATGAATCCTTAAAACAGTAACATAGCTTGATGAAACGTTAAGGGGACTGTTAGGAAGAAAGCCCGCTAGTTTCTTAGTATCTGTATGTCTGTGAATAGTAGAATATAAAGAAAACCCCGTAAATGATTGCTCAGAAACGGGGTATGTGATGAAATTATGTAGCTTTTAAGTGTTCTTTGTGGTTATTTTAGAAAGGAATAAGCCCTGTAAAGTACGCTTTAAAAGCAATGAAATGTTTTCAGTCGCTTAGATTTTTAAATTATTCAATAATTGTTGCACTTGTTTTTTATAATGTGCGATGGCAGATTTTACAAATTGATCATCGGCAGGAAATGCAACGGACTTTCCTTTTAGAGCATTGCTGTGTTTTTGATCAATAGCACGGGCGTCTCCTCTGTATTCCGCGTATACATTTTCAAATGTTGCTTCTCCAATTATTTCTTCTTGTTGATCTCCTCGGCTTGTTTTGAGTGATTTTAAATACAATCCACCTTCTAAAGTGACCGTTTTTAATTGCTGAAACATTTTTATTTCAGCCCGTACGGTGATTATTTTATCTTGTTTAATATCGTTCCCTTTGTCGTCTTTTTTTACATTTCCATTGGCGTCTTTCACATATTCCCAGCCATCTTTAATTCTTTTTTCTTGTTTAATAAGTTCAGAATTCACTTGGTTTGGAGTGAAAATCAATTGGTCTACCATCATGATTGCTTCATAGTCTAAAGAGGTTTTCTTGTTTCTAGAGTTATGAAAAATAATCCATTTATTATTAGAGTTGGCAGTGTTAATATTCAACAAATCTTCTTGTTCTTCCTGACTCAAGGCATTGTATTCTAGGTTATTTTTCAAGCTAATAAATACATGACTGGCCCCTTTGTTTTTAGCCTTTTGAATAAGAGAAGTAATGTTTTTAGGATAGGATCCATTTAAGTAATCCAATGATTCAAAAACAGCAAAGGCTTCTCTCGCTTGCATTTTATTCCCCCTCATTAATTCCATTCCTTGTGCGTATAAGGCATCGGATAAATTGCGTTTAGAGCTATTTATTTTATCCGTGTAATTATTAAAATTAAATAAGATTTCCTTTCCTGCTACATAGAGGGGTTGAACAGAAATCACATCGTATTGCCAAGCATCCAAAAGGGAGTAGTTACGATAAATCTTTTTTAAAGTTGTAATAGAATTTAGGTGTTTAATAGTAGTTACTTCGGCTTCTTTTTGAAGGACAGCTCTGTCGTAAGCGTTTTTTAAAATGGGCGCATAGGTTTCGCTGTTTTTCACTTTGCTTTCTCGTAATTTTTGCATGGCTATGTTTATAGCGACACTGAAATCTCCGGATTCAATAGCGTTTTGTGCTTTTTTTGAACTGCCGCAAGAGGCAAATAGAATTCCTAGGAAAATAATTATTAAGGGGGCTTTTTTCATGATTGTTATCTAATTGTATTCGTGTTATTTCGTTGGTAAAATTTTCCCAGTACATTTTCCAAAACCAATTCTTACACCGTCTTTTTCACAATAGCCACGCATAATTACATGGTCGTGATCGTTGATGAATTTACGTTCTGTACCGTCTTTTAGTTGTACTGGTTTGGTGCCTTGCCATGCTATTTCTAACATGGATCCATACGATCCTTCATTTGGACCAGAAATGGTACCACTTCCAAACATGTCTCCGGAATTTACATTACATCCGTTCACTGTATGATGTGCCAGCTGCTGCGCCATACTCCAGTACATGTGTTTAAAATTAGAGCTACACATTTTATTGAGGTCTCCGTTTTCAGTTTCTATAAATGTCTCTAGGTGAATGTCAAAACTAGTATGTCTTTTTTCTTGTAAATAGGCAAATGGCTTAGGATCTGTCTGCGGTGCTAATTCTACTCTAAAAGGCTCCAAGGCATCCATGGTTACAATCCAAGGAGAAATAGTGGAAGCAAAATTTTTAGCTAAAAAGGGACCTAAAGGCACATATTCCCATTTTTGGATGTCTCTTGCGCTCCAATCGTTAAACAAGACCATTCCAAAAATATAAGATTCAGCATCATCTACATCTATAGTGTCCCCTAAGTGATTTGCATCTGTGGTGATAAACCCCATTTCTAATTCAAAATCTATTAATTTAGAAGGACCGAATTGAGGGCTTGTTGCATCCTTTGGAAATGTTTGCCCTTTAGGTCTGTGAATGGGAGTTCCGGAGACAACAATAGAGGAAGAACGTCCGTGATATCCTACAGGAATATGAAGCCAGTTAGGCAACAATGCATTGTCTGGATCTCTAAACATTTTCCCTACGTTAGTCGCATGGTCTCTACTCGAATAAAAATCCGTGTAATCACCGATATTTACGGGCAACTGAACTTCTATTTCATTGACGTCAAAAAGAATGATGTCTTTGTGTTTTTTATTGTTTTGGAGTGTGCCGTTTTCTTGATCAAAAATATGAGCAATGCGGTTTCGAACTTGTCTCCAACATTTTTTTCCATGAGAGATAAAATCATTCAAGGTGTCTTGCAGAAAAATATCATCGGTCAATTCGATGCCTTCAAAATACCCTAATTGATGCATGGCAGCTAAATCTATAGCGTATTCACCGATTCGTGTACCGATGGTCACAAGATCATCTTTGGTAATAAAAACTCCAAAAGGAATGTTTTGGATGGGGAAATCACTTTGTTTGTCTACGGACAACCACGATTTCTTAGCAGGATTATTAGCTGTTATTTGCATAGGTAAGTTGTTAGTTTAGTAAAAATTAGTACGCGTTTATTTTCAAATATAACTAAAACTTTTCAAGTAGAAATCTTTTAATTATAAATGAAAATAATTGTCATCAAATATATAATTTTCATATCGAAAGAACCAAAAAAAGTATACATTTGCTGTATATTTTTAATCTAAAATTATTTAAATAAATGCAACGTGACCAAATCATATTCGATTTAATTCAGGATGAAAAAAATCGACAAATTAATGGGATTGAGTTAATCGCTTCGGAAAATTTTGTTAGTGACGAAGTGATGGAAGCTATGGGATCAGTATTGACAAATAAATATGCTGAAGGCTATCCAAATAAAAGGTATTACGGAGGTTGTGAAGTAGTAGATGTAGTAGAGCAAATAGCCATTGACCGTGCTAAACAATTGTTCGGAGCCGCGTACGTAAATGTACAACCCCACTCTGGATCGCAAGCAAATGCGGCTGTGTATCATGCCTGTTTATCTCCAGGAGATAAAATATTAGGTTTTGACCTATCGCATGGTGGACACTTAACACATGGATCCCCCGTAAATTTCTCAGGAAAATTATACAAAACATCATTTTATGGTGTAGAAGAAGCTACAGGCTTATTAGATTATGATAAAATTCAAGAAACAGCAACCAAAGAGCAACCGAAATTAATTATCGCCGGTGCTTCTGCTTTTTCTAGAGATTTAGATTTTAAACGTTTCCGTGTAATTGCAGACAGTGTTGGGGCTATTTTAATGGCAGATATTGCGCATCCTGCTGGATTAATTGCTACCGGGATATTAAATGATCCATTACCTCATTGTCACATCGTGACGACTACAACTCATAAAACATTACGTGGGCCAAGAGGAGGAATGATTATGATGGGGAAAGATTTTGAAAACCCATTTGGAATTACCTTGAAAAACGGAAAATTACGTAAGATGTCTGCCATCTTAAATTCTGCAGTATTCCCAGGAATGCAAGGTGGACCTTTAGAACATGTAATTGCTGCCAAAGCAGTTTCATTCGGAGAGGCATTGACAGAAGAGTTTTTACATTACCAAATTCAAGTAAAGAAAAATGCCGCAGCTATGGCCGCAGCATTTGTAAAAAGAGGGTATAAGATTATTTCAGGAGGAACAGACAATCACTGTATGTTAATTGACCTTAGAAATAAAAATATTTCTGGTAAAGAAGCTGAGAATGCTTTGGTAAAAGCAGATATCACTGTGAATAAAAACATGGTGCCTTTTGATGATAAATCACCATTTGTTACTTCTGGAATTAGAGTAGGAACTGCCGCAATCACTACACGTGGTATGGTGGAATCTGAAATGGACACAATTGTAGATTTAATGGACCAAGTATTGATGAACTCTGAGGACGAAACGGTATTAGAAGCTGTTGCTGAAAAAGTAATAGATTTAATGAGTCATCGCCCATTATTTAAAATGGAAAAAGTGGCAATCGCATAGTTTTCCAATACTATATTATAAAAAATCCCGCTGTTTTAGCGGGATTTTTTTTTGGAGGTAATTGTGACGTATAGGCAGGTGTAGTGGAGAAGCAGTGTATGATGCTCTTTTTATCATGAGGCTTGTGATATAATAGGGCGGTTTTCTATGGTTCGTTTTTTATGGATGCTATTGAAAACAAACCCTCTGAAAAGATCGTTACAGGATTTTAAGACAGTAATGAAATGTTTTTTTATATAAAGTGAGAGTAAAAGAAGGTTACTAGCAGGGTGTTAATTAAAAAGGTATAAAAATTTAGATGGAGCGTTCACAAGCTAAGACCTTTTGAGTATTTTTGTAAAAAACAAGCGGTCCATGTATAGAAACATAAAAGTAATCGCCTTTGATGCCGATGATACCCTTTGGGTAAACGAGCCTTATTTTAGGGAAACAGAAGGGAAATTTGCCACCTTACTGAGTGGTTTTGAGACGAAGAATAAAATTGATCAAGAATTATTTAAGAAAGAAATAGCCAATCTTGATTTGTATGGCTATGGTATTAAGGGGTTTGTATTGTCGATGATAGAATGCGCCTTAGAATTGTCTAATTATACCCTCTCGGGAAAGGATATTGAAAAAATCATAGATTTTGGAAAACGGATGCTCAACCATCCAATCGAGTTATTGGACGATGTAGAATTAGTATTGAAAAGCCTTTCTTCAAAATATAGACTGATCCTTGCAACCAAAGGAGATTTAGTAGATCAAGAACGCAAATTAGAAAAGTCGAAATTAGGAAAATACTTTCATCACATCGAGGTGATGAGTGAGAAAAAAACAGAAGATTATCAGAATATATTGTCTAATTTAGGGATTAAATCATCCGAGTTTTTAATGGTTGGAAATTCATTGAAATCGGATATATTACCATTGATTAAAATAGGAGCATCCGCTATTCATGTTCCTTACCATACGACATGGGTGCATGAGGAAGTTACAAAAGAAGAGCAAGATAATGCCACCTATAGAACCGTAAGTACATTAAAAGATATTTTACCTCATTTATAATGATAAAAAAAATAGACATCGCTACCTGGGAGCGCAAAGAAGTATACGAGTTTTTCAGTAGTTTTTCAGATCCTTATTTTGGATTGACAGCTCCAGTAGATGTGACAAAAGCCGTATTACTGGCTAAAAGAGAAGGGAAATCAGTGTTTGCGTTATACCTGCATGCCTGTATGAAAGCGATTAATAGTATTGAAAATTTTAAATACCGTGTCATTGATAAGCAAGTACATGTGTTCGAAACGATCCATGTCTCTACGACTATATTAAGAGAAAATAAGACCTTTGGGTTCTCTTTTATTAATTTTGACGATGATGTAGCCGTTTTTAAAAAAAACATTGATGTAGAAAAAGAAAGAATTCAGCATTCTACGAATTTATTTCCTCCAGTAAATACCTTGGACTGCGTCTATTGTTCTGCCATTCCTTGGGTGAATTTTACAGGACATAAAGAACCAGTACTTGGGCAAGAAATGGAAACAGTTCCTAAATTAGCTTACAGTAAAATTACAGAAGAAAATGGGAAGTTCAGTATGACAGTGTCTTTGGATGTAAACCACGCCTTGATAGATGGCTATCATGCGAGTTTGTTTTTTACGAGGTTTCAGGAGTTTCTAGATACGTACTAGACGGTTTTTTAATAGACCCTCCTGATATCGGAGGGGTTTATATTAGAGGGGTTGTTTTTGACTAGATACCTGTAGCAGATGAAGTTCTAGTTGTACACCGATACTCGTAAAGCCGAAAATCAGTACTCTTTAGCTACGATAGGTTTTAGTTATAATTTACGGGATGTAATTTATTGTAGGGTATAAAGTGTGTGTTTTTTTTATGAAAGGCGAATTGAGATGAGGTTAACTGGTTATGGATCTTTTCAATATCGGAAATAGACCTTGTTTTTTTAACGTTAAAATGTTACATTTTTAGTAAAAAAAAAGCCCTAAACCCACGATAATCAAATCAGTTTGTTATTTTTGCCAAAACAAATATTAAATAATGGCAACAACACAACAATTACAAGATTTTTCACAACAAGTTCGAAGAGATATTCTTAGAATGGTACATGCTGTACAATCAGGGCATCCAGGAGGATCTTTAGGTTGTAATGAGTTTTTAACGGTATTATATCAAGAAGTGATGGATCACAATCCTTCTTTTAATATGGATGCTAAAAACGAGGATGTATTTTTCTTGTCAAACGGACATATTTCTCCAGTATTATATAGTGTTTTAGCACGTAGTGGTTATTTTCCAGTAAGCGAATTAGCAACATTTAGATTGTTAAATACACGTTTACAAGGACACCCAACTACGCACGAAGGACTTCCTGGAGTACGTATTGCTTCTGGATCTTTAGGGCAAGGAATGAGTGTAGCTATTGGAGTAGCGCAAGCAAAAAAACTAGACGGAGATGATAAACTTGTTTATACATTACATGGTGATGGTGAATTACAAGAAGGTCAAGTCTGGGAAGCAGCGATGTATGCTGCTGGTAAAAACGTAGACAATTTAATTTCTACGATTGATTATAATAAAAAACAAATTGATGGACCTACGGATCTCGTCATGCCAATGGGAGATTTAAGAGCTAAATTTGAGGCTTTTGGATGGATCGTATTAGAGGTTGAGAAAGGAAACGACATCGATGCTATTAGAGTTGGATTGGCAGATGCAAAATCTAAAACTGGAAACGGAAAACCTGTATGTATTTTATTGCATTCAGAAATGGGGAACGGTGTAGACTTTATGATGGGAACACATGCATGGCACGGAAAAGCTCCTAGTGATGCGCAATTGGCAGATGCCTTAGCTCAAAATCCTGAAACTTTAGGAGATTACTAGTACTTAGTACAACTATTCTTGGATTTTTATCTAGAAAAACAAAAACGAATGCTATTTCTAAACAGTCATTTAGAAATATATTTGGAATCATATAGGAAACTCTCTGCCGTTGGTAGGGAGTTTTTTTTAGGTAACTTTTTCTAAAAATAGCCCTTATTTTGTAAGTAAACCTTTATTTTTACGAACAAAGAAAAATAAATCTCAGAAATATGAAAATAGGTATTGTGTGTTATCCAACCTTCGGGGGGAGTGGCGTTGTAGCGACAGAATTAGGAATGGCCTTGGCGGAAAAAGGCCATCATGTTCATTTTATCACTTATAAGCAACCGGTACGTTTGGATTTTATCACCAATAATATTCATTTTCACGAAGTTTTTGTAGAAGAATACCCCTTGTTTCAGTTTCAACCTTATGAACTAGCACTGTCTAGTAAAATGGTGGAAATTGTAGAGATGTACGATTTAGAAGTATTACATGTACATTATGCAATTCCTCACGCCTATGCGGCGTATATGGCAAAGCAAATGTTAGCCCAAAAAGGAATCTCTGTAAAAGTAGTAACCACTTTACACGGTACGGATATTACCTTGGTAGGGAGTCATCCTACCTACAAAACAGCGGTAGAATTTAGTATTAATAACTCCGATGTAGTCACCACTGTTTCTGAAAGTTTAAAGCAAGACACCTTAAGGTTGTTTGATATTAAAAAGGACATCAAGGTGATTTATAATTTCATTGATTTTGAAAAATATCCACAAATTACAGAAGCTGAATGTAAACGAAATTCTATCGCGAAAAATAATGAACGTATTATTTCACATGTAAGTAATTTACGTGAGGTAAAACGCCCCTTAGATGTGATTAAAATTTACGCAGAAATTCAAAAAAGTATTCCGTCTAAATTATTGGTAATAGGTGATGGTCCTGCGAGAGAAGCAATGGAGTGTTTAGCTAAAGAATTGGGCATTTTCGAAAAAGTATTGTTTTTAGGGAATAGTAATGAAGTCGGAAAACTATTGTGTTATTCTGACCTTTTCTTATTGCCTTCTGAAACAGAGAGTTTTGGGCTGGCGGCATTGGAGGCGATGGCGGCGAGAACTCCTGTAATTTCTACGAACTCTGGAGGGCTTCCAGAAGTTAATTTTGATGGAGTAACAGGGTATTTAAGTGATATAGGTAATGTAAAAGAGATGGCGAAAAATGCCATTCATATATTGGAAGATGACGAAAGATTGGCAGCTTTTAAATTAAGAGCTTTCGAAAATTCACAACGTTTTTCACTTCAAAACGTGTTGCCAAGTTATATAGAGGTATACAGAGAAGTAATAGGATAAGTCGGAGCACAGCATTACAGGTGTACCGGTTTTTTAATAAAAAAAACAGTAAGAATCTCCGTTTAATAAATGAGTATAAACGGAGAGCTCTCTGTGATAGTTTATGTAATAAAAACACCTTTTTAAGAAGTGAAGAAGGACGAACATCGTTTAACCTCTCTAGGTATTCCTATTGATTAACAATTGTAATAATCCAAGGAGGCTACTACTACTTCTGTAGGAACGTTACAGTCTATGACCCATTTAGTAATGTCTTTAAGGAGTACAAATTTCACTTCGTTGCCTACATTTTTCTTGTCGTGAATTAACAGGGCTAAAATGGCTTTATAATCTTCCTGTTCAATCGTTACTTTATCGTAAATTTCTAGAATATGATGTTTGATTTCTTCTACGGTGTCTATAGGAAAATCAAATTGTTTATAAGAAATATATGTGGCGCACACCATTCCTATAGCGATGGCTTCTCCATGAGTAATGGTTTCCTTAGTTTCTGAATCTAAAAAATAAGATTCGATGGCATGGCCTAGTGTATGTCCGAAATTAAGCACTTTCCTTAAGTTGGCTTCCTTTGGGTCTTTTAAAACAACTTGGTTTTTTATATCGATAGAAGGATGAATTAGTTTTTTTAATTCCTGAACGTCTATTGTTTTGTAGCTCTTAATCAAGTCCCAAATACGTACATCAAAAGTAAGTCCGTATTTAATTATTTCAGCCAAACCAGAAATAGTTTCTCTTTCAGGGAGCGTTTCTAAATAATCAGGGTCTATTAAGACCATTTCAGGGTATGAAAATAATCCTATTTGGTTTTTTAACACACCTAGATCTATGCCTGTTTTTCCTCCGACAGATGCATCGACCATACTTAAAAGAGTCGTAGGGATGTTTACAAATCTAATACCTCGTTTAAATGTAGAGGCTATAAAACCACCCATATCTGTAATGACACCGCCACCTAAATTTATCAACAAGCTTTTTCTGTCAGCGCCTAGTTCCGTAAGTGTTTGCCATAAGCCCATGCAGGTGTCAAGATTTTTATGAGCTTCTCCTGACTCAATTTCTAGCATTTCTATTTCACAATGAGTTTCTAAATTAGATAATAGGATAGGAGCACAGTGATCATGAGTATTTTCATCAACAAGAATAAAAATTTTTGAAGGTGTATTCTCAAGTATAAAGGCGTTTAGAGCGCGGTATGAATACTCCTTAAAGTGGACATGATAATTATCAGATAAAATTGACTGCATTTTTACGAATTTAGACGCAAATTAAGGCTAAATAATCGAATAATTAAAGCCTTAGCACTTATCTTTGTAACATCTAAATTATACCATAGTGAAAAATATATTTAATAACACGAAAACCGCTTTTTCCTTAAAGACTGATAGTCAACTAGACAGAGCTTACTTCCTATTTGGAATGATCAAGAGAGAACCTCTTGTAAAAATAGGGACCGCATTAACTAAATTTGCTCTTGGAGCGAGGTTACCTGTAGAAAGACTGATAAGGGCCACGGTTTTTGATCATTTTTGTGGGGGAGTTACCGAGGAAGACTGTATGCCGAACATCAATAAGATGTATACGAAGAATGTACATTCTATTTTAGATTATTCAGCAGAAGGAAAAGAAGTAGAAGAGCATTTTGATTTAGCGATGAATAAAACGCTGAATACGATTAAATATGCGAATGAGAGTAAAGCCATTCCATTTGCTGTTTTTAAACCAACGGGTTTTGGGAAATTGAGTTTGTATCAAAAAGTATCGGAAGGTACCGTATTAGATGCGCATGAGGAGATAGAGTGGAAACGTATTGGAGAACGCTATGATACCGTAAGTAAAGCGGCAGCGGCGGCAAATGTACCTTTATTGATAGATGCAGAAGAAACTTGGATGCAAGACGCTGCAGATTCATTGATAGAAAAAATGATGGAGAAATACAATACAGAAAAGGTGATTGTGTTTGGTACATTACAATTGTATCGTTGGGACCGAATGGATTATTTGAAAAATTTATACCAGAGAGCCCAAGATAAAGGATTTAAAATAGGGATGAAATTAGTGCGAGGTGCTTATATGGAAAAAGAGCGTGCACGTGCAGCAGAGTTTGGTTACAAGGATCCTATTTGTGCAACCAAGGAAGTTACGGATGCTAATTATAACGCCGTACTAAGTTATATGTTCGATAATATAGAGGATATGGCAATTTTTTCCGGGACACATAACGAAGAGAGTTCAAAACTAATGATGGAATTGATAGAGAAACATGGTTTGAAAGTGAATGACCCCCGGGTATGGTTTGGTCAGTTATTTGGAATGAGTGACCATATCAGTTATAATTTGAGTGAACGAGAATTTAATGTGGCAAAATACTTGCCTTTTGGCCCCGTAAAAGACGTGATGCCCTACTTAATAAGACGCGCAGAAGAAAACACCTCTGTAGCAGGACAAACAACACGTGAACTGGATTTAATTAGTAAAGAACGTAAACGTAGAAAAATGTAATCATATCTATAGTATAGATGTAAAAAAGTTGAAGTGAAAGCTTCAACTTTTTTTGTTTAAAAATAGGGTTTTCTACATAAAAACTAGACTGTAGCTATAGCGAAAAATGCATAACAAGAAAATTTGGAGGGTGTAGCGCTATAATATATCGAATCTATAGAACTAAAGGATTGCTTAAATTACTTATTGATGAGGTATTTAGCCAATTTCGTTATTATTTTGCATGATATACATCATTATTTCATTTTTTTTAAAATCATATCAATAAATAGACTATTTTTGCACATCAAAAAATTAGAAGATGCAATCTATTAGAAACATCGCTATTATAGCACACGTCGATCACGGGAAAACAACATTGGTTGATAAAATTATTGATCAAGCAAAAATTCTTGATGACAGAAAAATAAGAACTGAATTATTATTAGACAGTAATGATTTAGAAAGAGAACGTGGTATTACCATTTTATCTAAAAACGTTTCTATCAATTATAAAGGTGTAAAAATTAACGTAATTGATACCCCTGGCCATGCCGATTTTGGTGGTGAGGTAGAACGTGTATTAAAAATGGCAGATGGAGTATTGCTTTTAGTAGATGCTTTTGAAGGACCTATGCCACAAACTCGTTTTGTATTAGGAAAAGCGCTTGAATTAGGATTAACTCCTATTGTTGTAGTAAATAAAGTGGACAAAGAAAACTGTACTCCAGATATCGTTCATGAAAAAGTATTTGACTTGATGTTTGCTTTAGATGCAACAGAAGAGCAATTAGACTTTACAACGATATACGGTTCAGCTAAAAATGGTTGGATGAGTACTGACTGGAAAGATCCTAAAGATAATATTTTAGATTTATTAGATGCTGTATTGGAAACTATTCCAGAAGCACCTTATAGAGTAGGAACTCCTCAAATGCARATTACATCTTTGGACTTCTCATCATTTACAGGTCGTATTGCWATTGGACGTGTATTTAGAGGRGATTTAGAAGAAAAYAWGGACTACATGTTGTGTAAAGCAGATGGTAGTACTAAAAAAATMCGTATYAARGAAYTACAYGTTTTTGAAGGRATGGGTAAAGYCAAAGTTTCAAAAGTACCKAGTGGTGATATTTGTGCMATTACAGGTATTGAWGGATTCGAAATTGGTGATACTATTGCTGATWTAGAAGARCCAGAAGCATTRCCTCGTATTAAAGTGGATCAACCTACYATGAGTATGTTGTTTACMATTAAYAAYTCTCCATTCTTTGGAAAAGAAGGKAAGTTTGTTACTTCTCGTCACTTACGTGATCGTTTATTTAARGAAACTGAGAAAAAYTTAGCTTTACGTGTAGATACTACAGATAGTGAAGATAAATTTATGGTTTTTGGACGTGGTGTATTGCACTTGTCTGTATTAATCGAAACCATGCGTAGAGAGGGATATGAATTACAAGTGGGACGTCCTACTGTAATTATTAAAAACATTGACGGTGTGAAGTCTGAACCAATTGAAACATTGGTAGTAGATGTGCCAGAAGAAGTTGCTAGTAAAGTAGTAAACTTAGTATCCTTACGTAAAGGTGATTTATTAGTAATGGAGCCAAAAGGTGATTTACAACATCTAGAATTCGAAATTCCATCTCGTGGATTGATCGGATTGCGTAATAAAATTTTAACGGCAACATCAGGAGGTGCTATCGTAAACCATACATTCTTGAAGTTCGGTCCTTATAAAGGTGATTTTAATGATGTTGTAAACGGAGCATTAATCTCTGCTGAAGCAGGAAGAGCTACCGCTTATTCTATTGATAAATTAGGTGATAGAGGTATTTTCTTTATCGATATTAATCAAGAGATATACAAAGGACAAGTAGTTGGTGAAAACAATCGTCAGGATGATATCGCTATTAACTTGACAAAAGGTAAAAAACTGACTAACGTACGTAAATCAGGAACGGATACTGCTGTAAATATTGCTCCTAAGAAAGACTTTTCTTTAGAGGAATGTATGGAGTATATTAAAGCTGATGAGTACTTAGAAGTTACTCCAGAAAGTTTAAGAATGCGTAAAATCAACTTTATTAAATAAGGTTAATTTATAGAGTTTTCTAATTTACTTAGTGAACTTATTAAAAACTCCAATCGAAAGATTGGAGTTTTTTTGTGGCTATTCTCCACCTCTTTTAATGAAATAATGTATGAAGTAGCTCTAAATTAATCCAATTACGGTTGTAAATATGCATGAAATAACTATTTTTAATTGTTTTTATAGCTTGTTAAATATATTATATTTTTTTAAATTTCAAGTAGAAGTCCAGTTATATAGTGGTCTTTAGCGTTTTAGTAGTTTTATCTTCTTTATTTTATTACGATATATTTGTTTATCATTATAATTGTATATACATTTGATGTATAAACAATAGTTAATTTTTGTCCCCCGAAAGTTGAATATAAATGCAAACACAGAGAACGTAAGTTTACCTGCAACAACAATTGACACCATATTGGTGGCAGGTAATTGGATGAACGAGATATATTCCGATCATCTAAAAGAGTATGGGATTTCTGTACAGCAATTACAAGTGTTGAGATCCTTAAAAAAGTTGGAAGGAAAACCTGCCAATTTATTAGAGATTCAAGATCAGATGCTGAGCAAGAACAGTAATACAACACGTTTAGTAGAGAAATTAAGATTGAAAAATTATATTACCCGCGTGCAAAACCCTAACAATCGCCGCATGGTTGAAATAGCAATAACCAAAACAGGTGAGGCCTTGTTAACCAAAATAGAAAAGACGATGAAAGACTTTGAAAAGTCGATTCGGAAAAATGTGACTAAAAGAGATATGATCACGTTGATTAAAATATTAAACAAGCTAGGAGTAACCTAATTAGTAAAGGTGGCTCGTAGGTGTCTAATTAAGGAGCTGTATGCTGACGGAAGGCTATAGGATGTAGTTTGCTAGTAGTAGCGCTGTTTTACAGTCGTGATACCGTATAAAATTGCTTGGAATTGATAAAAATCATGTCGAGTAACAATCGAGAACACCAATGTATTGAAAATAAAGTATAAAAGTATATGAATAAACCCCAGACGTAACCCCTAAACCCTAAACCCCAAAACTAAATTCTATTTGTGAACCCAAATGTTAATTCCCAAGCCTAAGCCCTAAAACTAAATTCTATTTGTGAACCTCAGGTGTTAATTCCCAAATTTAACCCCCAAAACTAAATTCTATTTGTGAACCCCAGGTGTTAATTCCCAAATTTAACCCCCAAAACTAAATTCTATTTGTGAACCCCAGGTGTTAATTCCCAAATTTAACCCCCAAAACTAAATTCTATTTATGAACCCAAGTGTTAATTCCCAAATTTAACGCCAAAAGTAAATTCTATTTATGAACCCAAGTGTTAATTCCCAAGAGTAAAATCTAGTAAAAAAGTTCTAGATGTAAATCCCAATAATAGTGTTTTACAGCATTCCCAAGTTGATAATTTAAAACAACTTATTTTATTGAATATTTTCCTGTAAATGCACACAGTTTCATTGTGTTAAGGTGTGATAATTGGATTTAATTATGTAAATTTGATTTGTAGTATAGCCTTTTGAAACTGTGGTCTTTTACCGGTTACTAAAACTGATAATTAGCCCCCAGACGATAGTTGTTATATCAAGCAACAAGTAATAGTACTTGAGGTATTATTACTGCCCTAAATTTGATGATTTAAATAACATTTGTTATCAAAATATTTCTTGTAAATGTGCACAGTTTCACTGTAGTTAAACAGCGAAATTCGAAGAGAGTTCTCAGACGTTGATACGTACTATGAAGCTTTGAAACTGTGTCCTTTTACATGTCTTTAGCCCAAATAACGTAATAATCAGTCCCTGAAATAAAGTTATTATGTTCCTAAAGTTAGCGTGGCCCTTTGTACGTTAGTTTTAAACGGAAACATTTATTTAGAATGTTAGTCTAACACTATTGTTAGACGCAATCCTAGTGTGTTTCTGGCCCTAAATATCTTAATTAACCTAATCAGGTCCTTTTGTTTAAAAGGCTTGTAATTAAAGAATTGTCATAAACCCTTAATCCCCATTCCCCAATCCCCAAAAAAAACCAATGAAATTTTATGTCTTGAAAGTAAGTATACTTATCATGGTATGCTTTCTATCCACATCTTGTTCTCAAGAAAGTGTGGATATCGTCCCCGTAGAAGAACTACAAAATGAACTAAAAATAGGTGAATATACTTCCCTAGAAAATGAAATATTTTTGCTTTTAAATGATTTCCGTTCGCGTCAAGGTTTGGAAATACTAAAAAAAGCAGCAATCATTTCATCCATCTCTAATGATCATACCCAATATATGATTATTTCAAACGAAATAAGTCACGATAACTTTAATACGAGGCATAACGAACTTGTATCCAAAGCGAATGCTTCTAAAGTAGGAGAGAATGTAGCTTTTGGCTATAATTCTGCTAGAGGTGTTGTAAATGCATGGTTATCAAGTGATGTACACAAGTCAATAATTCTAACACCGTCTTATACGCATTTCGGAATTTCTGTGCATGCCAATGGGGAAGGAAGAAATTATTTTACAAATATTTTTATAGAACGATAATTTATGAAACCTCTAATAGAAACGAATAAGAAATGTATTGGTGTGAGTATTGAAAATAAGGCACTCTTCAAGGATGATTTATTTTTACTAGAACATATTAATACGGTGGAGCTCGGGTTTAATTATGTAAACGCAGCCCATAAGAAAGTGTATTATACCATTTAAAATGCCAACTAAGAAATGGTCATTCTTTTCAATTAAAATCGTCCCCATAACATTATATTTATTATAAAGTTATAACAGTTTTAAGGATAATTATGACAGGTTTAAGGTGGTGAAATGGAATCTTAATGATCAATAAAAGTTGCAGGTGTTCTAGGACCTTGTTCTTAAAAGATCTGCTATTGATGTATGTCTTTTGTTAGAAAAATAGAAGAGATAAATGCATTACAAAAAAACAGTACTGTCAGTACATAAATAAGTGTGAGTTTAGATGTAGTTGTATTATTTTATTTCACGAGGAAATAAAAAAAGTAGATGCTTCTACTCGTAAAGTTCCAGTAGAATAGAAGGAGGAATTAACACCGCTACTATTTATTCTTGTACCGGTTGGTGATTGTTCTGATATGAATTGTTTGTTGCTATAGAAATTCTGGATAAGAAGGAGAAATGAAGGATGGCATAAAGTAAGTGTACCTAACATTTAGAGGATCGGTTTCTCTTAGTTTTATTAGAATAAGAGTAGGAGGTAAGCTTGAGTTTACACTAAAAAATCAGCCAGGTAATAACTTCTCACATCCAATATATTTACAGACCGTTACGGTTGTAATAGCTGGAGTGTTTTAATCTGTTTTCGTTTGAATTTTCATAAATATTACGGATTTTTTTAACGTAACAGTTTCTGTTATTTTTTGGTATATGTGTTATTCTAAATGACGTGTTACATCTTCAGTTTCTTCTTTTAATACCTTTCCTGTAGTGCCATTTAACGTATATTTTATAATAGATGTAGGGCTGTTTAAGCCATCTACTGCTGTTGTTTTTGAAATATACCAATAAGGTTTTTGTATTCCTCTCTCTTCTTGAACATCTCTAAATATTCTATATATTTTTTCTTTTTTAATCTCTTTTTCTTGGATAAAGATTAATACATCTTCCCATGTGAATTCATAGCGTTTATCATACTCTTCTAACCTAGTTATTTGTCCTTGTTGGTTATACCAATACCATGTCCCTTTAGAAAAACGATTAGGATAAAAATAAGCGATTTGTTTTAGCTCTCCAGATGAATGATAACCATAACTCATAATAATGGGACTGTTTTTCTTTGTAATTTTTTTTGAATAGCCACTTATATTATCTCCTGAAACATTTATTTGTGTACCGTCATCTAATGTTTTATTATAGTCCCAAAACTTACCACTAGTATATTTAGTTCCATTTTTTACAATAGTTTCTATATCTAATTTCCCGTCTTTCATCATAATAGTATCTTGCTTTTTTAGAGCATAACCTTGTTCTTTTAATTGTTCTAAATCTGTATTGTTTTTCATAATATATTCTTCTTGCTTATTTGGAGTTGTTGTATTTGTTTGCTTGTTAACTTGCCCATTACAACTAGTAAAAAGCAACCCTAAAAAAAGGTATGTTAGTGTTTTCATAAAGTTTTAAGGTTCTAATGTGTTTTGTTTTTTTAAAACATCGGCTTGCCATTTCCAAATACTTATTTGTGTGATTTTAGGCGTTGCTAAATGCGAATAATCCATGATGTTTTCTGTAAGTCCTTTTTTAAAGGTGTACTTTCCATCGTTGTCAAAAGTATGGTACAATCCCATACAATGCATAAGTTCGTGTGCTACAAAAAAGTTGTCAGGATTGGCATACATTACACATTCTTTTGAAACAATACCATTGGCATGCCCTCCTAAACCTTGTATGGTTCCGTCGCTTGTTGTATAGCCACCACTCTCACCTAAAAAGAATACTTTATGGTAATCCTTATAAATGGAGTTTGCAGTAACGGCATCGAATTGTTTTTCTAAAAAAGTGGCAAAACCATCGCCTTTTATAGGATATGGATTAAATATTTTACTGCCAATAGTTCCAAAAGTATAGTTGCTTTTTAATATTTTAACTTCACTTTTAGTCGCGTCAAATAAATTTAAAGGTTCATTTACAATATTGGGTGTTATTAATGCTTGCTGTAAGAATGGAGTCAAATACTTTTCTTGATTTATTATGTCAGTTGTACTTATTCCCGGAACACCTGCTATAACTCCCGTAGAATTAATGTCAGTAATTACATTAACAAATACAATATTAGCTACATATCGGTTAGGTTTATTATTTGCTTGCATTTTTAAGCGCCCAATTAAGTGTGCTGTTTTATTTTCGTCTTTGGCAATTATATCTATATTCTGTGTTGTATCAAACTCTTTTATACACGTAACTTTTAACTCGTCACTTAATATATGTTTTCCTTTTGCTAATGTAGTAATAGTTGGTTTACTTAAAGAAAAGAATTCTGTTTCGTATTTATAAATAATCTCTGTAGGAGCTTCAATTATTTCTAAGTTTATCGTAAATTCTGCTGATTTATTTGGATAAATAGTCGCTAAAGGAATCACATAAAAATCCTTTCTCCAAGGAATAGACATTACTCTAAACTCGTTCATTAGGTTTTTGTAAGCCCAATCTTTTGCGTTAAAAACACCGCCAGCATATATTTGTTTGTTAATATTCCAAAGACCTTCGTATTCTCCTATAATTTTTGCGTACCAAGTGTCACCACCATACCCTGTATCTCCCATACGCAACCAGTCAAAACCAAATTCACCTTTATAAGCAGCATTAGGTCTGAATAAAGCGATACATTTTGCTGAAATTTCATCCAATGCAATTTCGTATTTTTCTGCGACATTACTTTGTTTATTTCCTTTATCTCCTTTTGTTTCTACGACTCCTTTGGAATTTAAAGTTGCCAACTCATCGGAATGTAGGTATAATTTGTTTTGTCCTACAGCATATAACTCAGGGCTTTCTATTTTAATTTCATTTTCAGAAGTAAATAACGCTTTTCCTGATTGTGTATGATAATAGGTGCTTATGAACTGTTTTAAAAAAGGTGTCCTTATAAACATTTTTTGCAGGATGTTTAATTGCATTTTATCCATCACATTAAAGGTCACTTTTTTACTGTTAAAAGTGATGTGGTTGGGTGCGGTAACATCTATATTCCCCACATTATCCATATACATTTTATTGCCACTTGCATCGAAAACAGAAATACTACCGTCACCGTTTAAATGTACGCTATTTCCCTTTGGTGCATTTATTTTAATACTTCCTTTTCCATCACCATCATTAAAAATTAGTTCATTTCCACTTTTTGTGATAATAGTTTTAATATTGTTATTTGCACTTCCTCCAGCACCGTTATCTCCGTGGAACATACCACCCATAACAAAAGGTCTGTTTGGGTCGTTGTATTCAAAACCAACCATTACTTGGTCGTCTACTTCTGGAATAAAAACATGTCCTCTGTTTTTTGAATGTTGCTTACTACTCCCTGCATCAGGAGTCATAACACGTAACCAGGATGTTTTCATAATACCTGTTTGCCAATCAAAACGGACTTGTACACGTCCGATTCTTTTTGGGTCTGTATTTGAAATTACCGTAGCTATTTGATCTTCCGCTTTTGGCAGGGTTATTTTCGGCTCTTCTGGAATGGAAATCCCTGATGGAATGGCTTCAAAAGTGTTAAAATATTCAGAACGCTCAGTGGCTTCGTGGGTAATACTTGTAATCATGTATTCTCCATAATTCTGAATGTTAAAAGTAGTTTTACCAGCTGTTATTGCAGAGGTTACTTTAATAATAGTCCCAACAGTTAAACCTTGTTTATTACTTCTAGCTTTCATTACATGCAAGCCTGCACTTAGAGTTGCTTGTTTACGCTCAACCAAGTCATCTATTTGTGATTTCATTTTAGAATCGATGTTTGAAAAGCTATTCTTTTTGGTCTTATAAATTTCAGCAGAAGTAAAAAATGCGTGTGATCCAAGTTCGTTTAAACCTTCTACTTGGTCTTTTGAAGAAGCGGTTACTAAACTATTCATTCTCGCATTGTATGAATATTTGGTTTGACGATGGTCTTTTACTTTAATTTCCATTCGTATTTCTGAAATATCTCTACCGTATTCAATACGAATGACTTCTCCTCGTTTTGGCTTTCCAAAGAAAAGTTGTATTCCATTATAATAAAACCATTCGTTGTATTGTTTGGCTAATCGTTGTAAAAACTGGTAGTTATTTTCATTGTATTGTACTTGGTATTCAATAGCTTCTTTAAAAACAGGATTCACTTCTGTACCTATATTTAACGTTTCTAAAGTTTGGTTTACAATTGCCTCTAATGTACGATTGACCCAAGAACAGATATAGCTTCCGCCCTCTAATAATATGGTTGGCGAATAGCCGTTTATGATAAGATTCCCGTTATGACCGTCTTTATTTTCTAGATTTACGGATGTTATATAGCCTAGGAACTCTGTATTTCCGAACGTGATAATTAATGATTTCCCTAACCAATCCTTTGATTTATCAATGGTGTGACCTCCTATAAGTTCAATGACATCATTGTCTAAAATAATTTCAAACTGATGATGGTCGTTTGTTTTTTGTTCCAATTTTATTTTGGTGAAACAGGATATCCTTTTTCCATCGATGCTTAAAAGATTGATTGGTTCAGTATTCATAGCTTTGTGTTTATTTAAGAGAACTTTCCTTCGTCTCACATTATTTACATCACCTGTAGGTCCATGCTTCCGTCCTTAAGATTGACGGCGCATATATATCCAATAGAAATAGGTGATTATTGTTTTTTTTCTAAATATAGAAAAAACAGACTACAATTGATAATTAATGTATTGTTTTGCAGAAATCCACAATTTATCTTACTGAAACACACATTAAGTTACCATATTCTTTATTTTAGGCAGGTCTAGATTTTGCCTTATAAGTGAATTTATCGTAGCATTTGTATTTGATTAAATAATGTCTTTTAAAAAGATAGAAGGGAATTGTAGTAAAAAAGGGGGGAGATTCATTGCGAAACACGTACATTTTGTCCTGAAAATTATCTGAAGGAACTAATATAATTAATATTGAGCATACCCTGACTTTAGTTCTAATTTCATACAAGCACTTTTCTGTACGAGCATAATAAATTCAAGTAACTATTGAACATATTTTATTTTTTGAGGTCAAAACACGGAAGTACACCATTTCTGAGACTTTAATTTCTGTTTCGCTTTTCAGAATTAGGAATTCGATTATTTAGTCCGAGTAATATTCATTTTACCGTCATCTAAATCAGTCCAATTTTAGTTCTTTATTTTTAATTCGGCTTACAGCCTATTTATAGTTAGATTTTGTCAGGAATTTTCCATTAAGGTATGTAGAAATTTCATTTTTACCATTTTTACTTTGAATAAATTCAATATTATTATTATTGATTATTTCTTCACTATTTATTCTAATTGTAAGGTGGTTTTTTTTGAGCGAAAATGAAAATTTTATTGGTTTTTTAAGGTTGTTCTTTATTTTTAAATCTTTAAAGCCATAAACAACAGTTGCGTCAGAGCCTAATGGAGTGAACCTTGTTTCATTTGTGTATATGTCTGATGAATGATTATACCTTTCTATAATGTCTAGGTTTGCATATAAACTTGCATGATATATAATTCCTGATAATTGACATAAACCACCACCATAAGTGGGTGTTATTTTTCCATTAACAATTGACCGACTTTCTACAAATCCATTTTTTTTTGATGGAGAACCTACTGTTTTCCAAAACGAAAATATTTCATTTGGATTTATTTGTATTTTTTCAATTTTATTAATAGCAATTTCGAAATTTTTAAGTTTTGCGCTTGATGTTTCTGTTTGTTTTATTTTTTGATTAACTTCTATATTTCCAATATAATGAATCTTTTTGTCCGAAATTTTAGCATATTTAAAAGCTTTACCATTAAAAAAATCTACAATTTTATTTTTCAATATATTGAGACGGACTTTTATATAATAGGGTAATATTTTCTTTATCATTTTCTTTTTAATACATAGATAATATGAGAACTCATTTCTTTAAATATGGAGTTACTTAAGACGTTATCCCATAAAATCATATATTTCCTTATTCTTTTAGGTATCAAGTGAATAGGGAGGAAGCCAATTCCGTGAAAAGCAACTAAATCCCAATGTTCTGATGTAAGGTCTTTTAATTCGGTTAAATTCACTTGATTTCCACCGTGCCATGAACTTGCCTTGTATTTTGTGAATGTTCTCCTTCTTTTTGAAGGAATATCAAATATAAATAATCCGTTTTTTTCAACCACTTCACTTACTTCTTTAAAGATGTTTTTCAATTGTTTAAATTCTAAATGCATAAATAAGTGAAAAGAAAAAACATTCTTAAAAAAGGCCTTTTCATAGGGCAAATATTCGATGTCTCCAATTGAAATGTTTTTAGTTGGAAATTTGTTTTTAGAGACAGCAACCATTTCTTGGCTAATATCAATTCCATAATCAGCATATTTTAAAAACCTTCCAGTTCCACAAGCAATATCTAAATTTTTTGTGGTGTCATTTTTATTCAAATACTTCTTAAGGATACTTTTTTCTTGATTATCTATGTAGTTTCCATACGAATTAGCAAACCTATCCTTATCATATTTCAGGGCTAATTTATCATAATATTGGGTGATTTCAGTTTTCATTTTGAGTGATGCTATAATACCTGTAAATCCATACTTTTCAACCCTAAAGTTGACGATATATATCCAATAGAAACAGGTAATTGTTTTTTTATAAATTAAAGAAAAATAGAGATCAATTAATACCTAAATTTAGGAAGTAAATGCAATTTTTTAGATTTGTGTAGTTAAGGTTTATTTTTTTTATCCAAAAATTGGCAAGGGAACTTTTAAATTCGGATATGTTTCCCCAAGTTTTTTTAAAAAGTCATTCCCTATAATAATTTCTTGTAATTCTTTATTTGAGTTTAATGAAAGTATGTTAGCTCCTGTATTCGAATAAGTAAATATTAATGCTGAAAATATGATTAAGTCTATTGGATCATTATCGGTAGATAGAGAGATTCTATAAGCTTTTGTTAATTCACCTTTTTGTTTTGCAAAGGCTTTAATCATACCTTCTAAAGGGATTTCTGCTATTTTTGATTTTCCCATTCTAAGAGCATCAAAAACTAAATGATTTGAGATGTCTCCTTCTGTATCTGTATCTAATAAGTGTAGATCAGTGCCGCTTAAAATTAGGTATTTAGGAGTCTGTGTTGTATGGAATCTTACAGTTCCTAATGTTGCCATTCCTTTAAGGCCATCTTTAATACCATCCTTAATTGAATCTTTACGAGTATAATTTAAATTCGCAAAATTAAATGCATCTATTGATTTTCCTTTCATTTGTTTTGAAATAAAAGATAAATTGGAGTTTAAATATTCTTTTTTGTGAGTCTCTGCTTTGCTTATCTCAGTATTAAAATTGGTGTTATTTAAGAGGTTCTTTTGTTTTTTCTTTTTAAAATACATAAAAGTAAGAAAACTTGCATATAGCACTATCATTAAAATAAAGATAGAAATCACTTGTGTGGTCATAAATTAAGTTGATTTTGAATTGTTATATTATTAAATGGTTGTTGGTTTTATTTCTTCTTCTTTTTTTGAGCCAATATTCCCCCAAATTAAAAGCCCAATAATACCTATTAAAACAAGTTTTCCTCCTATTTTTTTCCAGAATGACAATGGACTTTCAGCATTACTTATGTCAAAATCATGTTTTTCTTTTAGTATCTTAGCGGTTTCTTCCTCTATTTCAAAATAAGTAGAATTAGATGCATCACTCAATACATATCGTCCTTTAGAATTCCAAACCGACACCCAGAGCATACCGTATTCTTTATTGATATAAGATAGGTTTACTTTTTGACCTACTAATTTTTGAATTTCTGAATTTCTTGGTAATTCTTGAATTGTTTCTAGTTTTTCACAAGGAAAACAAGCAGGAATTTTTGCTTTGGCAGAAACCATATTTATTGTTCCAAAAGTAATAATTGCAGTTAGGATCATTTTTTTCATCATTTTTTGTTTATTTAAGTTATTAATTTCTTCTAATTGTCATTTCAGTGTTTTTGGTCTCTGTGAATACATAACGTTTTTCCTAAGCACAGTTTTGATTAGAACTTTAGGACTTTCAAGATTGCAAATTACCAAAGCTTTTGTTTTCTTTATCTTTTTTGTTTAAATCCAATTTTTAAATCACACTTACTTTTTATATTTTTAATCCAATTACTGCTAACATAAATACTTTTAATTTGATGATATATAATAGAAATAGGTAATTGTTGTATTTTCGATAAATATATAAAAAAAATGAATATAATTAATTATTAGTAGTTAAATTTGCGGAAATCCACATTTTATATTGCTAAAAGAAGTGTAATGATGAAAAAAACGTAGTTTAGAATGTCTTCATGATGTCGTATATTTGAATCCATCTTGTCATTTTATTTTTCTAAAGAATCTCTTTTGAAACCTAGAGAGGGAGTTGTGATTGAAAAGAGGTATTTGTTGTTTTAAAATTCGCATCTTTTGTATTAAAAATTATTTTAGGTGACTACTATAATTGAAGTTAAGTAAATCAGTATGTTGTCTGTAATTCCTTTTTTTTAGTGCTTTATTGAGGGAGGTTTAATAAAATCACCTAACATTGAAAAACCTTTGAGTTTTTTGAGGGTTATTTATTGTTCCAAGACCTAAATTTATAGCGTGTAATTTCATGTCTTGTAGAAGGGGCCTCTATGTTTAAAATAAACAACTTCCAACGGGAAACAACAGGGGATATATAGAGCCGTTTTTCTTTATTTGTCAAAATTCAGGAGCTATTTATCTAGTTAGAAATATGAGGATTAATAGTTAGAAGTGTACTGCTTTTGTTTTTATTTCAAAAAAATGAGGACTGAACAGTGCTAATTGAACGTTATCAAATCATTTCCAAATGACGATGTATTTAGTGGGAGTTTTTTTAGAATTAACAAGTGTAATAATATTTTTTTTAGCGTCAATTCAGGGGAGTTTTTTAATTTTATTAAAAATTTGATATGGAGAACAAGGGATTATGAAAAGCATCAATGAATAGGATATGTGTCGTTATGTTGCTGTAAAAAATAGTCCATGGGATTTACTCAGATCCTTAGGGTTTCCTCTTGTAAATAGTATCAAAAAGAACAATTTTTATAATCGATTATTTGAAAAGCAGAAGGTATTCAATATGAGGATCGCATTAGTTGTATGGTCTATTTTATACTCATTTAAATTAATAGAAGACTTCTTCTGTTGTTTTATAGTCTCTTTTTATATTTTATGCCATTTGGAGACTTATCTAAAGCGTTGGTTAAGACTGAAGTGTGTGATTATGTAATATATTACAGAAAACTAATTTTTTAGTATCTTTGACCTCTCATAAAATCATTATTTTTAATGAAAACTGAGAATATCATAAAACTACAACAACAAATGAATTACAAAAACACATTCACAGTCAGCACAAAAATCATTGCGATTTTAGGTGTATTTGCATTGTTTTCTTGCGGAGAGCAAATGGCAATCAAAAAAGTAGATGCCTCTACTATTAAAGTTACAGGAGAATTGAAGGCGGAATTAACATCCCCACCATTTGTTCCTGCATCCGTTGGAGATCGTTCCGCAAAGAAATTAATTGTCGCTATGGAAATTCTCGAACAAGAGGGTGAAATGACGGATGGTGTAAAGTATGTGTATTGGACATTTGGAGGTTCTGTTCCTGGAAGTTTTATTAGAACGAGAGTTGGAGATGAAGTTGAGTTTACACTGAAAAATCATCCAGATAATAAATTACCTCATAATATAGATTTACATGCCGTAACGGGTGCAGGAGGTGGAGCATCTTCATCATTTGTAGCGCCAGGGCATGAAGTTACTTTTTCATTTAAAACATTAAATCCAGGCTTGTATGTATATCATTGTGCGACAGCACCGGTAGGAATGCATATTGCGAATGGAATGTATGGTTTAATTTTAGTGGAGCCAGCTGGAGGCTTGCCTAAAGTAGATAAAGAATATTACATTATGCAAGGTGATTTCTATACCAAAGGTAAAAATGGAGAAGTCGGTTTACAACCTTTCGATATGCAAAAAGCAATTGACGAAAAAGCCGATTACGTGGTGTTTAATGGGAAAGTTGGTGCGTTAACAGGAGACAATGCAATCACAGCGAAAGTGGGAGAAACGGTCCGTTTATACGTAGGGAATGGGGGCCCTAACTTAGTGTCTTCGTTCCATGTTATTGGGGAAATTTTTGATCGTGTAAATGTTGAAGGAGGTTCTTTAGTGAATGAAAATGTTCAAACAACATTAATTCCTGCGGGAGGAGCGGCCATCGTAGAATTTAAAGTAGATGTTCCTGGAACATTTATTATCGTAGATCATTCTATTTTTAGAGCCTTTAATAAAGGTGCTTTAGGAATGTTAAAAGTAGAAGGTGAAGAAAATAAGACCTTGTATTCGGGAAAGCAGACGGAAGGAATTTACAATCCTGAAGGCGCTACCATTCAATCCATGCCTGGAAAAGAAGTGAAAGTTGTAACCGCAACGAATTTAAAAGAGCGTATTGCCTTAGGTAAAATAGTGTATGGTCAAACTTGTTTTGCATGCCACCAAGGAGAGGGACAAGGAATTGCAGGGGCATTTCCTCCTTTAGCAAACTCTGATTATTTGAATGCAGATGTAGATAGAGCTATAAAAATAGTATTGGAAGGTAAAACGGGTGAAATGACAGTGAACGGTAAAAAATACAACAGTGTAATGACTGCCCAAACGTTAACCGATGAAGAAGTAGCCAATGTGCTGACCTATGTGTATAGTACTTGGGGAAATAATAAAACAGAAGTGACACCTATGCGTGTTTTGAAAGTTAAAAGTATGCATTAGGTAACTGTTTTTTTTATGAAAAACTAGACTATTCAAGGAGTTATATAAAAAAGAGGGCATCAGGCCCTCTTTTTTTATAGACACTATGAAGAAAACCAATTATATTTGAACTTTTAATTGCGATAAGATGATAAAATTTATAGTTTATTTTTCCTTTTTTTTTCTTAGCTTTATAAGCTTTTCACAAGAAAACAATGGAATGAAATTAGTGAAAGGAGGAAGTTTCACCCCTCTTTATGGATCGGATAGTGCGGCTGTTTATGTACGGGATTTTAGGATGGATACGTATCCTGTAAATAAACAAGAATTTTTAGAATTTGTGGCTAAATATTCAAGGTGGAGACGTTCTAATGTCCTTGAATTATTTGCAGATAAAAATTATTTACGCAAGTGGCAAGGTGATACTTTTCTAGGAGACAAGGTGAACCCTAAAACTGCAGTTACGAATGTTTCTTGGTATGCTGCTAAGGCCTATTGCCAAAAAAAAGGGAAGCGATTGCCTTCTATGGATGAATGGGAGTTTGCAGCGATGGCAAGTGAAACCAAGTCTAATGCACAGCGAGATAGTATTTTCAATCAATTTATTATTGAAGGCTATGAAATACCCAAAACATTTAAAAATGAAGTTGGAAGTACTTATAAAAATTATTGGGGTTTGTATGATATGCATGGCTTAGTTTGGGAATGGACCAGCGATTTTAATTCGGTCTTAATTTCAGGAGAGTCACGGCAAGATAAAAGTACGGAACGTAATTTGTTTTGTGGAAGTGCTGCAGTAAACGCGACTAATTTAATGGATTACGCGGCGTTTATGCGGTATGCATTTAGAGGAAGTATTAAAGCTAATTATGGCATTCAAACCCTAGGGTTTAGATGTGCAAAAAGTATTAAATGATGAGGGAATGTTTAAAATATGTGCTAGGGACAGTAGTTAGTTTACTTTTGCTAGTTGCTTGTGAAACCGCACCAACTAAGGAATTAGAAACCATTGTTTATCAATGTCCAATGGACTGTGAAGAAGGGAAAACCTATGATAGAGTAGGGAGTTGCTCTATTTGTAAAATGATGATAATACCTATTAATGAAGAATCAAAAGTGTTAAGTCAAGGAGAAGATCCCGCTTCCATATTTAATTTAACGTCTAAATGGAATACTCAAGAAGGGGTTTCCATTGAATTGAAATCATTAAAAGGAGACGTGCTAGTGATGGTAATGATGTATACTTCTTGTAAAGCAGCCTGCCCTAGATTAGTGGCTGATATGAGAAATATTCATGCACAAGTACAAAAGGACAACGTGAAATATGTATTGATAAGCATAGATCCAGAAACGGATACTCCCGTACGAATGAAAGCATTTGCTAAAGAAAACTTGATGGACAATGATCGTTGGGTGTTTTTACAAGGAACCGTAGATGATGTCCGTGAGTTTTCTAATGTACTCTCTGTGAAGTATAAACAAATTTCTCCGCTTGATTTTTCGCATTCCAATATTATTAGTGTCTTTGACACTAAAGGAGTATTGTTTCATCAACAAGAAGGTTTAGGGGTGGACAATAAATTAACAGTGAATAAAATAATTTCCTTGGCAAATTAGTGTTGTTTTCTGAAGGAATTAATTGGTAATAGTTTTTAAAAAAAAAGCAGATGAAAAATACATTGTATTTAGTTTTTATTCTTCTTGTTTCTTGTTCAAAGGAAGCGCAAGATGTACAGGCAGTTTTTAAGAGGCCTTTTATGTACGCAGCAGTGGATCTATCGTATTTGCCTCAATTAAGGAAAGTGAATACGGTCTTTTATGACCAGAAAAATCAGCCAAGGGATTTGTTGAGTATCGTCTCTGACGAAGGAGTAAATACGGTGAGATTAAGAATTTGGGTTTCTCCAGAAACAGAGAGTTCTTCTTTTGAAGAAGTGAAGCGTTTTTCTAAAGAACTTAAGGAAATAGGCATGAAGGTATGGATTACTGTTCACTATTCGGATACTTGGGCAGATCCAGGAAGTCAACAGGTTCCAGAAGAATGGAATGGTTTATCGCAGGAGGATCTCTTAGTAAGGGTGTATGAATATACGCAGAGAATAGTGGAGGAAATAGCACCGGATATCATTCAAATTGGGAACGAAGTTAATAATGGATTTATGTTTCCTTATGGAAGTGTTTATAAGCATCAAAAATATTTTTTTGAGTTAATGACCACAGGTGTTGCCGCAGTAAGAGCCTCTTCAGATACCTGTAAGATTATGATTCATGTGGCAGGTTTAGATAAATCGGAGTGGTTTTTCGGGCTTTTGAAGGGACTTGATTATGATATGATCGGGATTTCATATTACCCAAAATGGCACGGAAAAAACATGGAGGTATTTGCCTCTGAATTTAACAACTTGAGTCAACAGTTCGGTAAGGATATTTTAATTGCAGAAACGGCATATCCCTTCACGTTGGATTGGAATGATTGGACTCACAATGTAATGGGTGAAAAAGAGGCACTTATATGGCCAAAATACCCTGCGACTGAGCGAGGACAATTACTGTTTTTTCAAAAAGTAAAAGAGATCGTTTTAAGGACAGAAAAGGGGAGGGGCTTTTGCTATTGGGGAGCTGCGTTAGTGGCCTTTGATGGTGTCGAATCTACAAAAGGTTCTGCTTGGGAAAATCAAGCATTGTTTGATTTTAATTCTAAAGTGTTGCCAGCTATGCATGTTTTTAATGTGAAATAATTAATACAGTTATAGTTAATTTAATGGGGATGTTGCAGGGGGATTTATTCAAGTCTTTCAAAAATTATTTTTGGAAAAGATAGTTTTTTAAAGATAATAGTCTAAATTTGCATGCAATTAATTTTTATTGATTGCACCATGATTTCAGATACTTCAAAATTCGTAGGAGAAGGACTTACCTACGACGATGTACTATTAATACCTGCTTACTCAGAGGTACTTCCACGTGAAGTTAGTACGATAACTAAATTTTCAAAAAACATAAGCTTAAATATTCCTGTTGTCTCAGCAGCAATGGATACTGTTACAGAATCCGCGATGGCTATTGCAATGGCACGTGAAGGTGGTATAGGAGTTTTACATAAAAACATGACCATAGCGGAGCAAGCTATTGAGGTTAAAAAAGTAAAACGTTCTGAATCTGGGATGATTTTAGAGCCGATTACCGTACATGCTGATGAAACAGTATTAGCAGCTAAAAAGTTAATGTCAGAATTTAAAATTGGTGGAATTCCAGTGATTGATAATTTAGGATTATTAATTGGAATTGTAACCAATCGTGATTTACGATTTGAAAAAAATAACGGCCGTTTGATTTCTGAGGTAATGACGACAGAAAACTTAGTAACGGTTGCTGTGGGGACTTCCCTTAAGCAAGCAGAAATCATTTTACAAAACAATAAAATAGAAAAATTACCAGTTGTTGATGGGAATTTCAAACTAGTTGGTTTGATTACTTTTAGAGATATTATCAAGGTAAGAGAAAATCCAAACGCGAATAAAGATACCTATGGACGTTTGCGTGTAGCAGCGGCTATTGGTGTTACTGCAGATGCTGTGGAAAGAGCAAGTGCCTTGATAAAATCAGGAGTAGATGCCTTAATTATAGACACAGCTCATGGTCATACAAAAGGAGTTGTTTCTGTATTAAAAGACATTAAAGCTAAGTTTCCTGATACAGATGTAATTGTTGGAAATATTGCGACTGCAGCAGCTGCGAAATTTTTAGTAGAGGCGGGTGCTGATGGTGTAAAAGTAGGAATTGGACCAGGGTCTATCTGTACTACGCGAATTGTAGCGGGTGTAGGTTATCCTCAATTATCTGCCGTGTATGAAGTCGCAGAAGCAATCAAAGGATCTGGTATTCCTGTAATTGCAGATGGAGGAATTCGTTATACAGGTGATATTCCTAAAGCAATTGCTGCAGGTGCGGATTGTGTAATGCTTGGATCTCTATTGGCAGGAACGAAAGAATCTCCTGGAGAAACAATTATTTTTGAAGGAAGAAAATTTAAATCCTATCGTGGTATGGGGTCTGTAGAAGCGATGAAACAAGGTTCTAAAGATCGTTATTTCCAAGATGTAGAAGATGATATTAAAAAATTAGTACCAGAAGGAATTGTAGGACGTGTACCTTATAAAGGTGAATTGTATGAAACCATGCACCAGTTTGTAGGTGGATTAAAAGCCGGAATGGGATACTGTGGAGCTAAAGATATTGACACTCAAAAAGGAGCGCAATTTGTCAAAATTACAGCTTCTGGAATTACCGAAAGTCATCCTCACGATGTAACGATAACAAAAGAAGCACCTAATTATTCTAGATAATTAGTCGTAGGCTTCCATTTTCATAAAATAAAAAAGTCATCCATTTGGATGACTTTTTTTGTACGTATGCTACGTGAAATTTAATAAGAATTTCTAAAATTATTCTGAAGGACTAATCTATGCTCCTATGTGGATCCGAAGGGAACGGTATTATTGCTTGTCAATAAATAACTTCACTTCTTCAAAGTCGACCTCATAATCAAACCAAGTAATTGCGGGATCTTTTTTAAACCAAGTAATTTGACGTTTTGCAAAACGTCGGGTGTTTTTTTTGATTTCTTCAATGGCAAATTCTAAGGAGATTTCTCCATCAAAATGTGAAAATAATTCTCTATAGCCTACAGTTTGAAGTGCGTTTAAGGATTTATGTGCATAGAGGTTTCGTGCTTCTTCGAGCAGTCCATTGTGAATCATAATATCCACACGTTGGTTGATGCGATCGTACATTAATTGCCTGTCGCTACGCAATCCTATTTGGACACTTTTAAAATTTCTGGCTGCTTTTGGTTTGTTTTTAAAGGAACTATAGGTTTTTCCGGAGCCAATGCATACTTCTAGTGCCCGAATTAATCTATGCGGATTGTCTAAGGCAATATTTCGGTAAGAATCTAGGTCTAATTTTTGCAATTGCTCTTGGAGGTATTGAATTCCTTTTTCTTCTAAATCAGCGGTTAGTTGCACTCTTATTTCAGGGAGAACATCTGGGAAGTAATCCAATCCATTTAGGACTGCATTTACATACAATCCACTTCCTCCAACCATTACTATATGTTGATTTGACCGGTGTAATTCTTCGATTTTTATGAGGGCATCTCTTTCAAAACCACCGACGCTATAGGAATCAAAAATAGATCTGTTTTGTATAAAGTGATGTTGGGCTGCTGCCAATTCTTCTGTTTCAGGAACGGCTGTTCCAATGCGCATTTCTTTGTAGAATTGACGTGAATCACAAGAAATTATATCGCAGTTTAAATACTGAGCAATTTGTATGCTCAGCGCCGTTTTTCCGATGGCTGTGGGGCCAACAACGGTAAATAAATGTTTAGTCATGGTTTAGTTTTTCGCCACATTTGTAGCAATAATCGGCATGGTCAAAGTGGCTTTCAGCACTGCATTTAGGACAGCTTTGAGTATTGGTGTTAACACTGCCTTGTTTTGTCATTTCAGAAGTTACAATTCCTGTAGGTACGGCAATAATTCCATATCCGAGGATCATTACAATACTCGCAATAAATTGCCCTAGGGGAGTGTGTGGTGCAATGTCTCCATAACCTACAGTGGTTAAGGTAACAATGGCCCAATACATACTTTTAGGAATATTATCAAAGCCATTTTCGGCACCTTCTACCAAGTACATTATAGTTCCTAAAATAATGGTCAATACAATTACGGCGAATAAAAACACGAGTACTTTTGCTCTACTTGCTTTTAAAGCTTCAATTAACTTATTGGAGGCGCCTAAGTAGCGGGCGAGTTTTAAAATTCTAAAAACACGGAGCAATCGCAGCGCTCTTAGTGCGACAAGTACATGACCAGCGCCAAAAATAAGTGATAAGTATTTAGGGACGGTTGCTAAAAAATCGATAATTCCATAAAAGCTAAAAATATAATGCCACGGTTTTTTTATAGAAATAATACGCAGTATATATTCAATGGTAAATAGGATCGTCACAATCCATTCTGCTGTATTCAAGAAATCGTGATAATGGGCGTCTATACTTTGGACGCTTTCAAGCATCACCAATATTATACTTAACAGAATGATAAAAATAAGCAGAATATCAAAGCGTTTTCCTGCTTTGGTATCTGCTTCATAGATCACTTCGTGAAGCGTAGCTTTCCACTTGGATGTGTTTTTTGCCATAAATTAAAATCGAACAATTTTACCTATTTTATTATTTTGTAGGTATTTTTTTATGATCAATCTGTTTTGGTCATTGTTTTTTAATGGAGTCATTAAGGTGTTTAAAATATCTATTTCCTTAATTTGATGTGCTAAATCCACAAAACAATAGCCGATTAGAATGTCATTTTCGATTAAAATTACTGATTTTTCTCCAATAGTTCTCCCTTTATCAATCAATAATAAGTTTGGGTTGGAAAATTGTATCTTTTTATACTCTTTTTTATGGAGTATATTAAACTTTGGTTGCTTTGCCTCTAATTCTTGTACATAGATTAATTGAAGGATTAATTGGTTTCCTGTGGCGTCATAAGTAATGGAAGTGACATCACGTTGAATACGTTTGGCATTTTTACTGTCTTTTAAAAAGAGAAGATTAACCGCTTTATGCATGTTTTTTCCCTTTCCTATATATTGAATGGTTCCATCCGCTTTATGGGCATAAAAAACGCCTTTTGTTTTTGGGATTTCCAACAGTAGTTTCTGTAATTTAGGGGCTAAGTTTTGTTTGACTTCAGGGCTAATAGAGCCTGTTACAATTTCCTTGTGAACATCTTTTTGTAGCAGTAGTTTGAATAACTGAACAGTTGCCAAAGCATCACCATCTGCCCGGTGTCTACTCGATACAGGGATTCCTAGAGACCTACAAAGGCGTCCTAATTTATACGATTCTACTTCAGGGATAAGAGTTTTACTCAGTTCCACAGTGCATAACGATTTCCGTACAAAATCATAGCCTAAGCGGGTAAATTCTGTTCGTAAAATGCGGTAATCAAAGGTGGCATTATGTGCTACAATTACACAGTCTTGTGTTATTTCTACGATCCGTTTTGCAACCTCATGAAATTTGGGAGCATTGCGTAGCATGTTACTATTTATTCCTGTAAGTTTTACAACAAATGGTTGTATGTCACGCTCTGGATTGACCAAGCTTACAAAATTATCTACAACAGTATGGCCATCAAATTTATAGATAGCTATTTCTGTAATTCCTTCTTCGTTGAATTTACCTCCAGTGGTTTCTATGTCTAATATTGCGTACACTTATATCTTATTTCTATGTCCAAAAATAGCACTTCCTACTCTAACCATATTACTTCCACAGCTTATTGCTAGTGAGTAATCTCCACTCATTCCCATAGATAATGTATCAAAATTATGGGTTGGAGCATATTGGTCGTAAAGTGTTTTTAATAATTTAAATTCTGTTTGTATGGTAGCATCGTCTTGGGTAAAACTCGCCATTCCCATAAAACCTTTTATTTGTATGTTTTCAAGTGATTTGAATTCTTCAGAATCTAAAATCTCAGTGATTTGATTTGGAGGAATTCCAAATTTTGTTGTTTCGGTAGCTATTTTTACTTGGAGTAAACAAGCGATGGTTCGTCTGTGACGTGCGGCTTGTTTATTAATTTCTTTTAATGTTTTTAAGCTATCCACTCCATGAATTAAATCCACAAAATGAGCCATATATTTTACTTTATTACGCTGTAAATGACCGATCATATGCCAAGAAATGTCTTTTGGGAGTTCGTCGTATTTTCCCGCCATTTCCTGTATTTTATTTTCGCCAAATATACGTTGTCCAGCTTCGTAAGCTTCTAAAATATCACTTGTAGGTTTCGTTTTTGAAACCGCTACAAGTGATACGTGTTTAGGGATATTATTTTGAATATCTAAGAGATTTTCACCTATACTCATACCAATTTATATCATTTATAATCGCTACAAAGGTACGGTAAAAAAATGAGCTTTTTAATGCTCTTTCATCTCAAATATCGTGAGTCCACTTCGGAGTTTAGGTTCTATATAGGTACTTTTTGGTGGCATTTTTAAGTTTTCGTTTGCGACCGCTTTTAATTGCGTGGTTGAAACGGGGAATAGTCCAAAACCAACTTTGTATTTACCAGTGTCTACTTGGGTTTTTAATTGTTGGTCATCAAATTTTGCAGGCAGGCATTTGATGCGAGTGTCTGTGGATAAATTTTCTATTCCTAATATGGGTTTTATAATGGTTTTATAGATAATGTGTGGGTCTAAATCTGACTTGGCATTGTTTATTTTATAATCCATGTTTCGGAGGTAGAGGGAATAGTATTCTCCGTCTAAATACATACTATAATGATGTTTTTTAGAGGGTACGTAACGTTCTGTGCCTCGGTTTTCTATACGGTATAAGGTGTTTAATGAAGTTAAAAATTCCTCTTTAGAGAGTCCGTTTAAATCTTTAATGAAGCGATCAAATGCAGTAATCTGTAGATTAGCATCGGAAATTAAATAGCTCATAAAAAAATTGTAATCTTCTTCGCCTGTATGAGTTGGGTTTTCTGATTTTAACTTATTAGCGAGGTAATTAGAAGAAGCACTGCGGTGATGTCCATCAGCAATATAGATGCTCTCCATTTGTGCAAATTCCTTTTCAATACTGAAAATGTCTAAATCATCATCAATAATCCAAAATTTATGCAACCTTTTTGTATGGGTTGTAAACTCGTATTCCGACCTTTTATTCGAATATTTAGTATAAATTCTATTAATTAGTGCGCTGTCAGGGTAGGTGAGGAGTACAGGTTCTGCATTAAAACCGGTTACATTTAGATAGTTTCCGAAAAGTTCCTCCCTGTCTTGGATAGTCGCCTCATGTTTTTTAATGACATTATTTTGGTAATCTTCTACACTACAGACCGCGATGATTCCCCAAAATAAATCATCACCAAAGGTTTTCTGATGTAAATAATAGCAGGGTGTTTGATCTTTTTGATAGATCTTTTCACGTTTAAATTGCTCGTATTTTTCGCGAACCAACTTAAAGCGTTCTTCTCCGGTACTATCGGTGTTTTCTGAATATCCTGGTTTTATAACATGTAAAAAAGAAAATGGATTAAAATCTAATGCTGCGTTTAATTCATCTTCTTTATAAGCCTCATACGAGCGAGAAGTAGCGAGTGCTGCTTTATCTCTGGTAGGGCGTATTGCTTTAAAAGGTTTTATAATGGCCATATGGTTTTCTTATTAGAAATGTGGTACCCAAAGATACAATGAATATCATCGTATTTTAACAAAAAAAACGTTTTCGTAGATTTTTGAAAACTATTTAATAATAACTTGTTAATGATAAGAATTTATTCTTGCTTTTGCCTTTTCTTTTATTTATTGTTACCATTTAAGTGATTGTGAATGGTATTTTTATCAAAAAAAAAGAGCCACTCTTAGAGTGACTCTTTTAAAATGTTGATTTATAGTCTTACTTAAGTATTTCAATTATTTGATCTGCTAATTCTGTACCTATTCTACTTTGAGCCTCTGCTGTTGCTGCACCGATATGTGGTGTTAACGAAAGGTTCGGATTCATTAATAATTGGACCTCTGGTTGTGGTTCATTTTCGAAAACATCCAAGGCTGCGGAAGCTATTTGACCCGATTCTAAGGCGTCAACAAGTGCCATTTCATCGACGACACCACCACGTGCAGCATTTACAATAACCGCTCCTTTTTTCATCATCTCAAACTCGTCTTTTGAAATGACGTATTTGTCTTGTGCAGGAACGTGTAAAGTGATAAAATCAGCTTGTGCTAGTACTTCTTCTTTGCTGATGGTTTCAATATTAAAAAATAAAGATTGGTGATCAAAAAATTCAACTTCCAAGTTCACTTGATCTATGAAGGGGTCAAAAGCAATTACTTTCATTCCCAATCCAAGTGCTATCTTTGCAGTAGCTTGTCCAATACGTCCAAAGCCTAAAACTCCTAAAGTTTTTCCTCTTAATTCTACCCCTCCAGCAAATGCTTTTTTCAATCCTTTAAAATTAGCATCACCTTCTAGTGGCATATTTCTATTGGAAACATGTAAGAAGCGCACCATTCCAAACAAGTGAGCAAAAACCAATTCTGCTACTGAATGTGAAGAAGCAGCAGGTGTATTTATTACTTTTAAACCTTTTTCTCTTGCGTATGTTACATCAATATTATCCATTCCAACACCTCCACGACCAATAATTTTTAAAGAAGGGCAGCCGTCTATAATGTCCTTGCGTACAGTAGTCGCACTACGTACTAGGAGTACATCAATTTGTTTTTCGTTGATGTATTTAATCAATTGGTCTTGTGCAACCGTAGTCAATAGTACTTCGAAACCTGCATTTTCTAATGCAATTACACCACTAGTGGCTATTCCGTCATTCGCTAATACTTTCATTTGTATAGTTTTAAGCTTGTTCTTCTAATTTTTTCATAGTGTCTACCAATACCTGAATACTTTCGATAGGCATGGCATTATATATACTGGCTCTGTATCCTCCTACAGAACGATGCCCTTTCAATCCATTAATTCCAGCTGCATTCCACATTTTATCAAATGCTTCTTGCTTGCTTTCGTCAGTTAAGTTAAAAGTAACATTCATTAATGATCTATCTTCAACAGCGGCATATCCTTTGAATAAAGGGTTTCTGTCTATTTCGTTATACAAAATAGCCGCTTTAGCATCGTTTAATTTTTCGACGGCCTCCAAACCTCCTAATTTCTTTACCCATTGTAGAGTTAACATAGATACGTATATTGAAAATACGGGAGGTGTATTATACATACTGTCTTTACTGATGTGTACCTGATAATCTAACATGGCAGGGATTTTACGACCTGTTTTTCCAAGAATTTCGTCTTTAACTATTACTAAAGTCGCTCCAGCGGGTCCCATGTTTTTTTGAGCTCCTGCATAAATCAAATCAAATTGAGTGAAATCGATTTTCTTTGAAAATATATCAGAACTCATATCACAGACTAATAATGCATCTGTTTTCGGGAATTCCTTTAGTTGCGTTCCGTAAATTGTATTATTTGAAGTTACATGTACAAAATCTACATCCGTAGGAATGGTGTAGTTTTTTGGGATATAACTAAATCCTTTATCCTTAGAAGAGGCCATAATCGTTACCGCTCCTAATGCTTGTGCTTCTTTTATTGCTTTAGAACTCCATGCTCCGGTGTCTAAATAAGCGGCTTTACCATCAACTTTCATTAAATTGTATGCCGACATTAAAAATTCTAAACTTGCTCCACCTTGTAAAAAAAGTACAGAATAGCCTTCCGGTAATTCCAGTAATTCCTTTACTAAACTGCGAGCAGTTTCCATTACTTCTACAAAATCTTTACTTCTATGAGATATCTCGATTAACGACAAATTTAAATCGTTAAAATTTACGACTGCTTCTGATGCCTTTTTTAATACTTCTTGTGGCAAAATACAAGGGCCTGCACTAAAATTGTGTTTTTTCATAAAATGATTACATAAAATTGTTTAGTTGTGAAATTTTACTCTTGCAAAGTTTAACAAAAAATTGGAATTCACCACCATTAATTAACTAAAAAAAGTATCACAATTTTATCAAAAATTCAATAGTGTCTATCCCATCCGCATAATCCCATAATTTAGGGGTCTGAGTGTCTCCGAAATCGATATAGTTAGCGTTAATACTGTTGTTTACAATACATTGTATTTTGTCGGAGTTGGATTTCAAAGTTGTGTCAAGTACTTCTAAATCGTTGTAGTACTCGTAAAAAAGTGTCGCTATAGGAGACCCAAAACTAGATTCCTCTTTCAATATCAAAAATCCGTTATCTTTCAATTTAAACAGGCTCATTAAATAGACGGCTTTGTTATAATCGTAATTATTAGCGTATTTATCATAGTAAATAATGTCCTTATTTTTGTACATGGCTTCGAAAAAAGCATCAAAATTATAGGATTCAGGAACGTATAGTTTGGATACCGAACGACACCCTAAGCCGAAATATTGGAAAATATCATCGCCTAAAGCAGTGAGTTCTTCCGTAGTTTCGTTCCCCGTTAAAATAGCTATAGAATTTCTGTTTTTACGGATGATATTTGGGTGTTTACCGAAATAATAGTCGAAATAGCGGGATGTATTATTACTTCCTGTCGCGATAACTGCATTAAAATTCTCTAACTTCTGCTCTGTAAACGTGATACGCCCCTTAAAATCGGCGTTTATATGTTCTAGATATTTAGCCAGTAAAGGGAGCATTTGTTTGTCGTTTGAAGATAGTTTAACCAATGCGTTATGCCCAGAAATAAGGACGGATAAAAAATCGTGAAAACCTACTAAAGGAATGTTTCCGGCCATAATTATAGCAACGGTTTGTGGTGTGTTTTCTGGAACTTTATAGCGAGACAGCCATTTAGTTAAGTTTTTAATCTCTAGAGATTTAGACCATCCTTCTATGGCGAATAAAACATTTTCTTTAGTATACCAACTATTGTATTCCCTTGCGCGTTTTATTTGCATGTGGAATGCTTCAAAAAACAGCTCATTGTAGGGGATGTTTTCTTGTTGTTTTATTTCTTTTTCAGTAAACTGACTTAAAAACTTCCCGAGCGTTTGAAACGCTTCAATTCGTTGGTCAAGATTCATATTGGTTGGAATAAATTTTAGTTTATATTTGTGCAAATTTAATTGAAATAAAATAATGGCAATAATTATTACTGACGAATGTATAAATTGTGGTGCTTGTGAAGCAGAATGTCCCAATAATGCAATATATGAAGCCGCTGAAAACTATAAGTTATCAGACGGAACTACTTTAACCGGAAATGTGGTATTACCAAACGGGAATGAATTAAATGCGGATGAAGATCAAGAAGCAATAGATGATGAAGTTTATTTTATCGTTGTAGATAAATGTACAGAGTGTATTGGTTTTCATGATGAACCTCAATGTGCGGCCGTATGTCCTGTAGATTGTTGTGTTCCTGATGAAAAGAATGAAGAAACAGAAGCGCAACTAATCGCTAAAAAAGAGTTTTTACATAAGTAAAAATACTCAATACCTAATGATACTACTGTTTTACAACTTGTATATAAGTAGGGGAGGGAGTGTTTTTTTTGTTGGGTGATGTAAAACACGCTCTGGTAAATACAGATACAATTAATAGAGAAGATCGCCTTGGGCGATCTTTTTGCTTGTTGGACGAATCGCAATTCATCTAAAAACCTATCCTATATATAAGGAGAACTGTCAGTCGGTCGGTAAGTTCGAATTGCTTTCTATCTAGGGTGGATCCTATATATAGTAAAGAGGAATTCTGATTTGTTCTAATGGCTATCCTGTAAAAAGTCCGTACGAGCCAATAGTAATTCGTTCCAAGATCAAAAGAGTAAGGTTAAATATCAATGTTCCCTAATGATGAAAAAATAATTACAGCTATAACAACCATGTAATCAACCTCTAAGAACGAATCACAAATTCCCTTCATAAAATAATCAAATTTACCCCTTGCCAAACAAATAAAACATCCTATATTTGCACTCGCTAAGC
>JAESRX010000076.1 GCA_016764435.1 Flavobacteriaceae bacterium | reverse complement strand
ACGAATTTACGCCCTGAACCGCTTCTGTTTATTCTGTTTTCTAATTTCAACATGCCAGCTGTACTCATTATTCTATACACCTTTTTATGGTTTATCAGACAACCATCCCTTTTTAAATATGCAGTCATTAATCGGTAGCCACAGTCAATAAACTCATGACCTAAAACCTTTTTTATACTGCTAATTACATCCTTTTCATCAATCCAACCTAGCTTACTATGACTGGTTAATATCGACGGCTTAAGGCCTTTTCTCCCCTTACTTGGCTTTCTGTAATAACTACTTTCTGCCAGCCCAGCATAACTAATCAACTTCTTCAAGCTACACTTAGTTTTCTTTCTAAATACATCGACTAAATTTTTCTTGGATCGGACGTCCCAAACTTTTTTTTAAAAAGCTCTCGCTGTACTTCAAGCTCAATTTCTCGATCACTGAGTCGCTTTCTTAGTATCCTATTCTCTTCTTCCGCTTCTTTTCATAGCTTATCCTTTGGCTCACTTATAACTTTTAAGCCAGCCTCTCCTTTGTAATCAATTTTTTTCTTCCAGCTATAAAATGTCCCAGTACTAACATTGTATTTTCTACAGGTTTCTACAATCCCTATTTCTTCTGAACTTGCTATAATTTCTAGCTTTTCGTCTAAGCTCCATCTCTTGTATTTCATATATTCAAAAGTTAATGTTTATTATTCAACATTTACTCCGAGCTTCTAGGGGGCTAAACTAGGGAGTACTGGTTTGTATAGATAAAATTTCATCAATCAATACCTTGAAAATTTCACGTTTATTAAAGATTGGATTCAAATTCAGCAATAAATCAGAGCACATCGACCACATTTAGTCCGTTTTCAGGGATCAGGTGTAATTTCCTCTTACAATCCTTGCTTCTGGAGATACTACAATGTTCGCGTCAGGGATAGAAGCGGTTACCCTGCAACTTTTTTTTCTTCTAAAAAAGTGAAGCGTAGTAGCGTATAGCCCGACCCTTGGGGGACGCCCAAATTAGGGGTGAATTTTACTTAAAAAAAAGTGAAGCGACAAGAATTAAAACTATATCTTCATTTTAAAGAGTCGTTTTTTAGACGCCTTGATTACAGAAAGCATGAATACTAATTTTAGAATGCATTTCAGGGAATCAACCACAGGGGTTACTCAACTATAAATAATTCCTGCCTTATGGTTTTTCAACTATTTCCTCCGTACTGGATCCTCCAAATAATCGATGTAAATAGGTTCTTTTTAGTTATTGCGGAATCGAAAGAAAAACTTAATGGCAATTTCTACTAAACAGCTATAAATTTACATTCAAAAAAACTAAAAACGCCCTAAATCTTAAACAACAAAAAAGAGAACCCAAATTGGATTCTCTTTTTACCGCTTAGTAGCGGGGACTGGACTCGAACCAGCGACCTTCGGGTTATGAGCCCGACGAGCTACCTACTGCTCTACCCCGCGATTTCGATTGCAAAGTTACGACCTTTATTTAGTTAAATCACTATCTATGTTTTGGTTTTTTCATAAAACTAAAGACTGAAAAACTAAGTGCTTCATAACTAAAAGGTTTTGATCAAATTATTTTAATTCCTTTTTGAAAGATTTCATTTTTTCACCTTTAAACTTCATTATATCTGTAATTCCATCCAGTACTGCTCCTGTCGGACACAGCAGTCGACACCAGATCATCGGATAAACCACCGTAACTCCCACGGTAGCCAAAGCCACTATAAACCAGACACCTAGTGTAGCCCAACCAAACAAATCTGGAAACAGCTCAAAGTTACTCCAGTTCCTAAACCCCAGTAATACTCCCGTAATCAAAACAATAGCGATGGACAGTCTTATTTTATAAACCCAAGCCGTTGGAATAAAGAATTTTTGACGCGTACTTTTGGGACTTACCTTTAAGATTAAACGTTGTACATTTCCAAAAGGACAGACATATTTACAATAGGTGTTTTTACCCCAAATAGCTCCTAGCAGAACAAATAACGAATACAAGCCCACAAATGAAGAGACCGAAGTTCCTACAAAAGGATGTAAAAATGAAATGTAAGTAAATGAATTATTGAGAAAAAAACCAATATATATCACGGAAAGAACATTCATGATCAGCACTGATTTTTTTGTCTTTTTCACCCTTCGTTGCATCGCAAATACAAACATTAGAAAAATCACCAAGCAATGAAGTATCCAAATGCTGTTCAAGGCTGCTACAATACGAAATGGATGCACCTCGTTAATGGGTGCATAATTAGAAATAGGATAAGGAATACCCAACGTGACCAATGCAGATACGGTATTTGCCATGGCCTCTGAACTCAGTGTAGCGCCTGAAACTGCATCTAACTGCTGTTCTCCATTTTGAATCCTTACACTTTCAAATTGTTGGTAGAAACCAGCGCGTTTAATTGTCGCCAAATAACTTTGAGTTTCTTTCGAAGAAATATGAACCACCTCTTGCACATTCCCTTTTTCACCAATAAAAACCCCCATATTTATAAGGCCTGCATAGCCTCTTATATTAGGAACAATATTCGTACTCTCTAAATAAATTCGTTTTGTAGTCGTCAGCGTATCCACAATACTCACATAATACATACTAGACGCAGGAAGTAATGTTGCCTTTTCCGTCGGTTTAGAAAATTTCAGGGCATGAGACAATAGTTTCGCTCCCAATTCAGGAGAAAGTCCTGGGTTATTAGCCACAGTAGCGATAAGGCCATAATACTTAGGAAACGTCTTTTTTAAAAAAAGTAACCCGTAACCAATGCTTTGTTCCTCTTTAAGTTTCAACGTTTGAAACGTTGGTTGGATTCTTCTACTATCTACCCCATCTCCCCCTACTAATATAGGCGCAGAAAATTTAGTTTCAATCGTTTCTAAGCGTAGTATTTCCACGCCATGTAACAACGGACCATTACACCAAAAATAAAGAAAAATGATAGCAACAATTGTCGTTGCTATCATTTTGGTTTTTTCTTCTTTTACAAAAAATAAGACCTTATTCATACTACAATCCTTCTACCGTGTTATTTGCGATATCAATTACCCATTTATTTAAATTGGCATCTGGTAAGATGGCATCTTGCGTGTACAACACATTTCCGGTCACCTGATTGACAGCTGTTTGTATGATTTTATCTTGAAAATACGGATCATTTCCTACTAAAATAGGGATTACAATCACATTGTCTTCTAATTTTTGTAATTGCTTAATTCCTTTTACCGTAGGCTCTGGAGAGTAGCCTACCAAATGACCACACCACGAATAAGCAATGCTCTCATGCCCTGTCTTAATTTTTAAATATTTTCCAATTTCTGCAACCATTTCTTCCCATTGTTGGTTGTATTTTGCATCCCCATAAGCCACTAATAACACCCCTTCATTGTCCGGGTTTTTACTCAATGCCTTTACGCGACGTTCCACATTTTTTTTAAGTATGGTTGAATAATCTAATGGAGGTGTAATGGTAACGCGAGCCTTGGCTTTATATACTTCTATTTTTTCCTTGCCAATCATATATTCCTTGGCTTTAGGATCTGCACTGACTCCTAAAATAACTGGGATATCATGACTATAATGTGAACTTACGGTTAAAAAAATCGGCACGACCACCACCTCATCAAATCCTTCAGCATCAAACTCCTTCATTCGCGTAGCAATAGACGGTTCCGTATATTCCATAAAAGCCGTAGAAACTTTCGTTATTTTCGGATTTGACAGTAGTTCTTCTTTTACATCATCTTCCACATTTAAAAGCATTTGACGCCAAGACTTTGCCACAGATCCGTGATTAACGAGAAGGATACCTATTTTTTTTGAGGGACTATCATTAGACTTCTTGTCTTTTGAATCTGACCCACATTGTACGAATAGCAACGCACTTAACAGCAATAAAGAATACTTAATTGTTTTCATATTTATAAAAATTATGGTTTAAAATATATTTTGCAAATATATTATTTTTATTCAATCTAAATTAAAATAAGGTTTATATTTGCCTGAAATTATTTATTATTTAGACTCATTATCAATAATGAAAAACATATACATACTTGTTCTATTTTTAGGCATCGGCAATTTAACGGCACAACAAACCTCGAAAAAACACTTCAGAACAACAACTGACAGTATCACTACAACGGCCCTAGAAGAAGTTATAGTGACGGCAACACGTACAAAACGACAGCTATCCTCCCTCCCGCTCCCTGTTTTACTGATTGGAAAAAAGGAGTTAAAACAATCCAATACAAAAAGATTACATCATTTATTAAATGAACAAACGGGACTAATCACCGTCCCTACCTTTGGAGGAGGAGAAGGCATACAATTACAAGGACTCTCTTCAGAATACACCTTAATACTCATAGACGGGCTTCCGCTGATAGGACGTACTGCTGGCACACTAGACCTGAGTAGAATCACTGTCGGAAACATAAAGCAAATAGAAATAGTTAAAGGAGCTTCCTCCAGTTTATATGGTTCAGAAGCTCTAGGAGGAGTCGTTAATATCATAACAGACTCTCCAAAAGAAGGGTTCAACACCACCTTAGATTACAGCTATTCAACCCATAACAAGCAAGATGCTAGTCTAAATATTGGCTATAAAAAAAATAAATTTAGCATTGCCACCTTTGCCAATAGATATAGCACCGATGGATATGATTTGACCCCTGGAGACGGACACCAAACCATAGACCCTTTTAGCAATTATACATTTAGTACAAAAATTAATTACCGCTTTACTGAAAAAACAAGCTTACTCCTCACAGGTCGCTACTACAAGGAAGACCAAGAACATAACATCTCTAAAACCATCTCAGGAACGGCAGAAATAAACGAGTGGAATACGCAGTTAAAACTTTCACATACCTATAATTCAACTTGGAAAACCTACCTAGAATGTTACGCTACCAACTACCAAGCTGATGAACAATTAAACAATACAGACGGGAGTTCAAATAGTAAAAGTTACTATGATGAACTCTTATTAAAACCCGAATACAGACTGATCTATACCCCAGGTAAAAAGAATACTTTTATTCTTGGAATAGGAACTAATTACGCGAGCCTCAAGCGTACAGATTTTTCCATAAACCCGGTATTTAATGCACCTTATTTGTACACTCAATGGGATGGAAATCTAACAAAAAGACTGAACCTAATCCTGGGAGCACGTTTTGATTATCACACCAAATACACCTCACAGTGTAGCCCTAAAATAGCCGCTCATTATAAAATTACTTCTCAACTATCCATCAAAGGAGCCGTCGGATATGGATTTAAAACTCCTGATTTTAGACAATTATACTTTGATTTCACCAATTCTTCCGTCGGATACACCGTGCTTGGCTACAACGCTGTCCCTACAAAAATCCCGGAAATGCAAGCATTAGGACTCATTCAAGCACTAAAAGTACCCCTGTCTGAATTCGACAATGCATTAAAACCTGAAAATTCAATAAGTATTAATATAGGGGGGCGTTACAGCCCTACAACAACGTTGTTTTTTGATCTAAATATATTTAGAAACAACATAAGAGACCTCATTGACACCCGTGTAATTGCTCCCAAAACAAACAATCAACAAAATGTATTTAGCTATTACAATGTCAATAAAGTGATCACAGAAGGACTGGAATTCAATGCTACATTTAAACCTTCAAATCAATTAAAAATAAGCACCGGATACCAACTTCTGTACGCCAAGGACCAAGAAGCTTCTAAAAGATTCGAAAACGGAGAAATCTACGCCAGAAACCCAGAAACAAAAGAAACCTTTAAGTTAAAACCATCGGATTATGTCGGTTTGTACAACCGATCCAAACACCTCTTTAATTTCAAAGTGTTTTACAGCATTCCCAATTGGAAATTAAACACGAACCTACGCATCACTTACCGGAGTAAATACGGTTTATACGACACTAATTCCAATAAATTCTTAGATGTTTATGATGATTTTGTGGACGGATATACCCTTTTCAATTGGGCAATCAACAAGAAAATAGGAAAAAGACTAGGCTTGGGATTTGGAATTGACAACCTGTTCGATTTTAGTAATCCAGCACAAATAAACACGATCTCAGGCCGCATTATATACACCACATTACAGTATCAATTATAACTAAAACAACAATTAACGATTATGAAAACAATTAAACTACTTACAGTGCTCAGTCTTTTTATCGCATTAGCATCTTGCACTAAAAATGACACGAATACCGTCGCAACCTTAGAAGAAGGTACCTTTAGTAGAACTTTCGAAATGCAAGGAATGCTACAAAGAGCGTCCTACACCATTGATCAAGATAAAATTTCTTATACCCTATCAGGAGATTTTGCTTCAACAGACTATGTCCTTACTAAAAAATACTATGCAGAGAAAGAGCAACGTTGGATAGGAGTACGTGAAAGTAACGGTGCTTATTATGTACTGTTCTTCAAAGAGTATTCTGACAGCCAAATAACAATCTATAAAAAACAAGTTACATCTCTAAAAGAAGGAAAGGAAATTACCATTCCAGCAGCGGATGACACAGAAAATTACGGATGGAATCTTTACAAAAAAGATTTAGCAATCCAAGGAAAATATAAAAACCTACAGGCCACACAAACTACTGACTACACCGCTACCCCTCATGCAATTACCGGAGATTATATTAAATTCTCTTTTGAAAAAGGAAGCATTACAGAAGGAGATGATTGGGACATCGCTTTTAGAGGCACCACTATACTCGTAAATGGAGGAAGCTCTAACGGAGACGATCAACCTACAAGAACTGGTAAAGGAGCTGCTTATATCGCTAAAGGAACCATGAATGCAATCAAAAAAGCAGACACAGGAATGTTTCAACAAGATGATTCACAAGACGGCTTAGCCATTACCACAGGTTCTGGAAATGGATGGTACGATTACAACCCGCAAAATCATCAAATTTCTCCAATTGCAGGAAAAATTATTGTAATAAAAACCGCAACAGGTAATTATGCGAAATTAGAAATCTTAAGCTACTATAAAGATGGAGACTCTTCTGAAAAATCGCAATACTACACCTTTAATTATGTATTTCAACCCATCTTAGGAGAAGTATCTTTCTAGTCTAAAAAAGAACAACCAATACCTAATTATGAAGATAAATAGCCTTCATAATTAACCAACAACTTTGATTAGTTTTGTTAGTAGAAGTCCCTCAAATTTAAGTCCCTTAAATCGAGGGACTTTCTTTTTTACTCCGTAATTCATACTTCTATTTTTTAGCTACGACACCTCTAAGCCGATTCCTCTTCTGATAAACAGTGTCTTTTAAACCTTTCTTTATCAAAACTAAAGCGAGGTCTTTCGTTTTTTTTACTAACTTAGATGCGACAATTCCCAAATTAAAACGAATAAACATTATGACGAAATTATTTTCGACGCTTCTATCCTTTTTAGTAGTATTGGCATTTTCTTTTTCAGGTAAAACACAGCATAAACACCCGCCAGAAACCATTAATTTTGACGATTATTTCATTAATAAAACACTAAGAATTGATTATACCATCGCAGGAAATTCAGAAACACGATTTGTTAGTTTAGAGCAATTAGTAGAAGAAGGAGCCTGGAGTGGTCCACGAAAAAACATTTCAAATTCATTGAAATACGGTTTAATGCAATACAAATTGTACGATTCTATTTCAAATAAATTGATCTACTCTAAAGGCTTTAATAACTTGTTTGTGGAATGGGAAACCTCTGATGAGGCAAAAAAAATAAACCGAAGCTTTTACGAAGTAGCTACCTGTCCTTTCCCTAAGAAAACCGTGAAATTCATTTTACAAAGACGCAATAAGCAAGACGGTACTTTTGAAGACCTTATGAGCATCTATGTGAATCCGAATGATTATTTTATTAAAAGGAATACTACCTTGAAATTTCCTTTTAAGAAGATTATTGATGTAGGAAATAGTGCAGAGAAGATAGACATCGTTTATCTAGCAGAGGGCTACACAAAGGAACAAATGGGTAAATTCCAGCAAGATGTAAAAAGAATGAACGATTATTTGTTCGAAAGAGCCCCTTTCAAATCACAAAAATCAGCTTTTAATATCTGGGCAATAGAATGTGCTTCTCAGGAACAAGGGACAGACATTCCTGGAGCTCATGTTTGGGGGAATACAATCCTGAATTCTAGTTTCTACACCTTTAATAGTGCGCGATACCTTACTACATTTGACCAAAAATCTATCAGAGATATTGCTTCCAATGTACCCTATGATCACATCGTTATTTTGGTAAACCACGATAAATACGGTGGTGGTGGTTTTTTTAATTACTACTTAATGACCACGGTTGACCATATAAAATCTAAAGAAGTTTTTGTACATGAATTTGGGCATTCCTTTGCTGGCTTAGCCGATGAGTATTTTTCTTCTTCCGTTGCCGTAAACGATTTTTATCCAGCATCTGTAGAGCCATGGGAACCCAACATCACCAATATGGTGAATTTCGACAGTAAATGGAAACACATGATCGCTAAAGAAATCCCAATACCCACTCCTTTAACTAACAAATACAAAGAAGCGCTAGGAGCTTTCGAAGGCGCAGGCTATAGCGCGAAAGGATTGTGGCGACCAATGGACCATTGTATAATGCGTAGTCTACACGTAAAACAAGTATTCTGTCCTGTTTGTCAAGAAGGAATAAAGACAGTAATTTCATCTTATATGGACCAGTAAGTGCCGTAGAGAAAGTAAAAGAAGTCAAATTCCTCTTGCATGGATTGACTGTAATTTTCACCTAAAATTAAAGCTCCCAAGAATACTATTTACCCAAAACAAACCCGACATTTCAAAGTCATCATCCCTAAAATAAATGACAAAAAAAAAAAAGATGTTCAGATGAGAAATATGACCTCACCTGAATTTCAAATAAACAAAAAGAGAACCTAGATTGGATTCTCTTTTTACCGCTTAGTAGCGGGGACTGGACTCGATCCAGTGACCTTCGGGTTATAAGTTTTACAATACACTCAAATCCCTCAATATTTATGTCTTATTTTAATAAAATCGCATGCGAGAACGTGTCCGTTAATTACTATTAATTTCAAACAACTATAAATTAACTGACACTCTCCAAAAGGGCCCTGTCTCTTCCCTGAATTTTCGTCAATATTTGTAATAAACCTAATGGAAACAAAAAAAATTCAAAGCACCCATAATTAACTACATCCTCTTTAACGTTCGTTGCAAATGTCCAAAAACAACCCTAATTATGACAGCTACGACAGAACCCAGAACCGCTATTTTATAAATTACCGAACTATTTTCTTAGGTATCACCTTAAAAAAACATTCATAACTATTTGATATTGTTTATTTTACACAACTAACCGTTTTTAACGGTTAAAACGTTTACAAAAAAGAACGCTAGATTTTTTTTGAATATTTACATATAAATGTTCCTATTCATTAATCAAACACCTTCTTTACTATGAGCTCTTAAAAAAGAGGCTTTCATATGGTTAAAAATGATGAAATACTCCGAAAACTAGACTCTCTTAACTGACATTTAACGTATAATTCACTTCCGAAGACATCGCAAACAAGTAACTGTTAACATAAGAACACTAGCCAATTCAAACTTTTATTAGAAAAACTTAGCATTTGTTTTTAACCCTAAACTTTTGAAAAAAAGCACTTCCGCATATAACTTTATTTGTATATTTGAGAGGTAGCTTATAAAAACATAATCTGCTTAAAATAAAACATCAACCTCTATTGTGGACTAAATGGATATACCGTCATGTTTTAGTTTGTATGGTGGATATATAGGTGTTATACCCAAGTAGATTTAGAGTTCAACATATCGGAAAACGATCTAAAAAGGAGCAGCTTTACGGATAGGCATCTTTGAAAGTTTCAGCTTTGT
>JAESRX010000013.1 GCA_016764435.1 Flavobacteriaceae bacterium | reverse complement strand
GTTTAGGGTATTTATCACCACTTGAAATGGAAATAAAACTAAAAAAGGAAATTAAAAAAGTGGCTTAGTAAAATAGTCACATATTTATTAGGAACTCCAAAGCCAACGATAGCACAAAAAAAGAGTGCAGTAATTGAAGATTATAAGACCATGAAAGTTAAAGGAGTTGATGCTTATAAAACATATATACTAAGTAACAATGATATTTATACAGAGGGGGAAAATTAATAACAAGTAAAGGTTCATATACACAACTTATATTACAAAGCTTCTAGTAAAAAAATCATTATGGTTGTCTTAGCTAGTGATGGGTTAGATTTTGATAATATAAAGTATAAATGGCATAAAACATTGAGAAAGTATAGTCAACCTGAAATTTTCGCGGTATTTATAGGAGCATTGGCTGAATGTGGGTTTTTAGATATAACTAGCGGAGGTTCATCATATAAAGATGGAAGTAGTTATCCAAGTTTAACTCATAATAATGGCTACGCAATTGATACAGGTTATATAGATAATACTAGAGAACAACAATTTATAAATTCGGTTTTATTTCTCAATTAAGAGGGGCAAATAAAAAGAAATTCTTACATACCTCAAACGGAGGTTCATTACATAATCATCACCTTCACTCGGGAGGATCGCCTAAAAAAAGCGTAAAAAAATTCATCCCTAATTATAAAAACTAATGAAAATTATTTATTTATTATTGATACAACTTATAGTGTTAAGTTCTTGTATTACCCGGAATAAAAATTATAGAATGTCATTTGTAGAAAAAGATACTCTTTTAGTTACTCTTCCTGTTGGAATAAAATTCATAAATTATGATGTTCCAGAGAACAGGCTTATAAAAAGTCAGTTATTAGATTCAATATATAAAATAGGTCTGCAAATTGATGACAAAAAAACAACCGTTTGTTTTATATCAAAAAAGAATACAGAGTATCAATATTATGAAATTGAAGAGATTCTTGAAGATTCTGAAGTTGAAAATATTGAACACCTACTAAGGCTTCCGAATATCTATAAATTTGAAATTTATATTGATAAGATTTCTAATAAATGTAATAAGAATAAATATTTAGACACTCAATATTGTATATCAATTTATGAAAATTCAGAAATATTACGACGATACAATATAGGTTATATCGATTATAATGACCTTTCAACATATACAAAATATTGGTATATAGACAAAGATTATATAATCCATACAAGAATTATAGGAGGAGTTGTTGAAGAAGATGAAGAGCACGAAAATATTTATATAGATAGACTATACAAATATATAATAACAGATAAAGGACATTTAGTTCCTTATTATAATAAAGAACAGTTTTTTAATGAAACTAAAACCGAGAAAGGTAAGGTGAAAAATCACACTAAATCAGGGCTTTGGATTGAAAAAAAATATAATTATCTTGTTTTTGAAGAAACTTACGTTGAAGCAAATTATAACAAAGGAGTTCCTATAGGAAAGTGGGATTTTTATAAACTAGAATTAGTATACGATAAAGAAGGAGATATTAATTATAGAGAATCAAAAAAAACAGCTAAGCTTTTAATAACAGAAATCTATAATAGTGAAGGTGAATTAATAGAAAGAGAGATTTATAGCCAGCAATTAGATATTCTGGAGTAAGTTGCCCCTTCTTTATAGAGACTCAAAAAAAAGGTTAAATTAGACTAAGTATGGACCATAATGTAATTTCAGAAGTTTTTAAAAACAATAACACAATTAGTATGAAAACTGTAAATCCCTATTTATTTCTAATGATTTAGACTAAATTAAAATGAAAACAATAATATATTTGGGAATATTAGCTTCAATTCTATGCGTTTTTGGATGTAAAAGCAACGAAGAAAAATTTTTAGAGAAACACCATGTTTTGTTTTGTAAAACAAAATCCTTTGATGTTTTTATAGAAAAAACAAAAGTGAAACCGGAGGCAGCGTGGGATTTAATGCGTAACTATTCAAAAGATAATAATATAATGCAACCTCATTTATTCTATTTTATCATAGACGGGTATTATGTTTTTACCAGTTATATCCATCCTAAAGTACCCGAAGTGAATACTAGTGGAGTTTGGGTGAATAGTAAAAATGGAGAGGTAATACAAGTGAGAAAAGGAGTCTATTTAAGAGCATACCAAGGGTTTAATTGGGGGAATGACAAATCAAAATCAAAAAAATAGTTCAATGATTTATTACTTGAGTTCAGCTTATGGGAAATATGATGAAATTTAAATAATTAGGTGTCCGGAATTAGGAGAATATAGTACATGAAAAATAATACGAGATGCTATTTATGCTGATGGTTTTTCGAAATGAGCTATACTGTAAATGTAAAAACAAAGTATTCTCAATTATTGGGGATTTAGGTGTGCGGAAGAAATAAGGTGTTCTAATAATAGAATGGTAAATATCTAGTAATAAAAGCATTGATGATTTCGTTAGTGGATAAGAACTAGAACGTACAAATTGTTTATAAAAAAAATAAGGATATGATTAAAGGGTTATTTGAAACACATCTATTTGTTGAAAACCTAGAAAGGTCTGTTGAGTTCTACGGTAAAACTCTTAATTTACAGCAATGCTATTCGGAAGAAAAAAGAAGCGCTGCATTTTTTTGGATTGGTAAAGAAAAACAGGCAATGCTTGGTCTATGGGAGAAACCTAAAAAAGATATTGACATAAGGCATTTTGCATTTGAATGCGAACCTAAATGGGTGCTACATGAATCCGTCAATTACCTAAACAAAAGGAAAATTAAATGCCGAAACTTTCTGAAAGATGGAACGGAGAGGCCTATGGTTTTTGCTTGGATGCCGGCTATCTCTATATATTTTGATGATCCAGATGGACATTCACTCGAGTTTATTGGGATTTTAAAAGGAGAATCCAAACCAGAAAAAGGAATCATCTCTTACGATGAGTGGCTAAAAACAACATAGATAATAGTGCTGATACGGGGTGTTGTTTTGTAGGGTTTTAGAAACCCCTGAAGTGAAAGTTTTTAGCTGTCGTCATTAACTGCAGTTGTGAATTGGTTTCAAAATTGTATTTTTATGTGAGCAATCACAGGAAATGTTTAATCAAAAGTGTAACGGAACTTGTTGTGAATTGGTTTCAAAATTGTATTTTTATGTGAGCAATCACAGGTGATGTGCGTTCTGGTAAAATCGTTGTTGGGTTGTGAATTGGTTTCAAAATTGTATTTTTATGTGAGCAATCACAGGAAGGGATGAATTAAACCTTACTATAATATGGTTGTGAATTGGTTTCAAAATTGTATTTTTATGTGAGCAATCACAGGTGATGTAAGGCATTACAAGAAGTCAATAGGGTTGTGAATTGGTTTCAAAATTGTATTTTTATGTGAGCAATCACAGGTAATGTCAGTTTAACCATAAAGAGAAGTATGTTGTGAATTGGTTTCAAAATTGTATTTTTATGTGAGCAATCACAGGACGTAAACACCACAATGTGGGATGCTGACGGTTGTGAATTGGTTTCAAAATTGTATTTTTATGTGAGCAATCACAGGATATGGAACAGCCGGAACAGCCGAAAGATAGTTGTGAATTGGTTTCAAAATTGTATTTTTATGTGAGCAATCACAGGGAAGCACATTGGATAAGTGCTTGGATATTGGTTGTGAATTGGTTTCAAAATTGTATTTTTATGTGAGCAATCACAGGGCTTCGACGCGGGTGGACAAGTAGGTGTTCGTTGTGAATTGGTTTCAAAATTGTATTTTTATGTGAGCAATCACAGGCAAGAAAGACATACGCTTATATTAAGAATAGTTGTGAATTGGTTTCAAAATTGTATTTTTATGTGAGCAATCACAGGCATCGGTATTATCTATTGAACCGACCTTGGGTTGTGAATTGGTTTCAAAATTGTATTTTTATGTGAGCAATCACAGGCCCATTTGATTATTTTAACAACAACGCCACGTTGTGAATTGGTTTCAAAATTGTATTTTTATGTGAGCAATCACAGGGGCATAATAGAGCTAGAGGTAATCATTCTAGTTGTGAATTGGTTTCAAAATTGTATTTTTATGTGAGCAATCACAGGTTTGGGACAACTATTTAGCGTTGACGGAAAGTTGTGAATTGGTTTCAAAATTGTATTTTTATGTGAGCAATCACAGGTGACATCTGTTATATCGCTGTCATTTGGCAGTTGTGAATTGGTTTCAAAATTGTATTTTTATGTGAGCAATCACAGGCAACAATAACAATGTAACGACCTCCGCTCGGTTGTGAATTGGTTTCAAAATTGTATTTTTATGTGAGCAATCACAGGCCCCAGCCCCCGTACCTGAATGTGTGATCTGTTGTGAATTGGTTTCAAAATTGTATTTTTATGTGAGCAATCACAGGGTTCAGAATACGGCTATTAGTTTAAATACTGTTGTGAATTGGTTTCAAAATTGTATTTTTATGTGAGCAATCACAGGATTTTGATCGTACATTTGATCTGATGGATGGTTGTGAATTGGTTTCAAAATTGTATTTTTATGTGAGCAATCACAGGTAATCTAACTGATGAAAACGAAGGCTTAGAGTTGTGAATTGGTTTCAAAATTGTATTTTTATGTGAGCAATCACAGGTTGATTATTTCCATCTCTAGCCACATGTCAGTTGTGAATTGGTTTCAAAATTGTATTTTTATGTGAGCAATCACAGGATTGTCGAAGTTTTATTGTCATTGTTTTCAGTTGTGAATTGGTTTCAAAATTGTATTTTTATGTGAGCAATCACAGGAATTGTTGGAAGAACCAACAACCCCAGCAAGTTGTGAATTGGTTTCAAAATTGTATTTTTATGTGAGCAATCACAGGAGGTTGCTTTGAAAGGTGACTTGTGTTATAGTTGTGAATTGGTTTCAAAATTGTATTTTTATGTGAGCAATCACAGGATAACGAGATTGAGAAACATTCTCTCTCCAGTTGTGAATTGGTTTCAAAATTGTATTTTTATGTGAGCAATCACAGGGAGACATTAATGTTTGATGTTGATAAATTCGTTGTGAATTGGTTTCAAAATTGTATTTTTATGTGAGCAATCACAGGCAAGGAGTATTAGTACCTAGAGAGGCAAGAGTTGTGAATTGGTTTCAAAATTGTATTTTTATGTGAGCAATCACAGGGGAATACGAGATATTCACTAAGTCAGGTAAGTTGTGAATTGGTTTCAAAATTGTATTTTTATGTGAGCAATCACAGGAAGTATATGATATTTGCACAGGCAACGACGGTTGTGAATTGGTTTCAAAATTGTATTTTTATGTGAGCAATCACAGGGTCAATCCCGAATTCTTAGTGATACTAAGGCTTCGGGATTGTTTTTTAGAAAGTATAAAATACAGGGATAAACGAAGTTTTTCTCCCTTTAAGATGCTTTTTTTCGATCTTAGAAAAGTTCCAGTTGCTGTACAGGGCTTGGTTTGTCTACTTCTTTTTTTCCATAAAAGAGCTCCATATTTCCAAATTGCTTATCGGTAATTTCCAACATAGAGACTTTTCCGTATTCTGGTAGGTTACTTTTTGCTCTTTTTTTATGTACCGCGGCATTTTCTCGACTTGGGCAATGGCGTAGGTAAATTGAAAATTGAAACATGGTGAAACCATCTTTTAATAATTGTTTCCGAAATAATTGCGCGGCTTTACGTTCCTTTTTAGTTTCGGTTGGTAGATCAAAAAATACAAGTACCCACATGATTTTATAGGCGTTAAATCTGTTAGTTGTTGACATATCAGTCCATCATTGGGTATTTAATCTGTCTAAATTCTCCTGTATAACATTTGTACAGGCTGGAGGTGGTGGTGCTAATGGCTACCATTAGGGGACGTACGTTACCATCTATTAGTACGTCTTGGGTGGCAATTTGTAATAAATAGCACCGTTGCTCTTTGGTCAATTCCTCTGTCCGTTCATGTGTCTGAAGGTAATTGTACACCATTTTATCTACAAAAGGGCGGTAGGGTTCCATAATGTCATCCGCTAAGCAATAGGGGTTGTATTTATTGTGATGAAAGATTCCTAATACAGGGAGTAATCCACTACTCACTAGTCCTCTAGCTATAATACTGCGTAAGATGGCATAACCATAGTTAAGCATGGCATTGGGTGCATCTCCATAGCGCCCACGGCTAAAATCTTCAAATAAATGTTTCCAAAAATACTGTGCAGCGATCCCTTCCATATTACTGCTGTCTCCACTTTTTACGGCATTTTTATAGGAGTCCATGGCGGTATACGGCTTGTCTAAAAGCGCTAAGAGTCCTTGTTGATTTCTTATTTTTTGGGTTATGGTTTGTTTCCATAATTGCTTTTTTAAGGGGTCAGATACGGAGAGTTGGCATTGGATCCGTTCGGAAAATTCACTATGCCCATACAGCGGTTGCATCATAGCAAAGGGTAAATGATGGGCATCACAGCTAATCACCACCACATTATTCCCCTGTAAAGCAATTAATAATTGATGGCTCAAGGTAATCTGATAATGATCCAATACTAATAACGCCATGTCTTCCATAGGAATAGTCCCTTTGGTAGTTTTAGACGCTGGGTCTATCACTAGCATTTGCAGGTCTTTTATTTTTAAATAGGCGGGGTTTCCTATATAGATGGTGCGTTTGAGCATGTGATGGCGTTTTTAATATTTCCTATTCTATCTAGTTGTAATTTCCAGCATGTTTTTTTAATTAGTATTTTGTTTATTGTTTTTTCGGATTTATTTAAACTACCATATTCACCTGTTTTTGATTTAGTATCATATTTCTTAATTAATGATGAAACTCTGTCATTGATAAAGTGACATTCGTTTCCTGTACTACTCACCATTTTATAAATCCTCCCTGCTTGTTCTTTAGATATGTTTTTTATATTTACTAGCGTAGGGTTATTAATTTCTTCTTCTGTTGGTACATACACCAAATCATTTGGAGAAAGGTAAAATAAGAATTCACCTTTACTGTGGTTAATTGGAATTAAAGGGAGTTGGTATTCTTTGTTCTCAGCACGTTGTTTCTGCCATTCAATTACTTCATGAAGTGGAATGGTTTCATAGACACGTTGTTTCTTTTCTATGTTCCAATAGATAGCAAAGAATAAGTTGGTGCCTGTAGCAGCTTCAACATATTTTGTGGTTTTGTTCCCTTTATTTTCTTTCTGGGAAACGGTAAATCTACTACCATCTTCATAAATACGTACGGATTTAATAGGTTGGTGTTTTTTTCCGTTATTTAATTGTGTTATGTTTTTATTCATAACATCAAGTCCTTCTATGTTAAAGGCTAAATCTAAGCGTTCTTTATTGTTTTCGTCATGGTAATTTTTAAGGTGTTGTTCTAAAATTTGTTGAATGCCGCTGTCTGTGATTGCATCTAGTTGTTTGCGTGTTAATTTTTCGCTCAAAACGGTACGTGTTGCCGTCGCGTTTTTAGTCCATTCCCAAACTTTTATTTTGTCAATTTTTTCACCGTTAATTTCGAAGGTGTTATTCTTTAAATAGGAGGCTATTTTCTTCTTATCTTTGTCAAATAGGCTGTTCAGCGCCTTTACTTTCTTGCGAATTTTCTTGTCTATAATAAGTTCAGGTTTGTCTAAATATAATGTTAAACTAGAGACTCCTTTTTTTTCTTTTTTTATACGCACACTACCATAGACTGTTTCTTTATGTAAAGGCTTACGAATGGCCCAGTTATCACCTTTGGTTTGTTTTACGCGTTTCTTTTGTAGTTTTCCGTCTTTATCGCTTACCCATTGCCATGTTTTGTTGTTAGTTTTGTTTATAACACGCGTGTTTTGTTTAAAACTAACTATTACTTTTTCAAGAGCATTTTTAACCACAACAGGGAAATTGGCCCAAGGTTTTTTATAGTCTGTAGCGACGGTTTTTGTTACGAGAACACCTTTTTTGTTTTTAGCTTGAATTTCTTTGCTATTTCTTAAAGAGTCTTGTAAAGCATACTTTACCTTATCGTTATTTAAAGCATTTAAATATTGGATGTGTTTTCTGGTACAACATGCAATAATTATGGCATCCAATGTATGGTGTCTATGGTCAATACGTTTTTTGTTAAGGCCTTCTGGGGCTATCAATCGAAAGAATTTTTTACCAGTAGGCTTTCCGTCTACATCTTTTACGGAGTCCATATACCCGTAATCTTGAGAATTGGAAATTTCGTTCATACGTTCGAAACGCGGTCTAATAATTTCGTTCCATTGTTCATTTAATCCCCAATCTTGTTTAAGTCTAGAGGTAACCGCACCATTAACGGGTAATAAGTTTTTAGCGGTTGCTTCCTTTTCCCCTTCTTCACGTACAATATTACTCAAGAGCCCTTTTATTAATTTACTAATATAGCGACTATCGTTCATTTGACGTTGAATAAACCCTTCCGGAACCTCTTCACTTAATAGATTTTTAAGCTTTGTCCTATTTTTTTTAAAGTATTTATTACAGTGGTTTTCGTATGCTGAGAGTGTTAATAGATCAAAACCTTCTATCTTACTTCCTCCTTTGTCTTTGAGGTATTCGTATGCGGTTCTATTACTTTTATCTCGGTTAATATCAGATTCACATATAATTTTATTATTTAAGGAATCATCAAAGAAACGAGATTGAGGTATAATGTGTTCAATTTCGTAGGCATGGGTAAACAGCTTACTTAAAGGGATGGGGTTTCCTGTATATGGTGAAATGTAATTTTGCTCCAGCCAAAGCTTGTATTTTTTAATTTCGTTACTTGTAGGTTTTGCATTTTTCCTGATTTTTAATATTTCGTCTTCATTTAGTTTCGCATAGGATACAAGTGGGTTCTGTGCGACACCTTCTTCGTATATTTTAAGTATTTCTTGGTGACTTGGAGAGTAGGGGCGTATGTCTACGGATGTATAATCATTCTTTAATTCTTCTAAGAGTAACTTAATACGTGCGTTTGTGTTTTCATTACTGGTTTGACGTTCGCTTATCCTTTTTCGTTTTTCTGCGGAGTTTTTCATATCACGCCCTAATTCCACATGAATCTCGTCAAATTTAAAACGAGGGTCCTTCTCTAACGATTGTTGCCAGATATCACGTACGGTACGTAGGGTTTCTGTAACTACTTGTTCCACTATTGGGTTTCTTAAACTATGTTGTTTAAAGTTACTGAGGTAAAAATCTATATCTTTAGGTGTTTTCCATTGTGTAATTTCACTCACTTCTGCATGTCTTTCATAAACTGCATAGCAGGCTTGGTAGGTGTTCAATCCTTTTAATGCATCACTTTTACTTAGGTTTAAAAAACTTTTAATTAATTGTTTAGGAATGTCGTCATCTGCAACTGCAATGATAGCCTCTTTTAAAGCAGTTTCTTCGTCTCTTGAACTTGGTGTTTTGTCTAAATTAATATGTTCGATGCGTTCAAAAATTGATAATATTCTGTTTTTAACTACTGTATCAAGTTCCTTTTCTTCCCAATACTTACCCATTCGCATAAGTGGGAGTAGTTTTTTTATTGCTTTTTCTGAATAAGAACCATAGTCAGCACTGTATGGTGGATGTTTTAAAAACGCAGTTACGAAAGATACTATGTCAAGGTTGTTTTTTCTAGCAAAAGTATGCAACGCTTGTTCATATTCCTTTTTGTCTTTAACAGAATAGATGAGATGCCATAAAGCATATTCCTTTTCTTTCGTTAAGAACTGTAAAGGGTCTATCTGCTCAACTTTTGCGAGTCGTCTTAAAAATTGTGAGCGGGTTTCATTAATTGGATACTTTTTATCCTCAGGGTAATTCCAACGGTAATTTGGTTTTTCTTTTTTACTGAGTTTACCTTCTTTTATCAAAAAATCAATAATATGTTTTTGTTCTACTTCTTTTCTCTTGTTTAAAAAGTCAAACAAATTACACCAGTCTTCGTCATTTCCTATACACTGTGAAGTAATTTCAATATCCTTTTCATCTTGAAGTTGATATATTTTTAAATTTTTTAGAAACTGCCACAATCTAAATTCGTTAAAAAGCGGGTTTGATTTAGAAATAACCTTTAAGCCTTCCGTAATCTTTTCACGAACCTTGGTTTCTTTATTTTTTAAATAATAGGTCCTGCTCTCATATGCACAATTGGAGATTGTAGATTTTTTACTTTTTAATGGTCTTTGATAGAAGATGATGTCTTCCATAAAAAGATGAAGAAAACTTTTTTCTTTAAGCGTATTTAGGTGTGCTTCATTTCTTGGGTATAATTCCTCAATACAAGCGTTGTAGCTATTACTGTCAGTTAACTCGTTATGTTTTGCTAATTGTGTTTCTAAAATTAGATTTAATTCCTTTTTGTATAATTTACGCTCAATTGTTTTTACTAGTTTCCCGTTTATTTTTTGACTAGGATTTTGCAGTAAAGTGTCATAGATAAAGGTGCCTACTGTTTTTTTTGATTGTGCGATGTCTTGCTCTGTTTTTTTCTTAATTGCAATCCAATCCTTTTCGGAATCAACAGCTCTGAAACTACGTTTTATGTTTCCTTCTTTGTCTTTTTTAGGAAATCCATCTTTTTCTAAGTTAGTAGTTATTATAAATTCCTTTTGTTGTCCTATCCAACTACTTAATGGTTCTTTACTTTGTCTTCTGTAGATTAAATTATTTTCTAGGATAACGTTGTACCAAATACCTTTTGCGTTTTTGTCTTCAGTGGCCTCAACATTAATTACTTTGAGGGAATGAAATTCTTCTTGTTTTGTGTCGTTCTCCTGTTCTTCTCCTCTAAGTTGGTAATACCCTCTTTTTTGGTTAAAATTTAAGAGTAGCCATGCCAACTCTTCTTTACTTATTTTTTGAGTTAAGGATTTTTTACGTAAATAATAAAGAGTCCAGTCGTAGGGGATTTTTGTTTCGTTGCCATTTGCCTTTTGATAGAATAGTTGTGGTTGTGCTATTTTAAATTCTGCAACCATTTCTAAAAAAGAATCCATAAAAATGAATTGGTCTTTTCCGTTCTCTACTGGACGGTAGTTTAATTTTATCTCTTTTCCTTTTTTAAATTGTCCCAGTTTTTTTGTGAAATCGATAGATTCTGCATAATGCTTTGGTAAAAAATCGAGAATATTTAACACGCGATGTAGGCGTTCTCTTCTTAAATTGTCTTTTTGATAAAGATTTCTAGTACTACGATGTTGTGTCTTTATTTTAGTTTTGGAGAGCCCAACACCTCTTGAGAAATCGGCTAAAGGGTCTTTGGAACTACCACCTGTTTTTGATGTTGCGTAGTCACCCATGGGGATTATCCTACTTCCGATATTGATTATTTCACCTTCTTTTTTTTCGAAGTTTATTTTTATATTGGCCCAGCCAATTGAATTTGTTCCCAAATCAAGTCCTAATATCGTTTTCATGCCTAAGGTTTTAGAGTAATTGAGCAACTAATTTACAAATTATCAGCATACTAACGTGCATATATCAGATAAGTTTTATATATTTGAGTACAATTTGAAACCAATTCACAATAAGGATTATTCCGTTGTGAAAACATTTAAAGCGGCGTATATTTATTTATACGTCGTTTTCTCTTTTTTAATGTTTCATCGACACAGAACAGGGAACTAAGAAAGCAAGTACGCTAAAAGAGTTGATCCTGTTACTTCATCATTAGGGGCTTTTTAATTTAAATCATGCCATCTAGACTAAAGGTCTAAAATGGGGGGCAAGTTTTAACTACCTTATGCCCCAAGAAATCACCCTTTAATAATTACGGGTTTCATTCCCTATTTAATCAATAAAACATCCATGAAAATTACCTTCAGATTTTTAGTTGCCCTTACTTTATTTACCTTATTCTCGTGTGCAGAGACTACGCTTACAATAAGTAGTAAAGACCAGAGACAGTTCGCAGAATTTCCCGATGGATCTACTGCTTTTCTAAATAAAAACAGTTCAATAACCTACACGGAGACTTTTGAAAAAAGAAGTGTAAAGCAAACTGGAGAGGTGTTTTATTCGGTAAAAAAAGGAGCGGTTCCTTTTGTTATTACTACGGAAATGGGGGAAGTACGTGTATTGGGAACGGAGTTCAATGTGAAAGCTAATAAGGATGGATTGGAAGTGGAAGTCGAAAAAGGATCAGTGGAATTACGAGTGCATAAATTAGTAAAAAAAATAAAGAAAGGACAGCGTGCATTGTTTAAAGAGGTGGATGCATCTTTTAAGATTGGAAAGGCGGAATTCCAGCATAAAAAATGGGTACGTTTGCTACAAAAAGATCTAAAGAAGTTAGAAAAAGAAATCAACAAAGGAACCAAAAAAATAGGAAAGGAAGCTAAAAAGATAGGCGAGACACTACAGTCTAAATTTAAGAGCTTGAAGAAAAAACACGAATAATAGCGGCGCCACTTTGTCTTAATTATTTATAGCGAATCATTTTGGAACGCGATAACATCGCGTAGTAATGGGGATAGGATGCTAATGACTTCTCGGTAGCGAGTTTGCTAGTCCTTCTGAAATTAGGTGCCATTTAGTCGCTAACGACGAATTTCCCCTCAACAGTCATTAAATTACCTTCTTACAAATTTCACAAAGCTGTAGTCAAACTTGTTTTTTTCATCGGATTTAAAATCTTCTCTAGTGTCTTCTTTCCAAATTTCCATATTTATGGTAGGGAAAAAGGCATCGGCCTCAAAGCTGTGATGTACAAATGTAAGGTCTAGTACATCTGCCATTTCGATGGCTTGTTTGTATATCTGCGCACCCCCTAAAATAAATGGATTTGAATCATCCTTAGCAGCATTTACGGCTTCTTGAAGAGAATGTACTACCACACAGCCATCGGCGGTATAGTCGCTGTTTCTCGTGATGATTATATTGACTCTATTTGGCAGTGGTCTCCCGAGTGATTCAAAGGTTTTTCTCCCCATAATGACATGGTGTCCAGAGGTTACTTTTTTAAATCGTTTGAGGTCATTCGGTAAATGCCAAATCAATTGATTGTCTTTCCCTAAGGCGTTATCTGTTGCTATGGCGGCTATAATTGTGATCATTCTGAAGCTTGTTCTAGTGGTGGGTTTTCCTTGTTTTTTAATGCGGGTGTATGTGGGCTGCTTTCGGGTTTTAATGGATGTTCCTTGGCCACTTTTTTTTCTAATTGGGCAATTTTAACTTCTTGTTTAAGAATTAATTTTTCGGTTTGTGTCCGTTCCCAATCTTTACCCATAAAGCGGTTGGTGACAAATACATTGATGAAATGCAATACCCAAAAGAAAGCCCCAGCAAAAATGGCCCATACAAACCAGTCTTTTAAAAAACTTTCGCCAAAATTAAGGACTTTATTTATTACAATTAAAAATACGGATCCTACGAGGAATAAAACAAAGTGGTAATAAAGACGTTTTTTTTGCTTCACTCTTTTTCTGGCATTCTCGTAGCGTTCGTGTTGCTCTTTAGTGTCCATAATTTAGGTGTTTTTAAACCACGCCATCTATCAATCGTTTAAGGTGGCTGTTTTTGTGGGCTTGTTCATCTCTTCTGATACGTCATTTAACGTGTCTTCGGATAAACGATACAGGATTTTTCTGAGAGTTTTCTCGTCGTCAATGTCAATAATTTGTCGAATGATTTGTTGCTTAAGGATCTCGTTGATCATCACACTTCTTTTTGATAAAAATAACAAAAGAAATTGATTTAAGCGAGTCAATCAGTTAAAAACAACTATTGGATTTAGGAAATAGCGAGGTTTCTTACCGTTTATGAGGTTTCGAGATCCTGCTATTTCATTCTAAAGTAATCCAAGTTATCATTTGATACCGTGGTTTTCACGACGGTCTTTCAATATTCACTATTTATTTTAAATACTCACCTTTCCTTTAATATGTGGATGCGGTTCGTAATTTTCCAAGGTAAAGTCTTCAAAAGTAAATTCAAAAATATTTTTCACTGTTGGATTTAGAATCATAGTAGGCAACGTTTTAGGAGTTCTAGAAAGTTGCAAAGCTATTTGTTCTGAGTGATTGTTATAGATATGTGCGTCGCCAAAAGTGTGGATAAAATCCCCGTATTCTAAGTCGCAAACTTGTGCGACCATCATGGTAAATAGGGCATAGGAGGCAATGTTAAAAGGCACTCCTAAAAATATATCTGCACTGCGTTGGTATAATTGACACGACAATTTTCCATTGCTAACATAAAATTGAAAAAATGCATGACACGGAGGCAATGCTGCTTTTCCATGGGCCACATTTTCTGAAAACGAAACACTAGTGTCAGGTAAGACACTTGGATTCCAAGCAGAAATTAACATGCGCCTGCTGTCTGGATTTGTTTTTATGGTATGGATGAGTTCGGCTATTTGATCGATACCTTCACTGTTCCAGTTTCTCCATTGATGACCATAAACAGGCCCTAGGTCTCCATTTTCATCTGCCCAAGCATTCCAAATATTGACCTTGTTTTCCTTGAGGTAATTAATATTGGTGTCTCCTTTTAAAAACCATAACAACTCGTGAATAATGGATTTTAAATGTAATTTCTTAGTGGTTAACATTGGGAAACCTTCACTTAAATCAAAGCGCATTTGGTAACCGAAAACACTTTTAGTTCCGGTGCCTGTTCTATCTCCTTTTTCTATTCCTTTTTCGCTTACATGGCGAATTAGATCTAAGTATTGTTGCATAGCAATGTAGTTTTATAATATTTAGCCAATAATCATCCCTGCAATAGTTGCAGATAATAAAGAGGCAATAGACCCCCCGATTAAGGCTTTAATTCCAAATTCAGAGAGTGTTTTTCGTTGGCCAGGAGCCAAGGATCCAATACCTCCAATTTGAATTCCGATGGATGCAAAGTTAGCAAATCCACATAACATATAGGTGGCCATAATCACAGATTTATTATAAGTGAAATGGGTTGCATTTGCCATGTCTTTAAGTTCAGCTAACTGAATGTATCCAATAAATTCACTGGCAGCTAATTTGATTCCTAATAGTTGTCCCATAAGCATCATGTCTTCCTTAGCAACACCTATCAACCACATTAAAGGAGAAAATACGGTTCCTAAAATAAATTCTAGTGACAGTCTATCATAAGGTGTGTAAATTGCAATAACTTCATTCAATGAAGTAAAATGCCAGTTCCAGTCTATATTAAGATTAGTAATTTCAATTGCAAAGCCATCAAAACTTGCTAATGCTCCTAAAATACCATTCATCATTGCAATAAAAGCAACAAATACTAATAGCATAGCTCCAACGTTTACAGCTAATTTTAAGCCTTCCGTAGTTCCGTTGGCAATCGCATCTAGTATGTTAGAACCTATTTTTTCTGATGATACTTTTACATCCGTATCAATTTTTTCTGTTTGTGGATATAATATTTTTGAGATTACAATGGCTCCAGGTGCGGCCATTACAGAGGCAGCGAGTAGGTGTTTCGCGAATTTCAAACGTAAAACAGGATCGTTTCCTCCTAAGAATCCGATATAAGCAGCGAGTACAGCTCCAGCCACGGTGGCCATTCCTCCAATCATTACTAAGAGCATTTCAGATCTAGTCATGCGCTCTAAGTAGGCTTTTATCAATAATGGAGCTTCGGTCTGACCTAAAAATATATTTCCAGCAACTGATAAACTTTCAGCGCCCGAAATGTGAAGTATTTTAGACAATAGCAGGGCCATTATCTTTACCAAATACTGGATTATTCCCAAATAGAATAATAAGGAGGTTAAGGCAGAGAAGAAAATAATGGTTGGTAATACTTGAAAGGCAAAGATAAAACCAAAAGATTCTATGTTCATCATTCCTCCAAATAGAAATTCACTTCCGGCTCTTGTATAGTCTAATATTTCTACAAAACCACTTCCTACAAATTCAAAGATAGTTTGTATAAAAGGGACTTTTAAGACTCCAAAAGCAATGATTAATTGTGCAGACAATCCAGCACCAACAGTTTTCCAATTAATAGCCTTACGGTTATTACTCAAGGCAATGGCTATAATTATTAATACAAACATTCCTAAAACTCCTTTCCAAACTGAAGTTATGGAAAGTCCTTGACTTGGAACTATTTCTGAAGTTTGTGCTTGTGTAGCGACACTGCTTAGAAAAAGCAGGGCGATAGATAACTTTTTAATCATGAGGTGTTTTTTTAACTGCGTTGTTCGATTTCATCCCTTAATTGAGCGGCCAGCTCATAGTCTTCATTGGCCACGGCTTCATTAAGTTTTAGTTGTAAATCGTCCAGAGTGTATTGGTGGAAACTTGATTTTTTTTCTACAGGTTTTTGTTCTTCTATCACCTGTGGTAATTCGAATTCTTCGGCCTCCAATTGTCGGTCTTTTTCTTCTTTATCCTTGAGTTGTACTCCCGCTTTATCTAAGATGTTTTCATAGGTAAAAATAGGGGCTTTAAACCGTGTTGCTAAAGCAATGGCATCTGAAGTTCTGGTATCTATAATTTCTTCGATTCCGTCTCTTTTACAAATAATACTCGAGTAAAAAATACCATCGACTAGTTTATGGATAATAACTTGCGTAATGACAATGTGAAAGCGATCTGCAAAATTTTTAAAGAGATCATGTGTCAGCGGTCTAGGTGGTTTTATTTCCTTTTCTAGGGAAATGGCAATGGACTGTGCTTCGAAAGCGCCAATAACAATAGGAAGTGTCCTGGTGCCATTCACTTCGCTTAATACGAGTGCGTAAGCTCCAGTGTGTGTTTGGCTATAAGAAATCCCTTTTATATTTAATCGAACTAAACTCATTAAAATTGATTCGGTGTTAAAGTCAAAAAAAAGGCGCTTCATTTAAAGGTTAGTGTACCCGTAAATGGAGCGCCTTTTAGAGGGCCAATTTACTAAAAATTATGCGTTTTGTGCTTTAAATTCTTTTAACTTTTCAATTAATTTAGGAACTACTTCAAAAGCATCGCCTACAATCCCGTAATCTGCTGCTTTAAAGAACGGTGCTTCAGGGTCTGTATTAATGACTACTTTTACTTTGGATGCGTTAATTCCTGCTAAGTGTTGGATCGCACCAGAAATTCCAATAGCGATGTATAAATTGGCGGCAACAGGTTTTCCTGTTTGCCCTACGTGTTCACTATGAGGTCTCCATCCTAAATCGGAAACAGGCTTAGAACAGGCAGTCGCTGCGCCTAAAACTTGGGCTAATTCCTCAATCATTCCCCAGTTTTCAGGTCCTTTAAGACCACGTCCACCAGAAACAACAATCTCTGCATCTCCGATCGTTACTTTTCCTGTTATTTTTTCTACGGCACTTACCGATAAGGTGGTTTCCGCAATTGTTGGATTGAAATCTTCGACAACACCAGCCACTTCATTTTCTACAATACCGTAAGAGTTTTTAGCGAGAGCTATTACTTTTATATCGGTGGTAATAGACGTGTGATTATATGCTTTGGTAGAGAATGCATTGCGTTTTACTATAAAACCATTGTCTAAGTTTGGTAGAGAAACTACATTAGTGGTATACCCTGCATTTAAATTAACGGCCACCATGGGTCCCATATATAATCCATTGTTTCCAGAATCTATGAGGACCACGGTTGCATCGACAGCTTCAGCTGCTTGCTGGATGACAGCGGCATACGACTTTGCATTAAAGTCTTTTAGAGCATCGTTACTTACGCACAGCACTTTTTCTGCTCCATACTTGAATAACTGATCGTTATCTGCGGCGTTTATGGTTAAGGCAACGGTATTGGTTCCTAATAATTCAGCGACTTTTTTACCGTAACTAACAAGTTCAAAAGCGACTTTTTTAAATATTCCTTCCGATGAATCGGCTATTATTAATACTGACATAAATTTTGTGTTTTTACCGGCTCTTTTTTAAAAAAAAAAACAGCGGTGATGAGTGAATGATTAGATTACCTTAGCTTCGTTGTGCAATAATGAGATTAATTCATCAATATTGGCGGCGTCCACTAATTTTACGGCACCTTTAGCTGTTGGTTTTTCAAAAGAAGTACTTGCGGTGGCGCTTGTTACGTCTATTGCTGTGGCTACAGTTAATGGTTTTTTACGTGCCATCATAATACCTCTCATGTTCGGAATGCGTAGGTCTTTTTCTTCTACCAAACCTTTCTGTCCAGCAATAACTATAGGTAGCGAAGCTTTGATAATTTCTTTACCTCCATCTATTTCGCGAGCTGCAGTAGCAGTAGTACCTTCTATTTCTAATCCAATACACGCATTCACAAAGTTGAAATCTAAAAATGAAGCCAACATTCCTGGAACCATTCCTCCATTAAAATCAATGGATTCTTTTCCTGCCAATACCACGTCAAATTCTCCTGATTTTACAACTTCGGCTAATTGTTTCGCAACTGAAAATCCATCTGTTGCTTCTGTATCTACACGAATGGCCGCATCTGCACCAATAGCAAGGGCTTTACGCAACGTAGGTTCTGTGGAGCTATTTCCAACAGTTACTACGGTTACCGTGGCTCCTTGTTTTTCTTTGAACCACATGGCACGTGTCAATGCAAACTCATCGTATGGATTGATTACAAATTGTACACCATTGGTGTCAAATTGCGTGTTGTCGTCTTTAAAATTTATTTTTGATGTCGTGTCAGGTACATGACTGATACATACTAATACCTTCATATGGTGTGTTTTGAAAATTAGTTAATAGGATTTTTCTTTTTATGGCTACGAAGTTAAACAAAAATAATTAAAAATACTATGCACGCATAGTAAAATAATTCCTAGCATTGTATTTGTAATAATCAGGAATTTTGTATTTTTGCAAATTCAAAACGAAATATATGAAGACTATTCAATTTAGAGAGGCTATATGTGAAGCCATGAGTGAGGAAATGCGTAAGGACGATTCCATTTTTTTAATTGGAGAAGAAGTTGCTGAATATAACGGTGCTTATAAAGCTTCGAAAGGAATGTTAGCCGAATTTGGTGAACGCCGCGTAATAGATTCACCAATTGCTGAACTTGGTTTTGCTGGAATCTCTGTTGGATCTGCAATGAATGGTACACGACCAATTGTTGAGTTTATGACTTTTAACTTTGCTCTAGTTGGTATTGACCAAATTATAAATAACGCTGCTAAAATTAGACAAATGTCTGGTGGGCAGTTAAATTGTCCAATCGTTTTCCGTGGACCTACTGGTGCTGCTGGACAATTAGGAGCTACACACTCTCAGTCTTTCGAAAACTGGTTTGCAAATACTCCTGGTTTAAAAGTGATTGTTCCTTCTACTGTATATGATGCAAAAGGATTATTAAAAGCGGCGATCCGTGATAATGACCCTGTAATCTTTATGGAATCTGAACAATTATACGGTGATAAAGGAGAAGTGCCAGAAGGAGATTATGTATTGCCTATTGGTAAAGCCGATATTAAACGTGTGGGATCTGATGTAACACTTGTTACTTTCGGTAAAATAATTAAAGAAGCTTTTAAAGCGGCTGACACTCTTGAAAAAGAAGGGATTTCTTTAGAAATTATTGATTTGATGACCGTGCGTCCGATGGATCACGAGACCATTTTAGAATCTGTAAGAAAAACAAATAGATTGATTATTTTAGAAGAAGCATGGCCTTTTGCTAGTGTTGCTTCTGAAATTACATATCAAGTTCAACAAAAAGCATTCGATCATTTAGATGCTCCAATTAAGAGAATTACTACAGCAGATACTCCTGCTCCGTATTCTCCTGTGTTATTAGCAGAATGGATGCCTAATGCAAACGATGTAGTAAAAGCTGTAAAAGAGCTTATGTATATAAAATAAAGGCATAATTTTTGCGTTAAAGTTCCTTTCAGGTAAACCTGGAAGGAATTTTTTAGTTAGAAAAAGATTGAAAACTATGGGGAAAAAATATAAGAGTACGTTGTTTTTATTGTTAATAGGAATGAGCAGTATGCTAAGTCAAGTTAAAATAGGTGGCTTAGTGGTAGATCAAAACAATGAACCAATCCCCTTTGCAAATGTGATTTTCACAAATTCGTATGAAGGAACCGTCTCTGATGAGAACGGGAAATTTTACATGCAATCTAAAAGTACCTATAAAACTATAGAAGTTAGTTTTTTAGGCTATGAAACAAAAAAAATCACCATTAAACCTAGAGATCTACAATTGCGAATTGTATTGAAAGAAGCCGCTGCTAGGTTACACGAAATAGTACTTTACAGTGGGAAAGTAAAAAAGAAAGGCAATCCTGCCATCGCCATATTGAAAAAAGTTTGGGCTAAAAAACGCCAAAACGGAATCTACTTATTTGATCAATATGAATTCAAAAAATACGAAAAACTAGAATTTGATTTAAACAATATTGACAGCGCTATGATGCGTAGTAAATTGTTTAAAAACATGGAATTTATCTTTAAAGGTATCGATACCTCTCGCATTACAGGAAAAGCATTCTTGCCTATTTTTATCAATGAGTCGGTATATGATGTGTATGGGAATAATAAAACCAACAGAGTTCGAGAAGACATTGTAGGGAATCTTAATTCTGGCTTTAGCGCCAATCAAAATATCATTTCCTTTATAAAAGACTTGTATGTAGATTATAATATTTACGACAACTATATTAAGATCTTTGACAAAAGTTTTACCAGTCCTATTTCCAGAGCTGGTGTTTCTACGTATAACTACGTATTGACAGATAGCGCATATATAGAGAGTAAATGGTGTTATAACATTGTGTATTATCCAAGGCGTAAAAATGAATTGACCTTTAAAGGTGATTTTTGGGTGAACGATACCACTTTTGCAGTGAAGGAAATTAATATGCAAGCTTCCCGTAGTGCTAATATTAACTGGGTAAAAGATATTTATATAGAACAAGAGTACGAGGTGTTAAGTGACTCTGTTTTTCTGTTAAAGAAGGATTATATGATGTCTAACTTTAGTTTTAATAAAAAAGACAAGGCTAAAGGTGTGTACGGAAAACGGACCACCATGTATAAGAACTATAAATTTGATGCTAAAAAAACGAATAAGTTTTACGCAACCGAAATAGATATTTATGAGGATCAAATTTACGCACAAGATAAAGATTTTTGGGAAGCCAATAGACAAGAGGTTTTAAGTAAAAATGAGCAAGGGATATATAAAATGTTAGACACGCTTAAAACGGTGCCTAAGTTTAAACGCATGTATAATTTAGTCTCTATTTTAGGCTCAGGTTATATAGAGATGAATCATTTTGATTTCGGACCTATATTCTCCACTTTTGGAAAGAATGACGTGGAGGGAATTCGCCTTCGAGTTGGGGGAAGAACGTATTTTAGTCAGAATGATAGGTGGCGTTTACAGACCTACTTGGCGTATGGATTTAAAGACGATCAATTTAAATATGGTGTTTCTGGAAAATGGATGTTCAATCCTAAAAATAGATTTATCATCGGAGGAGGGAATCGTAGAGATGTGGAACAAATAGCGGTTAGTTTAACCACTACAAATGATGTGTTGGGACGTAGTTTTGCGTCTTCTGCCGTATTTGCCAGTGGAGATAATAGTAAGTTAACGTCTATTAATTTGTCTACGGCCTATTTAAGCATGGAGCCTAGGAAGAATTTAGTATTCCGTTTAGGTGCTTCGTATCGTACCTTAAAAACCGCCTCACCCGATACCTTTAAATTGGATTACTATACGGATGCTACTTATACAAGTACTCAAAATGAGATTGTACAATCGGAACTCGATTTTTCTGTAAAATACACGCCTCATAAAAAAACAATCGGAAAAGGGGTGGAACGCACCAAGGTGAATTCAGAATATCCCACCTTTTACGCGAGTTATTCGAAAGGATTAAAAGGAGTGATTGATAGTGATTTTGAGTATCAAAAAGTGCAATTGTATTACAATCAGCCATTTCAAATAGGAGGATTTGGAAGAACTACAACGACGGTGGAAGTAGGGAAAACCTTTGGGGAGGTCCCTTTAGGGTTGTTAAATGTAGTTCCAGGAAATCAATCCTATTTTACCATAGCAAACACCTATGCACTATTGGATTATTACGAGTTTGTAACCGACAGCTATGCTTCTTTACATTTGGAGCATAATTTTAATGGACGGATATTATCACGGATCCCCTTGCTTAGAAAGTTGAATTTAAGGGAGATAGTCGGGGTGAAAGCACTGTACGGAACTATTTCTGATGAAAATATTGCATTGAATGCGTCAAATATTAACTATATTGCACCCGATAAAGGATATTATGAGTATAGCCTAGGAATAGGAAATATATTTAAAGTATTCAGAATCGACTTTTCTTGGAGAGGAAGCTATATGAATACTCCCAATGCTAACAAATTTGCTATCAAAGGAGCGTTTGGTTTCTATTTCTAAAAAAAAACTAACAAATTATAATTACTAAGTTATTTGTAATAACTTTATACGAAGCTAATGACGAAAAAAATGAGTGCCACGCCTAGAAGAACATTTGATGTTCTAATTGAAATCCCAAAGGGAAGTAGAAATAAATATGAATACGATTTTGTGTTGAATAAAATTCGTTTCGACCGTATGTTATTCTCCTCTATGATGTATCCTGGAGATTATGGGTTTATTCCTGAAACATTGGCACTGGACAAAGATCCTTTGGATGTGTTGGTATTAGGACATGAGCCTACATTCCCAATGTGTGTAATGGAAGTGAAGCCTATTGGAGTTTTCCACATGGCAGATGAGAAAGGACCTGATGAAAAAATTATTTGTGTACCTGTTTCTGATCCAATTTGGAACCGTTTAGAGAACCTATCTGACATGAATCAGCACCAAGTAAAAGAAATTGAACACTTTTTTCAAGTGTATAAAGACTTAGAAGATAAAAAAGTAGCCGTAGGTGGATGGGGTAATTCCGATGAAGCATATAGTTTAATCGACGAGTCTATAGAGCGTTACGAGAAAAGCGAACATAAAAAGAATAGAAATTTCACAATTTAACGACTGTGAAATATTTTTCAAAAAACCACCTAATTAAATTTAGGTGGTTTTTTTTGTTATAAACTATTTTAGTACTTTAGCGAAGAATCAAAAGACAATTTAATTTAACTCAACAACAGAAATGGAATTAATTATTAAATTATTACCTGCGTTCGGAGCGTTTGCGCTCCTGTTCGTATTTATGAAGAACAAATGGGTGTCTAAACAAGATGCTGGAGACGCAAAAATGTCTCGAATTGCCAAAAGTATTGCCGAAGGAGCAATGTCATTTTTGAAAGCTGAGTATAGAGTATTAGCGATTTTTGTAGCTGCCGTGGCAGTTTTATTATTTTTAAAAGGACACTACGAAGTAGGATCTAGTGGGATGATAGCCGTGTCGTTTATCGTCGGAGCTATCTGTTCTGGATTGGCCGGATTGATCGGGATGAAAGTGGCTACAAAAGCAAATGTAAGAACAACCCAAGCGGCTCGAACTTCTTTAGGAAGAGCTTTAGAAGTTGCTTTTGCCGGAGGTGCTGTCATGGGACTTGGAGTTGTAGGACTTGGAGTATTAGGACTGAGTGGTTTATTTATGATCTATCAAGGCATGTGGTCTGGTACTGAAAACTTATCTTTAGTATTGAACGTATTGTCTGGGTTCTCTTTAGGAGCATCATCTATCGCACTGTTTGCACGTGTAGGTGGAGGTATTTATACGAAAGCAGCCGATGTCGGTGCTGATTTAGTAGGAAAAGTAGAAGCAGGGATTCCTGAAGATCACCCTTTAAATCCTGCCACTATCGCAGATAATGTAGGAGATAACGTAGGAGATGTCGCAGGAATGGGAGCAGATTTATTCGAATCTTATGTAGGTTCTATCATCGCAACTATGGTTTTGGGAGCTGTCTATGCAACCTTACCTGAGTTTGCGGAACAGTTTGATGGTTTAGGAGCGGTTTATTTACCATTAGTATTAGCGGCTGTCGGAATTATCATGTCTATTATCGGAACCTTTTTTGTTCGTGTAAAAGATGGAGGAGATCCACAATCTGCATTAAATATGGGAGAATTTGGAGCCGCTGGATTAATGTTGGTAGCTTCTTATTTTATCATTCAACAAATGCTTCCGGAATCTTGGATAGAAGCAGGGATTACCTATACTTCTATGGGCGTTTTCTGGGCAACCATCGCTGGACTTGTCGCTGGATTATTAGTAGGGAAAGTTACAGAGTATTATACTGCAACAGGAAAGCCTCCTGTTTTGTCTATTGTAAAACAATCAGAAACAGGTGCGGCGACTACCATCATCGCAGGTTTAGGAGTGGGTATGATGTCTACCATGATTCCTATCTTATTGATTGCCGCAGCGATTATGGTATCACATCATTTTGCTGGTTTATACGGAATAGCTATTGCAGCCGTAGGAATGTTAGCAAATACAGGAATTCAATTGGCAGTAGATGCTTATGGACCTATTTGTGACAATGCCGGTGGTATTGCAGAAATGGCTGAATTACCTAAAGAAGTACGTGAACGTACAGATAAATTAGATGCTGTTGGAAATACCACAGCTGCTATTGGAAAAGGATTTGCAATTGCTTCAGCAGCCTTAACGGCCTTGGCTTTATTTGCCGCCTTTATGAAAACTGCTAACGTGAGCTCAATTGATGTTTCTAAGCCAAATATTATGGCAGGATTGTTAGTGGGTGGAATGTTACCGTTTGTTTTTTCTGCCTTGTCTATGAATGCTGTAGGGCGTGCTGCAATGGCTATGATTGAAGAAGTAAGACGTCAGTTTAAAGAAATTCCTGAATTAAAAGCAGCCTTGGCTGTAATGCGTAAATACGATTCTGATATGTCTAAAGCAAGTCCAGAGGACAGAGCTATTTTTGACAAAGCAGATGGTGTAGCAGATTATGGAAAATGTATAGATATTTCTACGAAAGCATCATTAAGAGAAATGGTATTGCCTGGTTTATTAGCAGTGACAGTTCCTGTAGCCGTTGGTTTTATTGGTGGCGCTGAAATGTTAGGAGGCTTATTAGCCGGGGTAACTACCTGTGGTGTGGTAATGGCTATTTTCCAATCTAATGCTGGTGGTGCATGGGACAATGCAAAGAAAACTATCGAAGAAAATGGAGGGAAAGGAACGGAAGCCCATAAAGCATCTGTAGTGGGTGACACAGTTGGAGATCCTTTTAAAGATACTTCAGGACCTTCTTTGAATATCTTATTAAAACTAATGTCTGTAGTGGCCTTAGTGATTGCACCGAGTATAGCTATGGATTTAGATAAAAATGAGGTTAAATTTGCAGTGGATAGTGTTGAGTTTATAGAAGATACGACCATTCAAAAAGATCATTTGATCACCATAGAATATATAGAGACTACTTCTACAGATGCTGTAAAAGCAATTGTTACATCTACCGTTACGAAAAACGGTATTGAAAATGTGGTAACTGAAGAATTTGAAGGAACTGATGCCGAACTTAAAGCTTTAGTGAAGGTCTTTCAAAACAAACAAAAAGAAATTCGAAAGGAATAATTTTCGAGGGATATAGAATAAAAAAATGCTCGCAATTTGCGAGCATTTTTTATTTGTAGTATTGAGGTTTTAGATTAGAGTATTGAGAAGAAATATTGTGAAATCCCCTTTGTCTACGACATCTCCCTAAAGGGGAGAATTGAGCATTGTTGTGAATAACAAACCGGAGTCCTTTGGAGGTTGTTGTTCGTTTCAGTCACCAATCACCAATCATCAAAAGAACATAGTTTTGAAGAATTAATAGGGTAGTGTAATTGAATTTCTGTTCATTTCAACGAGTAATCAATAATTTTTCCCAGTCCTATTCCTTAATTCTCCCCCAAAGGAGAGATGCCAAAGGCAAGGTCTTAATTTTTTGCCTTGTCTCTGTTCATTTCTGTAATATCCACAGTGTTAAATGTATTTCCTAGAAAGTGTTTACTGAAATGGTCTGCACGCAACCAGAAAGAATACTCTGACATCTTTCCAAAACTGTGGCGCTGTCCTGGCATGATCATAAAGTCGAAGCGTTTGTGGGCTTTAATTAAGGCGTTTGCCATTCTGATGGTTGCTCCAGGATGTACATTGTTATCTACGTCTCCAGTAATTAACATCAACCTTCCTTTTAAGTTTTTGGCTAATGATTGGTTTTTGTCAATGGTGTATTTGTAGGTTGTTTTTCCAGCAGCATCTTTTTCTGCTAAGACTCCGTGATGGGTTTCACTCCACCAACTATTGTACATGCTATTGTCATGATTTCCAGCAGAAGAAACTGCTGCCTTAAAGAAATCAGGATATTGTAACATGGCGGCTGTAGACATGAATCCACCTCCAGAATGTCCAAAAATACCTACTTTATTAATATTGATATACGGATGTTTGTCTGCCAATTGTTCTGCTACATATTTTTTATCTGCCAATCCATAGTCTCTTAGGTTTCCGTAACCATAATTGTGATACCATTTAGAACGGTCTGGATGTCCTCCTCTGTTTCCAAGTGTCACGACTATAAAACCAACCTGTGCCATACGGTCTATTCTGTCCATTCGTAATGAAAAGGATGCGTTAACTGCTTCGGTTTGTGGTCCAGGGTATACATACTCTAGTAAAGGGTAGCTCTTGGTTTGGTCAAAGTCAAAAGGCTTGTACATAACTCCAAATATGTCCGTAATTCCGTCAGCTGCTTTCATTTTAAAAGGTGTTGGGAACTGATATCCAGTAGCGAATAACTGTGATAAATCCGCTTCTTCTAATTGCATGATAAGTCCGCCTTTATTAGTGTGCAATGCTGCAATAGGAGCTGTGTCAACTCTCGAGTAGTTCGTTACAAAATAGCGATTGGAATCTGCCATGCTTGTGCGACTAGTAAAATTACCAGGGTTTAGGTTTTTTAATCCCGTCCCGTTTAAATTTATTTTGTAAAGATGTTCGTAGTAAGGATTTTGTCCTTTTGTAACACCGTTTGCGGTGAAATATAAGATGCGGTTTTTTACATCTATATTTTTAAACGCATCTACATGGAAGGCACCGGAAGTAACTTGGTTTTTTAAATTCCCTTTAGTATCATACAAGTAAAAATGCGCCCATCCATCGCGTTCCGCCCAATGTAAGAGTTCGGTTTCGTTATTAAACAGTACTAAATTTCGTTGTTCGATATACGTATTAAAACGTTCTTTTATTAACACTTTACTTTCGCCAGTATTAATGTCCGCTACGCAGATATCTAAGCTTTTACGGTCTCTACTGATGGTGCTGTAATAGATTTTTCCTTTTTTAGAAAGTAATAAAGAGGGGTTGAAATCGTCCCTAGTATTTGATTTTTTACGAGGAGCTCTATAGGCAGAAACCCCTTGTTGTGCCGTACTGTCTAATACTACATTAGTGATTTCTTTGGAGTCAATGTCAAATATAAGCAAGGTTTCTTTTGCGTATTCTTGTTCTCCTGGCATGTGGTATTTATAGGTTTCTAAAGTAGGGCGTTTTTTAGCGACGGAGTTTATTACCCATAAATCCTTTAACATACGCTCGTCAGTACGGTGGTAAATGAATTTTTTAGAATCGTGAGACCAAATTCCTCCGATCCTTTTTCTGTCGTCTTTTTTCTCTTCTTTACTTTCGTTGTTTTGTCCGTAAGTACCACCTCCAAAATTGTGATTTTCAACTCCATCTTTGGTCCATTGATGTTGTACAATAGTACTGTCTTTTTCATCTTTTACCGCTTTTAGGAAGTTCTCTTTGTCCATCCAAAAAAGATTGAAGTTTTTAGAAAAAAGAACGATGGTACTGTCAGGAGAGATATTCGCCCATTTTTTCCAGTCTTGTTCTTCTTTTTTTATGTTGTCGAGTATCGTTAAACCATTACCTCCAAGTCTATATTCTAAGTGATAGATTTTTTTCTCAAGTTTTGGAGTTTTCTTTTTGGTTTCTTTCGTATCGGTGCTGTCTTTTTTAACAAGGTCCTCTTTGGTTTCCTTTACGGGGACTTTTTCTGTTGCTGTGATGTAAAACTGAATGGCAGTTTCGTTTTTCACAAACTTAAAATCAAATTTAGGTAAGTGTTGCCCATCATAAGGGTCTTTGGTTATTTGTGTCAACCAAGATGCCATATCATCATTGTCAAATAAGGCTTTTTTAGTACGCTTATCTGCATCTACTAGATAGTAGTTAGAACCATTGGTGGTTTTGTATTGATACCAAAACCGGTTTCCTTTTTTTAACCAATGAGGTCTTACGCTCGTTGAATGTACTAGTTTTCCTAAGTTTGTAGGAGAGAATTTAGAAGCTAATCTATAATTAGGAGTCGGCTCCTTTGAGGATTGTTCCGCCTGAGCGAACAATAGACTAGTACTTAAAATGAGTACTAGCATCATGTAAAGATGTTTCATAATGGGGTGAATGGTTATTATTTAGATATGAAGTGAAATTACTAAATAGTGATTGGACTTTTAGTGAATAAATGTTAAAATTACGCTAATTATCACCCTGTAGTTGAAGGGGTTTAGATAAAAAAAAACGTGCAAGGTGCACGTTTTTTATAAATATGATGTGGTGTTGTTCTTTAAAATAATCCGTTTATTTGAGCATCTATTTTGTCAATAATACTTCCTAAATCTTCAGGGTTACCTACGAAATCTAAATTGTCAATATCAATAATTAGTAATTTCCCTTTACTGTAGTCCGTAATCCATGCTTCGTAGCGCTCATTTAATCTACTTAAATAATCAATACTTATGGAGTTTTCATAATCACGTCCACGTTTGTGGATTTGACCAACTAAGGTAGAGATAGAGCCACGTAAATAAATCAACAGATCTGGAGGAGAAACTAATTGCTCCATCAATTCAAATAATGAAGAATAGTTTTTAAAATCACGGTTGGTCATTAAGCCCATCGCATGTAAGTTAGGTGCAAAAATACGGGCATCTTCGTAAATAGTTCGGTCCTGTATAATTTCTTTGCCACTTTCTCTGATTTCTAAAATTTGTCTAAATCGACTGTTTAAGAAATAAACTTGTAAATTGAACGACCAGCGCTCCATTTCACCGTAAAAGTCATCTAAATAGGGGTTTTCATCCACAGATTCATAATGAGGTTCCCAGTTGTAATGTTTAGATAAGAGTTTGGTTAGCGTTGTTTTACCTGCTCCAATGTTTCCGGCAATGGCTACGTGCATACGATTTAGCGTTCAGAATTTATAAAAAATAAAAGTAATTAAATTTTTACAATAATACGGTGTATTTAGTCACCTAAATAATCAGTTTATAGCCTACACCTCGGATGTTTAGTATTTTAATTTTTTCGTCTTTTTGTAATTTTTTTCGTAATTTACTTATAAATACGTCCATGCTTCGGGCATTGAAAAAATCGTCATTTCCCCATAATTTATTTAAAATATACCCCCGTTCTAATACCTTGTTTTTAGATTGGTATAAATGATATAATAAATCGGATTCCCGGTGTGTTAATTCTTGAGATATATGATTGTACGTTAGGGTTTGTTTGGTGTTGTCAAATTGATATTCCCCTAGTTGTAAGGTTTTTTCTATCGATGGTTTTCTGGTTAAAAGTGCTTGGATTCTCACGATTAACTCCTCCATAGAGAAGGGTTTTTTTAAATAGTCATTGCCTCCAATATTAAAGCCGTGTACCACATCTTTTACCTGTGATTTTGCAGTTAAAAAAATGATTGGAATTTGAGCGTCTATTTTTCTTATTTCTTTGGCTACGGTAAAACCATCTTTTAAAGGCATCATTACATCCAATACTAAAATGTCTGGTAAGTTGCGATGGTATTGATCCAAGGCAAGTTGTCCGTTTATGCAAAGGTCAACTTTAAAATTACGTGTTTCTAAGCTCTCTTTTATAATCTGACCTAAAGAGGGTTCGTCCTCTGCTAATAATATTTTAATGGGATTACTCATGAGGTAGTTTTATGATGAATGTATTGTTTTTAATCCCTTCTATTTGAATGGTTCCTCCAGTTTTTTCGATGATACTTTTACAATAATACAGTCCAATTCCAAAACCTTTTATCGTATGAGTATTTCCTGTAGGGATGCGGTAGAATTGATCAAAAACCTTATTTTTATGCTGTTTTTTCATACCAGTTCCATCATCTGAAATGGCAATTGTAACTCCGTTTTTTTCTTGTTTTAAATCAATAAATACGTGTGAGTTTCCATATTTTACAGCATTGTCTAGTAAATTATTTAGGGAATTTTCAAAATGAAATTCATCTACTTTATAATGGATATTAGTTTCAGAAATGTTGAGGTGAAATTGATGATTTGTATGTAAGTTTTCCTGTCTTTGTACTGTTTTTTCTAAGAGATTACTCAAGTTTATATCTTGTAGATCTAGTTTGTATTCACTGTTGTTTAAGGCCGCAGTTTCTAATAGTTTTTCTACCATTAATTGAAGCTTGGTTAATTGTTGTGTAGAAGTATCTAAATATAATTTGGTCTTTTTGGGGTCTTTTAAACCTCCAAAATTCTGTAAACTTTCCAAGGCTACGGAAATGGTAGCAATAGGGGTTTTAAACTCGTGGGTTATATTACTGATTAAGTCGTTTTTAATTTCTGATAATTGCTTTTGGTTCTTTATGATATATAATAGGTAAAACAGACAGGCGATAATGCAACAGGATAATAATAAGGAGAGCAATATTCCAGTAGCACTTCTTCTAAGCGTATCCGTAAATGGGTTGCTAAAATACAACCGGATGCTTTCATCCTTTTTTAAAAAAGTGGATTTTGAGTCTACGGAAAGGTATGCTTGTTTAGACGAATATAGTTTTGGGTAGTATAAGCTGTCTTTTTTATAATGACAGAGTTGTTTTGAAATTTTAATATTACGTTGGTTTAACTGAATATTTAATAATGAATCTACTTGAGAGTAGGAGATAGTATCCTGCTGAAAAGAAATAATTATTTTATTTAACCCATTTATTAAATGAAGACTGTCTGCCGATTTCTTTCCTCTAATAATGGTGATATTGGAAATATTTTTTGGTTTTATTTTGTTGAGTTCCTTTATTTTAAGAAACTTCCTTTCTTTTTTTTGAGGAATGGTTTTACTTAAGTTTAAGGAAACAGCATTGTGCATGCTGCTGTCCTTAAAACTAAAGGTGTATGCATTAATAGCAGCTAATGAATCCTTTTTTTGTGGTATAAATTTGGGGTTGATTTCTGATAAAATAGAGTTAAATGGAATGTCTTTTAAAAAATTACTTGATTTATAAGGATCTTTTTCTATAATAGAGAAGTAATTATTCTTTGCTAAATCGGCATAATATTCTTCCAAGGAATTGTCTAAACTCAATTGAATTTCATTGGTTATTTGTTGCTTATTTTGCACGTAATTATTATAATTCCAATACAATTGAGCACCTATAGTAAGGATAATTGTTAGGCTGATTAAAAGCAATAAATAGGTGAATTTGGACGGTTTCATTGTTTCTATATAAGGGTCAAGATAGCGCTATAGCTATTAAATTAATTGTGTTTTTTACGGAGTAAGGACATTGTTTTTGTAAGTATTCTTTTTGCACGTTTTACTAATGATTTTACTTCTTTACTTTTACCTTGAACAACTAATTTAAAATCAATAAAACCGACATCTTGAATCTCGTTCGGAGCTGTTTTTATAGAAAACTCTAATCTAACTATTGTTTCCGGTTGGTTATGTTGCAGTATTTCTGGAATTAGATCCCAATTAATTGTCTTAAAATCCTCCAAATCACTGAAAGTTAGAGCATAGGTAGTAATGCTGATTTCCTTTTCAGTGTCTGTAATTTCTTGGGAGAAACTTGTAATGCTAATGCAAAGTATTACTAAAAATAATAGAGATTTCATAGTGGTTGTTTTATTTCTGGTATTCAAATATAGGAAGTTAATTTATAAAAAACACCTGCTTAACAGTCGTTAACACTTATTAACTAAGTTATACGCAAATCTGTTCTAAGTTTGCTGAAATAATATATTTATACCATGAAAAAAATCCAGATCATTCTAGTCTTGTTCTTATCTTTTGCTGTTTCGGCACAGTCATTTAGTGGAAAGGCAATTTACCAAAGTAAGCAAATTGTAGACCTTAAAATAGAATCCAAAGGGATGGGAGGAATGCAACAAGCACAACTTCAGGAAATTCTAAAAAAAACAATTTGAGAAAGTCTATGAATTGCATTTTGATAAAACGACATCCTTGTATTATCAACAAGTAAAATTAGAAACGCCTGTTCTAAAAATGAAGGGAGGTTTTCAGGTCATGCTTGGAGGTGGAGGAAGCGATACTAAATTGTATAAAGACACGAAGGAAGAACGCTATGTAGAAAAAAGAAATATGATGGGGAAATTATTTTTGATACAAGATGAGTTAGAGAAATTAGATTGGAAATTAGAAAAAGATACGAAAAAAATAGGGAGTTATGCTTGTTTTAAAGCCGTGGCTATGGAAGTATATGAAGATAGGGATTTTAAAACTGATAGTGTCACCCTTAAAACCAGAAAAATAATTGCCTGGTATACACCTGAAATTCCTGTAAGTCATGGTCCTGAAAAGTTATATGGATTGCCTGGCCTTATCTTGGAAGTGGCAAAAGGGAAGCATTTGCTTTTGTGTACTAAAATAGTCCTAAATCCAAAAAAGGCAGTGACAATTGAAAAACCACATAAGGGAAAAAAAGTGACTCAAAAAAAATACGACGCCATTCAATATAAAAAAACAAAAGAGATGCTCAAGCGGTTTAGTGGAAGTAGAAAAAAGGGAAAAGGAAACCAAATAACAATTGAAATAAAGGGATAGGAGAGTGTTTAGTGTGCTGTAAAACAAGGTTGTTTCTGTTTTATGTGAAGGGGTGTGCAACCTTCTGTCACCGCATGCATGAAAGAATACTATCATAATTTAAATAGAATTACACTCATGAAAAAAATAATTTTTATCATTGTATTGTTATGCCTAAAAAGTACGTCTGCCCAAGTAAAAGTAATGGGTTTTATTAAGGACAGTATTGGAAATCCCTTAGAAATGGCCAATGTAATTGCTTTAAATAAAGTAGGTAATGGTATGGAGGATTATTCGATAACAGATGCGAAAGGGAAATATCGGATGAGTTTAGGAGTGAATGGGATTTTTAAAGTAAAAGTAAGTTATGTAGGTTTTAAATCCACTACGTTTATTGTAGATACGAATAAACCAGAAAAAAACTGGAAAAAAAACATCACCTTATATGCGCAAGATAATACCTTAGGGACGGTGGAGTTGACGTACGAAATGCCGGTGACAATAAAAGGAGATACCATTGTGTATAATTCTGATTCGTTTACCAATGGTACAGAGAAAAAGTTAGAAGATATTATGGAAAAGTTGCCGGGCGTCGAGATTAATGATGAAGGTCAAATAGAAATAGAAGGGAAAGTGGTGCGTAAAGTGATGGTGGAAGGGAAGACCTTTTTTGATGGCGACACTAAATTGGCCTTAAAAAATATCCCAGCGGATGCGGTGGATAAAATTGAAGTGTTGAAAAATTATAATGAAGTGGGGCAATTACGAGGGTTAGGGAGTGACGAAGAGAGTGTGGCCATAAATATTCGTTTGAAAGAAGGGAAAAAGAATTTTTGGTTTGGGGACGTTACGGCAGGTGCTGGGCCAAATAACCGATATTTAGTCCATCCAAAATTATTTTATTACAGTCCTAAGCAAAGTATTAATTGTATCACAGACATAAATAACACGGGAGAAGTACCTTTTACTTTTCGTGATTACATGAATTTTACGGGTGGGATGCGTCTTAGGAATTCAGGAACTGTTTTAGGAAGCTCGTCTGGAAGTATCGGTTTGTCCATGTTAAAAAATAAAAAAGCCCAAGAAATCGAGACCATATTTACAGCAGTTAATTATAGTTATGAGCTTAACGATAAGATGGATGTAGCTGCTTTTGGAATTTATTCAAATACGGATACGCAGTTGTTGACGAATAAGCAGACCATTAATTATGTAGGGGCTAAGCAGCCTATTGAAAATAAAACGACAAGGACCAATCAAGGAAGTGAATTAGCCATGTTTAAAGGCGCTTTAAAATACAAACCTCGTGCTAATTTCCAGTTGGATTATGATCTTTTTGTGAAAAAATCAACTACCGATGAATTGAATGCAATCATTTCTTTGACGGATATAGAGGGTGTTTTAAATAAAACGCTATTGGATTTAAATCAACGTTCAGATCCATTTTCTTTCAATCAGAATGCTACTATGTATTATACTTTAAATGATAAAAATATTTTTGCTCTGGTTTTACAAATGGAGTATGATAAAGACAAGCCCGTTTATAATTCTATTTCTGAAGCGCAACGTTTTTCCGTGATTCCGGACTTGGAAGAAGGAGGAAATCCGTTTAATATAGAGCAAGTTAAAAAACAAACAAGTAAAAAATTTACGGCTAATTTGGATTATTACTATGTGATAAATAATAAGAGTAATGTGAATCTAACTATCGGAACCTTGTGGAATACGCAAAAATTAACCACAGCTATTCATCAAACATTAGAAGATGGAAGTCAACTTAATTATGAGGATTCTTTTTTGAAAAACGATGTAAACTATGATTTTTCGGACAGCTATTTGGGACTTTATTATAAGTTTATAACAGGGATATTTACCTTCACACCAGGCGCCATTTTACATCATTATTCAGTTAAAAACACACAACTAGGTGTGGAAGATAAAGGTTCGTTTACTAAATTATTACCTGATTTTTATGCGAAAATAGAGTTGAAAAAATCAGAAAGTATCCGTTTAAGATACCATGTTTCTACCTCTTTTCCAGCGTTGAATAAATTGGCTGAAGGAACTGTTTATTCAAATTATAGTACCTTATTCTCTGGAAATAGAAACTTACACCATGCTTTGTATGAAGATTATTCCTTGAATTATACTAGTTTTAGTATGTTTAATTTTACGAATATTTTTGCGAGATTTAATTATACAAAAAAGAAAAATGGCATTAAATATAGTTCGATTATTACTGGTATTGACCGTGTAAACACGGGAGTAAATATAGACACCCCTGAAGATTCATTTTCAGCAAGTGCACGTTATGGTCGTCGTTTTAATACTTTAAAAGTGTCTATGGATGCTCGTTACAGCTTAAATAATTACAACAATATTCAAAATGATGTTATCCGTAAAACCACTTCTAAAACCCAAAGTTACAAAGCGAGATTAGGAACTAATTTTAAAGAATGGCCAAATTTAGAAATTGGATATCAACAGACCTTTAATACCTTTGAAAGTGATAAAAGTTTGGATTCGTATAAAACACACAGACCTTTTGTAAATCTAGAAATCATCTTTTTAAAAGATGTTACCTTAACGGTAGATTATAGTTATTATCAATATACAAACAAAACAGGTTCTATAGATAATACCTATTCCTTTTTAAGTAGTAATTTGTATTATCAACAAGGAGATAGTAATTGGGAGTTTAAAATAACTGCTAGTAATTTATTGGGTACAAAAACCATTAACGAAGATCGTTTTTCTGAATTATACAGCATGTCTTCTCAGTATTTTGTGCAACCGAGATATATGGTGTTGACGGTGAAGTTTAATTTGTAATTTACTAAAAAGGGCTTCTCAATTCAATTTTTATAAAATGTGTTAACAGTTCAGAAAAACCATTACCATTGACGTTTTGTTATTGTTCACTCACGTAGCGGGACATCAAGAATTGCATTTTAAAAAATTAAAACCAATGGTGATAATAAAGCGATGTTAATTAGTTATTATCAGTTGAGTGGATGGAATTTCTATGGTAGAGAGTATAAGGGGAGGAGTAATTGTATTGAACCGACTTATAGTTCTAAAAAACAAAAGCCCGTAAAACGGATGTTTTACGGGGTTTTTATAGGTTAATAAGAGGGTGTTTTAAAGTTTAAAAGCCTCTTTTATTTTTGCAACATAATCTAGTTTTTCCCAAGTAAATGTTTCCACTTCTTTTTCGAAAATTTCACCGCTACCAGAAACAAATTTTACAGTTTTAATTTCAGGTGTACGTCCCATGTGTCCATAAGCAGCTGTTTCAGAATAAATAGGATTTCTTAGTTTCAAACGTTTTTCAATCGCCGCTGGGCGCATGTCAAACAATTTTTCAACAATTTTAGAGATTTGGCCATCATTCAAGTCTATCTTCGAAGTACGGTAAGTGTCCACGTTAATAGAAGTAGGTTCAGCAACTCCAATAGCATAAGAAACTTGGACTAATATTTCATCACAAATTCCTGCTGCAACCATGTTTTTTGCAATATGTCTTGCTGCATACGCTGCAGATCTATCTACTTTACTAGGGTCTTTTCCTGAAAATGCGCCACCTCCGTGTGCTCCTTTTCCTCCGTAAGTATCCACAATAATCTTACGACCTGTTAATCCAGTATCTCCATGAGGTCCTCCAATCACAAATTTCCCTGTTGGGTTTACGTGGTAAGTGATTTTATCATCGAATAATACTTGAATGTTCGCAGGTAATTTTGCAATCACTCTAGGGATTAACAATTCAATAACATCGCTTTTTATTTTCGCCAACATGGTGTTATCTTCGTCAAAATCGTCATGTTGAGTAGAAACGACAATGGTGTCGATACGCTGTGGAACATTATCATCAGAATACTCAATAGTTACCTGACTTTTAGAATCAGGGCGTAAATAAGTAACGTCTGAATTTTCACGACGCATAGCCGCCATTTCAATTAAGATACGGTGACTTAAATCCAATGCCAATGGCATAAAATTTTCAGTTTCTTTGGTAGCATATCCAAACATCATTCCTTGGTCACCAGCTCCTTGCTCTTCGCCTTCGGCACGGTCTACACCTTGGTTAATGTCTTGAGATTGTTCATGAATAGAAGAAAATACACCACAAGAATTACCGTCAAAAAGGTATTCACTTTTGGTATATCCAATTTTATTAATGGTATCACGTGCTATTTTTTGAACGTCTAAATAGGTGGTGGTTTTTACTTCACCTGCTAAGACTACTTGCCCTGTAGTAACCAATGTTTCACAGGCTACTTTTGAGTTTTTGTCAAAGGCTAAAAAATTATCGACTAAAGCATCTGAAATTTGATCGGCTACTTTATCTGGGTGTCCTTCTGAAACGGATTCAGAAGTAAATAAATATGACATAATTATTCTATATATTTAATGATATAAAGAATGTAAGCTGATTGTACAGGAAAGGCTAAAGGGAGTAATGAATTACTGCTTTAGCATTTTTTTACGAGGTTGCAATCAGTTCAAATTCTTCCTCTTCTTAATTTGATGATGCAAAGATATAACATTTATAGAAACTGATATAATAAAATGGTTAAAAATAGAGATTTAGAGGATGTATTTGATTGGAAGTCTAGGAGAAGTAAATAGATAGGTGTTACTTCGTCGTTTATGAATTGGACTTGTTTTTTTGATTTTGTAAGTTAAAAGGTGATTTTTAAGAAGAAAAAGAAGCAGAAATTGCGTTTTTTTATTCTTTTTGTAAAATAGTCAAGAAATTTGATTGTGAATAATTGTAAGAAATGTTAAAATTGCCATAAGGCTGTTAATGTTCTACTAGAATTGTTCAGAAAAAGAAGCGAAAACTTACTTGTTTCAGGTGAATTCAAAGTAATTTATTGGGGGCTTAATATTTCTAAAATGTGGGGTGTATTTGTTATAAAAATGTACTTTTATCTCATAAAATATATATGAAAATGTGCGTGTTGCTATTGTTTAAACAATGGATAGCAATCTAATTTAACAAAAAAGAACATTATGAAATCAATTAATATTTTAGTGATAGGTGCTGGTAATATGGGACTTACCTTTGCGGAAGGGATGAGCCGTTCTTCCATATTAAAGGGGAATAAAATTAATATTTATGATGTTTCCAAACAGCGGATAGAGGAAATTAAAAAAATGGGTATTTTTAATGTATGTACTTCTTTAGAGCTGTGTTTGCCACAAGCAGATATTGTGTTTTTAGCTGTAAAACCATATAATATTGAGGAACTGTTTGAAAATATGAAATCGTTTACAAATCCAAATCAGATTTTTGTGTCTATCATGGCTGGGGTCAAGATAAAAACGATTCAAGAAAGTTTAGAAGTAAATAAAGTAATCCGTAGTATGCCTAATTTACCTGCTAAAATTGGGGAAGGAATGACGAGTTTTACTATTTCTAAGGCCGTGTCTAAATCAGAAGCTTTTTTAGTCAACGAATTGATGGAAACTACTGGAGTTACTGTTGAGGTTGCTAACGAAAATATGATTGATGCCTCTACAGGGATTTCTGGAAGTGGACCTGCTTATGTGTTTTATTTTATGCAAGCCATTGTAGAAAAAAGTATGAACCTAGGATTTACAGAAGCCGAAGCAAAACAAATGACCATCCAAACATTTAACGGAGCGGTGAAGTTGTATGAAAAGCATAAAGAAACTCCAAACGAGTGGATAGAAATGGTGGCGTCTAAAGGAGGAACTACCCGTGCTGCTATTGATATTTTAGATAAGGGACATGTAAAAGAATCTATCATTCAAGCCGTAACTGGAGCTTTTGAAAGAGCGGTAGAATTAGGGAATGTAGATGCGAAATAATCAGTGTAATTTAAGTTTTGTTGAAAAAAAACTTGGAGAAAAGGGAAATGTTTCTATATTTGCCAACAGATAAAGAATCGAAATGAATAAAAATTTAAACATAATGTGTCGCTGTATGATGTGTATTAATTACGCAGGGGACACTATTGTATAAATTTAAACTAAAATATATAACAAGAGCCTCTGAGAAATCAGAGGCTTTTTTTTACTCAAAAAACAATGAATACTATTTTTAACTTTTTAACTTTTATGATGATGTGCTGTATGCGTATGATGTGTTGTTACATGATAAGATATTGCCAAACTTAGTTTTTATTAGTTAAAACTTAAAAAGTCCCTTTGGTAATGTCTGCATCCAAAGGGACTTTTTTTTACCAACAGTTTTATACTAAAAAATAGTGATTATGAGTACTAAAAAATTTTCAACAACAGCATTGCACGCCGGACACGACACTTCAGAAACAGCAGGGACAAGAGCCGTGCCTATTTACCAAACTACTTCTTATGTTTTTAATGATACCCAGCATGCTGCGGACTTATTCAGCTTGTCAGAACCGGGTTTTATTTACACCAGATTAAACAATCCAACCAATGATATTTTAGAAAAACGTTTAGCGGCCTTGGATGGCGGTATAGGAGCCGCGGTTTTTGCTTCTGGAACAGCAGCTATTTCCGCTGCTTTATTAACCTTGTTAAGAGCAGGGGATCATATTGTTGCTTCTCGTACCTTATACGGAGGTACTTTTAATTTGCTCAACGTTACCTTACCCAGATTCGGGATCACAACCACTTTTGTAGATGCCTCTGATCCTGAAAACTTCCAAAAAGCAATCCAAGAAAATACCAGGGCAGTGTTTATTGAATCGATAGGGAATCCTACATTGGATGTCTTGGATATTGAAGCAATTGCCCGTGTTTCTAAAACCAATAACATTCCATTATTAGTAGACAATACTGTGGCCACACCGTATTTATTAAATCCGATAGAACACGGGGCAAATCTGGTGATTTATTCCTTGACGAAATTTATTGGAGGACATGGGAATTCTTTAGGAGGAGCCATTGTAGATGGTGGGAATTTTGATTGGACCAGTGGTAAATTTCCGGAATTTACGGAGCCGTCTGCGGGCTATCACGGATTAATTTATAGCGAGGCTTTAGGAGATGCTGCTTTTATAGCGAAAGTTCGTTTGGAGGGCTTGCGTGATTTTGGTGGAGCGCTGAGTCCTTTTAATGCGTTTCAGATTATTCAAGGATTGGAAACACTGGCAATTCGTTTAGAGAAACACAGCTCAAATGCCTTAGAATTGGCGCATTGGTTGGAGGATCAGGAAGTAGTGGACTGGGTGAGTTATCCAGGGTTGGAGAGTCATGCCTCTTATAAAAACACTAAAAAATACTTGCCGAATGGTCAGAGTGGTGTCTTATCATTTGGTGTAAAGGGAGGTTTTGAAGCTGCTAAAATAACAGTCGATTCTGTAAAAATATTCTCCTTATTAGCAAATATTGGAGATACAAAATCTTTAATTATTCATCCATCAAGTACTACCCATCAGCAGTTAACGGAGCAACAACAAGTACAGTCTGGAGTGACTAAAGGTTTGATTAGGTTGTCTGTAGGACTGGAGGATATCTCTGATTTAAAACAGGATTTAAAAGAAGCTTTCTCTAAAATAGGAGTGTCAGTAGATTAAATTAATTAGTATTTAGGTTTTTTTATATGCGTTCAATTAAATACATATCCATTCCAAGGTTTGTTTCTGAAAAGGGAATTACTTACCGTGATTTTCAATTGTCATATCAGTTATTTGGAGAAAAATTGCACCAAGCTCCTGTGGTGTTAATTAATCACGCATTGACGGGGAATTCTGATGTGGCCGGGGAACAAGGTTGGTGGAAATCATTAGTAGGCAACAAAAAATTAATTGATACGGAAAGGTATACGGTCCTGTGTTTTGATATTCCAGGGAATGGATATGCGCTTAAAGAACTGCTTTTTTCTTATGATGAGTTCACGGCAAAAGATGTGGCTAATTTGTTTGGATTGGGGCTAGAGCAATTAAAAATTCCCTCGCTTTTTGTAGCTATAGGGAGTTCTTTAGGCGGTGGAATTGCCTGGGAGATGACGGTGTTGTTTCCTGATTTAATACAGCATTTAATTCCTGTAGCCTCTGATTGGAAAGCGTCAGATTGGGTGCTGGGGCATAACAAAGTACAGCAACAAATTTTAAAAAATTCTTCCAAACCATTACAGGATGCGAGAATGATGGCCATGCTTTTTTACCGAACTCCTGCTTCTTTTGAACAGAAATTTAAGGGGTCGGAAAATTGGGAAATGGGAATGTACAATGTGGAAAGTTGGTTATTACACCACGGAGAAAAACTGGAACAACGCTTTAGTTTACATGCCTATAAGACCATGACACATTTATTAAGTTCTTTTAATATTTTTAAAGGAGCGACGTCAGAAGCGGTTGTATTAGAAAGGATAAAAGCCAATGTACACATGGTGGGGGTAGATTCTGATTTGTTTTTTGTACCAACACAGAATAAAAGGACCTTAAGTATTTTACAAAATAATGGAATAAAAGGAAGCTATTCAGAAATAAATTCTGTTCATGGACATGATGCATTTTTGATAGAATTTGAACAGTTAGTGAGGATATTAAAAGACATTTTTAAATAAAATAGGAGTATGAAAATAGTGAAATTTGGAGGGAAGTCATTGGCCAATGGAAAAGGTTTAGAGAATGCTTTAGCAATTATAGTGTCAAAATTAGCGCGTCAAGAAAAAGTAGCAGTGGTGGTTTCTGCACGTGGAAAATCTACGGATCATTTGGAGTCTATATTGGAAAAAGCAAGGCGTAATATTCCCTTTGAAGAAGAGTTTGAAACGTTTAAGGTTTATCAAAATGCCCCAGATACTTCCATCGAGTTTTCAAGTGAGTTTACCCTGTTAGATGAGATTTTTAGAGGGGTGAGTTTGTTAAATGATTACAGCCCTAAAATTAAAGATCAAGTGCTGGCACAAGGCGAATTGATTGCAGCAAAGTTTTTAGCACACCAGCTGTCAGTGAAAGGAGTGAAAGCTACTTTTATAGATGCGAGAAAATTAATTGTTACAGATGATGAATTTGGGAATGCACAACCGTATACTAGCATTTCAGAAAAAAAGGTTGTTGCCTTTTTTAAACAAAATAATTCAGAGGAAGTAAAAGTAATTACGGGTTTTATAGCTTCTAATCAACAAGGAGAAACCACTACTTTGGGACGTAATGGAAGTAATTATTCAGCGTCGCTGTTTGCTAATTATTTAAATGCATCCGAACTACAGAACTATACCCACGTCAATGGGATTTATACCGCAAACCCGGACCTTGTTGCTAATTCTAAAAAAATTAAAAAACTATCGTACCAGGAAGCGAATGAAATGGCCAATTTTGGAACGACTATTTTGCATGCAAAAACGATTATTCCACTGATAGAAAAAAATATCCCATTGCGTATTTTAAATACGTTTAATGCAGACAATGAAGGGACTTTAATAGGTGAATTCTCGGAACGAGGAGGAATTAAATCACTGTCTGTTCAGGAGAATGTAGCACTTGTAAACCTGGTGGGAAGAGGGTTGTTAGGAGAAACAGGGATTGATGGTCGTATTTTTACTTGCTTGGGTAAGGCGAATATCAGTGTGAGTATTATCTCTCAAGGATCTTCAGAACGTGGCATTGGATTTATAGTGGATGCCAAGCAGGGTTATAAAGCAAAAAAAGTATTGGAAGAGGAGTTTTTAAACGAGTTTAAGCGTAAGGATATTAGCAAGGTGTACATCACGGAGAACGTATCGGTAATTTCTATTATTGGACAGAGCTTGCATTCTTTTTATCAGCCGTATAGTGCCTTGATAAAAAACAGGGTTACTCCTATTTTAATTAACAATACGGTGACGGGTGAAAATGTGTGCTTGGTAGTGAAAAAGTCAGAATTGAATAAGGCTGTGAATGTGATTCATGGGGAGATATTTGGAGTTGCTAAAAACGTAAATATTGCCATTTTTGGAAAGGGTTTAGTCGGAGGAACTTTAATTGATCAAATTATTGAAAGCAAGGCGAATATCTTAAAACGTAAGCGTATCCATTTGAATATTTTTGCGGTAGCAGGTGCGACTAATTTGATTTTAGAGAAAGAAGGAGTCTCTGAAAATTGGAAAGAAGAGATACAAAGATCTTCAGGTGAAAAGGATTCCGTAAAAGAGGTGATTGCCTACGCAGAGAAACACCATTTAGAAAATTTAATTTTAGTAGATAATACCGCGAGTTTAGACGTTACATCTAACTATGTTTCTTTTGTAGAAAATGGTTTTGATTTGGTGTCTTCTAATAAAGTAGCCAATACACTCGGGTATGATTTTTATAAAGAACTAAGGGAGAAATTACACCGTCATAAAAAATCATATTTGTATGAGACCAATGTAGGAGCAGGACTACCGCTCATAGGCACGCTTAAATTACTGCATGACTCAGGAGAAAATATCACCAGAATTAGAGGGGTGTTCTCGGGCTCTTTAAGTTATTTATTCAATACGTTTTCTACAGAAGATCGCCCTTTTTCAGAGGTGTTACAAGAGGCAATAGATGGTGGTTTTACGGAGCCTGATCCGAGAGAAGATTTATGTGGGAATGATGTGGCAAGAAAATTATTGATTTTAGCCAGAGAGTTGGACTTGAAAAATGAATTAGAGGATGTCGTGGTAGAAAATCTTATTCCTGAGCATTTGAGAAGGGGGTCTTCCCTGGATTTCTTGTCAAATTTAAAGGCCTTGGATCCCGTTTACAAACCGCTTAAAAAAGAGCAGAAAAAAGGGCATGTGTTACGCTATATCGGTGATTTGTCGGGGGATTTACAACAAGAAAAAGGCCATTTAAAAGTAGAATTAGTTTCCGTTCCTGCAAGTAGTCCTTTAGGGCAAATTAAAGGAGCAGATGCTATTTTTGAGATTTTCACAGAATCGTATGGTGATAATCCCATTGTAATTCAAGGAGCCGGAGCGGGAGCATCTGTAACTGCTAGAGGTGTTTTTGGAGATATTATTAGGTTAGCAGATAGACATTAAAAATACAGACAATGGAATTTGATCATTTTGAAACACACGCAATTCGCAATCAATTGGAACGTTCACAGTATGCGGAGCATTCCGTGCCTATGTACTTAACTTCAAGCTTTGTTTTTGAGGATGCTGAGGATATGCGCGCTTCATTTTCTGAAGAAAAAGAGACCAATATTTATTCTCGTTTTACGAATCCAAACACTACAGAATTCATTAATAAAGTCGTAGCGATGGAAGGGGCAGAAGACGGCTATGCCTTTGCAACTGGAATGGCTGCCGTGTTTTCAACCTTTGCTTCTTTATTAAATAGTGGCGATCATATAGTGTCTGCAAGTTCGGTTTTTGGGGCTACTCATACCTTGTTTACAACCTATTTACCCAAGTGGAATATTACGACTTCTTATTTTGAAAGTGATAATTTGGAGGGGATCGAAAGGTTGATTACACCGGCTACAAAAATTCTGTATGCGGAGTCTCCAACCAATCCAGGAATTGATATTTTAGACTTGGAACGCCTCGGAGAAATTGCTAAAAAACACGAAATACTACTGGTGATAGATAATTGTTTTGCAACACCCTATATTCAAAATCCAATTAAATTTGGAGCACATTTGGTGATTCATTCTGCGACTAAATTAATGGACGGACAGGGACGTGTTTTGGGGGGAGTGGTTGTAGGAAAAAAAGAATTGATTCGGGATATCTATCTGTTTTCTCGCAATACGGGACCTACCATGTCGCCATTTAATGCTTGGGTGTTATCGAAGAGTTTGGAAACATTGGCAGTTCGTTTAGACCGTCATTGTGAGAACGCATTAAAAGTGGCACTATTTTTAGAGACTCAGGAGAATATAAGTACGGTCAAATACCCGTTTTTAGCCTCGCATCCCCAGTATCATATCGCTAAAAAACAAATGAAATTAGGGGGGAATATCATCGCTTTTAGCCTCCGAGGTGGGCTTGCTTCTGGACGTGATTTTTTAGATGCAATTCAGCTGTGTACTTTGACTGCTAATTTAGGAGATACTCGGACTATTATCACCCATCCAGCTTCTACTACGCATAGTAAATTGTCTAAAAACGAACGTTTAAAAGTCGGGATTACTGATGGATTGATTCGGATTTCTGTCGGATTGGAGCATGTGGACGATATCATCAAAGATTTAGAGCAGGCATTGGTGATGTAAAGCGGTTTTTAAATGTCTAATTCGTTGTAAATCAAGTATGATAATAAGGATTTGTTAAATATGAATAGTTTACAAAACCTTAAACCCTATAGACTTGGTAGGGTAATAAAATTAGAGTAAGTTTGCCTCGGAATAAATAAATAAAAATAATGATTGTTGAGCAATTTATAGATCGTGATAAAATCGCTGTGTCGGGAGTTTTTGAAGAGGATAGAAAATCGGAGAAACCACTGCGTAGTATTGTCAAGTCGATTAGTTGGCGAATCGTTGGAACCTTTGATACAATTCTGATTTCTTGGTATATAACGGGCGACACAAAAATGGCACTTTCAATTGGATCTGTAGAGTTGGTAACAAAAATGGTTTTGTACTTTTTTCATGAAAGAGCATGGAACAAAATAAAATGGGGTAAATAATGGATATACTAAAAATAAATGAGCAACTAAAGGGAAAAACTCCACAGGAAATTATCAAATGGGCAATTGATTTTGCAAAAAAACCATTAGTAACGACCAACTTTAGACCGTATGAAGTGGCTATTTTACATGCTTGTATACAGGTAGATAAAGACCTAAAAGTAATTTGGTGCGACACAGGATACAATACACCTAACACCTATAAGCACGCGAATGAACTGATAGAAACATTGGATTTAAATGTGTTTTTATATGTGCCTCAACAAACGGCTGCGCATAGAGATGCCACCATGGGGATTCCTCAAATAGAAGATCCATTACACGAGGTCTTTACGGAGCAAGTGAAAATGGAACCTTTTGGTAGAGCGATGGCGGAACATGCGCCTGATGTCTGGTTTACTAATATTAGAAAAGGGCAAACAGCGTTTAGGGATGGAATTGACATAGTATCAGTCAGTAAAAATGGCTTGGTTAAAGTAAGTCCGTTTTATCACTGGACAGATGAGCAGTTAGATGTTTATTTAGAAGAGAACAACTTGCCAAACGAATTTAAATATTTTGACCCCACTAAAGTGTTGGGTAATAGAGAATGTGGATTGCATTCATAAAAAGAAGAGAAGATGACAGATGTTTTACAATTAAATGATCTAGAAAACGAAGCCATATTTATCATGCGCGAAGTTGCGGCACAGTTTGACAAACCTGTGTTGTTATTTTCTGGAGGAAAAGATTCGATCACCTTGGTGCGATTGGCACAAAAAGCCTTTTATCCAGCAAAGATTCCTTTTCCATTAATGCATATAGATACTGGACATAACTTTCCGGAAACCATAGCCTTTCGTGATAAATTAGTGGAAGAATTGGGCTTAGAATTAATAGTACGTAATGTACAGGATTCTATCGATCAAGGTAAAGTGAAAGAAGAATCAGGACGCTATTCGAGTCGAAATATGTTGCAAACAACCACCTTATTAGATGCTATTGAGGAGTTTAAATTTGATGCATGTATCGGAGGCGCTCGTAGAGATGAAGAAAAGGCAAGAGCTAAGGAACGTATCTTTTCTGTACGGGATGATTTTGGACAGTGGGACGAAAAAAACCAACGACCAGAATTGTTCGATATGTTAAATGGAGAAATTGATTTGGGACAAAATGTACGTGTTTTTCCTATTTCAAACTGGACAGAATTAGATGTGTGGAGTTATATAGAAAATGAAGCGTTGGAAATTCCATCAATTTATTTTTCTCATAAACGTCCAACATTTGTACGTGATGGTATGATTTGGTCTGCCGCAGACTGTGTGTATAGAGATGCAGAAGAAGTGGTGGAAGAACGTGTGGTTAGATTTAGAACTGTTGGAGATATGAGTTGTACTGCAGCCGTAGCTTCTCATGCTGAAACCATCAGTCAAGTAGTGGCGGAAATTAGAGATTCTAGTATCTCAGAACGTGGAGCGCGTATTGATGATAAAAGATCAGAAGCGGCGATGGAAAAACGCAAGCAACAAGGGTATTTTTAAAAAGAGTGATAAGTGATAAGTGAAAAGCGAAAAGTGATAAGCGAAAAGCGAAAAGGGGAGTTTGATGTTAGTATTGAGCTTTTGTTTTTAGAACTATGCTAGAGGGATTAGTGACAAGCGAAAAGCGAAAAGGGGAGTTTAATGTTTGTATTGAGCTTTTGTTTTTAGAACTATGCTAGAGGGATTAGTGACAAGCGAAAAGTGAAAAGCGAAAAGCGAAAAGGGGAGTTTAATGTTTGTATTGAGCTTTTGTTTTTAGAACTATGCTAGAGGGATTAGTGATAAGTGATAAGCGAAAAGCGAAAAGGGGAGTTTAATGTTTGTATTGAGCTTTTGTTTTTAGAACTATGCTAGAGGGATTAGTGATAAGTGAAAAGCGAAAAGGGGAGTTTGATGTTTGTATTGAGCTTTTGTTTTTAGAACTTAAAGGGTGTCACTTAGAATTATAATAAAGGAATTAGTAAAAAGCAAAGAGTGAAAAGGGGAGTGAATATACTACCAGTTTATAACTTGGAGCTTGAAATTTACAACAACGAATAAGTAAAATGGTATTAGTTTTTGATAAAACGTAACACTTACAATCACGAACTAAAAACCAACAACCAATAGAATATGGAAGTATTAAAAATAGCAACGGCAGGAAGTGTAGATGATGGGAAAAGCACCTTGATTGGACGTATTTTATACGACACAAAATCAATGACCGACGATAAGTTGGAAGCCATAGAACGCAGTAGTAAATTAAAAGGGTATGATTACCTTGATTTTTCGTTGGCCACCGATGGTTTAGTTGCTGAACGTGAACAAGGAATTACGATAGATGTAGCGCATATTTATTTCTCTACAGCAAAACGTAGTTATATTATTGCCGATACACCAGGGCATATTGAATATACTAGAAATATGGTGACAGGAGCCTCTACTTCTCAAGCAGCCATTATTTTAATCGATGCACGTCACGGTGTGATAGAGCAGACATATCGTCACTTTTTTATCAATAATTTATTGCGTGTAAAAGACGTGGTAGTGGCAGTAAATAAAATGGATTTAGTTGATTTTTCAGAGGAAAGGTTCAACGAGATCAAATCAGAATTCGAGAAATTAGTAGAGAAAAGTAATTTTGAAGGACGTCAAATTTCTTACATTCCAGTAAGTGCTTTAAAAGGAGATAATGTGGTGCATAAATCTACCAATTTTGATTGGTATAAAGGAGCTACATTAATGGATCACTTGGAGAGTTTGGATGCAGAAGATGTGTATAATAATGGTAAAATGCGTTTGCCTGTACAGTTTGTGATTCGCCCAAAAACAGAAGATTTTCACGATTTTAGAGGCTACGCAGGAAAAGTGTACGGAGCAGATTTAGCCGTAGGAGATGATGTATTAGTATTGCCTTCGAAAACACGATCTACCGTAAAAGATATTTATTTTTACGATAAAAAGTACGGAAAAGCAGGACATCAAAGCTCGGTGACGGTAACCTTAACCGATAATGTAAATGTGAGTAGAGGTGATATGATTGTAAAGGTGGATGAAATTCCACATATTGCAAAACAAGTAACCGCTACAGTTTCTTGGATGGATGCTAAACAATTAGTGCCAGGCGCCAAGTATTTATTACAACATGGTGTACATAAAGTATTGGCAAAAGTGAAGACCATACATCATAAAATAAATACCGATTTTTCGGGAGTTCAAGAAGATGTTACTGAAGTCGCAATGAATGATATTTCACGTGTTACTTTCCAATTAAACAAGCCTATTTTCTTTGATACCTTCGAGGAAAATAGAACCAATGGTGCTTTTATTTTAATCGATCAGCAGTCGAATAATACCGCAGGCGTTGGGTTTATAGAAGCTTAATTATATAAAATAACAATAAGATTACAAGGGTTTTAACTCTTCTATTATTCCTGTGGGATTCCTACAGGAGTAATAGAGGATAGGAGCTCAACACTCAAAAACTAACAAATACGACAGATCATGCAAAGTTTTAGAACCGAAATTGAAAATCCGGTAGTGGAGAAGGATATCATTGATTTAGAAAAAAAAATACATCAATTTTATAAAGGAGAAATAGACGCAGAACGTTTCCGTAGCTTACGATTGGCTCGTGGAGTGTATGGACAGCGTCAGTTAGGAGTACAGATGATTCGTATTAAATTGCCTTTTGGGAAAATGACCAGTGAGCAGTTACACCGTATTTCTGATGTTTCAGATGAGTATTCTCGAGGACGTTTGCATATTACTACGCGTCAGGATATTCAAATTCACCATGTTAGCTTAGACAGGACTCCTGAGTTGTGGGCGGAATTAGAAAAGGACGCTATTACTTTACGTGAAGCTTGTGGAAATACGGTGAGGAATGTCACCGCTTCTGAAACTGCGGGGATAGATCCAAACGAGCCGTTTGATGTGTCGCCGTATGCACAGGCCTTGTTTGAATTCTTTTTGAGAAACCCTATTTGTCAAGAAATGGGAAGGAAAGTAAAGATTTCTTTTTCGGGTACTGATGCGGATACTGCGATTAGTTTTATCCATGACGTTGGATTTATTGCCAAAATAAAAGACGGCGTACATGGGTTTAAAGTATTATTAGCGGGAGGAATTGGTTCGCAACCAAGACACGCAGATGTGTTGTATGAGTTTTTAGAAGGCGATAAAATAATTCCAGTAACGGAGGCTATTTTACGTGTGTTTGACCGTCATGGAGAACGTGCAAAAAGAGCCAAAGCACGCATGAAATTTTTAGTAAAACAAATAGGGGTAGATGGATTTAGAACATTGGTAGATGAAGAACAAAAAGCCTTGTCAGAACAGCTAGTTCTTATTGACACCACGGCCTATGATGTTCCTGTTGTCGCAAATACCATGGCCGTTCCTTCCGTAGAAATCAAAGACAAGGAATTGTTTAACTTGTGGAAAAACTCCAATGTAAGTGCTCAAAAACAAGCAGGATTGTATGCGATTGGAATTAAGGTACACTTGGGTGATTTTTATACCAAGAATGCCCGGGTTTTAGCAGACTTAATTAAAAAATATGCAGGAAATGAATTGCGATTAAGCATCCGTCAGAACATATTATTGCGTCATGTTCCGGAAGCATCCTTGCCGTTTTTTTATGTTGAACTTTCTAAATTAGGCTATACCGCTATAGGGTTTAATAGTATTTTTGATATTACTTCTTGTCCAGGAACGGATACCTGTAATTTAGGGATTGCAAGTAGTACCGGGATTTCTACGGAGTTAGAGCGTGTGTTGGAATCGGAATATCCTCAGTTTGTACAAAATAGAGACATCACTATTAAAATAAGTGGATGTATGAATTCTTGTGGGCAGCATTCCATAGCTAATATTGGTTTTCAAGGGATGTCTATAAAATCAGGAAAGTTAGTAGCTCCTGCATTACAAGTATTATTAGGTGGAGGTATTTTAGGCGATGGAAATGGGCGATTTGCAGCTAAAGTAATCAAAATACCAAGTAAAAGAGGGCCAGACGCCTTGCGTTTTGTGCTGAACGACTTTGAGAAAAATCAACAAACAAAGGAATCTTTTTTAGACTATTACGATAGAAAACAGGAAGCTTATTTTTATGAAATGTTAAAGCCATTGGCGGATACTACTAATTTACAGCCCAGTGATTTTGTGGATTGGGGAACGGAAGAAGCTTATAAAGTGGCGGTGGGTGTTGGAGAATGTGCAGGTGTTGTGATTGATTTAGTGGCGACGATACTTTTCGAAAACGAAGAGAAAATAGCGCATGCTAAAGAAGCATTAGAGTTAAAGCAATATGCAGATGCTATTTATTACGCCTATGCGACTATCGTAAATACAGCCAAAGCATTGTTGATTTCTGAACAAGAAAAAACAAATACTCAAGCCAGTATTATTACGCAGTTTGATCGTTTATTTACCTCTAAAATTAGTTTACCTACTTCCTTCTCGGATTTTGTATATCAAATTAGAACCAACGAGCCGAGTCAGGAATTTGCAAGTAAATACGTGAAAGATGCGGTGGAATTTTATAAAATGGCCACGGAGTATCGTGCTAAAATAGTACAAGATGATCAATAAAAAGAACGCAAAAGTAACCTTAGTCGGTGCAGGGCCTGGTGATGTAGATTTGATTACTGTAAAAGGGGTGAAAGCCTTAGGAACTGCCGCAGTGGTATTATACGACGCCTTAATAAATAGAGAACTGCTAGCGTATGCGCCCAATGCAATAAAAATATTTGTAGGAAAACGCAAAGGATTTCACAGGTATTCTCAAGACGAAATTAATGAGATTATTGTAAAAAACGCCTTCGAGCATGGGCACGTAGTACGTTTAAAAGGAGGCGATCCATTTATTTTTGGTCGCGGGGGAGAAGAGATAGATTATGTAGCTTCTTTCGGGATAGAAACCGAAGTGGTTTCTGGGATTTCTTCTTCAGTATCTGTCCCTGCAAATTTAGGAATATCGTTGACGAAAAGAAGGGTTTCAGAAAGCCTGTGGATACTCACAGGAACTACTTCGGAAAGGCAACTGTCAGAAGATATTAAGTTGGCAGCTCAGTCTTCTGCAACTGTGGTGATTTTAATGGGGATGAGTAAACTTACTGAAATTACCGCCTTATTTAAGGAGTCTGGAAAAAGTCATACACCTACGGTTATCATTCAAAATGGATGTACGGAAAATCAACAAGTGGGCCTTGGAACCATAGAAACAATAGTGGACGTTGCCACTGAAAAAGGACTGTCATCTCCAGCGATTATTGTGATTGGAGAAGTAGTGAAAGAGAGTGTTAAATTTCGTTCCTTTTTTGAGGAAATTAACCAACACGTGTTGAAACATGCCGCAATAGATAAGAGAGCTATTACTAACAAATAAAAAATAAGTGATGAGTAGAAATGAATTATACCCTGTTTTTCTGAAAGTATCAGAATTAAACATCTTAATAGTAGGAGGTGGATATGTGGCGTGTGAAAAGTTGAGTTTCTTGCTCAAATCTAGTCCAAATGCCAAGGTGAAAGTAGTCGCGACTTATTTTTCAGACGAAATTAAAGCATTGGCAGTAAAACATAAAACCCCCTTAGTATTTGGGGAATATGGACGAAACCTGATGTACAAACAACAAATAGTAATTGCAGCGACGAACGATGTAAAATTGAACGAACAGATATATTTTGACGCAAAATCGTTTAATATCTTGATAAATGTAGCAGATACTCCGGACTTGTGTGATTTTTATTTGGGAGGAATTGTCACTAAAGGAAATGTAAAAATTGCCATCTCTACCAATGGAAAATCACCCACCATGGCCAAACGACTTCGTCAGTTCTTCGAAAAAGTATTGCCAGAAAACCTAGATGATGTAGTGGTTAATTTAAATGTAGTTCGAGACCGGATTTCAGGAGATTTCTCTAGAAAAGTGTCCAATTTAAATCGAATTACGAAGAGTTTGATTGAGAATTAAAAGTTTGAAAATAGGCTTTTTGAGGAGGGCATCCCAATGCTGTTTTGATACACATTCCTCCTTTTAAAAGGGGTGTTTTTTCCTCAAAAAAACAAGAGGACATAATGACGGTGTATTCTCGTTAAATTGAGTGATTTCCATTGGTTTTCAAAGAAAAAATCATCAGAAAAATGTATTGAGAATAAAACTGAACACCATATAATACACTATAAATCAAAAATTAACAATATATTTAAATCAAAAAATGAACTCAAAAAACTATAAAGTTTGCCTTAAAGATAACGTAGAGCAGTTTTCAAAACAATTGTTTTATTCCTTATTCGATGCCTGTAAGCAGGAGAAAGAAGCCATGGAAACTTTAGAAGCTGCTTTTTTAGAAATTTGTACGGCCCTAGAAATTAGAGACGCTAAAAAACAATGGGATCTCTTTTTTAAGAAATTTCCAGGCATCAGAAAACAGCTAGACTTAGACGCCATTGCTTTTGAGAAAAACGACCCTGCCGCAAATAGTTTACGGGAAATTTATTTAGCATATCCAGGGTTTTATGCCATTTCCATGTACCGGTTAAGTCATCAATTATTAAAGCAGAATGTGCCCATTATTCCTCGGATGATGAGTGAATTCGCCCATGGTCTTACGGGAACAGATATACATCCTGGAGCAGTAATTGGCGAGTCTTTTTTTATAGATCACGCGACAGGAATAGTAATAGGAGAGACGTCAATCATAAAAAACAATGTAAAAATTTACCAAGGAGTTACCCTTGGAGGGATTGAGGTAAAAAAGAGTTTCGCAGCTACTAAAAGGCATCCTACGATAGAAAATAATGTCACTATTTATGCGAATGCCACCATTTTAGGAGGAGCTATTAGTATCGGAGAAAATAGTATTATTGGAGCCAACGTATGGATTACAAAAAGCATTCCAGCAGATTCCTTAGTCACCTATAAATCAGCGATAAATATAAAACCTAAACAGTCCTAATAAACACAGATAAACGATGATAAAATCACAATCAATTTTAGATCAAATAGGAAATACACCATTGGTGGAATTAAAAAATATATTTCAGAAAAAAGGCGTGCGTCTGTTTGTGAAACTAGAAGGGGATAACCCCGGAGCAAGTGTAAAAGATCGTGCTGCGTACAATATGATGCAACAAGCATTAGCGCGAAATGAAATTAAAAAAGGAGATACATTGGTGGAGTCTACCAGTGGAAATACCGGAATAGCCATGGCATTTATCGCCCAGCTTTTAGGTTTAAAAATGATATTAATTATGCCAGAAAACTCCACAATAGAACGTGTAAAAACGATGCGTGCCTACGGTGCTGAAGTTATTTTGACACCACAGGAAATAGGGATTGAAGGTTCGAGAGATTTGGCAGTAGAAATGCATAAAACCAAGGGATATTTTATCTTAAATCAATTCGGTAACCCAGACAATTGGAAGGCGCATTATAAAACTACAGGCCCGGAAATATGGAAGGATACAAATGGAGAAATCACCCATTTTGTCTCCGCGATGGGAACCACAGGGACCATTACGGGGGTCGCTACGTTTTTAAAAGAGAAAAAGAAGGACATTTATATTGTAGGAGCACAACCAACGGATGGTGCCAGTATTCCAGGAATACGAAAATGGTCCAAAGCCTATGTGCCTACCATTTTTGATAAATCAAAAGTAGATGAGGTTATTGAGGTTACTGAAAAAGAAGCAAAAGAAATGACCATTCGCCTTGCAAAGGAAGAAGGAATATTTGCAGGAATGAGTAGTGGTGGTGCGGTGGCAAGTGCCTTAAAATTAATACAAAAAATTGAGAAAGGAATTGTCGTTGCTATTATTTGTGATCGCGGAGATCGTTACTTGTCCTCCAATTTATTCGATGCGTAACAAAAACCAGTAATAAGTAGTAAATTCAAAAGAATATTGTGTTAATTTGCAATATAGTTCATTAAAATACTGAATATGTTATCAAGAAAGGCAGAGGGATTAGACCCGATGAAGCCTTAGCAACCCTTTATCTTATAAAGAAGGTGCTACATTCTACCATTTTGGATAGATAGCTCAATCGATTTTTTAAAAATCAACCCACACCATTTTTGATACCATTTTTTTAGGCGTTCCCGCAAGGGTCGGGCTCTCCGCTGTATCTTTTTTTGAAGAAAAAAAAGGATGCCGCTGTGATCCCTAACGCAAGCGTAAAACGATATAATAATACCAACTAAATTTCTAAATAACTGTTTAGAGATCCACTTAATTTTATTATTTCTAGGTGAAAAATCAACCAATTGCAATAGCTGTTGTTCGGTTTTTTGACGACCAAAGGAGTGAAATAAATTAGTTAGATCGGTCATTAGGAACGGTGTTGGTACAACCATAAAAGTAGATTTTAAATGTCAAAGATTAGAGAAGAAATGAACCGTCGCATATTAATATTAGACGGCGCTATGGGAACCATGTTACAGGCGTATAAGTTTTCAGAAAAGGATTTTAGAGGGCAACGATTTATCAAGCATCCATCGCCTTTAAAAGGAAATAATGATTTGTTATCCATCACCCAGCCAGCGGCTATAAAAGAAATTCATAGTGCCTATTTCGAGGCAGGTGCGGACATTGTAGAGACCAATACTTTTTCGGCAACAACCATCGCGATGGCCGATTATAATTTGGAACATATAGTGTATGATTTGAACTATGAATCGGCAAAAATAGCCAGAGAAGTAGCCGATGCGTTTACGAAGAAGGAACCACAGAAACCTCGTTTTGTCGCGGGCGCTGTTGGACCAACGAATAGAACAGCCAGCATGTCTCCAGATGTGGATGATCCAGGGTTTAGAGCCGTGACTTTTGAAGAATTAAGGAAGGCGTATAAACAGCAAGTGGAAGCTTTAATAGACGGAGGCGTAGATGTGTTATTAGTAGAAACAGTATTTGATACCTTAAATGCCAAGGCCGCCTTATTTGCCATTGAAGAGGTGAAAACCGAACGAAATATAGACATTCCTATCATGCTCAGTGGGACCATTACGGATGCCAGTGGACGGACCTTGTCTGGACAAACCGCCGAAGCTTTTTTAATATCTGTGAGTCATATTCCATTATTGACTGTTGGTTTTAATTGTGCATTAGGAGCTAATTTACTCCAACCTCATTTAGAAGCGATTGCTCACAAAACCTCCTTTGGGATTTCTGCCCACCCGAATGCAGGTTTGCCAAATGCCTTTGGAGAATATGATGAAACAGCCGAAGATATGGCACTCCAAATAGAAGAGTATCTGAAAAAAGATTTGATCAATATTATCGGTGGATGTTGTGGCACAACTCCAGCACATATTAAAGCAATCGCGATACTAGCAAGTAGCTATAAACCAAGAAAGCGACATGTTTAAAAGTCTTTTTGAGCTGGAAGACAGAACTTAAGATAGATTATTAATTAGTTGTCATCAATTATGAATAAGAGAACTACGAATGGTTACTCTCGTGAAAACAGAGAAATCATCCATCAATACCCACGGACGATGAGCAAGAAAAAATCAACAGTTAGCCTCGAAAAAACGGAGGAAGGAATCGCTAAAAAATACTTAAAACTTTCTGGCCTTGAGCCCTTAGTTTTAAATGAACACTCCAATTTTATCAACGTTGGAGAACGAACCAATGTGGCAGGATCACGTCGGTTTTTACGATTGATAAAAGAAGAGCGATTTGACGAGGCTTTGGCCATCGCACGTCATCAAGTGGATGGCGGTGCGCAAATCATCGATATAAATATGGATGATGGTTTAATAGACGGAAAAGAGTCCATGGTGCGGTTCTTAAATTTAATCGCTGCCGAACCAGATATATGTAAAGTTCCCTTGATGATAGATAGTTCTAAGTGGGAAATTATAGAAGCAGGCTTACAAGTCGTACAAGGAAAGTGTGTCGTAAATTCTATTTCATTGAAAGAAGGAGAGGCTAGTTTTATCGCCCAAGCAACTAAGATTAAAATGTATGGAGCCGCCGTTATCGTAATGGCTTTTGATGAGCTTGGACAAGCGGACACTTATGATAGACGTATTGAAATAGCCAAACGTTCTTACCGTGTGTTGGTGGATAAAGTAGGTTTTGCATCCGAAGATATCATCTTTGATTTAAATATTTTTCCGGTGGCTACAGGAATGGATGAGCATAAGAAGAATGCCATTGATTTTATAGAAGCCACGCGTTGGGTTCGGAAGAATTTACCCAATGTAAGTGTGAGTGGTGGCGTGAGTAATGTGTCTTTTTCCTTTCGTGGAAATAATGGAGTTCGGGAAGCTATGCATTCCGTATTCTTATACCACGCCATTCAAGCAGGGATGAATATTGGCATTGTAAATCCAGCAATGTTGGAGGTGTATGATGATATTTCCAAGGATTTATTAGTTCATGTAGAAGATGTGATATTGAACAGAAGAGAGGATGCTACGGAGCGCTTACTTGATTTTGCATCTACAGTAAAAGGAAGTAAAAAAGAACGTGTAGCAGATTTATCGTGGCGAGAAAATTCCCTCCAAGAAAGGATTACACATGCCTTGGTAAAAGGCGTGGACGAATTTATAGTGGCGGATGTAGAAGAAGCCCGCTTGCAAAGTTCAAAACCTATAGAAGTGATTGAGATAAATCTGATGACAGGGATGAATGTAGTCGGTGATTTATTCGGAGCAGGGAAAATGTTCTTACCTCAGGTGGTAAAATCGGCGCGGGTTATGAAAAAGGCCGTGGCTTATTTGAATCCTTTTATTGAAGAAGATAAGGGAGGAACTATCCATAGTTTAGGTCGTATTCTAATGGCCACTGTAAAAGGAGATGTACATGATATTGGTAAAAATATAGTGAGCGTTGTGTTGGGCTGTAATAATTATGAAATTATTGATTTAGGAGTGATGGTTCCACCTGAAAAAATAATTGAAGTAGCTAAAAAAGAAAACGTTGATATTATTGGATTGTCTGGATTGATAACGCCATCCTTGGACGAAATGGTGTATTTAGCCAAAGAAATGGAGCGTCAAAATTTTAAAGTTCCCTTGTTAATTGGAGGAGCAACTACTTCTAAGGCGCATACCGCAGTCAAGATAAATCCGTTGTATTCTAATGCGGTGGTTCATGTAAATGATGCATCTAGAGCGGTTACTGTAGTGGGGAGTTTGTTAAATAAGTCGACTTCTAAAGCGTATGTGTCAGTATTAAAAAATGACTATAAAAAATTTAGAGAAACTTTTTTAAATAGAGGAAAAACAAAGAACTATGTAAGTCTTCAGGAGGCTAGAAGTAATAAATTTAAGATAGACTGGGAAACATCCGTTATTAAAAAACCTAATGAATTGGGGGTGCAAATGCTAAAGCAATTGAGCTTAAAGGAATTGTTACCTTTTATAGATTGGCAACCGTTTTTTAAGACGTGGGATTTACATGGTAAATATCCAGCCATCTTAACCGATGCCGTTGTTGGAGAGCAGGCAAGTCAATTATTTACGGATGCGCATACAGTAATAAAAGAAGTAATAGCAAAGCAATTATTTACACCCAAGGCTGTTTTTGGATTGTTTGAAGCAACTAGTAATGAGAAGGACGATATCATACTTTCTAAAAAAGGAAAAGAACTGGTTAGATTTAGAACTTTACGTCAGCAGTTAAAGAAAAAAGACGGGGTTCCTACTATTGCTTTGTCAGACTTTATAGCCCCGAACTCATCAGGAATTCAGGATTATATGGGGAGTTTTTGCGTGTCTATTTTTGGGGTAGAAGAATTGGCGAAAAAGCACAAGGAAAATGAGGACGATTATTCGGCCATTATGGTGCAGTCCATAGGAGATCGTTTTGCAGAAGCTTTTGCAGAATATTTACACAAGAGAATCCGAACTAAACATTGGGGCTATTCTCAGGATGAATTATTAAATAACGAGGAGCTGATTAAAGAAAAATACAGTGGAATAAGACCTGCTCCAGGATATCCAGCCTGTCCAGATCATTTAGAAAAAGAAACTATTTGGGAATTATTGCAAGTAGAAAAAATAATAGGGGTGAAACTTACCGAAAGTCTGGCTATGTGGCCGGCATCTTCCGTGTCTGGGTATTATTTTTCGAATGAACAATCCAGCTATTTTGGTTTGGGGAAAATAACAGCTGATCAAGTGAAGGATTATGCACTGCGTAAAGATATTTCTCTAGAAAAAGCAACAAAATGGTTGTTTCCGAATATAGCAAATCAAGATTAATACACCTAATAAATAGGTATTGACGGCACCCTTTTATAGGTGAAGACTCAGTACTCATAGCTCAATACTTAATACGATTACAACAATGAAAGTAACAGAACATATAGAACTAGCAAAAGGAAAAACATTGTTTTCTTTTGAGATAATACCACCACAAAAAGGACAAAACATCAATGATTTGTATGCAAATATAGATCCCTTGATGGAATTTAAACCTCCGTTTATAGATGTAACCACCTCTAGAGAGGAACATATTTATATAGACAGAGGCAATGGACTTTTAGAACAGAAAATCACTAGAATGCGCCCAGGGACCGTAGGTATATGTGCCGCATTAAAATACAAATACAATGTGGATGCCATTCCGCATGTGTTGTGTGGAGGATTTACGAAGGAAGAAACAGAATATGTGTTGGTGGATTGTCATTATTTAGGCTTGGAGAATGTAATGGCCTTGCGTGGGGATGCCATGAAACACGAACAGTATTTTAACCCCGTACATGGAGGGAATCAATATGCTACAGACTTGGTACGTCAAATTAATGACCTGAACCAAGGAAAGTATTTACATGAAATCATAGAAACGCCTCATAAGGCTAATTTTTGCATTGGCGTAGCCGGATATCCAGAAAAACATATAGAATCACCGAGCATGGATGCGGATTTAAGACGCTTAAAACAAAAAGTGGATGCAGGTGCAGACTATGTGGTTACTCAGATGTTTTTTGACAATCAAAAGTATTTTGATTTTGTTGAAAAAGCACGGGAAATAGGGATTAAAGTACCTATTATTCCTGGGGTAAAGCCCATTGCCATAGCGCGTCATTTACACGTGTTACCACAGGTGTTTAAATTGGATTTGCCAGACGTGTTGGTTCGAGAAATAGAATGGTGTAAAAATAACAAAGAGATTCGTCAAGTGGGAATAGACTGGGCGATAGAACAGTCTAAGGAACTCATACAAGCAGGGGTTCCTGTGGTTCATTTTTATTCGATGGGAAAATCTAGTAATGTATATGCTGTTGCAAAAGAAATTTTCTAGCCTCGCTATTGTAATAAGTTGATTTTAGGGTGGGCTGGAAAATAGAGGGAGGATATGGGCGCTATCGGTTTTATAAATCCATTTGATGATTGTATAAAATAAACTGATTAAAAGGGATGCATAAGTAGCAAAATAAAAGAGTATATTTGTCCTTAAGAATAATATAAATAGAAGAAAACATGGCAATAGAAATAACAGACGCTAATTTTGAAGAAGTAGTTTTAAAATCAGACAAGCCAGTATTGGTTGATTTTTGGGCAGCATGGTGTGGACCTTGTAGAATGGTTGGACCAATTGTTGAAGAATTAGCAGTAGAATACGAAGGGAAAGCAGTAGTAGGAAAATTAGATGTAGATGCAAATCAAGATTTTGCAGCTAAATATGGAGTGAGAAATATCCCTACAGTGATTATTTTCAAAAACGGAGAAGTAGTTGATAAACAAGTAGGTGTAGCTCCTAAAGCTACGTATGCTGGTAAAATTGACTCACATTTATAAAAATAAATGGTATAAATTACAAAAGGGTGCGGCATAGGTCGGACCCTTTTTTTTGTGCCTTGTTTTTCCTTTACTTATATCTCGCTACTGTTTTCACTTGCGAATGCTCCTTCCATAGATGCTTCTGTTTTTTATTTTAAACCCACGTAACGGTCCTCAAATCAAACTTCTAATTTCTCAATACTTAGGCGGCGCTGATTAATTTATTATATTTACAGATAGATGCCATTAATTGGGTATTGAAAAAGAACCTCATGTCAGAAATTAATGTAAAACATTTAGGAGAACTTCAGAATTTGGAGCTGATGGCACGCCAAGTAGTAGAGGGATTTATCACTGGGATGCACAAAAGTCCCTTTCATGGGTTTTCTGTAGAATTTGCAGAACATCGCATCTACAATAAAGGGGAGAGCACCCGTCATATAGACTGGAAATTATATGCGAAAACAAAGAAATTATTTGTAAAACGCTACGAGGAAGAAACCAATTTACGGTGTCATATAATTATAGATAATTCGGCATCTATGTATTTTCCAGTGCTGCAACGACCAAGTTTACAAGAATTAAATAAAATCTCTTTTTCTGTATATGCCACAGCGGCATTGATGGAGATTTTAAAACGACAGCGGGACGCCGTAGGCCTAAGTGTGTATAGCAGTCAAAGTAATTTTTATGCACCCGCAAAGGGAAGTAACCGCCACCGTAGGATGTTACTCAGTTATTTGGAAGAGGTGCTTCAGATGAAAAATTCGGAGACCACTAATACTTATAAGGTGTTGCATCAAATAGCAGAAAAAGTACACAAGCGATCGTTATTATTTCTGTTTACAGACATGTTTCAAACGGATGTGGATGAGGACGCTCTTTTTGAAGCCTTACGTCATTTAAAATACAACAAACATGAGTTGGTATTGTTCCATACCTATGATGGAAAGTACGAATTGAATTTTGATTTTGACAATAGCCCTAAGAAATTCAGGGACGTAGAAACAGGAGAGGAAATTAATTTATATGCCGATACGATTAAAGATAATTATAAGAAAGCAATGGAAGCGCGCTTTAAGGCTTTGAGATTGAAGTGTATGCAATACAAGATAGATTATGTGCCGGTAGACATTCATAAAGGTTTTGAAAAAGTACTCATGACCTATTTAAAACGCAGGAAATTATTTTTATAATTTTATGGCAAAAAGCTTTGTAGATAGGGGAAAGCCCCGTATGTTTGCAACCGCTAAGAGCAACGGTCTGGTAGTTCAGCTGGTTAGAATACCTGCCTGTCACGCAGGGGGTCGCGGGTTCGAGTCCCGTCCAGACCGCAAAAAGCATCTCATTTATGAGGTGCTTTTTTTATGAAGTTTTGTTTCGTGGTCTTTGTCTCAATAAAAAAATGTAGAACTCTTAACTTTTCATAAGTCTTGTTTTCCGAAGCGTTGGGATCAAGAATTATTTTGATGTGATAAAATCAAATAGATTCTTACGAAGCGGAATAGTAGTTATTTACTGTAGACCTTGCTGTTTTTAAATTGAAAAGAGAGGGGCCAATTAGTTAAAGTGTTCTTCAGGTTTGTGCTAGTTGAATATCCGTGATAGGCATTTTTATAAGTGAAATAACAGCTAGTGTAAAATTCCATTTTAAGTGCTATATAAAAGAGTTAATGTCTTAATTTTTAACTCTTAAAGGTTCCTGGTTTTTCCGGAATATGTTTTCTGAGATTTAACTCTAAAAAGTTGCTTGTGATGAGAATTACTGTTCAGGGTTTTTATTAAATAATTCAAATTTAAATTCAGGATACTTCATTTAAATAAAGAAAAATACACCATTTGTTTTAAGTTATATGTATTTTGTTGTTTTAAAAGTTTTTTTTATTGACTAAACTTAAGAAAATGGTTTTTTTTTGTACTTTTGCCAAATATTATATCGGTTTTACGGTGATTTTTACTGTTATTAAATTATTTTTATCATGTTTACGATATGATATTTCCCCTAAATTTTACATTGCTATAAAGTATCACTGCGTTTTTAAAAACGTAGGCATATAGTTTTCCTCAAATTCTATATTTTCTCTATTGTCAGTCACTGTTGACTTACATGTTTAGGTATGCATTTATTTAAATATGTACTATGGAGAAAAATTACAATTCAAAAATGTCGGAGAGTATCTTAAAAATCAATGTAGCTTGTCTGAACATTTATTTACGACGGTTAACACTGTATTTGTTTATTGCTTTTACTGTGAATGTAGGAGCAGTCTCAATGGATTCTTTAGGCGCTGAAATCACGTCACAATTTACTTCAAATTCTATTTCAAAAGAGTTGATTACAACTCCTTTTAGGCTAATTAAGCAGGAACGCATGGCAGGAAACTGTAAGGCGGTGGCTGAAGTCTTAAATTTTACAACACTTTTTTTTATAAACAGGCGAACGGCTAGTAGTGGCTGTGTTGTTGCATTTCTGGATACTCAAGGAGATGTTGCCAAAAAGTATGCCTTGTTAGGAAAAGGAAGAATAATGAAAGGAATCAATCTAAGGTTTATTAAATACACGAAATAACAATAGTATGAAAAATATAGTAGTAATTACAGTTTTATTATTTACACTAATTGTTAGTAGTGTATTTGCACAGTCTCGTATTTCATTTGAAGGAGGAGAAATTATTCCTGATCCCTTGCATCCTGTAGAAATCGGAGGTGTTGGGACTCTTCAATTTAATTGGACTGAGTTAGGAGGTGTCAATCCTATTGAGGCAACGGTTTTTGGAGGACCTAACGTTACTTTTAGTGTACAATTGAGTTATATAGATTTAAAACAGAAAGATGTTGATTTAATCACTGGAACAGGATTGGATTATTTCACGCCTGTATATGAAGTGTTTCCAGGGCATGTTAAAGTGATTTTTTACCAAAATAAAGAGATTCCAGCAGGAGCTTCAGGAGCGTTTGAGATTCCGGTTTCCGTGACTAAGAACTCTGTAAAAAGGAAACCACTGAATGGTTTTATAGGGAATATTCAAGCCCGAGGTGATGTTGATATCGTTGGTGGCTACGTGGAAGCATGGACCTATACTTTATGTAAACCCGTACTAATTTCTGTTGGAGATATCGCATGTACTGCAACTGGTTATAGTGTTAGTTTTATAACGGATGCTGTTTCTATTGAAGTGCTTGAAGGAGTTGGAACCGTAAATTTTGAAGAAGGAACGATTACGAATATTCCTTTTGGAGAGGATATAACAATTGTAGGGACAAACGAAACGGGGTGTTCTGATGAAGTGAAAATTAATGGACCGTTGAGTTGTCCTGATACCTGTGAACAACCAAATCTAATGGTTGGTCAACCTATTTGTGGTCCGGCTGGGTCGAGTTTTTATGAGGTTATTCTAAGTGAAACTACGGGGGCTACAGTTACTGCGAGTGCAGGAACTATAGCCGGAAACGTTTTGACCGTACCTAGTAACATAGAAGAAGTAATTATAAAAGCTGTTCATGGAGATTGTGAACAATCAGTGACGGTTTTAGCTCCTACAGATTGTGATGCGGCATGTGCAGAAGCTGTGTTTAGTGTGGCTGGCGTAGCATGTGATACTACAATGTCTGGAAATTATGTGATTCATTTTATACGATCTGATGATGTAATAGTGACAACAGATAAAGGAGTGGTAGATTTAGTGGCAGGTACAATTACAGTTCCTAGTTTAGAAGGAGCGGTAACGATTACTGTTCGTGAAGGTCGCTGTTTGGATCATGTATTAAAAGTGGAAGCACCGGATTGTGTCGCGGATATAGATATTGAGAAAATAGCAACACAAATTTCGTATACTCCAGGGGAAACAGTAAATTATCTAATAGAAGTAACCAATAATGGTCCTTTAGATGCTTCAAATATTCAGGTAACTGATGGGTTTCCTGTCGGAATTACAGAAATGTCTTGGAGTGCTTCAGATGGGACTTTTGGGACGGGTTCCTTAAATGAAAATATATCATTAATAGCGGGTGAAATAATTAGTTATTCTGTCGAAGTTCAGGTTCCTAGTGATTTTACGGGCGATTTGATAAATGTTGCAAGTGCGGTAGATCCAGACATACCAGACCCAATACCTTGTACCGATTGTAGTGAAACGATTTCGTCAGGAGGTGCGATTGCGGATATTGATGTACTTAAAGAAGCTGCAGATAATACAACCTATACACCAGGAGAAGATGTAACCTATACGATTACGGTTTCTAATGCAGGACCGAGCGATGCTTCAGAAGTATTGGTGTCGGATAATTTTCCTTCAGGGATTACAGAAATGACATGGACAGGTCCAGGG
>JAESRX010000096.1 GCA_016764435.1 Flavobacteriaceae bacterium | reverse complement strand
ATTAAAAACCATGTCCAAAACTGCGCGTCGCTCCTAAGGTCGCTCCTGAATCTCGCAGCTTTTGAACATATATACTGCATAAAAGACAGGCTTCGATTTTTAATTATCAATATTACGTAGTTCAACTTTTCATTACCTTTTACTTGTTGCTGTACGTCATTATTACTGCATATCTTTTTTAAAAATCTCAATATTGGACCTAATGAGGTGTTTTTAATGTTACCGTCACTTCGAGTGGTTTTTATAAAATGCCTGAGCATTTTATAAAAATTGTATCGAGAAGTCTCACATCCGTTCAAAATGACACTCGAGTTGTGATACTCGGAGCGTTTATCCATAATGTCAAGAAGCCCTGATTCCTGACTCTTACGTCCAGTAACCATACGCATCCTTCAACTAATATCTCAATTCTAACATCTCACTACTAATTAGAAGTCCTTCGTCCTGATTCTAATAATAATCTTGTTAAATAGAGTATCCCGCTAGCAACTAACAACTAGCAACCAACAACCAACAACATTTACAAAATCTAACTCACAAACTCAATCGCTTTCTCTAAAGCAGCAGGAATTCCAGCAGGATTCTTCCCTCCAGCGGTTGCGAAGAAAGGTTGACCTCCACCGCCACCTTGAATCAGTTTTCCTAATTCGCGGACTACTGTTCCGGCGTGAATATCACTTGATTTTGCTAATTCTTTAGAAACATAGCAAGTTAGCATTGCTTTTCCATCTTTTTCTGTAGCTGCTAAGAAGAATAAATTGTCTACTTCGTTTCCTATTTCAAACAATAAATCCTTGATATTACTTTGGTCTAGATCTAATTTTTTTGCAATAAAATTAATCCCATTTACGGTTTTAATTTCTTTAATCAACTCACCTTTTAAATTATTTGCTTTTTGTTTCAATAAGCTCTCTACTTGTTTTTTTAGGCTGTTATTTTCTGCTAAAACAGCTTTTACGTTTTTAATAGGAGACTCGTTGTTTTTAAACATTTCTTTTATTTCCACATAATCTCTAGTGTTATTAAAGAAAAACTCCTTGCTTGCTTGGGCAGTAATGGCTTCAATACGTCTAATTCCAGCGGCAACACCACCTTCTGAGGTGATTTTAAAATGCCAAATATCACTGGTGTTTTGTACGTGAATTCCTCCACATAATTCTATGGATTGACCAAAACGAATGGCGCGTACTTTGTCGCCATATTTTTCGCCAAATAACATGATGGCACCTTCTTTTTTGGCATCATCCAACGGAATGTTTCTAAATTCTTCTAGAGGTAATTTTCCTGTGATACGCGCATTTACAAAGTCTTCTATTTCTAAAATTTCTTCGTTTGTTAACTTAGCAAAGTGAGAAAAATCGAAACGTAAGTTTCTTGCGTTTACAGAAGATCCTTTTTGTTCTATATGGTCCCCTAAAATGGCTCTCAATGCTTGGTGCAATAAATGCGTAGCAGTATGGTTACAAGCACTTAAAAAACGTTGGTTATTATCTACAATTACATGTAACGATTCTTTAATGTTACTTGGTAAATGTTTGGTGAAGTGTATGATAAGGTTATTTTCCTTCTTCGTGTCTAGGATGTAAATTACATCACTGTTAGGAATTTCTATATACCCTTTACTTCCGGCTTGTCCACCACCTTCTGGATAAAAAGGAGTTTTGTCAAATACCAATTGGTACATGTCACCGTCTTTTTTAGTGTTTATTTTTCGGTATCTCAACACTTTTACATCAGCTGTAGTATTGTCATAACCAATAAATTCATCATCTATGGTAGCATCCAAAATTACCCAGTCGTCTGTTTCTATAGTAGAAGCCGCTCTAGAGCGTGCTTTTTGTTGTTGTAGCTCTGTATTAAAGGTTGCTTCGTCTAAAGTCAATCCTTTTTCTGATAAAATTAAGGCGGTTAAATCGATAGGGAAACCGTAGGTATCGAATAATTCAAAGGCTTTTTTACCAGARATTTCTTTTCCTTCAGTTCCTTCAATAATTTTATCTAACAATAATAATCCTTGACCTAGAGTACGTAAAAAGGAGGCTTCTTCTTCCTTAATTACATTGGTTACTAGGTGTTGTTGAGAAACAATCTCTGGGAAGGTGTCTCCCATCTGATGACTCAATACTTCTACCAATCTATGTATAAAAGGTTCTTTTTGATTTAAAAATGTAAATCCATAACGCACAGCACGTCTTAAAATTCTACGAATTACATAACCAGCACCTGTGTTAGAAGGCAATTGGCCATCGGCAATAGCAAAAGCTACGGCACGTACGTGGTCAGAAATAACACGGATGGCAATGTCAGATTTTTCACTGTCACCTTTTTCGTAAGGTGTATTTGTAATGGTTTCTACCTCTCTAATTAATGGCGTAAAAACATCGGTGTCGTAATTAGACTGTACGCCTTGCATTACCATACATAAACGTTCAAAGCCCATTCCGGTATCTACATGTTGTGCAGGAAGATTTTCCAAACTTCCGTTGGCTTTACGGTTAAATTGCATAAATACCAAGTTCCAAATTTCCACTACTTGTGGGTGGTCTGCGTTTACTAAAGAACGACCAGAAACTTTGGCTTTTTCTTCAGCAGAACGAATATCAACATGAATTTCYGAACAAGGACCACAAGGACCTTGCGCCCCCATTTCCCAAAAATTGTCTTTTTTGTTTCCTAAAATAATACGGTCTTCAGGAACAATGGCTTTCCATAAGTCCCAAGCTTCTTGGTCAAATTTCAATCCTTCCTCTTCGGCGCCTTCAAAAACAGAAACATATAAACATTCTTTGTCTATTTTTAAGGTGTCGGTTAGGAATTCCCAGGCCCATTGTATGGCTTCTGTTTTGAAATAATCTCCAAAACTCCAGTTTCCTAGCATTTCGAACATCGTATGGTGGTAGGTGTCCATACCTACTTCTTCCAAATCGTTGTGTTTTCCAGAAACACGCAAGCATTTTTGAGTATCAGTTACACGCGGAATTTCGATTTTACGTTGTCCTAAAAAGAACTCTTTAAATTGATTCATTCCCGCATTGGTAAACATCAACGTAGGGTCATCCTTAATAACAATAGGGGCAGAGCCAACTGCTTTATGTTGTTTTGCTTTAAAAAATTCTAAAAACTGCTTTCTTACTTCCTGTGATTTCATAAATGATATTCTTTATGCCTTGYTCCGGCTTAAGCTCGTGATTTTAATCGAGTTTAAAAATATAGTTTCAAATAAAGGGGTGGATTATTAATCCAAAATACCCGTTGTTACACTCTTTTTTGCGTCTGGAAAAGTTAATTTCCTATTAAAAAACAATTGCGAATGTTCAATTATAAAACATTTCGTATTTTTGTATTTAATGATGTGAGCAATATTAATTAAAATCCTCACGTTTAATAAGCAAAAATAATATAAATTATACAATGGCAAAAGTAAAATATTATTATGACTCTGAAACCTTATCTTATCGAAAAATAAAGGATAAAAAACGTCATAAATTTACCCGACTAATTTTGACTATTGTGGTGGCCGGTATCTTTATGGTTCTTGGTTTTGTTGTCCTCACCCCAATCTTTGAATCTCCGAGTGAGAAAAAGTTAAAAAGAGAACTTGAATTTGTTAAACTAAATGAGGAATTGCATACTAAAAAGTTGACTCAGTTAGAGAAAGTGCTGGAGGACTTGCAAGTACGTGATAATAATATTTACCGTGTTTATTTCGAGTTAAGTCCAGTTTCTAATGACACCAGGAGTGCTGGTTTTGGAGGTGTAAATCGCTATAAATCACTTGAAGGTTTTGACAATTCAGAGATGATTATCGGTGTGACTAAAAACATGGATATTCTAGCAAAACAATTGTACATGCAGTCTAAATCATTGGACGAAATAGTAAAAATAGCCGAGAATAAGGAAGATTTATTGGCCGCAATGCCTGCGATTCAACCGGTGCGAAAACAGAATTTGACACGTATGGCCTCTGGATATGGATGGCGATCGGATCCATTTACTAAGGCTAGAAAGATGCACAAAGGAATGGACTTTACGGCACCGAGAGGGACGCCTGTATTTGCCTCCGGCGATGGGAGAATTATCAGAGCTGATAATAAATCTAGTGGTTATGGGAAACATATTCGTATTGACCATGGTTTTGGCTATATTTCATTGTATGCGCATTTAAGTAAGTACAATACTAAAAAAGGACAACGTGTAAAACGAGGAGATTTAATTGGTTATGTAGGAAATACAGGCCGTTCTCAAGCACCACATTTACATTATGAAGTGCATAAAAATGGGAATAGAATCAATCCTATTAACTTTTATTCAGGTAATTTAACTCCCGAAGAATTTGTAGCCATGCAAAAAGCAGCGCAAATAGAAGGACAATCTTTAGACTAATGTTGATAAAACTTCCAGAGAAACGCTACTATAAAATAGGGGAAGTCGCCAAGGCTTTTAATGTAAACACCTCCTTAATCAGATTTTGGGAAAAGGAGTTTGATGTGTTAAAACCAAAGAAAAACGCGAAAGGAAACCGATTGTTTACTCAGGAAGATGTTAAAAATTTAGAGCTGATTTATAATTTGGTAAAGGAACGGGGTTTTACGCTGGACGGCGCTAAAAATAAATTGAAAAAACAGCCACATAAAACGGCGCACAATCACGAAATCGTATTGCGCCTTGAGGGTATAAAAGCAGCCCTTATTACCATAAAAAATCAACTATCTTAGAACATACCTCTAGCTGAATAGTGGTATGCAGTCCTGTAAACTACACGATGATCTGCCGCGGTTATTTTTCTTTTTTTTTGCTTTGGCAATAAGGAGTTAGGAGGTGTATCGTAGGCGGTTCTCTTATTTTAAAAATAGACCTGAACGTTTTCACTGTTCAATAGAAAAGCGGTGTACGTAAGAAAGTGAAGGAACGCTATTAGAGCTGCAGTGCTCGGTGATTTATTGACTAGGGGAGCAGGTTCTTTTAAATGGGATGTGCTTTTTAGCGAATGCCCGTGTTCAATTAACGTTCTCACATCTCATTTCTCACATCTCATATCTATTTTTATTTCATGACAAATAACAGTATAATGCTGTGATCTTGTGCTTATTTTTAGCGTCAATCTAAATAATACAATACTCAATGGATGCTTATATTTCTTTCGTAACAACGTATCCGCTAATTAGTGCCATGCTTCAGTTTGCGGTGTTGGGTACTTTGGGCGATATGATTTCAAAATGGCTACAAAAAGGGCAATTATTTATGCCTTATTCTTCGTTGACACTCGTCTTAAAGATGTTAGAATGGGCAGTATTGGCTATTTGTATTAAGTATGCTTTTGTGGGAACTCAGGCATTTGTAGATGGATTGGTAGCGCATGAGATGCTTCCTGAATTGGGATTGTTTGGACATGCATTTGCGGTGTCGGTAGCGATGAATCTACAATTTGGATTGTTCTTGGTGATATTTCATCGGTATTTAGACAATCTGATTGCGAGAGAACGCAACTGGGCGAATCTAGACAAAGGGATGAAATCTTTAATTTGGTTTTGGATTCCAGCACATACACTTACCTTTATGTTGGACAAGCCGTATCAAATAGGTTTGGCTGCTTTATGGTCTGTGGTGCTAGGGCTTATCTTGGGCTATTTCAATAGGCAAGCAAAAACCGCATAAAAATTACTTCATACGGTTTAGGCGGGGATTGCTAATAATTATTATTATTAATATCATTATATGTGTCGGTTTTTTGTTTAAAACCTTGCAAATCAGTCTTTTGTTTTTTGATTTGTTAGTTTTTAAAGTCGATTGCTCATGCCTGAAATGGTTTTAGGTGAGGTGACTAACACGCCTTAATTATCTAGGTTTGAAGTGGGCTGATTCCGTTGTTTACAGCTCTTATTGAGATTTTTTTACAAGGTGTTATTCTAGGATTGTCAATGGGCATGACGGGACTTAAATAAGAAGGAGGAATGTAGTTTCTTGTTCCTAAGAATACAGGTTCTCGGAGGAGTTAGTGTTTAAGATAAAGGTCTTTAAAAAGAGAACACCCCTTGATTCAGCATGGAATCAAGGGGTGTTTTATATTTAAAGAGACTCCTATTTTTGTCTAAAGTAGATGGTGATAGGCACTCCTTTGAAATCGTAAATATCTCGTAATTTATTTTCAATAAAACGTTTGTAAGACTCGCTAATATACTGTGGTAAATTGGCAAAAAACACGAACTGTGGAGTAGGTGTAGGCAATTGCATACAGTATTTGATTTTTACAAATTTTCCTTTTAATGCTGGTGGCGGGTAACTTTTAATGATCTCTAACATGGTATCATTCAGTTTACTCGTAGGAATTCGTTTTGTACGGTTTTTGAATACCTCAACAGCCATTTCTATCGCTTTAAAAATACGTTGTTTTTCTAAAACAGAAATAAATACAATTGGCACATCTGTAAAAGGAGCAATTTCTTTTCGAACCATTGCCTCAAAATCACGTAAGGTATTGGTTTCTTTCTCTTCTATTAAATCCCATTTGTTTACAAGGATTATAACCCCTTTTTTATTCTTTTGAGCCAACCAGAAAATATTCTCATCCTGACCTTCAAAACCTCTTTCTGCATCTACTATTAAAATAGCAACATCACAGTATTCGATGGCTCTTACAGCACGCATTACAGAATAAAATTCTAAATCTTCTTTAACCTTAGATTTTTTACGAATTCCAGCAGTATCTACTAAGTTGAATTCAAAACCAAAACGGTTATATTTGGTATCAATACTATCGCGGGTAGTTCCTGCAATGTCAGTTACAATATTACGTTCTTCACCAATTAATGCATTGATAAAAGATGATTTTCCTGCGTTTGGACGTCCTACTACTGCGAATCTTGGCAATTCGTTTTCGTCAGGTACCTCTTCACCGTCAAGTTTCTCAGCTAATGCATCCAATAACTCACCTGTTCCACTTCCGTTGATAGACGAGATGGTGTAATATTCACCAAGTCCAAGGTTGTAAAATTCTACAGCGTCACCTTCACGCATAGAGTTGTCTACCTTGTTAACGGCCATAAAGATGGGCTTTTTAGCTTTACGTAGCAACTGAGCAACGATGGTATCCATCGGTGTGATTCCTTCTACTACATCTACTACAAAAATAATATAGTCAGCTTCTTCAATGGCTAATTGTACTTGTTTTCTGATTTCTGATTCAAAAATATCATCAGAACCAATGGCATATCCACCCGTATCAATTAATGAAAATTCTTTCCCGTTCCAATCACTTTTACCGTAATGACGGTCACGTGTAACACCACTTATCGAATCTACAATCGCCTCACGGCGTTGCACTAAACGATTAAATAACGTCGATTTTCCTACATTAGGTCTCCCTACAATGGCTACAATATTGCTCATTTTTTACTGTCTAAATTTTTTGCAAAGGTAGTTTTTTTTGGGTGATATTGCTTACTTTTTTTAAGTAGATAATTGTGAGTCATTTAGCCGCTTAAATAACGGGTTTTTAAAGTTAGATTTTTACGAATTCATTGTTGTTTAAAAAGAGTAGAAAGTAGGGCGTACAGTTCGGGGTGTTTTCGTTTTAATAATTTGGGGCGTTCGAAAAAGTATTCCCCGACAACGGCGTAAAATTCGATGGCGGAACTCCCACCATAGCCTCGGATATCTGATTTCCCACGGTTTATGTCATTGATTTTTTTACGAACAAATTCTGTCCATGGTAAGCTAATCTGGTTGTCCATAAGGACTTTTGGAATGCCATCAATGTTCATGTCCTCCTTATCTATCAAGTGAATAAACTCGTGAATGGCGACATTTTTTTTATCGGTTGTATTAGAAAAACCATGGTGTAATGCAGGTTGGGAGAGAATCATAATGTTATTTAGAGAACCCGTTCCTACCATTCCTGTGATGTGTTCTGTGCTTGTATTGTCCGTGAAATCCAACCTTTTTGTAAATGATTTTTTATAGAGTAATACTTCTTGTAACGTGGAGTATTTCCATGTTTTAAATCCGAAAATAGGGATGATGGCTCCGGAAGCGATTAAAATTTCATCGATTGCTTCTACCGTAGTTTCTATCCCCGTAATTTTTACAGTCGATAGAAATTCACTGATTCGGGTTCTGAATAGTGCTTTTTTATGAGGAGATAATTGGGTGTAATACAGGACTTTTTTCTCTAGTAAATCCAAGTGTACAGGAGATAATACAACGCTGTTCTTCTTCGTGTTCTTTGTTTTCTTATGGATAAAGTAAAGGACTATAATTAGGAGTAGGATGATAAGGGCTGGGACCATTTTTTAGTTTTGGCATCAAGGTAGGTCTTTCTCTCTTTATTTAAAAATGTTATATTGTGGGCACTAACTAACAAATAGAATGAGAGAAGAACGAAGTAATGTACACTTACGTCCAAGATTTAGGGACGAGTTTACGATTTCCCCAGATGAATTATTATTGAAATTTAAGAATGCCATTCATCAGGACTCCTTTCAACTGAAAGGCACTGTTATTGGAAGCCATGTCGTGTTGGATGTTCCGGCATCTGAGAATCATTTTTGGTCTCCACAGTTAAATATCAGTATAGAAAAAGGAGTAGATTCTCCTACTATATTACGAGGATTGTTTGGCCCAAAACCCCATATATGGACCTTTTTTATGTTCATCCATTTTGCCGTAGCAATCGCATTTATAGGATTTGGAATTATGGCCTATGTAAAAATGAACCTTGGGAAGTCATTTGAGATTCCGTTGGCTGTGTGTGCGTTTATGCCTGTAATTTGGTTGGTATTGTATCTAATAGGGCAATTAGGACGCCGTAGAGGTCGCTGTCAAATGATACTCCTAAACAATTTTATGAATGATGTGATTGATGGAGTGGAAGGGTAAAGTGCCACTACTGTTTTTTTAATTCCTGGGCAATAATTAGATGCGCATCTACTTTTTTATGGTGATTTATAAAACGTAGATTGATACGTTTGTTGTTCTTTAGAAGTACGCTGTCTGTAGGGAATAGTTGCAGGGCGAGGACGCTAATTTTGGTGTTTTTAATAAAGATAGAATCTACCACGTTTTGATGCCTGTAGTGTTTTAGGATGGATTCTTTTCCAAGGCCCATTTCTATGGTTTCAATTTTTAAGGAGATCTCTTCATTATTGATGTCAGAAACGATTAGGTTGTTTAAGAATAATAAGGAACTTCCAACAATGATAAAATTATAAAGGCCGTGCATAAGAACCGCCCATAAAAAACCTAGTTTCATGCGTACATAGCCAAAAGTAAACCCAGCGATCAGTTGTGGTAACACAATAATCGGCGCGAATACATAAAATAGGAGACTGCTGTTGTCATAATTTCCTATGTGGATAAGGCTGAATATGATGGCAGAGAAGTAATAAAAGAAGCGAAAGTTTTTGTGCCAGAATATTTTGGCCTTTCCATTGGAGACACGGTCAAATGCTCTAAAAATAAAATTACGTTTGTATTTTAAGAAGAGTCTGAAAATGGATTCTTCTAGAATAGGAGCAACTACGGCTACTAATAAGAGGAGGGGAATGAGGCCTAGGTCACCTAGGATTTCTTCAAATTGCTCTTGTTTTAGTGGTGTTACAAAAGAGTCTACGAGTGCAATTAAAGGAGTAGCGCAGAAGACTAATACAAAGCTAAGTCCTAGCATCCATCCAATAGTTTTCCATTTTTCTTGAAGTGTCAAGGATTCGTTAAAAAAAGGTTGTGGTTTTCTAACGTAACTGAAAAACTGTTGGAGTATTGGATTCAAGTGCTATTTTTTAAGGGTTATTCGTTGTAGCCAAATCTACGCAATTGTTTGGTATTACTACGCCAGTTTTTATTCACTTTTACGTACAATTCTAAGAATACTTTTTTATTAAAGAATTTTTCTAAGTCTTTTCTGGCTTCGGTACCTACTCTTTTAATAGCAGCTCCTTTATGTCCAATTATAATTCCTTTTTGAGTGGTGCGTTCTACCATAATCACAGAGCGAATACGGATAATCTTCTCATCTTCAAAAAACTCTTCGGTGTCAATTTCTACCGCATAAGGAATTTCTTTTTTGTAATGCATTAATATTTTTTCACGAATGGCCTCATTTACAAAAAAGCGTTCAGGCTTATCTGTCAATTGGTCTTTCGGATAGAATGCAGGAGACTCAGGAAGTTTTTCTAAAATAGCATCAAAAACACCTTGTACATTGAATTTTTCCAAGGCGGAAATTACAAAGACGGTTGCATTTGGTACTTTTTCAGACCAATAGGCTAGTTTTTCTTCTACTTCTTCTTGGTTTGATTTGTCTATCTTATTAATTAATAAGAATACAGGGATTTTTGCATTGGTAATTCTGTTAAAAAACGCTTCGTCTTTTAACTCTTTTTCCCCCATTTCTACCATGTAAATTAAAATATCAGCATCATCAAATGCCGATTTTACAAAATTCATCATGGATTCTTGCAGCTCATAGGCTGGTTTAATGATCCCTGGAGTGTCGGAAAACAATATTTGAAAGTCCTCACCATTCACAATTCCCAAAATTCTATGTCTGGTAGTTTGTGCTTTAGAGGTAATTATGGACATGCGTTCGCCCACTAATGCGTTCATTAATGTAGATTTCCCTACGTTTGGATTTCCTATGATATTTACAAAACCTGCTTTATGCTTCATTTTCAGTATTTAAAATGCAAAGGTACTACTAATTAAAAATTAAATAAGAAAAATATCAAAAAAACACTTCCAGATTGAATAAAGGTTGTATCTTTGCACTCGAAATCGCGGGGTAGAGCAGTAGGTAGCTCGTCGGGCTCATAACCCGAAGGTCGCTGGTTCGAGTC
>JAESRX010000034.1 GCA_016764435.1 Flavobacteriaceae bacterium | reverse complement strand
CTCGGTTCTCGATACAAATTTTTGAATGAAAAATTCAAAAATTCACTCGAACTGACGTTGTGTTTTCGTTCGCTGACGTTTGAATGTCGTTCACACACGTACCGTCACATCGAGTGATTGCGACGAGAGGAGTCATTGTATCGAGATGCTTATTAAACTAAAAATTTCTGTAAATTCACTCGGTTCTCCTTTAGATTAGCAAAGAGGAATTAAACCTTATAATTAGTGCTTTAATACTTCTGATTATTTAAACGTTTTATGCTTAATCTATAAAACCTTAAATTGTTAAAAAAAGAATGGGGTGAACTTTTGAGTTCTCTGAGATTCAAGGCTCATGTATCGTATTAGTCCCCATTCTTTAATTCCGATTACTAAAGGACCAGATAGAATTTTAAATAACTTTACTAAAGGTTTTAGTCTATGTAATCATTTTAATAATCTAAAAACAAATTTATGAAAATTAAAGAAACTATTGGTATTGATGTTAGTAAATTAACCATAGATGTTACAGTTCATAGTTGTCAATCTTATTGTAAATTAGATAACACTAAAAAAGCTTTTAAAAAAATGGTTAAATGGGTCTTTAAGAAAAGTTCTTTTGCTCCTAAAAACATACTGTTTGTATTCGAACATACTGGATTGTATTCACATCAACTGGCAGTTTATCTTACAAAAAATGAGATTCCTTTTATCCTTGTTCCTGGTCTAGAGATAAAAAAATCTTTAGGGATAACTAGAGGAAAAGATGACAAAGTTGACTCAAGAATAATTGCTAGATACGGATTTCGATTGCGTGATGAGTTAGAACCATATAAAATGCCTTCTGACCAATTGATGCAGGTTAAATCGCTATTAACACTAAGGGAACGACTGGTTAAGCAACGATCTGGACACAAGAGTGCATTCAAAGAGCAAAGCAGAGTTCTTGATAAAAAACAAAATAAAGTGCTACTTGAAACATGTAAACGAATGATCACATATTGTACTAAACAAATTGATATTGTAGCTAAAGAAATGGAGGGGATTATTTGTGACGATGATCAACTAAAAGAAATTTACCTTTTAATCAAAACAATAAAAGGCGTAGGAAGCCAAACAGCGCTGTTTATGATAGTATATACACATGGATTTACTAAGTTTAAAAACTCTAGGAAATTTGCTTCTTACTGTGGTATTGCACCTTTTCCTAATACTTCAGGAACAAGTATTAGAGGAAGAACAAAAGTGAGTAATTTAGCAAATAAGAAGATAAAAAGTTTATTAGACCTCTGCGCAAAAGTAGCAATACAACATAATATGGAAATGAAAACATACTATGAAAAGAGAGTAGATGACGGAAAAAACAAAATGAGTACGATTAACATAATAAGAAATAAACTACTAGCTAGAATTTTTGCTGTTGTAGAAAGAAAAACACCTTATGTTGACCTCATGAAATATGCGTAATATTTATTTTTAAAAATAAGTTAATAATTACTTGTTTTAATCATAGAATACGATACTAATTTTTGAATGAAAAATTCAAAAATTCACTCGAACTGACGTTGTGTTTTCGTTCACTGACATTTGAATGTCGTGTACCCACGCACCGTCACATCGAGTGATTGCGAGGCTAATTTCCATAAAAAAAGCCGCTCCAAATGGAGAGGCTTGCAGGCTGTTTAGGCCTTGTTATTCATTATAAACACCCATCTTTGAGTATTTTTCCATCCGTTGAGCTATCAGCTCATCGACGGGTAATTTACTCAGTTCTTTAAAGGCTTTTAAGATTGTTTTTTCTACTTCTTTAAAGGCATCTTCTCTATTGCTATGCGCACCTCCAAGGGGTTCTTTAATAATCCCATCTATCAGTTTGTGCTTTTTCATGTCCTGAGGCGTCAACTTTAATGCTTCAGCAGCTTTTTCTTTATGTTCCCAACTACGCCATAAAATAGACGAGCAAGATTCTGGTGAAATCACGGTATACCACGTGTTTTCCATCATATACACACGATCTCCAACCCCGATACCCACGGCACCTCCAGAAGCTCCTTCCCCAATAACAATGGTGATAATCGGCACTTTTAAAAGGGTCATTTCAAAAATATTTCGAGCAATGGCTTCTCCCTGTCCTCTCTCTTCGGCTTCCAATCCAGGATATGCACCAGGAGTGTCCAATAAAGTCACTACAGGAATTCCGAATTTCTCAGCCATTTTCATTAAGCGCAATGCTTTTCGATACCCTTCTGGGTTGGCCATTCCAAAATTACGGTATTGACGTGTTTTAGTGTTATAGCCTTTTTGTTGGCCAATAAACATAAAGGATTGATCTCCAATTTTCCCAAGGCCTCCCACCATCGCTTTATCATCTTTGACATTTCTGTCTCCGTGAAGCTCCATAAAGCTATCTCCAGCTAAGGCGGCAATATGATCTAATGTATAAGGTCTGTTTGGATGACGAGATACTTGGACACGTTGCCAAGCTGTCAGGTTATCATATATATCTTTCTTCGTTTTTTCTAGTTTCTTCTCAATGTTCGAACAACTTTCCGTCATGTCCACATCACTTTCTTCTCCTATTAAAGCACACTTTACTAATTGTTCCTCAAGCTCTTTAATCGGCAGTTCAAAATCTAAATATTCCATAAGTTTTAAGTTTGGATGTTGCGACAAATATAGCAACTTCTACAACTTACCTATACTATTATGAAGATTTTTTGGATTTTATTATTCCATTTACAACTACGGTACAAATAATAACAACCGCTCCAATATAAAATTCCGGGGTCATTTTTTCTTTTTCTCCAAAGATAAATAAGGCCAAAATAATTCCATAAACAGGTTCTAAATTGATAGAAAGCATGACCGTATAAGGCGATAGATACTTCATCACATTTACAGAAACCACAAATGCATAGGCGGTACATATGCTACTTAAAATAAGTAAATACATAATATCCGACGTACTCAATACAAAAAATTCGTAGCTAAATCCTCCTGTAAAAAGGAGGTATAAAGTGATGCATACCACGCCAAAAAACAATTGATAAAAAGAAATCACCGAACCTTCATATTTTCGAACATACAAGCCGTTGATCACCGAAAACAAGGCCGATAAAAACGAAGCGATCAAGGCATAGATAATACCTAACAGATATTCGCCCCCTTCTCCTCTAAAAATAATATAGAGCCCTCCGACCACAATCAATCCCATTAAAAACTCAGAAAAGATAACGCGACGTTTAAAAAACAAGGGTTCTATCAATGATGTAAACAGGGCACCTGTGCTCATTGCAACCAGTGCAATAGAGACATTGGCCACCTTTATGGCCATAAAAAAAGCGACCCAATGCGTGGAAATAATAAGCCCGCCTACCATAAATTTAAGCATGGTTTTAGGGCCTATACGCAGGGACTTTTTTTTGTATAAAAAATACACAAACAGAAAACCAACCGCGAAGAGCATTCGGAACCAAACCAAGGGAATGGCATCCAAACTAATCAACGCTCCTAGCACTGCTGTAAAACCCCAAATAAAAATAATGAGGTGAAGTTGTAAGTAATTTTTAAGGTTAGTTTTTTGCATTAAAATAGAGGTAAACGGCTAAAACACCGAACAACATATTAGGCAACCACACCAAAAATAATGGATTGGAAGTCGCTCCTGCACCTAATACTTCCACTATCTTTAAACAAAAGACATAGATAAACATTAAAGCAATCCCTTTCGCCAAGTTAATTCCAATACCTCCACGTTTTTTTTCTGCGCCTAAAATAACCGCAATAAATGTGAGGACATAAGAAGCGATTGGCAAACTGGTTCTTTTGTAGAGTTCTACCAAATACACGTTTAGATTTTTCACCCCACGTTCTTCCGATCGTTTGATAAAGCGACGTAAATCCGGCGTAATCATTTCTTTTGCCAAATGATCTACGCGGACCAATTCATTGATGGTAAAATTGAAAATAGTATCAAATTTGTTTCCTGTTTCAATGAACTCTTTTCCGTCCCTAAACCATCTTTTTCGGTACATCCGCAAGCGAAAAACAGAGTCTTTCTCTTCCCATCGAATGTTATCTGCTAGAATTTTATACTTTAACTGAATGCCATCAAAGCGTTCATACGAAAACTTATAGGCTTTATTCCCCGTTAAATTGACCGTTTTAAAATGTACAATTTCGTTCGGACTCAACTGTAAAGTGACATCAGAGGCCGTGGTTTTTGATTTTTTTCGCTTCCGAATAAAATCCTCTGTAAACTCCTCTAAGGCTTTATTACTATGAGGCACCACAAAGTGATTCATACCTAAAGCGAGCAAGGCGACCAAAGTACCCCCAATAAAATAAGGGTGCAAAAACCTTCGAAAGGAGATTTGCGCACTGTGAATGGCAATAATCTCCGTGTTATTAGATAATTTTGAGGTAAATAAAATAACGGCGATAAAAAGCGCCAATGGTAAAAATGTATTTCCGTAAATAATTACAAAATTTACATAATAGTCGCTAATTATCTGTCCCACAGACAAATCATCGTGACGCAGGAACTTATCTACTTTCTCAGAAATATCAATTGCAATCGCAATTGGAATCAATAAAACGAGTACCAAGCTAAGGGTAGCAAGGTATTTTTTTAATATGTATTTATCTAATATTTTCAATTTACAAACGCTTATTCATTTGTTTGACCATCTTATCTTTCCATGTAGAAAAATCTCCTGCTAAGATATGTTTTCTGGCTTCACGAACCAACCACATATAAAACCCTAAATTATGGATGGTGGCGATTTGTTTTCCTAACAATTCTTTGGCTGCAAATAAATGACGTAAATACGCTTTTGAATACATCGTATCTACAAAGGTATTTCCACCTTCATCTATCTGAGAAAAATCCAGCTCCCATTTCTTGTTTTTGATATTGATCGTTCCATGTGCCGTAAATAACATTCCATTTCTGGCATTACGTGTCGGCATCACACAGTCAAACATATCCACTCCTAAGGCAATGTTTTCTAAAATATTAATCGGTGTTCCTACGCCCATTAAATAACGAGGTTTATCTGCCGGTAAAATACTACAAACTACGTCTGTCATCCCATACATTTCCTCTGCAGGTTCCCCTACTGAAAGTCCTCCAATGGCATTTCCTTCCGCACCTACAGAAGCGATAAACTCCGCAGATTGCTCGCGTAAATCCGTATAAGTACTTCCTTGTACAATCGGGAAAAACGTTTGGTTATACCCGTATTTAGTCGGTGTAATCTCTAGGTGATTGATACATCTTTTCAACCATCTATGTGTCATGTGCATGGATCTCTTTGCATATTTATAATCACATGGATACGGCGTACATTCATCAAAAGCCATGATGATATCTGCTCCGATAACTCGCTGGGTTTCCATCACATTTTCTGGAGAGAAAAAATGATACGAACCATCTATATGACTTTTAAAATTGACACCTTTCTCATTAATTTTTCTACTGTTAGAAAGTGAATACACTTGGTATCCCCCACTGTCAGTTAAAATATTACGATCCCAATTCATAAATTTATGTAATCCACCCGCTTTTTCTAATATTTCGAGTTTTGGACGTAAATATAAATGATAGGTATTTCCTAAGATAATATCCGGATTTATTTCGTCTTTTAATTCAGATTGATGAACACCTTTTACGGTACCCACAGTCCCTACGGGCATAAAAATTGGTGTTTCAATTTTCCCGTGATCTAATGTTATTGTTCCTGCACGCGCTTTACTGCGGTGGTCTGTTCCTTTAAGTTCAAATTGCATAGCGACAAAGATATACAATCACGCCAATTAATGATTCATTTAAAAGAAAAAGGTAGGGCTAAAAACAAAAAAATCACGCTTCCGAAGAAAACGTGATTTTTTTTATAAATGTAAGCGTAAAAACGCGGCAAAAATGAGCGCGTCCTTAATATATTCTATAGTTCAATCCGATCATTATATTTCCTAAAGGCATCGGTACTAAATTGGTTTCTGTATACCTTGCATTGAAGATATTGTTTGCCGTTACCGACAATTCAAAGCCTTCTTTAATATGTGCAATGATTTTCGCATCTAACACATTGTAACTTTCTCCATCCGTACGTTCTGTGTAACGATACGAAATCGCATGGCTCAATGTTTTAGAGAAACGGGTATTTAATGCCGCATTGAATTGATGTTTTAAACTGTTCAATGAATAGCGTGTAAAATCCACGGCATCATCATTAATTTCATCATTGATAAAACTATATCCTAGGTCCAATCCTTGGTTAAATTTCGCCAATTTAAATTGGTAACTAATAGATGTATCAAAACCTCTAGTAGCGACATGGCTAAAGTTTTGTGTCTGCCATTTGTCATCCATAGCTTGCTTGGTCCAATCTATCAAATCGGTAGAATTACGATTGAATAAAGCCACAGTGATTTGTAAATTTTCTCCTAAATACTTCGCACCTAACTCTTGAGATACGGCAGATTCTGGTTCTAAGTCTGGATTCCCTAAGGTAGTTGCTCCCACATAGTACAAGTCAGTATACGTAGGCACACGGTAGGTATAACCAATATTTCCGAATAATTTAACGCGGTCACTGATGCTATATCCTATGTCAAATCCTGGTAAAAACTGGGTATCAAAATCAGAGAAAGAACTCACAGCAACACCTAAAGTAACATCAAATTTTTCCATTTGATCGAAACGTTGTTCAAAAAAACCAGTAATGGCAGTACGCTGATGGTTTCCTAAATTATTACTCACGATAAAAGAACGCGCGATGTCCACTCCAACACCTGTTTTCCCTAAACTACTTTCAAAAACCACATTGGTTTCTACGCCCACTTTATTATTGATATGCATATTTCTGTAATACGCAGGATTGTCACGTAAAAACAAGTACATGTCTTGGTTTCTTCTCCAATATACACGTGGTTTAATTTTAAAACTCCCGGCAATAAGGTTTGTAGACACGCCCATTAAACTGGTTTGCGTTTCTTCATATTGATCTACGTATTTAGGGCTGGCATAAAAACCATTGGCACCAAATTTACGTTCTGAAAAAGAAGCAATCATGTCTATCTTTCCGATGTTTCCTTTTAAAAATAATGATTTGTTTTCAAAATCAGTATTGTGGCGATATCCCTCAGACTTCTGGTAGCCCACATTGGCAAAGATAGCGGCATTGTCAAAGTTATGACTGATGGCTACACTCGCTTTTTTATTGTCATAAGAACCAAAACCAACGCTTGCGATAAGTTCGTTCTCTTTAATTTTTTTAGTGATGATATTCACGGCACCGGTAAAGGCATTCTGTCCATAAATACGCGCCGCAGGTCCTTTTATTATTTCGATACGTTCTATATTATCCAAGGATAAAATAGCATTCATCGTATGATGTCCTGTTTGTGAATCATCCATTTTAATACCATCGATCAGCAATAAAGTCTGTTCAAAATTCCCTCCACGGATGTACAAATCGCTTTGCATCCCATCTATTCCTCTTCTTCTGATGTCTACTCCTACCACATGCTGTAATAAATCAGCGGTATTTGTGGCCGCAATCAACTTTATTTTAGCCGCCGTCAGAACTTCAATCGAACGGGAAGTTTCAGAAAACGGCACCGCAATTCTATGGGCCGAGATTAGGACTTCTTTTAATTTTATGGTGTCTTTTTTTTGAGACCAGCTCAGGGTACTCATAACAGCTAACGCTATTAATAAGTAGCTCTTTAAATGTTTCATGTGTTGTTGTTTGAAAGCGCAAATGTAATCATCATAATACATTTGGCAAGTTTTTAAGAACAAAAAAAAAGCGGAACTTTCGTTCCGCTTTTATTATGCTTATGCTTCGCCCGTAGGCCCAAAATTCATTGGGATTGGGACTTGTTCATAGTCTTTTATTTCACCATGAGATTCTTCAAAACGCTTTACATTATCTGCCAACGCTTTTACCAAACGCTTCGCATGCTGCGGCGTTAAAATAATTCTAGATTTGACCTTTGCTTTGGGTTGCCCCGGCATCACAGAGATAAAATCTACGATAAACTCAGAAACAGAATGGTTGATAATTGCCAAGTTAGAATAAATTCCATCTGACATTTTTTCGTCCAATTCAATGTTTAATTGTCCTTCGTTTTTATTTTTCGAATCGCTCATAGTAGTTTATGAATTTTTATCCATTTCGTCTTGAGATCCAACAATAATGTTTTCGTAGTTACGCATTCCTGTTCCGGCAGGGATTCGTTTACCAACAATTACGTTTTCTTTCAATCCTCTTAACGTATCCACTTTACCATGTACGGCTGCTTCGTTTAATACCTTCGTAGTTTCCTGGAAGGATGCGGCAGAAATAAATGATTTGGTCTGTAAAGATGCTCTTGTAATTCCTTGTAAAATTTGTTCTGCTGTTGCAGGATGCGCTTCACGCGCTTCTACTAGATTCTTATCTTCTCTACGAAGTTTAGAATTTTCGTCACGTAAATCACGAGGCGATACAATTTGACCTTCTTTCAACGTTTCAGAATCACCAGCATCGGTCACCACTTTCTTACCGAAAATACCATCATTTTCGTCAATAAAGTCATTTTTGTGTACCAATTGGTTTTCTAATAATAAGGTATCTCCAGAGTCTACAATCTTAACTTTACGCATCATTTGACGTACTACTACTTCAAAATGCTTATCGTTAATTTTCACCCCTTGAAGTCTATATACTTCTTGAATCTCATTCACTAAGAACTCTTGCACTGCTGCAGGTCCTTGAATTTTCAAGATATCAGAAGGCGTTACAGCCCCATCAGATAATGACATACCCGCTTTAATAAAGTCATTTTCTTGTACTAAGATTTGACTTGATAATTTCACTAGGTATTTCTTAACATTCCCTAATTTAGATTCAACGATAATTTCACGGTTACCACGTTTAATTTTACCAAACGTTACAACACCGTCAATTTCAGAAACTACAGCTGGGTTAGAAGGATTACGCGCTTCGAATAATTCCGTTACACGAGGTAGACCCCCTGTAATATCCCCTGCTTTTCCTGATTTACGAGGAATTTTCACTAGAATATCACCTGCTTGAATTTCTGCACCATCGTCGATCATCAAGTGAGCACCTACTGGTAAGTTATAAGAACGTAATACTTCGTCTTTGTTATTCATCACCAATAATGATGGAATCACTTTTTTATTTTTAGACTCGGTAATTACTCTTTCTTGGAAACCAGTTTGTTCATCTGTCTCCACACTAAAGTTCATTCCCCTTTGGATATTTTCAAAAGCGATTTTTCCTTTAAATTCAGAAACGATCACACCGTTAAATGGATCCCACTGACAGATTTCATCTTGTACCTTAATTTTGTCTCCATCTTTTACAAAGATATGAGAACCATAAGGAATATTATTTGTGCTAAAAGTAATTCCAGATTTTACATCTATAATTTTAATTTCAGAAGAACGAGAGATTACTACATTAATAGCAGTTCCATCCTTATCTGTTGTTGCAATTGTACGTAAATCTTCGATCACTGCTTTACCAGCAAATTTAGCGATCAATTTATTATCTTCAGAAATATTACCAGCTACCCCTCCAACGTGGAACGTTCTAAGTGTTAACTGAGTTCCTGGTTCACCAATAGATTGTGCTGCAATAACACCTACGGCTTCCCCACGTTGTACATTATGTCCGGTAGACAAACTCACCCCGTAACATTTTGCACAAATACCTCTTTTAGCTTCACATGTTAATGCAGAACGAACTTCTACACTATCGATGATTGACTCTTCTATTATTTTAGCGGTTGCTTCTAAGATTAACTCACCAGACTCTGCCAATACTTGGTCAGAAACAGGATCGATAACATCGTGTAAAGCAACACGTCCTAAGATTCTTTCCGCTAAAGTTTCCACGACTTCGTCGTTTTTCTTTAATGATTTCACGGTCAACCCTCTTAAGGTACTACAGTCTACTTCGTTTACAATAACATCTTGAGAAACATCTACTAAACGACGTGTTAAGTATCCAGCATCTGCCGTTTTCAAGGCTGTATCCGCAAGACCTTTACGTGCACCGTGTGTAGAAATAAAGTATTCAAGAATAGAAAGACCTTCCTTAAAGTTGGAAAGAATTGGATTCTCAATAATTTCTCCACCACCAGCACTAGATTTTTTAGGCTTCGCCATCAATCCACGCATACCGGTTAACTGTCTAATCTGCTCTTTAGATCCCCTTGCTCCAGAATCAAGCATCATAAATACCGAGTTAAATCCTTGTTGATCTTCACGCAAACGTTTCATAGACAATTCTGTCAAACGGTTGTTTGTTGATCCCCAAACATCAATTACTTGGTTATAACGTTCTTTTTGGGTTAGCATCCCCATGTTATAGTTTCCGATAATTGTATCCACTAATTTATTAGCTTCTGCAATCATTCCTTTTTTCTCTTTAGGAATAATAATATCCCCTAATGAGAATGACAATCCACCTTTAAATGCAAAGTTGAACCCCATTGTTCTCATCGCATCCAAGAAATCACCAGTAGTAGGTACATCGGTAAGTTTTAAAACACCATGGATAATATCACGAAGCGATCTTTTATTCAATACTTCATTAATATATCCTGCTTGTCTTGGCACTACTTCATTAAATAATACTCTACCAACAGTGGTTTTGATAATTTTTTGTACCAATTCACCCTCTTCATTCAAGTCTTCAGTTCTTACTCTGATACTTGCATTCAAGTCTACTGCTTTTTCGTTAAAAGCAATGGTTACTTCTTCTGGTGAATAGAAAGTTAATCCTTCTCCTTTGATTTTTCTCTCTGGAGTAGACAATCTTTCTTTGGTCATATAATATAATCCCAAGACCATATCCTGAGATGGTACCGTAATAGGTGCACCATTTGCAGGGTTTAAGATATTGTGAGACGCCAACATTAATAGTTGAGATTCCAAAATAGCTTCAGGTCCTAAAGGTAAATGCACTGCCATTTGATCCCCATCAAAATCGGCATTAAATGCCGTACATACTAGTGGGTGCAATTGGATTGCTTTTCCTTCAATTAATGTAGGTTGGAATGCTTGTATACCCAGTCTGTGCAAGGTAGGCGCACGGTTTAATAATACCGGGTGTCCTTTTAATACATTTTCCAAGATATCCCACACTACAGGCTCTCTTTTGTCTATGATTTTCTTTGCAGATTTCACTGTTTTTACAATTCCACGTTCGATCAACTTACGGATCACGAATGGTTTGTATAATTCAGCTGCCATATCTTTAGGCAATCCACATTCATATAATTTTAATTCTGGTCCAACAACAATTACAGAACGTGCTGAATAATCCACACGTTTTCCTAATAAGTTTTGACGGAAACGACCTTGTTTCCCTTTTAAACTATCAGAAAGTGATTTTAATGGACGGTTCGATTCTGTTTTTACAGCCGATGATTTACGTGTATTGTCAAACAATGAATCCACAGATTCTTGCAACATACGTTTCTCATTACGTAAAATTACCTCTGGTGCTTTGATCTCTAATAAACGTTTTAAACGGTTATTACGGATAATTACACGACGG
>JAESRX010000012.1 GCA_016764435.1 Flavobacteriaceae bacterium | reverse complement strand
ATGGGGGCCCAACTCATCAGCAGGCTCCACCGCCCGTACGTACACCATAATACTAATTAATGCCCAAGTTTCCTTTGGATCCCATCCCCAGTATCGTCCCCAACTTTCGTTGGCCCATTGTCCACCTAAAAAGTTTCCTATAGTTAATAATATAACCCCTACTGTTATAGTCATTTCATTAATAATGGTCAATTCCTTGATCATTTCACCAACACGTTTCTTGTTGCTCTTAGTCGTTAAAATCATTAAGATTAAAGAAATTAATCCCAAGATCATCCCTAAGGCAAGTGGTCCGTAACTCGCAACAATAATGGCTACGTGTACCATTAACCAATACGAATTTAAAACAGGTTGTAAGTTTGCTATTTCTGGATCCATCCAACTCCAATGTGCAATCATTAAAATGAATGACGTCAAAAATGCAGTTGCACCTAGTGTTAGTGCCGATTTTCTACCAAAGATCAATCCAAATAACATAGTAGCCCAACCAACATAAATCATGCTTTCGTAAGCGTTACTCCAAGGAGCGTGTCCACTAATCATCCAACGAGCGATTAAGCCTCCTGTGTGCATTAAAAAGCAAGCAATGATAATAGCAATACATACTTTAATAAGAATACGAACTACTTTATTATCTTTAAAAATTTGGAAAATTACTAAGAAAAATAACAATACTCCTATTAACATATAATATGAATATAGCTTTTTGAAAACATCGTATTTGTTATACGCTATTTCCAAGTCAATGTTTTTGTCTGTAGGAATTACGGAAGCTCCATATTTCTTTTGGAAATTGTGAATACCTTCTATAATAGCATCTGATTGCTCGTAATCTCCAGATTTTACCGCTTCATTTAAGGTTCCTAAATACACAGGCATCATCTTAACTACTTTATCAGCAATATCCGATGGATAACTATCTTGTCGTAATTCCATTTGAGTAACCCACTTGTTTTCTGGGTCGTTTGGTAATGGGAAAATACGTAGGATTCTTCCGGTAACGGCAGAATATAATAAGTTTAGGCGTCTGTCTACATTAATCACACTTTCCTCAAACTTGCTTTTTATTTTTTTCTTAACGGCATCTTCTTGATAAGTGATTAACTTATAACTTCCTTTATCATCAAAAAAACTTTCCAAAGGAGCGTATTTAGCATCTTGTGGAATGCCAATAATATCTCTTAGTTTGGTGTTTTGTTTTTTGATATAAATTACAGGAACTTGAAACCAAAGACGTGGGTTTTTTGTGATAGATAAAAATACTTGTCCAGCATCGTATCCTCTAAAATCTTCACTATGACTCACTTTTCTAAGTAATTCAGAAGCAAATGTGTGTACAGGTTTCATACGTCCACCTCTATCCTGAATTACTAATTTACTGAATTTTGCAGCGTGTAATTTAGTGACCATTGAGGCGTTTAAAGCCGAATCAATTTGCACTTCCGTCATACGGTGTGCATTGTGATTTTGYGCAAACATAGTAGTAGATGCCAATAACATCAAGGCAATTACAGTGGTTGTTTTGGTCGTTTTTATCTTACGCAACTGAGCACGTAACGTTCCGAATCGTGTCTTTTTCATAAATAATGTCAATGTGATGGATCCGTATAATAAGAAGTAACCGATATAGGTGATTAATGTTCCCCAATAATCATGATTTACAGACAAGCGAGTTTCTTCGTATTCATCGGTAATTTCATAACTGGCTTGGAAAAATTTATAGCCTCTATGAATTAAAATATTATTCATGAAAATTCTAAAATCAAAAGTTTCTTCGGGGTCAATTACTGTTATTTCACTAGCAAATGACATAGGACTGGTTGAACCAGGATATTTTTCCAATTGAAAATCCTTTAGCTTGATGCTAAATGGTAATTTCAATTGTTTAGATCCGTAGGTAAGTCTAAAGTTTAATCCGTTTACTTTTAACTGAATTGGAGCGTAAGTAGTGTATTGCGATCCTTTTACATCTACCGACTCTGTTTTTCCATCTACGGTAATGTCAAAAGTTAATTTATGAGCAGGGAAGCTTGTGCGGTCTTCTGCACTTTTTTCTATGTATTTTCCTTTAACGTAAGGCGTAGGAACTACAAAGTTGCTATTCCCTAATTTATATAATGATAGTAAAGAGAAATCTTGTAAACTATCCTTTAATATGATACCGTTATATTGATCCGCCATACGATAGTAGGTTCCATCAAATACAGTGTTTATTTTTAAAACACCATCCACCGTTTTAAAGTCGATTGCATTTTTTACATCCGAATCAAAACCTACCGTTAATCCATGAATGGTTTGTGAGGTTCCTTGTTTGATATAATGATCATGTCGCCCTCCTGCGCTAGATTCAACAAATTTTATATAGGTTTCTCCATTGTCATCTAGTTCAAATGCTTCTTGGAAATTAGGTGTAAAACCAGTAAGTTTTACAGAAAAATCCTTGCCTTTAAAATCACTAGAATACGAGTATCTATTACTTCCCATAGAACTTAGAAGAATGGCATCGTAATTAGGGGTTTTTTGATTTTCACCATCATCTACCGTTGTTCCGATGTATATTTTTTCCGAAAGAAAAACACTGGATGTTTGTCCTTCTTTTATAGGCATAATTCCCTCAAAACTGATATARCGTGTAATTCCAGCTCCAATAATGATTAAAACAAAAGACAAATGGAATGTAAGTACCACCCATTTTTCTTTTCTGTACAATTTGTATTTAAAAATATTTCCGAAAAAATTAAAGGCCATAAAAACCATAATAAGTTCAAACCACCAACTGCTGTAGATTAATGCTTTGGCCGTTTCTGTRCCATAATCATTCTCTATAAAGGTGGCAACCGCCATTGATATGGCAAAAACTAAAAACATCACCGCCATTAAACGGGTTGAGTATAATTGATTAAGTATTTTTTTNCATTTTGTTAGTTAAGGTAAATTTGTCGGCAAAGATACTGATTATTGCCATAGGTTTAAATAGCGTTAGTATATATTATCTGTTAATATTTTCCTATATTTGGGATTCAATAAATTAAGAATGATGAATTTCTTTTTCAATTATGATTTTTCTGATGTTTGCTTAAATGTAAAGCGACCAGAAGCTTACATGTCTTAATTTTACTTTCTTTTCTGCTAAGCGGAACTTATTATCAATTTTTATCAATCAAATTTTTTCAATTATGGAATTACCATACGCTGAACCGTATAAAATAAAAATGGTGGAATCTATTAAAAGATCTACCCAAGAACAACGTACAAAATGGATAAAAAAAGCACACTATAATTTATTTAATCTTGATTCGGACAAGGTTTTTATCGATTGTTTAACGGATTCTGGTACAGGTGCCATGAGCGATAAACAATGGGGAGAAATGATGATAGGAGATGAGAGCTACGCGGGTTCAAGGTCGTTTTTAAAACTTAGAAAAACAGTCAAGAAAATCACTGGATTTAAGTATTTCTTACCTACGCATCAAGGGCGTGCTGCCGAAAATGTATTGTTTTCTGTCTTGGTAAAAGCGGGAGACATTGTACCCGGAAATTCACATTTTGATACGACAAAAGGACATATTGAATTCAGAAAAGCAACCGCGGTGGATTGTACCATTGACGAAGCATTTGATACCGCAGTAATGCACCCTTTTAAAGGAAATATTGATCTTAATAAATTAGARAATGTATTTACTTCCAATCCGATAGAAAAAATACCTTTTATTGTTTTTACCATTACTTGTAATAGCGCTGGAGGACAACCTGCATCTATGAAAAACATAAAGGAAGTGAGTGCTTTGTGTAAGCAATACAACATTCCACTTTATTTTGATGCTGCTCGTTTTTCTGAAAACGCCTATTTTATTAGAAAAAGAGAAGCTGGTTATGAGAACATGCCCATCAAGAAAATTGTAAAAGAAATGTTTTCTTATGGTGATGGAATGACGATGAGTGCTAAAAAGGATGGATTAGTGAACATGGGTGGTTTTATTGCCTTAAACGATAAATCTATTTTTAAACAAGCCACTGTTTTTAATATCATGTTTGAAGGTTTTATTACCTATGGGGGAATGAATGGTAGGGATATGGGGGCCTTGGCTGTTGGTTTAGATGAGAGTACAGAATTTAATTATTTAGAAAGTAGAGTAGAACAAGTAGCGTATCTGGGCAATAAATTAGTAGAGTATGGCGTTCCTGTCCAACAACCTATAGGAGGTCATGCCATATTTTTGGATGCTAATAAATTTGTTCCTAATATTGCAAGAGAAGAATATCGTGCACAGGCATTGGCATTAGAAATATATGTTGTTGGAGGAATTAGAGCTGTAGAAATAGGAACTGTGTTGGCAGATAGGGATCCGGAAACTAGGGAGAACAGGTATCCAGCGTTGGAGCTGGTACGTTTGGCCATTCCTCGTAGAACCTATACTAATAATCATATGGATTTTATTGCGGCAACGCTTAAAAATATTTATGATACTCGAGATTTAGCTAAAACAGGATACAATATTGTGGACGAAGCACCGATTATGAGACACTTTACAGTAAAATTCGAAAAAATATAATACTAAATTGTCTTTTTTTCTGTAATTTTGTACTTTAATAAATTATAAATACGTTGAATTATGTTGTCGAGAGCTAGTAAATATGCCATTTTATCTACCCTTTATCTGGCAGAGCACGCATCCAAAGAAAAAAAGATGAGTGTGAAAGCGATTGCGAATAGTATCAATGTACCGAGTCCGTTTTTAGCGAAATTATTCCAACAGTTAGTTAAGTGTAATATTATATCGTCTACTAAAGGTCCTAACGGAGGGTTTTTCTTAACAGAAGATAATGAGAAAAAAACGGTGATTGATATTATTGAAGAGATTGATGGAACTAATAAAATAGATGACTGTTTTCTAGGTTTGGCTAAATGTGATGGTAAGAATCCATGTCCTGTTCATTTTATAGTAGAACCGTTTAAAAAGAAAATCTTTGGGAAATTTAGAGATCAAACGATTAAGGAATTTGCAAACGAAGTTGAAGCTCAGGGGAGTGTTTTGTTTTTGAGTGGTCTGGRTAAGAAAAAATAACAATAAATAATATATAAATTACAAAAAGCATGACATTCGTCATGCTTTTTGTTTGTTTGATAGTATATATTTGCACCATACAAATAATAAAAGATAAAAAGGTCTTTTAATAACAYTAATCAAAACAAACTCTTTAAGTATGTTATCTAAAAAACAAGCAAGAAACTTCTTTTTGGGCGGTACTTTTGTCACATTCCTTGTGTTTATAGGATTGACAATCTATTCGCTATCTAGCGCAAATGACCAAACCAATAAAGAAAAAATGACCGCAGCAGTAGTACGCGGGAAAGAATTATGGGAAACAAACAACTGTATGGGATGCCACACGTTATTAGGTGAAGGTGCTTATTACGCTCCAGAATTGACGAAGGTATTAGACCGTAGAGGAGCTGGGTATATTAAAGCAGCGTTAATGTCTCCAGTGCCTTGGCAACCGAGCGGACGTAAAATGGTAGCTTATAATATGAGCGAAGCAGAAGCGAACGATATGGTAGCATTTTTTGAATGGATCGGAAAGATTGACCTAAACGGTTTTGATAGAATCGTATCTCCATTAGCAAAACGTAGAGCAGCAAATAAATAATCCCTCTAAATCTTAATATTACAAAAAGCATGTGAGATTCGTTAGAATTACATGGTTTTAGATTTAGTATCAAAAATATACAATATGAAATATAAATCACAAAAAGTAGCCTATTGGTTTTTTGCCTTATCGTTACTCTTATTAGTATTACAAATAGTGTACGGATTCATTATGGGATTCGCAAGAGCCGGATTTGATCCTTTACACGAGTTTATTCCTTTTAATACCGCACGTGCAGTACATACGAACTTATTAATTGTATGGTTATTGTCTGGTTTTATGGGAGCTGCTTATTATATCATTCCGGAGGAAGCACAACGCGAGTTGGTAAGTGTTAAATTAGCCTATGTACAATTAGTTAGTTTAGCTTTAGTTGGAGTTGTTGCCGTCATTGGTTTCCACTTTAATATTTGGGAAGGACGTAAGTTTTTAGAAATCCCAAGACAGTTGGATTATTTAGTAGTCGTAAATGTATTGCTATTCCTTTATCTTATTTTAGCTACCTTAATTAAAGGAAAGCGTAGAACTACTACGTCCTTAGTACTTACAATGGGTTTAATATTTACGGCGTTGTTATATTTACCAGGAATGATTCCTTTTGATAGTCAAGTATTGGATTCTTTCTTTAGATGGTGGGTTGTTCACTTATGGGTAGAAGGTGTTTGGGAATTAATTATGGGAGGTATTTTATCATTCTTATTAATTAAATTAACTGGAGTAGACAGAGAAGTGATTGAAAAATGGTTATACGTAATCGTAGGATTAACATTCTTATCTGGAGTGTTAGGGACCGGACATCACTATTACTATATTGGTGTAAATAAAATTTGGTTAATCGTAGGTGGTATCTTTTCAGCTTTAGAGCCTTTAGCGTTCTTAGCAATGGCATTATTTGCTGTAAATATGTACAGAAAAGGGGAGAAAAAACACCCGAATAAATTGGCATTATACTGGACATTAGGAGCCGCTATTGTTTCTTTTGTTGGAGCTGGATTGTTAGGTTTTGCACATACTTTACCTCAAACCAACTTATATACACACGGTACTTTAGTTACTGCAATGCACGCTCACTTGGCATTCTGGGGAGCTTATGCAATGATTATTTTTGCAATGATTAGTTATGCTTTACCGAACATGACAGGTCGTAAATTATACGATGGAGCAAGAGGAAGAATGGCATTCTGGGTATCAAATATTGGTATGATTGGAATGACGGTTGCTTTTGGTGTTGCAGGTGTTGCACAGGTGTATTTAGAAAGAATTTTACCTGAAAAAGGACTTGAAATGAGCTTTATGCAAATTCAAAACGAAATACAAGTACACTTTGTTGTTTTAATACTTTGTGCTACTATGTTTACGGTAGGGATTATTGCTTTTGTGGTTGATTTTATCAAGCATGGACAACCTACAGATGAAGCATTAGAAAAATAAAAATGTAGTTTTTTTAGATAGAAAACAGGGTTTTATGGTACTGAGTTTACTATAGAACCCTGTTTTATTTTAACGAGTTGACTTATGAAAACAAAAACACCTTATTACAAGGCCGTCGGAAAGGAAATAGAAGTTTTTGAGCATGCTTATAAAAACAAAATTCCTTTTCTTATAAAAGGCCCTACGGGGACGGGGAAATCGCGCTTTATTGAATTTATGGCGCATAAATTAGAAAAGGAATTAATTACTATTTCTTGTCACGAAGAAACCTCCTCTACAGATTTAATTGGACGTTATATTATAAAAGGAGCTGAAACTGTTTGGATGGATGGTCCTTTAACGACTGCAGTTAAAAAGGGGGCTATTATTTATTTAGACGAGATAGCAGAAGCGAGACCGGACGTAATTGTTGCCGTACATTCATTAACAGATCACCGCCGTGAATTGTTTATAGATAAAACGGGAGAAACCGTAAAAGCACACGAAGATTTTACTTTAGTTGCCTCTTTTAACCCGGGATACCAACGTGGTTTTAAAGAGTTGAAACCATCTACAAGGCAGCGTTTTACCGCCATGTCTTTTAGCTATCCTAACGCAACATCGGAAGCAGAAATATTAGTCAATGAAACAGGAATTGACGCTGGAATTGCTAAGAAATTAGTAAACATTGCGGTCAAGGTGCGTAATCTTACAGAATTAGGATTAACGGAGACTGTTTCTACACGATTATTAGTAGATGCTGCCAAATTAATAAAAACAGGATTGCCAAAAAGATTGTCTGTAGAAGTAGCTGTAGTAGAACCGCTAACAGATGATTTAGAAACTATTGAAGCCTTAAAGGACCTTTGTAATTTAATGATATAATTTCAGAACCTGTAAATTAGTGACCATGTTTGAGCCAGATGAATTTTTATATACCAAGATTGTAAAGTTTTTAAGCCGTCGTAAAAGAACGGCTTCAGAACGGCTAAAATACCGTGTAAATTTAGCGGATATTAAACCAAGATTGACCTTATTAGCTTGTGCGATTACAGGAAAATCAATTGAGATTTATCCTGCTGAGAGAGAAGGAGGCTACCGAAATTCTAATTTCTTTTTGCCTTTTTATTTTGATGGTTTTACTGATTATGATAAAAATATTGCGTTCTATTTGTTTCGAGTATTGTACTTAGCGGAGCAAAAGAACTTAGGTCAAAATTGGACAGACGGAAAGGTAGAACACGCTACAGAAGAATCGCAACTTAAAGCATTAGAAGGGGCAACAGCCGTATTAGAAACACTGTTTGATCAATATCCTGTTTGTCAACAAATACATGCAGCTATTCAGGCCTTAATTATTGAGAAAACACCCAAAAATAAGGAGGCAGATTATAGTATTCTCTATGGGAAATGGATGCGTAGTGACGTGGATGGAAGTAAGGATACCTTGCATAATTTTGATGATAAAACAAAAACTGCAAATCCAGATGCACCGAAAACGGTGCTTAAGGCGAATGCTGTAGAGGAAATTATTTCTGTGCAAGTGGATACAAAAAAGCAAGAAGATTTTTCCGTAAATCACAGTTTTGAAAAAGTAGAAACTGTAGATGAACACAATGGAGGATGGAGAGATTTTGATGGAGATGATGAGTTAGATGATCACCAAGAAGCGTTGCAGGATTTAAATATGAAATATACGGTACGTGTGGACGATACTGCGCATTCTGTTTATCAAGCAGAATTTGTGGAAAACACCACTGTGTCTGAGAGTGCTCAATCGGACACTAAAGGTTATCATATTACTTATGACGAATGGGATTATTCAAAACGGGCTTATAAACCTGGTTTTTGCAAAGTCTATCCAAAAAAAATAATGAAATCTGACGCCTCGTATTATCAAAAAACGCTGTCCGATAATAGAAGTACTTTAATGGGACTTCGGAAAATGATGACCTCTGTCAATAATAAATATCAACAAGTAAGACGTCAAACTCAAGGGGAGGAATTTGACCTGGATGCCTTGACAGATTTATTTGTAGAGGTAAGGTCAGGACATACACCCTCTGAGAATATTTATTTTTCTAAGCGTAAAAAGGAAAAAGATTTGTCTATTTTATTGTTGCTAGATGTGAGCTTGTCTAGTGATGGATATGCCGCAGGTAATCGAGTAATTGATGTAGAAAAACAAGTATCCATCCTATTTGGTGAAATTTTAGAAGAGTTTAATATTGATTTCGCGATCAATGCTTTTTATTCAAAAACAAGAAATCATTCTTCTTATGTTACCCTAAAAGGTTTTGATGATGATTGGAATAAAGCGAAGCATAAAGTAGGAGCGATAGAACCAAATGGTTATACGAGGATCGGTGCTGCCTTGCGTCATGCTGGTGCGGAATTGGATTTACGTGAGACTAAAAATAAATGGGTAATTTTAATTTCTGACGGAAAGCCGAACGATTATGATCGCTATGAAGGGAAATATGGAGTAAATGATGTAAAACAAGCATTGCGTGAATTAAATCAGCGCCATATAAATTCCTATGCTTTGGCGATAGAAGCATCGGCTAAATATTACTTGCCTCAAATGTTTGGACAGAACCACTATCAAATATTAACCACTCCAGTGGAATTATTGCAGTCTTTAGTCCTGCTGTATGAGAAAATCAAGCATCAATCTACTTAGTTTTTAGGTGTTTAGTAATTTTAACAAAAATAACTACCTTAATAAAAGATAAAATAGTCTTTTATTTATATCTTTGTGCTTTCGTTAATTAATAACAAAGGGATGGAGATACAAATACAAGATACAGTTGCAGCAACATTGACTCAAAATATTGGCGCAGATAACGTTTTTGGAAAATACAATATAGATTTTTGTTGTGGTGGAGGAATGACATTAGAGCAAGCGTGTAAAGAAAGTGGCGTTGCTTTTGAAACTTTAAAGCAAGAGATAGAAGCTATTAAAAACACGATTTCTAGGGATGTGAAATATGACGATTTTAACATCGAGGATAGTATTGAATATGTACGCAGTAATTTTCATCAATATATTGAGGATAACGTACCCCTTATTGGACAATACGCGGCAAAAGTTGCTGAAGTACACGGGGAGGATCACGATGAGGTAGTGGAGGTAAACGTTGTATTTATGCAGTTATCGACCTTGTTAGGTGTTTGTTTATCCGTAGAGGAAGATCAGTTATTCACGCGAATGACTACTTTTTCAGACACTACTAATACAGCGGACGAAATTTCCACCCTTACTATTAATTTGGCTTCGAACTATAAGACGATTGGTGATTTTTTAAAAGAATTATCAGGTCTTACTGATAAATTTACAGCGCCTGACGGAGCTTGTAATACCTATCAAACTCTTTACGTAAAACTAGCCGACTTAGAACAAAAATTACATAATTACATGCATTTTCAGATGAATGTATTGTTTTCTAAAATATAATTACACTAAAAAAACGACAGCATGAACTCATTTTTACCAACAGTAGAAAAACTAGCAGAAGGACATCCCTTAAAAGTGTATTACCAAGAAGGTGACTTAATTCAAGAATTATTATTGGAATTATACGATGCGGATCCCGTGGAGGATTTTCAAAAATATTTCAATCTATTCAATCACTTAACAACCATTGAAAAGCGTTTTGCACGTAAGGAGAATCAATTGTTTCCTTATTTAGAAAAGCATGGATGGAATGGTCCCAGCCAGGGAATGTGGTCTTTTCATGATACCTTACGTGATCAGGTTCGATTATTAAAAGGCTATAATGAAGAAAAAAACACCGCTAAGATTATTGAAAATCTACCTTATTTAATTGAGGGTATTAAGCGCTTGATGAATATAGAAGACACGCGGTTGTTCCCAAATGCGATGGATTTATTAAGTGAAGATGATTGGAAGGAATTTTATGTGGGTGACGAAGAAATAGGATGGATGTTAAAAGAAACGCCTGCTCCGTATCCAGCTATTGAAGTAAAGGAAGAAGAGGAAGAGTATGTGCATCCTAGTAAAGATTTTAAAAAGCGTGAATTGAGTTTCTCTTTAGAAAACACATTTCATTACGACGAAGGTCATATGACGCCTGAACAAGTAAATTTATTACTTCGTTTTTTACCAGTAGATATTACCTATGTAGATGAAAATGATAAAGTTATTTTTTACAATAGAGGTAAAGATCGTGTCTTTCCAAGATCAAAAGGAATTATAGGGAGAGAAATTCGTTTTTGCCATCCTCCAAAAAGTGTGGATATGGTATTGAGAATTGTGGACGAATTTAAAGCAGGAACTAAGGATACAGCTGAGTTCTGGATTAATTTTAAAGGCCAGATGATACATATTCGTTATTTTGCTATTCGTGATAATGACAATGTGTATAGAGGTGTGATAGAGATGTCTCAGGACATTACAGACATCCAAAAATTAGAAGGTCAACAGCGTTTGTTAGACTGGGATTAATTAAATAATAGTTTATAATTACAAGTAAGCAACATGGAAACAGTGCCAGTCGATTCGAAAAATGTGTATTATCCTCCTGGAGGAATTTTAATGTGGATCATTATATTTTTAGAACTTTTTACGTTTGGAATGGCACTTGTGGCTATGGTGTATTACGGAAGTTTAGAACGGGAATTATTCCACGAATCTCGTTTACTATTAAACGCATCTTATGGAGCAGTGAACACCGTATTTTTGTTGACAAGTGGCTTTTTTATGGCGAAATCTGTGATGGAGTTAAAGCGAAATCACATTGAAAAAAGTATACGTTATTTATGGGCTACTATGTTCTTAGGCTGTTGCTTTTTAGTTTTAAAGGGACTAGAATACTCTCTTAAAATGGAAGCAGGGTTGGATATGAATTACAATTTGTTCTTCACTTTTTATTGGGCCCTTACTTTTTTTCATGTAATACACGTATTGGTAGGACTTTTTATTTTAGGGATAACCACCTATAATTTAAAAAAGAACCCTGAGGGGGTTGAATTAATTGATGTGGAAGCGGGCGCTGCGTTTTGGCATATGTGTGATTTAATATGGCTGTTACTTTTTCCTATAATCTATTTAATATTTTAAGCGATGAAACAATTAAACATTATTTGGTTGCTGTTAATGATCTTAACCTTTGGGACCGCATTTATATCAGGAAGAGATATAAATTATGCTACTTTGTTTATTATAGGCATTGCTGGACTTAAATTTATACTCGTTAGTTTTGAGTTTATGGAACTTAAAAAAGCACATGTACTTTGGAAATATTTAATCCTTGGGTTTTTAGGAGGATTTTCTGCCCTTCTACTTTTTATAGTGTAAATTAATCTAAAATTATAAACTCAGTTCTTCTGTTTTTTTGATGTTCTTTTTCTAAGCATCGTACCCCATTTGAACACTTGTTTAATAGTTGTGTTTCTCCATACCCTTTTCCTGAGATACGGGAGGCTGGAACACCACGGGAGATTAAATAGTTCATCGTTGCTTTCGCCCTTCTTTTGGATAGGTTTAAGTTATAATAATCGGAAGCTCTACTGTCTGTATGTGCTCCTATTTCTATCTTAACAGTAGGGTATACAATTAACATGGCTTGGGCAATCTTTTCAAGTTCAATTTTTGCTTCTTTTTTTATAGTAGCATCATCTAAATCAAAATAGATAGGGTCTAGTTTTAATGCTTTTCCTAAGTCGTTTCCTTTATTTAAGGCGATTAGATAAGGTTCTAGTTGAATGTTTACTACTTTTTTGTTTTTCTTTTTCGTGAAATATACGAGGTCTTCTTGTGCTAAGAAACCATCTTTATGTGTGCGTATTATGTAGTTTTCATTACAAGATTTTAAGTTGAAATTGTAGGTTCCTTTTTTAGAGCTTATTTTTTCGCTAATAATAGTGCGGTCAAAATCAAGAAGCATTACAGTGGCATCTGCTAAAGGTTCTCCTTCAGTGCTATGTATGAATCCTTTTAAGGTGATCGTACATTTTTTTTTCGGAGCTATCTTTTTTTCTAGGGTGTATATATTATCTACATCAAATTTACTATTCCGGTTAGAGGCAAAGAAAACAGTCCCTGTTTCGAGCGCTTCTGTGTAACTGAAGTCGTCTTGGTTGCTGTTTATTCCATAACTAACTGTAGTGACTATAGTATCCGTATTACTGAAGGTTGCTTTGAATATATCGAGACCTCCTTTTCCTGGTTTTCCATCTGTAGAATAGTATAAGTTGCCTTTTTTGTCTATAAAAGGGTAGGTGTCTCTCCCGAAAGTGTTTATTTTACTCCCTAAATTAACGGGCTCACTATAAGTGTTGTTTTCCAAAATATCTACTACATACAGGTCTGAGGCACCCTTAGAATCTTCTAAGTTAGAGGCAAAATATAATTTGTCTTCCTCAGGGCTTAAGGCAGGGTGTGCAAATAAATAGTTGGCCATTGTAAAGGGTAATTGTACTGCTTTTTCCCACGTTTCTCCTTTTTTATGGGATTTGAAGAGCTTAAACTTTTGTATTTCATGTCGTTTAGAAACGTTTCGCGTAAAGTACATGATTTGACCATCTTTGCTTATAACGGTACTTGATTCGTTAAATTGAGAGTTTATTTCTTCTCCAAGAGCTTCTGCTTGGGAAAATTTACCATCTACAATAGCGGATTTGTAGATGTCGTAAAAGGGGAGGTTTGTCCAAGAATCATTTTTATGAGAATGGTTGCCTTTTATTCTTGAAGAAGTGAAGTATAAGGTTGATTTATAGATGAATGGTGAGAAATCAGAATGAAGACTGTTTACAGAGAGCTTTCTTATTTTAAAATTCCCCTTTTTATATCCTAAGAAGCTAGTTGTTTTTTTAGGTGGTTTTATTCCTTGTTTTTTATAGAATTTCAACATCCATTGTTCTCCTTTTTCTATTTCATTACTGGCCTTAAGACCATGAGAATACCGAAAGAAATAGGTAGCTTCAATATCTTGTGATGGGTAATTTTTAAAAAGTTTATCGTACCAAATAACAGCTGTTTTGTATTTTCCATTTAAATAATACGCATCTCCAATTCTTTTAAAAAGATTGGCAGAATGAAATCCATTTCTAGCTACATTTTCGAAAATTTTAACAGCATCCATATAGGCCAAATTATCAAATTTAGAGTTGGCATCCGAGTAGTTAGATATCTGAGAAAAAGAGCTGACAGGGCTTAAAAATAGAACAATGTAAATGAATAAAAAGAATTTGCGCATTTAGTTAAGTTAATGTGAGGTAAATATAGTAATTCTATTTAATTAAATGCGCAGGAGCTTCTTTTTGTTTTTAGAAGGCAATTCTAGGCAGATATCTCCATGTTTCTACGGATTCTACTTAAAGATTGAGGTTCTATCCCTAGATAAGATGCAATGTCTTTTAAAGGGATTCTGTGAGGAACGGTCTTGTGTTGTTCTTTTAAATTTTCATAGCGTTCTGTAGCGCTATAAGCTAGTAAAGAAAATTCTCTCTGAGATTTTTTCATATGTCTATTCTCTGCCATTTTTCTCCCGACGGTATTAGTGTTTGTAGAGATGTCAAACAGTTTTTGAAGGTCGTCATATTTAATGGCAAATAAGGTGACTTTAGTTAATGAGGTAATGTACATTTTTGAAGGAATTTGCAAGAAAAATGAATTGAAATCTGTTGAGAATTCATTTTCTATTCCAAAATCTAAAACCAGTTCCTTACCGTCCTTTACATGGTAATATTTTAAGAGTCCTTGGTTTATAAAATAGAGTTCGTCTACAACTGTTTTAGGTGTTGAGATTAACGCTCCTTTTTTAAAGGTGTATCTCTTAATAATTGATGAAAAATTGTCCCAATCTTCAGTATTAAAGTTTGGATTTATCTTATTGAGTACTTGATGCATTCTTTCCATAATAGTAGCAAATTAAATTTTTTAAAAGTATCATAGCTTTGACGGATCTAAATTACTCGTTTTTGTCGATTGTAAGAAATTAATGTAGGTTAAATGTATATTTTTTCGACGAATGGTATGTTGAACAGTATGAAAAAGGCAATAATCGGTAGTTTGATGACGTTAAATGGTAAAGGTACTCTGCGGGATAATGTGTTTCATTTTATTGTTAATTATGTAATTTTGGTTGTGAACTATAACTAAAAGGATAACTATGGTTTCAATTGAGTTTATTATAAATCATATTTGTCATCTAAATAAAAAAAAGTAGAATTATGTGTGGAATTGTATGTGCATTCGATTTAAAAGAAAAAGCGGAAGCGTTAAGACCTCAGTTATTAGAAATGTCAAAAAAAGTGCGTCATCGTGGACCGGACTGGAGTGGTGTTTTTAGTAATGATAAAGCAATTATGACTCATGAACGTTTGGCTATTGTAGATCCAGCGTCTGGGAAACAACCATTATTTAGTGAAGATAAGAATTTGGTGCTAGCGGCCAACGGAGAAATATATAACCACAGAGAGTTGCGTAAACAGTTTGAAGGAAAATATTCTTTTCAGACAGCCTCTGATTGTGAAGTGATTTTAGCATTGTACCAAGAAAAAGGAGTGGATTTTATAGAAGAGATGAATGGTATCTTTGGTTTTGCCTTATATGATGTAGCGAAAGATGAGTATTTTATAGCCAGAGATCATATGGGAATTATTCCTTTATATATAGGATGGGATCAGAACGGTACTTTTTATGTAGCGTCTGAGTTAAAAGCCTTGGAAGGTGTCTGTGCAACAATAGAATTATTTCCTCCTGGGCATTACTTATCAAGTAAAGATGGTAAGTTAGTACAATGGTATAAACGTGATTGGGTAGCCTATGATGCTGTCAAGGAAAACCAAACAAGTATAGATGAATTACACGATGCGTTAGAAGCCGCTGTACACCGTCAGTTAATGTCAGATGTTCCTTATGGTGTTTTATTATCAGGAGGCTTAGATTCTTCTGTGATTTCAGCAATTGCTAAAAAATATTCAGAAAAACGTATAGAGTCTGGAGATACAGACAAGGCATGGTGGCCACAATTACACTCTTTTTCAGTGGGACTGGAAGGTTCTCCAGATCTTGCTGCTGCACAGTTGGTGGCAGATCATATAGGAACGGTACATCACGAAATAAAATTCACCATTCAAGAAGGCCTGGACGCAATTAAGGATGTTATTTACAATATAGAAACCTATGATGTAACGACTATTAGAGCTTCGACCCCAATGTATTTACTGGCACGTGTCATCAAATCAATGGGTGTAAAGATGGTGTTATCAGGGGAAGGTGCAGATGAGTTGTTTGGAGGGTATTTATACTTTCACAAAGCTCCAAATGCAATGGAGTTTCACGAGGAAACAGTGCGTAAATTAAGTAAATTACACATGTATGACTGTTTAAGGGCTAATAAATCACTTGCAGCATGGGGAATAGAAGGACGTGTTCCGTTTTTGGATAAAGAATTTATGGATGTGGCCATGCGCATTAACCCACAAGATAAAATGATTAATGGGGAACGCATGGAAAAATGGGTGATTCGTAAGGCTTTTGAAAAGTACTTGCCAGAAAGTGTTGCTTGGAGACAAAAGGAACAGTTTTCTGATGGTGTGGGCTATAACTGGATTGATACTTTAAAAGAAGTAGTCGCTAAAGAAGTGACGGATGAGCAATTGAAAAATGCACATTATAAATTTCCAATACAGCCTCCAACGTCAAAAGAGGAGTATTATTATCGCAGTATTTTTGCAGGGCATTTTCCTTCGGATACCGCAGCTAAAAGTGTTCCACAAGAAGCATCTGTTGCTTGTAGTACAAAAATAGCCTTAGAATGGGACGAGAGTTTTAAAAATATGAATGATCCTTCTGGAAGGGCTATTGCGTCTGTTCATGACGATGCGTATTAATTAATAACAAATACTACCGTGTTTTTTAATGTTCTCATGGTAGAATTAAAGCCGCTCTATTCTGTAGAACGGCTTTTTTTTTGTGTATTTTTGGACCATGCAGTACACGGAGGGAGTTTTAGAAAAAACATTGAAAAAATATTTTGGGTATGATACGTTTCGTGGCCAACAAAAAAAAATTGTAGAGGAAGTATTAAAAGGCAAGGATGGCTTGGTAATTATGCCTACAGGTGGAGGTAAATCTATTTGTTTTCAGTTACCTGCCCTATTATTTGAAGGGCTCACCTTGGTGATTTCACCTTTAATTGCCTTAATGAAAGATCAAGTAGATGGTTTAAATGCGAACGGTATTGCGGCAGCTTATTATAATAGTAGCCAGGATACCGAAGATCAGTCTGATATTTTTGAGCGTGTTTTATCGCATGATTTAAAGCTTTTATATGTGGCACCAGAGAGTTTATCGCTCTTGCAAAATATTTTAAATGAAAAATACATCAGTTGCATCGCTATTGATGAAGCACATTGTATTTCTTCTTGGGGACATGATTTTAGACCTTCCTATCAGCAATTAGGCTTTTTTAAGCGCACCATGCCTAATGTGCCTATTATTGCATTGACCGCTACTGCAGATAAAGCGACACGAACTGATATTTTAGCGCAACTTTCCATTCCAAACGCACCGATATTTATTGCTTCTTTTGATCGTAAAAACATTGAAATTGAAGTCAGAACCGCAGATGATAGAATTGGTCAAATAGTACGCTTTGTAAATAAAAGACCAGGAGATTCTGGAATTATTTATTGCCTGAGTCGTAAAACTACGGAGCAATTAGCGAAAAAATTAGATAAGAGCGGTATTAGTGCAGCAGCCTATCATGCCGGGATGTCTTTTGAGGATAGAACCCATGTACAGGAAGAATTTATTTTTGATAAAATTCAAATTGTTTGTGCTACGGTGGCTTTTGGAATGGGGATAGATAAATCCAATGTTCGATGGGTGATACATTATAATATGCCTAAAAATATTGAAGGATATTATCAAGAAATAGGGAGGGCTGGTAGAGATGGTTTAAAATCACATGCGTTGCTTTTTCATAGCTATGCTGATGTAATTCAGTTGCGAAAGTTTACGGAAGGTGCTTCCAATGCGTCTGTTCAAATAGCGAAGTTAGAACGCATGAAACAGTTTTCTGAAGCCACCACCTGCCGACGTATTTTATTATTAAGTTATTTTGGTGAGCTCTCTGAGAATTGTGGCAACTGTGATGTGTGTAAAAATCCACCTCAAATATTTGATGGAACCATCATCGCTCAAAAAGCCTTGTCTGTAATTTATAGAGTCAAGGAAAAGGAAGCTGTAGGAACGATTGTAGACGTGCTTCGTGGGGCTAAAAATGCCACGGTTTTGGATAAAGGTTACGATCAATTAAAATCCTATGGAATAGGACATGATATTTCATGGAAGGATTGGCAACAGTATCTTATTCAATTGACCAATCTGGGCTTATGTGAAATAGCATTTCATAAACACAATGCGTTACAATTAACGGCGTTTGCTGAAAAAGTGCTTTACAATGGGCAAAAAGTAAGTTTGACAAAACCTATAGATCTAAAGAATATAGCGAAGAGAACCGTGCAGAAAGCACCTAAAATAGCGACTAAAACATCTACCTTATTTGATGTGTTGAAGAAATTACGCTTTAAGATAGCTACAGAAGAAGGGATTCCTGCTTATCTAGTGTTTAGTGATGCCACCTTAAAAGAAATGGACAGAGCTCGACCGATGTCTGATACTGACTTCTTGGATATAAGTGGAGTGGGGCAACGTAAATTAGAAGTGTTTGGTGATGAATTTATGGCAGCAATCACTAAATTTATACGAGAGAAGCCGAAAAAGAAAAATACCTTTGATGAAACCTTTAGACTGTATTCAAAAGGAATGTCTGTGGAGGAAATAGCAAGCGAACGTAGTTTAAATCCTGTGACTGTTTTTTCTCATATAGCTAAATTATATGCAGATGGTAAGGAGATAGATTTGTACGACTTTGTAACGAAAGAGGAAGTAGAGAAGGTGAAAATAGCTAAGAAAAAACTGGGAAGTCCAGAGATGTTAAAACCTTATTATGAATATTTCGAAGATAAGGTAGGGTATACGACTATTAGAATGGCCTTGGCGATTCTGTCTAAACAATAAATGGTGTTTAAATAAATTATTATGAAGAATTTTTTAAAAGTAAAAATAGTTAGTGTAAGTCTATTGTTATTAGTTTTTACCTCTTGTAATTTTATGAGAAGTGGGATTGGGTTTACTGTTATTAACACGAGTGGTGAACCTATAGAAAACATTAAAATATACACTACAGAGAAGTTGGACTTTACCGTATTTGTTGAGATTCCTTCAACTGAAAAGAAAACAGGTTTCTTGTCTATGAAGAAAAATGAGACGGATGGTGCGTATTGGGTTGAATTCACTCGTAAAAATGGAGAAGTTATTAAAAGTAAGGGCGGTTATTATACAAATGGAAGGTCCTTGAATCAATGGATGTCTATTCATATTGAAAAGGATACCGTATTTATGAAATTTAGATAGCGCAACTATGGCTTTTAAAAGAGTAAATAAATAGAGAAGAGATCAGTCACATTTTCGGAGACTATGTATCATTTTCCTTTAGAGTTTTTATTTCTGGAGAGACTACAATGCTCGCGTTAGGGATAGGAGCGGTTACCCTGCAACTTTTTTTTCTTCTAAAAAAGTGAAGCGTATGAGCGTATAGCCCGACCCTTGGGTAACGCCCAAAAATAAGCTTTTAAAGGGGGGCAAATAATAGTTGGCTTGGGATAAATTAGGGAGATTACTTAAAGGATGTCTCTCCTTATTTTTACTGAAAATCACTAAAAAAAAAGACCGCAATATGGCGGTCTTTTTAATGTTTTATAGTGGCTTACTTATTTACATATTCCTGCGGTATTGACCACCAACGGTAAATAAGGCTTCGGTAATTTGTCCAAGCGAGCATACTTTTGTAGCCTCCATTAATTGTTCGAATATGTTTTCGTTATTCATGGATTTTTCTTTAAGGAGCTCTAATTGTAGTGTTGTTTTATCTTTTTGATTCGTGTTTAAGTTGTGCACCGTTTTAATTTGATGTTGCTTTTCTGTTTCGGTGGCTCGAATCACTTCTTCCGGTAATACTGTGGGAGATCCGTCTTTACTTAGGAAGGTATTTACACCTATAATTGGAAATTTCCCCGTGTGTTTTAAGGTTTCATAATACAAGCTTTCTTCTTGTATTTTACTACGTTGGTACATGGTTTCCATGGCGCCTAAAACACCGCCTCTTTCTGTTATCCTATCAAACTCTGCGTAGACGGCCTCTTCAAATAAATCTGTCAATTCTTCAATAATAAACGCACCCTGAATTGGGTTTTCGTTTTTAGTAAGTCCTAATTCTTTATTGATAATTAATTGAATAGCCATGGCTCTGCGTACACTTTCTTCTGTAGGCGTAGTAATGGCTTCGTCATAGGCGTTAGTGTGTAAGCTATTGCAATTATCGTAAATAGCATAGAGCGCTTGCAAGGAAGTTCGGATGTCGTTAAAGTCAATTTCTTGTGCGTGGAGTGAGCGTCCAGAAGTTTGAATGTGGTATTTCATCATTTGAGCACGACTATTGGCACCGTATTTTTGTTTTAGAGCCTTCGACCATATTCTACGAGCAACACGACCGATTACTGCATATTCAGGGTCGACTCCGTTAGAAAAGAAAAAGGATAAATTAGGACCGAATTTATTAATGTCCATTCCACGTGATAGGTAGTATTCTACATAGGTAAACCCATTGGCTAAGGTAAATGCAAGCTGTGAAATAGGATTGGCGCCAGCCTCAGCAATATGATACCCGGAAATGGAAACGGAGTAGAAATTTCGTATGTTATTATTTATAAAATATTCTTGTACATCGCCCATTAATCGCAAGGCGAATTCGGTAGAGAAAATACAGGTGTTTTGTGCTTGGTCTTCTTTTAAAATGTCTGCTTGTACTGTTCCTCTTACTTTGGATATCGTAGCGTATTTTATTTTAGTGTAAATATCTAGTGGCAATACCTGGTCTCCAGTAACTCCTAATAAAAATAATCCTAATCCATTATTTCCTTCCGGAAGTGTTCCTTGATATTGAGGTTGTTCTGATTTTTTAGCGCGGTATATTTGGGCTATTTTTTTGAGGGTTTCTTTTTCTAGCTTATTGTCTTTGATGTATTTTTCACATTCCTGATCAATGGCTGCATTCATAAAAAATCCTAAAAGCATTGGAGCAGGTCCATTTATAGTCATAGATACGGAGGTCATAGGGTCTGTCAAGTCAAATCCAGAGTATAACTTTTTAGCATCATCTAAACAGCAAATAGAAACTCCTGCATTTCCTATTTTCCCATAGATGTCAGGACGTTCATTGGGGTCATTTCCGTAAAGAGTTACGCTGTCAAAAGCGGTTGATAATCTTTTTGCCGGCATTCCTAAACTCACATAATGGAAACGTCTGTTCGTACGTTCAGGTCCTCCTTCTCCTGCAAACATTCTGGTGGGGTCTTCTCCTGTTCTTTTAAAAGGATAGATTCCAGCGGCAAAAGGGAATTCTCCGGGGACATTTTCTTGTAAGCTCCAGAAAAGGATGTCTCCCCAAGACTCGTAGGAAGGCATACATATTTTAGGAATTAGAGTGTGAGATAAAGATTCACTATGGGTTTTTATACGGATTTCTTTATCCCGTACTTTAAAGATGAAATCTTCGTCTTTATAGCGTTTCTTTTTACTGTCCCATCCTGTTATTATTTCCCAGTTATGAGGATTCAAATCCATTTTTACACGTGTAAATTCTTTAAAAAGTAAGCCTAGGAATAGGCTGTCCTCTTTATTTTCTAAACTTAAAAGAAGGGCGCTTTCTTCGAGTCCGTTTTCGGATAAGAATTGTCCAGGATTTGAATGGATATTAGCGACAGAGCAAATGGTTTTGAAAATTCCAAAAAGTTTTTGTGCAACCTCTTTTTGTGTGGCACTTTGCAGATTATAATTTCGATTGTTTTCTGATATTTCTGATAAATAGCGTGTCCTGTTAGGAGGAATAATATACTGTTTCTCACTCATGCATTTAGTAATCTCAAAGGTGCTTTCGAAATTTGCAGGTGTTTTTTCGTTCAATTTACTAATCAATACACGGTATAAGTTATTCGCTCCAGGATCATTAAATTGAGAAGCGATGGTTCCATAAACAGGCATGCTGTCTATGGCTTCTTCCCATAGGTTATGAGTGCGTTGGTATTGTTTTCTAACATCTCTTAAGGCGTCTAAGGCGCCTCTTTTGTCAAATTTATTGAGTGCTATCACATCTGCGAAATCTATCATGTCTATTTTTTCCAACTGAGTGGCGGCACCGTACTCTGGTGTCATCACGTATAAGGAGACATCGGAATGGTCTAGGATTTCGGTGTCACTTTGACCGATACCGGAAGTTTCTAGAATCACCAAATCAAAATCAGCGACCTTTAAAATGTCAATAGCATCACTTACATGTTTGGAGAGTGCTAGGTTAGATTGTCTAGTGGCTAAAGAACGCATGTAAACACGATCGGTTTTAATGGCATTCATTCTAATTCTATCGCCTAAAAGTGCGCCTCCTGTTTTTCGTTTGGAAGGGTCTACAGAAACAATGGCCAGTTTTTTTCGAGGAAAATCCTGTAAAAATCGTCGGACCAATTCATCTACTAAGCTAGATTTTCCAGCTCCTCCAGTACCTGTTATTCCTAATACTGGAACCTTGGATGTAAGGGCTTGTTCTTTTACGGATTTTATAAAGTCACGATGTTTATCTGAGAAGTTTTCCACTGCAGAAATTGCATTCGCAAGTGTTTTTATGTTTTGAAGCTTTAGATCGTTTACGCGAGCATCTAGGGTTTCTCCTGTGGGATAGTCACATTGAATAATCATGTCATTAATCATTCCTTGAAGCCCCATTTTTCTCCCGTCGTCCGGTGTGTATATTTTTGTAATACCATAGGCCATTAGCTCGGTAATTTCTGTAGGTAAAATAACACCACCTCCACCACCAAATATTTTTATGTTTCCAGCTCCTTTTTCTAGAAGAAGATCCCGCATGTACTTAAAATACTCATTATGTCCCCCTTGATAGGAGGTAATGGCTATTGCATTCGCATCTTCTTGGATGGCGGTATTTACCACTTCTTCTACGCTTCTGTCGTGTCCTAGATGGATTACTTCTACACCTGTTGCTTGAATGATTCGGCGCATTACATTAATGGAAGCATCGTGTCCGTCAAAAAGAGAAGCTGCCGTAACTATTCGTATTTTATTTTGGGGGATGTATGGTTTTTCTTGTGTCATTTGTCAGTGTTGTTGAACTGCAATTTAGTCATTTATTTGAATCAAAAAAGTGTTTGTGTTGCGTATTAACTAAAGAAAGTAATATTTAGTTGTGTGATTCTTTGTCAGGGCTTAATATGACTATGGAGTTGAGGTATTCTCTGATTTTAGATGCGTATATTTTTTAGTGTAAAAGGGCTTCTGTTCATAAAAGGAATCTGGGCTTATTTTTGGACTTGGTTACGTGTTCTGTTTAGATGGATAAAACGGATTGATATGAGGTCTCATAAGTTCTAATAAAGTGTTTTTTGTGTAAGCTGTTTTTTTAGAATGTCTTTATTTTTTATCTCCGATATATGGGAGCGCCGTTAAAACGAAAAGTGGTAAAGGTTCTATTTGTCTAGAAAACTGTTTTAAGGATGATGTATGGCTCTATGGAATTAAAGAGGAATGGATAACGATTGGGCGATTTTATTTTTCTTGCTTCGGCATGATTGTTGTTATATTTTAGCGATGTTTCAATGCTTGTAAAGAGGACATTGTTAATCTAATAGGTTCATTTATAGATGGATTTTTGTAGCACCTAAAAAATAAAATAATGAAGATTTTAAAATTACTTTCAGTGTTCGTATTTGCGTTCTTCTTAACTTCTTGTCTAAGTATTAAGGTGAGTTCAGATTATGATTCAAAAACCGATTTTTCACAGTATAAAACCTTTGCCTTTTATAAAAAAGGAATTGATAAGGTGGAGATATCATCTTTAGATAAAAAGCGTATTTTAGCCGCTGTGGAGCAAGAGTTATTTGCAAAAGGATATACAAAATCTGAGACTCCGGATGTACTCGTTAATATTTTTACAAAAGCACAACAGAAAATAAGTATTCATCAAAACGGATTTTATAATAGGTGGCAGCCTTGGTATTATGGTCCTGATTTTAGGACACATATTTCAAAATACACGGAAGGGACACTTTTTATAGATATTATAGATGCACATAAAAAAGAATTAACCTGGCAAGGGATTGGTTCAGGAGCATTAGCGAGTACTGGAAACGTAGTGAAAAAAGAAGCAAAAATTAAAGAGTTTGTTTTTGAAATAATGAAGAATTACCCACCAATAAAATAAGTTGGTGAATTTATAGTGGGTCATAACAGTAGCTTGGTTTTATCGTGTTAAATTATTTGATGGGTTTAGATAAAACAGTCTATTGTTATGACTTTTTTTTATACTTTTATTTTATGGAATTTAAAAAATTAATCCCTTTAGAAGAGGGTGATTATTATACAAATGATCAAGGGTTTCGAGTATTTACCGAACAGTATCATTTAAAAAGAGGGTATTGTTGTAAAAACGGCTGTAAACATTGTCCCTATGGTTACGATAAGAAAACAGATAGAATTAATTAATAAATAACGTATGTTAAGAAAAATTGCGATGGTAATAGTATTACTTCAGTTTACGGCTTGTGCCGAATTACAACAAGTAATAGATCAACTTCCAACACAGGGAAGTACCGGATTAGGAAATGCACAGATAGGAGCAGGTTTAAAGCAGGCACTGGATAATGGAATTACAAAACAGGTGAGTACTTTAGCCTTAAAGGATGGGTTTAATAAAAACAGTTTGGTAAAAATTTTACTGCCAGCCGAGCTTCAAAAAGTAGATAAAACATTGCGTTCTATAGGCTTGAGTCATCTAGCAGACGAAGGTTTAAAAGTATTGAATAGAGCGGCGGAAGATGCGGTTTCAGAAGCCATTCCTGTTTTTGTAAATGCGATAAAAGGAATGACTTTTAGGGATGCTAAACAGATTTTATTAGGAGATCAGATGGCGGCAACTAATTATTTAAAAAGTGCTACAGCGTCTTCTTTATATCAGAAATTCAACCCTATTATTAAAAATTCATTTCAAAAAGTGGGAGCCGCTAAAATTTGGGGAAATCTAATTACCAAGTATAACAGTGTGCCTTTTGTAAAGAAAGTGAATCCAGATTTAACGGATTATGTAACCACACAGGCATTGTCCGGAGTATTTAAAATGGTGGCTGTTGAAGAAAATAATATTAGAACAAAGTTAAGTGCGAGAAATACGGACTTATTGCGAAAAGTTTTTGCTTTACAGGACCAATTAAAAAGATAGTTAGTCTCTATTAGTACAGATTAAAAAAATAGACAGTAGTTTTAAAAACTGCTGTCTATTTTTTCTTGTAATTGTTTAAAGTAGTCAAACGCTTTAAGTAAACGAGATCCATACCAACTAAAATATTGACCATCTGCAAAAACGGTCATAGACCTATTAGCATAACTGGCGATCTCAAAGGCGTGATCATCCGTGAATTTAAAAGGTTCGGAAGGGAGTAATACGATTCTCGGATCTCCATCAAACCTAATTTTCTCTAATGGAATAGTAGGGTATCGTTCTAAATTCTGATAAATATTTTCAAACTTATTCAGTGTTAATATCTCGTTGATAAAGGTGTTGTTTGCCGCGACCATCCATGGTGTTGCCCATATAAAATAAGCAACTTTCCTTGTCGGCATGTCTTTCATATAACATTTAAAATCCTCTAGTTTAAAGTTGATTTTGGAAATTAAATTTCGAGATTCTGTTCTACAAGAAAGAAGGGTTCCTAATTGGAGTATTAATTCCAAAGAATCCGCAATTGTATTTACATCAGAAACATATACGGGTGCTATTTCGGAGAGTGCGTCCACCATGGCTGGAGTATTTTCTTCTTTATTGCAGATAATAATGTCTGGAGCCAATTCTTTAACACGTGTTAGGTTTACTTTTTTGGTTCCTCCAATACTCTTTTTTGTACTTAAAAAGTGATATGGATGCACACAATAACTGGTAATTCCGACAATGTTTTCTTCCAATCCTAAATCGTATAATAATTCGGTAATAGAAGGGACAACACTGATTATACGTGTAGGTTTTTTGGAGAGTTCTAAGCGACGACCTAATTGGTCTTTAAATATATTCATTCGTTATAATGCGGCTAAAATGGTGGCCATTTCTAATTGTAATTCTGTTGCTTTTAATGCGGCTGTTTCGGCGAAATCTTTCCCATTACTTGCATAGATGATTCCACGGGAAGAATTGATGAGTAGTCCACAGTCCTTCGTAATTCCGTATTTACAAACTTCTTGTAAATTTCCTCCCTGAGCTCCTACACCAGGAACTAGTAGAAAATGAGTAGGGATTATTTTTCGGATATCTTCAAAATAGGCGGCTTTGGTAGCTCCCACTACAAACATTAAGTTTTCTGAGTTTTTCCAAGTAATAGCCGTTTCTAAAACATGTTTGTATACTTCTTGTTTTTCGGTTTTTAAACCTTGAAAATCCAAGCCTCCTTTATTAGATGTCAAGGCTAATAAAATGGTGGTTTTATCTTTAAAAGCTAAAAAAGGTTCTACTGAATCTTGTCCCATATACGGTGCTACGGTTACAGAATCAAAATTTAAATCTTCAAAAAAAGCTTTTGCGTACATGGTAGAAGTATTGCCAATATCTCCGCGTTTAGCATCCGCAATGGTAAAAATTTCCGGATATTTTTCATTTAAGTAATTGATGGTTTTCTCTAAAGATTGCCATCCTTTAATGCCGTAGGCTTCGTAAAAAGCAGTATTGGGTTTATAGGCGACAGCAAGGTGATGAGTCGCGTCAATAATTTGCTTGTTAAATTCAAAAATAGGATCGTCGCAAGACAATAGATGTTTGGGGATTTTAGTCATGTCCACATCCAATCCGATGCATAAAAATGATTGTTTCTTTTTTATTTGAGCGATTAATTCTTGCGTAGTCATATGGTAGTTTTAGATTGCAAAAATAGACTTTTTAGGGGGAAGTAAAAACCATTAAAGTAACATTAATTTGAATATCAATCGTTTTCGTGACTTTGTTGAAATCGAATTAAAAAAAATCTAATTTTAACGTATATTTGTGCAATTAATAGAAGGATACGAAAGATCCCTAAAAATAGACCAAAATGAGAAAATATATAGTTGCAGGTAACTGGAAAATGAACAATGACATTAACGAATCTAAAGCTTTAATAAATGAGCTAGTAGCTGCTGTTAATTCAAAAACATTAACCAATACAAGAGTGGTGGTTGCACCAACATTTGTAAACTTAGTGAACGTTCAAGAATTGGCTAAAGATTCTGCTGTTGAAGTTGCAGCTCAAAACATGCACCAAGCAAAAAGTGGTGCTTTTACAGGAGAGATTTCTGCAGAAATGTTAACTTCTATCGGTTTGAAATCTGTTATTTTAGGGCATTCAGAAAGACGTGAGTATTTCGGAGAAACAGATGCTTTATTGGCGGAAAAAGTAACAACTGCTTTAGCAAATAATTTAGAAGTAATTTTCTGTTTCGGTGAAGTATTAGAAGACAGAAAATCAGAAAATCACTTTAAAGTGGTTGCGTCTCAAATAAAAAATGGAATTTTCCATTTAGATGCAAGTGCATGGTCTAATATCGTATTGGCTTATGAGCCAGTTTGGGCTATTGGAACAGGAGAAACTGCATCACCTGAACAAGCGCAAGACATGCATGCGTTTATCCGTGGATTAGTAAAAGAACAGTATGGAAATGACGTTGCTGAAAATGTTTCTATTTTATACGGAGGTAGTGTAAAACCTGCAAACGCAAAAGAAATCTTTTCTAAGAATGATGTAGATGGAGGATTGATTGGTGGAGCTGCATTAAATGCAAGCGATTTTTCTGCGATCATTGACGCTACATTGTAGATAAAAAATAATTTGGTTATATAAGAGCTTATGAGTATTGGATTTTATCCATAAACTCATAAGCTCTTTTGTTGTATATTTGCACACTTATGGATACAGTTTATATAGGTTATACCTTTAAGGTTCATCCGCTACAACCGGGAACCGAAATTTTAATTGCAGAACTTGGATTTGCGGGTTTTGAAAGCTTTGTAGAAAATGAAAATGGCGTGATTGCCTACATTCAAAAGAACGAATGGAATGCCGGAATATTAGACGGTATTCATATTTTGTCATCAGAGGAATTTACCATCAGTTTTGAGAAGGAAGAAATAGAACAAACGAATTGGAATATTGAGTGGGAAAAGAACTTTAATCAAATTGAAGTAGATGGAATCGTAAGTATTCGTGCTCCTTTTCACGACAATCCAAATTTGAAATACGATATAGTCATTGAACCCAAAATGAGTTTTGGTACCGGACATCACGAAACGACTCATTTGATGATTCAACATTTGTTGGACATTGATATGGCAGGTAAGAAGGTGTTAGATATGGGCTGTGGAACGGGTATATTAGCCATTTTTGCTGAAATGAGAGGAGCAAGCCCTATTGATGCAATAGACATTGATCAGTGGTGTTACGAAAACTCTATAGAAAATGTGGAACGCAATAAATGTACGCACATTTCCGTTTTTGCAGGAGAAGCTTCTTTGTTAGCAGGAAAAAAATACGACTTGATTATTGCAAATATCAACAGAAATATATTGTTGAATGATATGAAAGTGTATATTGACTGTATAAATGATGGAGGAACCTTGTTATTAAGTGGGTTTTATAAGGAAGATATTCCGGTGATAGACGCTGCTGTAACAAAATTTCCAATGACCCAAATAGCCGTTAAAGAGCGTAATAATTGGGTTGCAGTAAAATATAAAAAAGCATAATAATAGGAACTATGAGTACACAAACAGAAATTCTAGAAGAGATAGACGTGTTAGAGCAGGAATTGCGAAACCACGAAATAGTGTTGTTTGATGATGATGTAAATACATTTGATTTTGTGATTGATAGTTTAATAGATGTATGTGATCATACCTTGGAACAAGCGGAACAATGTACCATGTTAGTGCATTATAAAGGTAAATGCACCGTTAAAACAGGGGAGTATGATCGTTTAAAATCACAGTGTTCTAAACTGCTAAGCTTAGGCTTATCAGCAGAGATTGTTTAAGGGATTATTAAAATATAAAAAAGCTAGTAAACGATTCGTTTACTAGCTTTTTTTGTTTTTATAGAAGAAAGAGGTTTAATGGAGTTCTTTTGCTTTTATTAACTTATCTAAAATAAATTCAACACCATTATCATTATTGCTTTTGGTCTTAAAGTGGGCTACTTTTTTTACCTCTTCACATGCGTTTTCCATGGCATAACTAAAACTGGCTTGTTCCAGCATTTCTATATCATTATTGTAATCACCAAAAGCCATGGTTTCTTCCTTGCGAATGTTTAGTAATTTTTGGAGGTGTTTTATAGCTTCTCCTTTATTAGTTGTTGGGGACGAAATATCCAACCAGTTCTCCCCAGATATTTTTACTAAATTGGCTCCTTCTAAATGATGAACATGTGGATAAATATGCGTTAAAGAACTTTCAAAATGAAAGGTAGCTACTTTGAAAATCTCATCATCTTTGATGCTTTTTAAATCTTTTACTTGTTCGAATCTCGTGTAATACTCCTTAAATATTTTAATGAATTTTTTATCAGTTGTTTCTATATAGGCATTTTTCTTTCCACATAAAACGACATAGACTTCCGGAGTTTTTCTTAAGGTATCAATAATTCGATTGATTTGTACATTGGAGATTGTACTGGTGGAAATTAGTTTTCCATTATGATTCGTCATTCCTCCATTTTCTGCAACAATTGTGATGTCGTCTTTTATGGCGTTCAATTTTTCTAACATGCTAAAATACTGACGCCCGCTGGCCGCAACAAAATGTATGTTGTGTTGTTTAAATTTGGCAAACAAACGGAAAAACTCAGGGCTTACTTCTCCCCAGTCATTTAATAAGGTTCCGTCCATATCGGTAACTACCATTTTCACTTTAGATAAATCCAGCATATAAAATATTTAAACGCAAAAATAGGTCTTGTGTTTTGGAATTTAGAATTTTTTCAACTAAAACTTTAAAAATAATCAGTGGTGCCTTCTGCGGGAGTTTATTACGATGTTGAGGTCCGTTATAACGGGATGTTTCCGTGTTTTCTTTTGGGTACTTGTACACGTTTTCCGGAGAGCATGGCATATGCTTTTATTAATTTACGACGGGTAGTTTTTGGAAGGATTACTTCATCTATAAAACCTCTTTGAGCAGCCGTGTAAGGGTTAGCGAATTTAGCCGCATAGGTGGCTTCTTTTTCGGAGAGTGTAAGAGCGGGGTCTTTGGATGCTGCAATTTCTTTTTTAAATATTATTTCGCTTGCACCTTTGGCTCCCATTACTGCAATTTCTGCAGTTGGCCAAGCTAAGTTTAAATCCGCACCGATGTGTTTTGAATTCATTACGTCATAGGCACCTCCATAAGCCTTTCTTGTGATAACGGTTATTCTTGGTACTGTTGCCTCGCTCAGGGCGTATAATAATTTGGCGCCGTTTGTAATTATGCCATTCCATTCCTGATCTGTTCCGGGTAAGAACCCTGGGACATCTACAAGGACTAGTAAGGGGATGTTAAAACTATCGCAAAAACGCGTAAATCTCGCGGCTTTTTTGGAACTGTCTACGTCTAAGCAACCAGCTAAATATTTTGGTTGATTGGCTATAATTCCGATACTTTTTCCTGCCAATCGGGCAAATCCAACAAGGATATTAGGGGCGTATTCTTTATGGATTTCAAAAAATGAATTAGAATCTATAATCCCTGTGATCACTTTGTGCATATCATAAGGTTTATTGCGGTTTTCAGGAAGTATGTTTTCCAACTCCTCTCTCATTTCATCTTTTAAAACAAAGGGAAGTGAAGCCGTTTTTTCCTCATTGTTTTGTGGGATGTAACTGAGGATTGTTTTTAAATCTTCCAAGCAAGCGATGTCGTTGGCTGCGGTGATATGAGTCACTCCAGATTTTGTGGCATGTGTGTGTGCTCCCCCTAATTCTTCAGCGCTTACTTCTTCATTGGTAACTGTCTTAACAACGCTAGGTCCAGTTACAAACATATAGCTACTGTTTTGAACCATCAAGGTGAAATCTGTCATGGCAGGGGAGTAGACGGCTCCTCCTGCACAGGGGCCCATAATGGCAGATAATTGAGGAATCACACCAGAAGCTTGTACGTTTCTATAAAAAATATCTGCATAGCCTCCCAAGGATTTTACGCCTTCCTGAATCCGTGCACCTCCAGAATCATTGAGTCCAATAATAGGAGCTCCTACTTTTAAAGCATGGTCCATTACTTTGCATATTTTTTCTGCATGAGTTTCTGATAAGGAACCTCCAAAAACAGTGAAGTCTTGTGCGTATACATATACCAGTCTGTTGCATATAGTCCCATATCCAGTGATAACACCATCTCCATAATACAGTTCTTTTTCTGTGCCAAAATCTGTATTTCTGTGGGTTACCAACATGCCCATCTCTTCAAATGAGCCTTCGTCTAACAGGTATTCCAAACGTTCTCTTGCAGTCAGCTTTTTTTTATGATGCTGTGTCTCTATTCTTTGTTGTCCTCCTCCTAAAAGAGCGCGTTTAATTTTAGCTGCTAAGTTTTCTGATTTTGAATTCATATTCGTTGCTTAAGATGAAGTTTTTGGGATTCTAAGTAGTGCTTTTTCTTGGGTGTATAATTTTAACGCTATCAGGGCCGCAAGGGTAGCATCCTCCGTCAATTCCTTTTTTAATAATTCTGACGAATAATAATTTTGGACAAAATGAGTGTCAAAGTCACCACGAATAAATGCGGGATGTTCACAGACAAATTTCCCGAATGGAAGTGTCGTTTTCACCCCTTTTATAGGGTAGTTATTTATTGCATAAATCATCCGCTGGATGGCTTCCGTTCTGTTCGCTCCGTAGGTAATAAGTTTCGAAATCATAGGGTCGTAATAAATAGGGATATCCATGCCTTCTTCAAAACCATCGTCTACTCTAATTCCTGTTCCTGTAGGTGGCTTGTAAATCTCTAATGACCCCACACTGGGTAAAAAATTATTCAGAGGGTCTTCTGCATATACACGTAATTCTATGGCATGTCCTTTGATTTTTACGTCTTCTTGTTTTAGGTTTAATTTTTCTCCTCTAGCCACTCTTATTTGAAGTTCTACCAAGTCTAAATTAGTGATAAATTCAGTGACAGGGTGTTCTACCTGTAGGCGAGTGTTCATTTCTAAAAAGTAAAAATTATGACGACTGTCTAATAAAAACTCTACGGTTCCTGCGCCTACATAGTCACAAGATTTTGCGACTAAAACGGCCACAGCTCCCATTTCTTTTCTCAACTCAGGAGTTAAAACGACAGAAGGTGCTTCTTCTATTAATTTTTGATGGCGTCTTTGAATACTACATTCTCGTTCAAACAAGTGGATTACGTTTCCATGTGTGTCCGCCATAATTTGAATTTCTATATGTCTTGGAGAGGAAATGTACTTTTCTATAAATACGGATCCATCTCCAAAGGAGGATGTAGCTTCACTAATGGCACGTTGCATTTGTTGGCCTATATCTTCTTTTTTTTCTACCACTCGCATTCCTTTTCCACCACCACCAGCCGCAGCTTTTATTAAGATAGGGAAGCCCATTTTAAGGGCTATTACAGTTGCTTCCTTTATATCGCTTACGGCTTTGTCTATTCCCGGAACCATGGGGATGTCGTAAGTTTTTAAGGCTTCCTTAGCAGCAAGTTTACTTCCCATTATCCGAATAGCATGTGCGTTTGGACCAATAAATAGGAGCCCGTTTTTTGTGACTTTTTCTGAAAAGGATGCGTTTTCACTGAGGAATCCATAGCCTGGATGTATGGCATCTACTCCCATCTCTAAGGCTATTTCAATTATTTTATCACCTAATAAATAGGATTTATTAGAAGGAGATTCTCCGATGTATACCGCTTCATTTGCGTAGCGTACATGAGGAGATTTCCTGTCTATTTCTGAGTAAATGGCCACTGTTTTTATTCCCATTCTGTGAGCTGTTTTCATAACTCTAATGGCGATTTCACCACGGTTTGCAATTAATATTTTTTTCATATAAGCTATGTTTTAGGTGTCTGAATATATGGATGGTGTGCTCATTTTTTAAATAGTTGAAGGCTTCTAATTATTACTTATTCCATGTCAATTAAAATAGTTCCTTTTTCAACACTTTCTCCTTTGGAAAAATAGATAGATTTAATGATTCCGTCTGCAGGAGCGTTCAGTGTATTTTCCATTTTCATAGCTTCTAGTATCACCATAGGGTCACCTTTTTTTATGAGTGTTCCTTCTTTTACGGTTATGTCTAGAATAATTCCGGGCATGGGTGCTTTTAATTCTTTGGAAAAAACTTCCTTTTTAAGTGAGAAGCCTAATTTCTTAATATGGATAGCTAGTGTATCTTCTAGGGTGATGTGATAATAAACTGAACCGATGTTAATTTCGTAATATTTAGATTGGAAATCACTTTTTACAATAGAAAATACCTTCGAAACGTTTTGGTGTAAAACATGGAGATGGTTGTTTTTTAATGGTAGGATATCTAGGACTCCTAAATCATCTTCGTTAAAGTCGAACTCAAATTGCTCATTGACAGTAATGTGAAAGTCTTTTTTCATGGAGTGGTGAGATTTAGAAGTAAGTGGTTGTAGTTTAGTTGGTTAAACTCGACAGGTAAATTACAATAATCAAAAGAATAGTATTGTGATAATATGGTTTTATTTTGAGGTTATTTTTGTTATTTGATAATTAAAATGTGTTATTATTAAATATTTTCTAATGGTTATTTGAAATCAAGTCCTTTTTGTGCGTATATTGCATTGAGAATCTTCGCTTTGGAGAGTGCTCTAATGTTAATTTCCTCAAATGAAAAATCAATCAAGGACTAGTAGTAGACTGCCATTTGTGAAATCTAATGAACAAGCAGTCGAAGCATTTGAAAAGCTTAAAAAGAATAGGTTGGCTCAGGCTGTTTTAAAAGGAGTAAATTCCATGGTAATTCTTATTAATGAAGCGAAGGAACTCGTTTTTACGAGTGATTTGTTTTTGAGAAATTTTCAATTTGAGCAGATTGAAGATATAATAGGACGTGAAATAGGAGCACTACTTGGATGTATTCAGTATAAACCTAGAACGGAATGTGATTGGGAAAAAGCATGTGGCTCATGTGGCGTGTTTATTCTTTTTAATAATAAGAAGGATGCTGTGACACTAGAAAATACTCCGGTTACTATTATTTCTGAATTGGAAGGTTTCATCCTTGAAAAAAAATATGAATTGTCTGCTGTTACGCTAGAATTAATAAATCAGAAGTATCAATTAGTGACCATTAGTGATGTAAGTTCTGTGTTACTGAAAGAACAGTTGGATAAGGAGTACTTCGAAAGGATGGGGAGTCAAATCTCGATGCTTCAAAAGCAATTTGAGGTACTTAATAAAACGGCCTTAGAAGATTCTGACAATGAAATAGAATTGTATGCCTCAGTAACGGATGGTATTATTCAATTAAAAGAAAGCACCTCGTTTCATCAATGTTTTTCAGAAGCAAAAAATAAAACGCTTTTGGTAATGCATGAAAAATTGCAATCTGTGGTGTTTTATGATCGGCTCGTAAAAGATTTTTCAGAAAGATGCACTAAAAAAGGAGTACGTCTAGAAAAAGGGTTGGAATTTGACGATTTCACCTTCTATTCTGATGGTCGTATATTGTACAATGCGTTGGTTGCATTGCTTGAGAATGCTTTACGGGCATCTACAGAAAAAGAAGGGATTGTAATTAGTTTAAGTAAACTAAAAGAAAACCTCGTCTTTTCCGTACACAATCAAGCCATCATACCGGATCATGTCAAATCTCAAGTATTTAGAGAAGGGAAGGGGCTCGGTACCTATAGCTCCAAATTATTCATCGAAAAATATTTGAAAGGAACTGTTTACTTTACCTCTGTAGAAGGTTTAGGGACAACTTTTTATTTGGAATTGCCCCTTTTTATGATTTGCTAGTTTTTAAGCGTAAACGCATCTAATATATTTAATAAAGTTTTTTTATTTACGGGTTTAGAAATGGCCTTGTCACAACCATAACTGAGAGCCTTATGCATATCAGATTCCATGGCGTAAGCAGATAAGGCTACGATAGGGATTTGAGGGTGCTTTTTTTTGATGATTTTTGTAGCTTCGAGTCCATTCATTAGTGGCATTTTTACGTCCATTAAAACAAGATCTATATCTGGGGCGTGTTTATGACACATTTCTACGGCTTCTTTACCATTCGTAGCTTCTAAAACAGTATAGTGCTCACCAGAAAACACCTCTTTAATAAATAGGATGTTAAATGCCTCGTCATCTGCTACTAAAATGGTTCTTTTTTTTATGATTTCTAGGGGAGATTCCAAAGTGTTTTTTGTGGTCTTTTCTAGAGTATGGATCGTGTTTTTTGTCTTGTATGGAATGGTGAAAAAGAAGTTGGAACCCTTGGAATAAACGGATTCTACCCATATCTTTCCGTTCAGTAATAGGACTAGTTTTTGAGAAATAGAAAGTCCTAATCCATTGCCTCCAAAATGAGTGGAAATATCAAAATTTGCTTGGGTAAACCGATTAAATATTTTTTCTTTATGATTCTTTTTTATCCCTATTCCTGTATCTTTTACAAAGAATTGAATATAGTTTGATACTAATTCGTAGCCGACTTCGATGGTTCCGTTTTCTGTAAATTTAAGGGCATTGGAAACTAGGTTGTTTAAAATTTGTTGAATTTTAGAAAGGTCAGATTCTATGATAAAATGTTCCGTTAGGCCTGGACTAATCTTAAATGTCAGCTGTTTGTTATTCGCTTTTCCTAGAAAGAATGCTTTTGTATTTGAAAGGACCATATTTAAATTTACGGCTTCCTTTTTTACATGAACCATTCCAGCTTCTATTTGTGAAATGTCTAGAATGTTGTTGACAATATGCAGTAATTGCTTACTGCTATTGATGACAATGTCTGCATAATATTTTCGATCTTCATTGCTGAGGTCCGGTTCTAGAAATAATTCAGAAAAACCGATGATACCATTCATAGGAGTTCTAATTTCATGACTCATATTTGCTAAAAATGCAGATTTTAGTTTATCGGATTGTTTGGCTTTTTCTAAGGCGTTTTCTAAGTTTTTTTTCGAGTTTTTACGTGCTGTAATGTCTCTGAATATAACATGTAAGATAGTTTTTTTATTTTTTGTCTCTATGGAAGTGATAGATACTTCTGCAGGGAAGGTACTATTATCTTTTCTCTGTAATACCCACTCAAATTGGTGTTGGCCGTTTTTTCTAGCTTTTTGATGATTATTTTCACTTAACTTTTTAGATCGTTTTCCGCTGGGTTGATATTTGGGAGATATAGAAGCTACAGGTTTGAGTAAGAGCTCTTTTATGTCTGAAATTTGCAATACCTTGAGTGCCGCTTTGTTATAATCTATAATCAGATCATTGTCAAATATGAGCACAGGGTCATTGGATTTTTTAAAGAGATCTCTGTATCTTTTTTCAGAGAACTCTATTTTTTTATTGGCCTCTACTTCGTCGGTAATGTCTTGGGTGAGTGCTCCATTGCCAATAATGTTATTATTGGCATCCATTAAAGGGATAACATACCATCTGGTGGTTCTGACGAGTCCTTGTTTTGTTACTGTTTGTATGGTGTATTGTACGTTTTTGTATTCTTTAAGCTTTTTAAAAAAAACAAGATCCTCTCTTTTAGTACTGTTAAAAGTAACGATATTTTTAAAATTTTCCCCAATTGCTTCTTTCATACGATATCCAAATATTGTTTCTGCAGCCTGATTCCAACTTGTAATAGTACCATTCAGGTCACATGTGATAGCGGCTAAGGGAGTGTTGTCTAGTTGATCTTGTAGACTTTTTCTGCTTTCTTGAAGTAATTTTTCTGTCTTTCGTTGTTCGGTAATGTCATTAAACGTAAATAGAATTTTCTCATAGGTGTTTTGAGAAAAATCTGGAATAATAGCAGCGACAATGATTGTTTTTTGGACACCATTAATAAGCATTGGGTATTCTTCCGTAGATTTTCGTTTGTTTTTAAAAACATTATTTAAGCCTTGAAGTAGGGCTGGAACCGACTCCGTAATTAGGAATTGACTTAGGTTTTTAGGTAAGGAATTGACATCTGAAATATTGAATAATTCCAAACTTTTTTTATTGGCTTTTTTTAATACAATGAGGGAATTGATGTGTTTTAAATCTTGAGGATTGTCATGAATATAGTCCATGAAATTTAGAACCCCATTTTCTTTTAATGTATCAAAATATAACTTTACTTTAGATAAGTCCTGAATCCAAATAGGGGAAGCGGCATCGTCAAATAAGCCCCAAGCTTCTTGTTGATTTTTTGTTGCCTCTTCTTTGTTCTTAATGCTTTGAATCTCTGCAGCTATGCGTGTAGAGAAAATCTGAAGTATTGTTTTTGTAAAGTCTTCGTCTTCTATCGGTTTTTTAAAAAGAGAAACGATAATTCCTATTGGCTTTTGATTCTTGTCAAAAAGAGAGACTCCGACATAGCCTTCATAATTAGAGTTAATTAAAAAGGAGTCTTTTGGGTATAATTTGGTGACATTTTTAGGGATACTTTGGATGTCAAGAGCAAGGGTGATTTCACAAGGCGTGTAGTCCGTGTTGTATTCAAAGTTTTCTGTGTTTCCTTGTCGATTAGATACGGAAATAGTTTCGATGATATGATCGGTATTGTTTAGAAAACCAATAAAAGTTAAATCAGATTGGAGACTTTTAGTTATTTCTAAGCAAATGGTATCTAGAAATTCTTTTCCTACAATATGGGAAGTAGAATTAGTGATTAAATCTAGTGTGTATTTTATTTTTTGTTGCTCCGTTACATCTTTAATAACTCCTCTATAGGATTCTATGTCTCCGTTTTCATTTGTTTGAAATACATTCGTTTCTGAGACCCATATAATTTCTCCGTTTTTTTTAATGATGCGATATGGAGGGTAGGAAACGGTATCATTAGCGGAGGTTAAGGATTGTTGATTTAATTTTATGGACGCTTGTTTTTTTAACCTTTTAAGATCATTTGGGTGAATGATTGTTTGGTATTTTATTTTTTTTGTAATAAAATATTCTTGGCTGTAACCCAGTAGTTGCTCTACATTGTCTGAAACATATTCTATAGGCCAACCAGGCTTATTTAACCACATAAAAGAAACATGACTACTTTGTTTTAGAAACATATAGGCCTCTGTCTTATTTTTGTCAAGGGCCACTTCTTGAGTAATGTCATTAAAAAAAACAGAAACTCCGTATTTTGAAGGAATGATTATATTTTCAAACCATTTTTTCCAAGGTCTAAAATAGCTTCTAAAATTAAAACTCCTATTTTTATCAATCGAGGCGTGGAAGTTGTCAAAAAATAAATCTCCTTTTTTCCCAGGAAATTCTTTCCATATATTTTTGCCAATTAAATTTTTTTTTGATTTTCCTATTAATTTTTCAGCAGTCTTATTTAAGCACAATAGAAACCCTTCGTTATCTACAAACATAAAACCTGCATTTATGTTTTTTAGAGAGTCTTTTAAAATCGGAGTTAGAGAAGTAGTAGGAATGCTCTCTTGTAGAGGGGATACAGCCTGTTGATTTAATAACAAGGCGATGAGTTCCTGTTTAGATAACTGGTTTAATGTTGAATAATTACTCGGGGAAATAATTTTATTCATAGTTGTTATTCGTTTACGGAGGAATTAATTTCTTGGTAATTTGAGTGTAAAAGTACTTCCTTGGTTCAGCGTACTGCTAACTGTGATTTCCCCATGGTGTTGTTCTATAATTTCTTTAGCGATGCTGAGCCCGAGACCTAAGCATTTTTCTCCATCAGAGGAAAAAGTAGCAATGACTTTAAATTCATTAAAAATATCTTTTAAATCCTTTTGAGCAATTCCGATTCCTTGGTCTGTAACAGTAGTTATTATAAAATGATCAGAGGCTGTTACTGTAATTTTTATGGTGCTTTTCTCAAGAGAAAACCGATGAGCATTGTGAATAATATTGTGTAGAACTTGTGTTATTTCGACAGGGTCTAACTGTATTTTACAGGAGTCACAGTCTACGTCAAGTTCTAGCGTTATGTTTTTTTTATTGGCTAATAATTGCTGTGATTTTACAGCTTTCTTTACCAGTTTACAGTAGTTTTTTTCTACTAGATTTAGTGGTGATTTTCCGCTCTCTAATTTGGAAATGTATTGTAAATTATTTAATAATGTAATGGAAAAATCACAGGAGCTTTTTATCACTGTGAGGTGTTTTTTTAATTTTTCAGGGGTGTAAAATTCTAGATCTTCCAACATCATTTCTGCAAAGGAAGAAGAAATACCAACAGGGTTTTTTAAATTATGGATGGTTTTTCCAATAATAAAAGCTTGTTTTGTTTGCCTGTGTTCAAGTTCTTCTGTTGCAGTTTTTAACTGTTCTTTAAGTACTATTATTTCTTTTCTTAATTCAGAATTCAATGCTTCTTTTTCTTTCATTTGAATAGGTGTTTCTATGGCACAATTGTTTTTAGTCTCTTGTAGCTACAGCAATAAGTAACTAGGGGAGAATAGGAACTAATTTTAGTTAGTATGCCTAGTGTTACAAAGATAGTTAAAATTTGACAACTATATTTAAAGGGGCGATGTGATTTAGAACTTGGATGATGGGGAGTACTGTTCTTTATTGTTAACAACTGGAAAATATAAACACTTGTTCCTTAGTTGATTTTGGAAGCTTTGTTCCTTGGGGGGCTGAATTAATTTCACGATTTAGCATAGCGAGTGTTCTTTTTTAAGAGATGAGACTTGCCCTGATGCGGTAACTTTATAAGCTGATAATAGCTGGATAATACCTTCTGAAATAGTTTTTAGTAGCTATTTAGAATATTAGAAAGAAGATTAGTTTTTCGATAACGGATCTTCTGAACTTGAATTTTGCTGACTGATTCTATATTCAGAAGGTAATTCTTTAAATAAATTTTTAAACGTTTTCCTGAAGTGTTTTAAGTCGCTAAATCCTAGGTTGTAGGCGATTTCTGAGATGTTCATCTTAGTGTTTGAGATGAGTTGTCCCGCTCTTTTTAGTTTAATAGTACGGACAAATTCGTTTACAGATTGTCCTGTTAATGATTTTAATTTCTTGTATAAACCAGACCTGCTCATGTGCATTTCACGTGTAAATTCATGGATTGTAAAATCAGGATTTGACATGTTTACTTCTACTATTTGAATGGCCTTTTCTAAAAAATTTTCATCGGCAGAGGTAGCTGTTAATTCTTTCGGATTTAGGATGGTGTCTTTTTTGAATTTATTGATCAAGTTTTTTCTTGATTTTATTAAATTATGGACTCTTATTTCAAGAAGGTGAGAATTAAAAGGTTTGGTGATGTATGCATCAGCGCCTATTTCATAGCCTTTTGTATAGTGAAATTGAGATGTTTTTGCCGTTAATAATATTACTGGAATATGACTGGTTGTGATGTCTTTTTTTAAGTGATTACACAATTCGAATCCGTCCATTTCTGGCATTTTAATGTCACTTATAATAAGGTTAATGATGTTTTCTTTTGCGATTTTAAATCCTTCCTTTCCGTTTTTAGCTTCTAATATGTTGTATTTTGAAAGGAATATGTTTTTTATGAAATTCCTTAATTCAGTATTATCTTCTACTACTAATATTGTATCTAAAGTCTTGTTATGATTTTCTTCAATAGGTTCTTTTTCTATTTTTTGAGACCTTAATTCTTGTAAGACATAAGAGGGCTTTTCGAAATTATTATTATTATCTTCGGAAGGCTCTATTGTTGAGATACATTCCTTTTTTGTAAGATGCTTTTTTCCTAAGGGTAATAAAATTGAAAAATAAGTACCGTCTGTAATAGAGCTCGTTACGGAGATAGAGCCTTTGTGTAGTTCTATTAGGTTTTGAGCTAAAGATAAGCCTATTCCAGTACCACTTTGAAATTCATTCTTGTGAAATTGATAGAACCTTTTAAAAATATCCTTAATGTGCTTTTTGGGAATTAATTTTCCGTAATTTATAATGTCTATTTTAACTTTTCCTTCTGATGATTGGTGCTTTTTCCGAGAGGGTTCTACAGAGATGTTGATGATAATCTTACTGTTATTAGAAGTGAATTTGAAGGCGTTAGAGAGTAAGTTAAATAATATTTTTTTTAATTTCAGGACGTCAAACCATACGTCTAGTTGGGTGTCTTTATGATTAAAGGTAAATGTGATGCTTTTTTGAACAGCTAATTGATCAAAGGTTTTTTTAATGTTTTCAGTAAAGGAAATGATGTCATTTTTTGTTGCTTGTAATTCTAATTTCCCAGAGTCGAATTTTCTAAAATCTAATAATTCATTGATTAACTGCAAGAGAACATCGGTGTTTCTTTGGATGGTTTCTAGGTTTCTTTTTATTAGAGGGTTGCTGTTTTTTATTTTTAACATTTGCTCTACAGGACCTGTAATTAAAGTAAGTGGTGTCCTGAAATCATGAGAAATATTAGTAAATAATTTTAATTTTAATTTACTGATTTCCTTGATTTTTTCTTTTTCAAGTTTCTCAAGTTTAAGTTCATTTTTTTCATTTATTCTGGAGAGTCTAAATTTTCTAAAAAAGTAAATTAGTAGGAGGAATATTAACAAATAGAAAGTGTATGCCCACATCGTTTTCCATGGTGCAGGTAGCACTGTGATGTGAATTACAGCTCCTTTTTCATTCCAGACTCCGTCACTATTAGAGGCTTTAACTTTAAATAAAAAATCACCTGAATTTAAGTTGGTATAGGTCGCTGATTTTTTATTGCCTACAAAATTCCAATCTGTGTCAAATCCTTCTAGTGTATAGGCGTATTGGTTTTTTTCTGGTTGAGAGTAGCTTAACGCAGAGAATTTAATGGTAAAAACATTCTGTTTATGTGTAAGTTGTACTTCTGGTGTTGCATCAGTGATGTTTAAATACGGTTTGTTGTTTACGGTTAAGTTGGTAATGGATACTGGAGGTATAAATGGATTGTCAATAATTTTAATAGGGTTAAAAATGGTACAACCATTAACACCTCCAAAAATTAAATCTCCATTGCTGTGTTTTAAGTAGGCACCATGATTGAATTCATTGCCTTGTAGTCCATCAAATTCATCAAAGTTTTTGAAGGTGTTAGTCTTTAAGTTTAATTGACTTAATCCGTAATTAGTGCTAATCCAGAGCGCGTTGTTGCTCTCTATTATTGCGTAAATCACTTCGTTGGGGAGTCCTTGAGTAATCCCATATTGGATGCTTTCTTTGGTGTGTGAATTGTATTGGTAGATTCCTTGTCCTTCGGTGCCTATCCAAAGAGTCGCATTTTCATCCAAAAAAACACATAAAACGGTCACTTTCTCTGCGTTTTTATTTTTAGTGAAATTAACAGAGGTTATTTCCTTTGTTAGAATGTTTATTTTACTGAGGCCTTGGTTACTCCCTATTAAAAGTGTTTTTTTATCGGAAGATGTTTTTATAGTGTAAATAATAGCCCCTATTTTATGTAGAGGATCTGTTATTCGAGTGATTTTGTTTTCCTTTCTGTTATACCAATTCAGTCCGCCTCCTGAGGTTCCAATCCAAATATTGTCTTGATAATCTTCAAATAAGGAAATCACCCTGTCGTCACTAATGCTATTGGTGTTACCTGCTATGTTTTTATATTTTTTAAACGAATAAGGTGTTTTTTTTGGATTTAAAACGTTCAGTCCTCCTTTATGAGTCCCAATCCAAATATGTCCATCCCTACTTATAATCATCGCTTTGACATTATTATTACTCAGCGTATTTGGGTCATTACTATCGTGGGTGTAGTATTTAAATGAATTTGTTTTTTTATGGTAGAAATTTATCCCTCCACCTTCGGTGCCAATCCATAAATTGTGGGCAGCATCTTCATGAATGGAGCTTACAACTTTATAGTTGAGTTTTGAATTATCAATTCCAGCTATAAAATTTTTAAACAAGTCATAATTTCTGTCGTAATAGTTAATACCTCCAGCATAGGTTCCGATCCACATATCTCCTTTCGTATCTTCAAAAATTTTCCAAATGGAATTTTGACTCAAACTGTAGGGGTTGTTTTCATCGTGTACAAAGTGAGATACTTCGTTTTTATTTTTACTAATGATGTAGAGACCATTATAGGTTCCTATCCATAGGTTTCCTAGGGAATCTTCACAGATAGTTCGAACGTCTTTATCTATTCCTTTTGTTGCATCATTATTGGGAAGGAAAAAATCAAAGCTTTCTGTTTTTTTATTAAATAAATAGAGTCCTTTTTCATACCCAAACCAGATGTTTTTATGATGATCCTCATAAATAGACGGGACATTATTAATATTGACATCTGTGGCTGTTTTCTGTGGGTATAAATAGCGTTTAAAGGTGTTGGTTTTTGGACTGTACTTTCCGATTTCTTTGGTGCTAACTATCCAGAGGTCACCATTACTTGCTTTTAATAGTGTGCGTATTTTAGGGCTAGAGAACCCATTGTTGTTTTCTTTATTGTTGAGGAAATGCGTTGCTTTTTTACTATTGATATTAAATTTGTCTAAGCCTGAATTTGTGCCCAACCATAAATTATTTTCATCGTGAGAATTGATGCTCCAAATTTCATTGTTAACAATACTTTCTTTATTTGTACTATGTTGAAACCTTTCAAAATTATTATTGATAGGGTCATATAGATTGAGTCCATTAGATGTTCCTATCCATAGATTTCCTCTTTTGTCTTCGAAAAGGCATTTAATAAAGCTGTGATTTAGACTTTTTGTATCTTGAGAATCATGTCTGTAAATTTCAAATTTACTGCCATCGTACCTGTTTAAGCCATCCCTTGTTCCGAACCATAAAAAACCTTTACTGTCTTGTAAAATACAAATGACAGTACTCTGTGACAATCCCGCCTTTGATGAATAATGTCTAAATTTTAAATCATTTATCGCTTTATTACTTTGACCGTTAACGATGGTTAATGAGCAATAAAAAACAAGAAATAATAAGAAGTTAAAACGATTGAATTTCATAGAAGGGGAGTATCAGTCTTCAAAAATAACATATTCTGAATGGGTATCTGTGATTTTAGTTTCTTTTTTACGAAATTATGGATCTAAAAGTTTCTTTAGTATTCGAGAGAGTTGTCTAGCCGAAGAATCCTAGCAACTCCTTTGGAACTCATCAGAAACCCCCTTGTTTAAAGGCTGTAGTGTGACATGGTAACTGTTGATAATTGGTTTGTAATAGCAACTCCATGTTTAATTATGCTGCCAAAAGGAACAGGGAAACGATTCGGGTAAGTTTGGGCTGAATCGTTTCATGTTCTAATGTGTTTCTCTGTTTTTTATGTGTGATTTATTGCTGAAATTATAGAGGGTAAAAATCACTTTGTAAGCTTTTTTTTGTAGCTTATTTTTTAATGAATCTTCGTGTGATTCTCTCGTTGTTAATTGTAAAAGAGGCGGTATAGGTTCCAGAGGGTAAATTACTGATGTTCACCGTATGATTTTTAATAATTTCACGATGGATTACTTGGCCTAAAATGTTTATAATGGTACAGGAAACATTACCAGCGGATTCTGGGTGTTTTACATAAATGGAATTTCCTCTGACGGGGTTTGGGTAGATGACTAGTTTATTTTCGTCAATCGTGTTTAGTAAATTTAGATCAATGGTAGCGTCTTCACTCTGATTACTTTCTGTATCGTTTTTCTGAAATAGACCTTCAATAGGAAGACCATCTACGGTCGTGTATTCTATAATAGTTCGTGTTGCTGAACGTCCAATAATTTGGATATTGGCACTTGAATTTTGAAGTTCCCAACCTCCTTTTATGGTAATTCGTATCTTTTTTTCTTTTGAAGGGGTATACTGTCTAGAGTTATAACCAATGTCTGGATTAGAGACCGATAAGGTAATTACATCTTTTGCACTATTAATTTCATACATTATTAAAGACGTTTTGTCTACATCAGTAAGGAGTCCAGGGTTCATTATGTTAGTATTGTCACTGAATATAGCATATCCCCAAGTGTGTTTAGCGAGATGTTCAATAATATGGGCGCTCGCATTTTTTTGATGTACGGTGTATGGTTTATTTCCTGATAAAAAAGCGCTGCTTAACGCTAGCATAGTACCTGTATTTGTGTCAGGAAGCACTACATATTCGTACCCTGCATTTTTAGGAGCTTTACCGTGGTTAATGTATGCGATAGAGTAGCGAGCGGATGGATTGTTAGAGATATTTTGATTGGTTTGATACGCTAAGGGAACCTGTTGGTTTCCAGTCCATACATTCAGGTTTCCTTCTTCAGAGACAATGTAAAATCCTGTATTGTAATTACTAATCAGCCAGTTGTCATTCGAAATAGAATATTTAGAGGCCCCATTTTGGATGCTTCCATTTACGATGATATCATTGGAATTATTATTTTTCCGTTGGTATAATGTGGTGATTGTGTTGTTTGTAGCGTTGTTATTTTTGATGCCAGAGCCCAAACATATAATTAGGTCATCAAAAGTGAACGTAGATTTCTTAAAAGCAAAGGTTGCATTGTGATTGTTTCCTCCATAAGAGTTTCCCCAACCTTGTCCTTCTATTTCCTGAAAGTCCATCGCAAAAACACCCCAAGTACCATGTGTAGCCTTTAGTAAATTACTGTTCTTGTTTTTAAAGGACAGTGCTCCTACAAAACGATTCCGTTGTAATTCATCGATTCTCCCATATTCTGCATGTAGTTTATACCAAGGAAGTGCAATGGTCGTAGTTCCGGGATTAAAATTCCAATTCCAGGTATTCACATCGTAGCCGTTACCATATTCCATGGTTCCTTCATAAATAATTTCTAAGGCTCCATAACTTTGGTAGCGACCGTACCTGTTTTTAGAATCATAAATTTCTGCACCCCACATATTGTTACTAAAACCTTTATTAACGGCGATCCAATTTGATTTTCTGAAAACACTGCTTAAACTATGGTTGTTTTGAAAGGCTCCTTCTTGGGTTTTTAGGCTTGTAATCCCCGTGTAATTAAAAGCAGGGTCAATTCCATAAATACGATTATAGAGTCCGGCTAACAGAGGGTCTGCTGTAGAAAGACCTAAAATGTCACCTCCAGTAATCGCTATGTTTTTTAGTGCCTTTTGATTTATTGGGTTTCGTCTGTTATGTGGATTTCTACCAGAAGTAGACAACGCTTGAATCCCCATGTCATTCGATTGTATATATTGAAAGTAGACAGCGTCTCTAAATATTTTATAATTGCTAGGGTCTATTTCAAATGAAGTTTCTTTTAGGTATGATATTACACTTGCAGCAGTATTAAAAGCATACATGTAATTATTATAAGCCACCCAGTGATGAAATCCGGAACCATCCTTTTTAAGACCGTCATTTGTTCCTACAGCATACGAAAAAAAGCGATTCATATAGCGTTTATACGCTCTCATATATCGATAGCGTTCCGCGTCGGTGTCATGCCATAAACTATAGGCTAATAAGGCGTCAGAAAGGTTGAAAATCACATCGGTATTAATGGTTTGATTTTTAAGTTGGTAATTCGTATCGTAGTTAGGGCTCCAGAAATGCTTAAACCCTCGGGTGTGTATATAAAGTGTATATGCAAATAGTTTTTTGACTTCAGGTTTTAGATGTTTGTTTAGTAAAGACACGGGGCGCGCAAATTTCTGATAGCTGTACATGGTGACATCTCTTTTCATCGTGCCTGCACAGAATTGTTTAGAGATCCACCAGACAGCGTTATTTGCCTTCTCTTGAATGGCTGCGTCGTTTGGATTAAAAACTAAATGCTGTGCGAAAATTTTCAAGAAAGTAGTTTGGACAAAGGAACTTGTTGAGTTTCCTGAAATAGTTCCGTTGACCACATTTATATTTAAAGCGTTATACGCGGCTATTGCCGATGATAATTTTTGTGAGGTGGGAGGGGTATTTCCTAAATAGGATTGGGAAAACTTATTGACTGCAGTGTTTATTTCATTTTCTATACTGCTGTTAGAGGCGATTAAATTTAAATCGGGGCTTAAATTAAAAGAACAGTTTGACGCCACACTAAAGGATTCTGAAGTGTTCGTTAATAATGGGCTTTTAGCGTTGAAATCTCCTTGTTTTTGTTTTAAAGTACCGTTTTTATAAGGGGATTCTAAAGGAGCGTTTTCAAGAGTTAGTTGTGTGTTATTTGGAGAGTGTAGGGGAGTGCTTTCCTTTAAAACTTCACTTAATTCTGACCTGTTGGCTAAAAGAGATTTTGTAAATGATTGTTTATTTGTAAACAGGGGAAGGCTGGTAATACCATCTGTAGGTATGCTATTGTTCGCTGTAAATGATGTGTTTGTAAGAGGGATTGAAGACCCGATAGGGGAATTTATGTTGTTTTGAGTGTGACCTATTAATGGAAGAATACTCAAAAAAAGCAGTTTAAAAAGTGTTTTCATTATCGTTTTAATTTATTCAATATTGATTGTGAGAATTGAAAAATGCGTTGTAGCAAGTTAGCTTTCCTTTTTATATTAAAAAGGGGGGTCAAAGGTAAATATAGGGGGTAAATAAGCCTTTATTTAGACCAGAATGTGCGTCGTTTTTATTGCGGGGTTTGTTTTTGAATCGCTGCTGTCACCTATTTGTTAAAGGTGCTTATATGAAAGTGTATATTTTAAAGTCATGTAAGAATCACTTTTAGAAGGACTTAGTTATTACGCGTATTTAGTACGTTTAAAAGAACCAATACACCCTTCGTTAATGTACATTTCACCCCCTCTTGTTTTCTTAAATACTGTTAAATTTACAGCATCAATAATCAATAATTAAGTATAATTAAATCAAATACAGATGAAGAATCAATTTGAAGTATTTTTAACAAAATTAAAAAATGGTAGCCTCCTTATTATGGCGTTACTATTTATTGGTTTGTGTAGTAACACTGGTTACTCACAAATTAAAACAATAAAAGGTTTGGTCACGGACGAAATAGGAGATCCGCTTCCTGGAGCAAATGTTTTTGAGAAAGGAACCAAAAATGGAACGACCACAGATTTTGATGGGAATTATACCATTCAAGTATATAAAGGGGCTTCTTTAACGATCAGTTATATTGGTTACAAACCTAAAGATGTACTGATCACTGATCAAACGGAAGTGAATGTGAAGTTGTTTCCAGATGTGAGTAATTTAGAAGAAGTAGTTGTTATTGGATATGGCTCTGTACGTAAAAAAGATCTTACAGGTTCTGTAGCCACGGTAAAGATGGACAAGTTAACAGAAGCTCCGGTTTCTAACTTTGACCAGGCTTTAGCAGGTAGAGTTACAGGAGTTCAGGTAAGTTCAGGAAGTGGTGAGCCAGGAGGTGCTCTTTCTATTATAATTAGAGGGGGGAATACGGTAAACGGAGATAATTCACCTTTATATGTTGTGGATGGATTTATTATTGACAATTTTAACCCAGGATTAATAGATCCTTCGGATATTGAGTCTATCAGTGTATTAAAGGATGCATCTGCAACTGCTATCTACGGTGTTCGTGGAGCAAATGGTGTTATTATTATTACAGGAAAGAAAGCGACTTTAGGAAAGACAAAAATTTCTTATGAATCAAGGTTAGATGTAAAACAAGTCTCTAAAAAATTAGAGGTATTGAGTGCTTATGAATATATTAAATTAGGACTAGAGCTGAATGAAGCAAGTACTAGTTTACGTTATTTTGCAGTGTATGATGAAGCGACAGATCAACGTGTAGTTGTTGGAGGTCTTGAAGACTATATTGATTCGCCTTCTAGAAACTGGCAAGACGATGCTTTTAGAACAGCGTATTCAAAAACACACAAACTTAAGATTTCTAACGGAACGGATAAAACAAGATTTAATGCTTCCCTAAATGCGATTGAAGATCAAGGGTCATTATTAAACTCTGAATACAATAGAATAAACGGAAGGTTGAGTTTAAATCATAAAGTAAATGATAAATTAAATCTTTATACAAACGTAGTTTATACGAATTATGTACAAAAAGGATTGGATACGAAAGGAACATCTTCTTATTCGTTTATGAGAAACTTAATTAGTTATGCTCCTGTTGTAAATAAATTTGTTGACTATGGTGATTTCAATCCATTGAATGATATCAATGATGAATATGATTTGACAAACATTGTAGTTTGGCATCCGATTGTTTCTTTGAAAAATGAGTACAGAAAAAGAGAAAACGATCAATTTATTGCAAATCTTTCTTTAAAATATAAAGTAACTCCAGATTTAACTTTTGAAACAAAAGGAAGTTACAATACTCAATTTAGAACGACAGAGGTTTTTAATAATAGTAAAACTGTATACGGAAGATTAGTAAGTAAAATAGATGGTATCTATGGAAGCTTGGATACGCAACGTTGGAAAATATTTTCAAATGTAAATACCTTAAACTATAAAAAGAAATTTGGAGATCATTCTGTAAATGCACTTGTAGGAGCCACAGTAAACATTAGAAAATATACAAGGACTCGTTTTAGATCTATTGATATTCCTCAATATTTAGAAGATTTAGGAATCAATTCTTTGGATGGAGGAACTTTAAATAGTGCGAATGATTTACATGGTAGTAGTGAATCAAGAATATACTCTTTACTAGGAAGGTTTAATTACTCATTTAAAAATAAGTATTTATTTACGGCTTCTATCAGAAGAGATGGATCGTCTAATTTCCCGAAAGCGAATAGAATCGGATATTTCCCTTCTTATGCATTCTCATGGAAAGCAGATAAAGAAGACTTTATTAAGGACTTGAATATATTTTCACAACTAAAGTTTAAAGTTGGATATGGTAAAACAGGAAATGATAGAATACCAGGTTCAGCAAGGTTTGAATTTTTAACAGATGTGAATGCTTCGTATTACTTCGATGGTAAAACAGTTTCTGGACAACGTCCAACAAGTTTTGGTGCAAATCCAAATCTATATTGGGAAACTACTGAACAATACAATGCAGGGGTAGACTTTGGGTTTTTTAATGATAGAATATCATTTATCGTAGAAGCTTACCAAAAAGACACCAAAGATTTGCTTATCAATGCGGATGCGGCCTTGTCTCAAGGATATTCGTCTATTTGGACAAACTCTGGACATGTTAGAAATAGAGGATTAGAGATTTCTGTAAACACGACCAATATAGCGACTAAAAACTTTAAATGGACAACTGATTTTAATATCTCGTTTAACCAAAACAGTATTGTCTCTTTACCTGATGGGAAACCGATTTTTGGAAAACCTAATTATTACTGGAGATACAGTACCAATCAGTTCATCGTAGAAGAAGGAAAATCTTTAGGAAATATGTTTGGATATATTTCTGATGGAGTTTATCAAATCAAGGATTTTGAAAATTATGACCGTACCGCAACTACACATACATTGATTGCAGGACAGCCTAGTTATAAAAGTCACCAACCTGGAGATGAAAAATACAAAGATTTAAATGGAGATGGTAAAATTACCGGAGCTGATAAAACAATTATTGGAAATGGATTACCAAAGCATTTTGGAGGTTTAGGAAATACATTTAGTTATAAAAACTTTGAGTTAAGTGCATTTTTCCAATGGTCTTACGGAAGCGATATTTTAAATGCGAATAGACTAATTTTTGAAAACAGTGCTGGTCAGAATCAATTAGCAACAGTAAAAAATAGATGGACACATGAAAATCAAAACACCATATTGAATAGAGCTGGTGGTCAAGGTTTTGAAGATGTTTCTTCTAGAGTTATCGAAGACGGTTCTTATATCCGTTTAAAAACTGTTAATTTTTCTTATAACTTCTCTAAGGAAATCTTAGAAAAAGTAAACTTAAGTAGCTTGAAAATGTACCTTTCAGCTCAGAACCTAATTACTTGGACTAACTATAGTGGTTTTGATCCAGATGTGTCAGTTAGAAATTCTCTAATCACTCCTGGAATTGATTACTCAGCGTACCCAAAACATAAAACAATAAGTTTAGGTTTAAATCTTTCATTTTAAAAATAAAATCATGAAAATTAAATTAATATTAGCATTACTAGTCTCTACCTTTATGTTTCAAGGGTGTGATGATGATTTAGAAATTGCTCAAAATGACAATATCACTTCGGAAAATTTATACAATACGAGCTCAGGTGCTTTAGCAGGCTTAGCCGGTATTTATAGTAGAATTGGACAGGTATATAAATCTGCTGCAATAAACGGACAGTATCCTACAAATTCTACAGATGAAGGGCATTATAACAGAAAAGGAACGTCTAGTTTTCTTAAAAATAATTTTACGCCTTCAGATCCACAGTTAACGAAAGTTTGGGCACTGTACTATGAAGCTATTAGCGGAACCAATGCGTATCTTACAAATCTTAAAAATGCAAGTTTAGAAGAAAGTGATAAGAAAGAGTTTTTAGCAGAGGTTCACTTTTTAAGAGCTTTTGTGTATTTTGATTTGCAAAAAGCCTTTGGTGGATTGGAAGGAATTCCAATGCCTTTAGAGGATACAGCAAAACAATTACTTCCTAGAACTCCTGGACTTGAGGTATACAAGCAAATTATTTCTGATTTAGAATTTGCTGAAGAATTTTTACCTTCGGATGCAGAGACTACTCCAGGAAGAGCTGGTAAAGGAGTTGCGAGAGGATTGTTAGCAAAAGTATATTTATACATTGCTGGTGAACCATTCAACGAGCCTGGATCTTATGAGAAATCAAGAGCGTGGAGTAAAAAAGTGATGGACGATCAATACCATGAATTAAACCCTAGTTATCAAGATGTTTTTGATCAATTAGCCATGGAGAACTATGATAAAAAAGAGGTATTATTTCAAATTGGCTATTCTTTTGCAACCTTAGACTCTAACCAATCTTCAAAATTAGGTTCTGTTTTTGGACAGTTAGTTCATGACGAAGCTTGTGGGAAAGGGTATTCAGTTACTTATGCGACCATATCACTTGTATTAAAATACAGATCGGATCCTTCTGATGAAAGAGGGTTATGGAATGCTTCTCCTTATTATATACCGCGTAATAACGATTGTAACTATAAAACAATTAACAATCAATTTACGTACGCTGCATCTAAATACCGTAGAAACTTAGAAGCTAATTATTCAAATACCAGTTTTGGATCGCATCACTGGCCAGTGTTAAGATATTCAGATGTTTTATTGATGTTTGCAGAAGCAGAAAATAAATTAGCTCCAGGATCTCAACAAGCATTGGATGCATTAAATACTGTGAGAAACAGAGCAAAAGCAACTCCAGTTACTGTGATTACTGATGAAGTGATTCAAGAGGAACGTATGTTGGAATTATGTTTTGAAGGTCAACGAAAATATGACCTTATTAGATGGGGGCTATTGACCAGTAGAGTTGCTGAAACAAAAAGTGTGATGGAATTCTATGCAGGAAATGCTAATTTTACTAATGAAGACTGGACTATCTACGGAGAACCTAATTTAGGTCCTGATGGAGTTCCTCAAAGTGGTGACGAACCTACAGATTTAAATATTAGAACTAATAATCTTCATGGTTCTTTTAATTACTATGATGGGTATAATGATTACGATTCTAGTAAACATAAATGGTTGCCAATTCCTGAACAAGAAATAGGAGTAAATAGTAACTTAAAGCAAAGTGCAGGTTGGTAATTAATGTTTAATAACCTACCAATTGTTAAAAATTAAAACATTTAAAAAATGAAAAATATAAAATTTATAGTACCAGGGTTACTCCTCTTAGCAGTCTTTTTTCAGAGCTGTGAAGATTTAGAAGAAGTGAAAGAACCGGGTTTTACAATCACGTATAACCAAGTGGTAAAGGTTGGAGATATCGTTGAGTTTTCAGTAGAAAATGCTCCTAATTTCTTGTATCTTTATTCTGGTGATTTTGGGCATGAATACCAATATAAAGATAGAACCAATGCGGAAGGAAAAGTAACGATGACGTTTAAAAGTGCACAGAAATGGGGTACGAATAATAATAAAGCAGGAACGCTTACTGTATGGGCTTCTACGGATTATGATGGTTTAGGAACACCTCAAGCTCTAGAACAATCTACTTGGGTAGATGTCTCTGATAGGTTTGATATTGCGACAGCATACTCGTTCGATTGGACGGATGCTGGAATTGCAGATATTACAGACCTTGCTACTGGAGATCCTATTTATTTCGCCTTTAAATTTTACGCGGAAGATCATAGCGGAACTGGCCACAGACAGCCGGAATGGCGTTTGGATGGATTCAAAGTTGAAATGGAAGCTACTGGAGCTCCTGCTCCTTTAACGGTTGCAACTATGAGTACTCCAGGATGGGATACCGTAGATGTACTAGGGGTTGTTGATACGTATAATGTGGGTAAATGGTATGTTTTTAGTAATTACTGGAGATTTAGAGGGAGTCCTTCTGACTATGCGAATGAAGACTGGTTATTGACCAAGTCAATTAACTTGACTAAAGTGGCACCAGATAAAGGAGTTGCGTTAAAAACGTATTCAGAGTCTCTTAGTTCTTTTTCTCATACATATACACAACCAGGTGTTTATACGATTACCGTAATTGGTAATAATACCACCATCGATGGTTCTGAAGAGAAAATTGAAGAATATATTATTGAAGTAACAGAATAGTAAAGAATAAAATGTTCCCCCAATATGCGTACACTGAAAGTATGGTGTGCGTATACTGGGGGTTTTTTTTCTTTTGGAATGATACTTCTTAGAATGTGAAATCAGTGCGCTTAGATGAGGATTCAATACATGATGTCTTCTCTAGAGTCGCTGTTTTTTTGTTTCAAAATTCATTTTTAATCCAAGTAATTTATAAATTACTTGGATTTTTTTGTTAGGAACCTTCTTTATTCAAGTTGTTTTTTTTTTTTTTCTTTGTGAAGCACACATAAGTTCGTGATAGAAATGGGAGGATAAACCAAGGGAGAAATCTTATGCGAATAGTTTTTAAGAGCTCCAAAAAGAGTGTTTTATAACGGAGGGATAAACGCTATCTGTGGTCCTTTTTTTGTAGAAAGAGAATGTCTTAGTACGCTGTTATTTTTTTTAATCACCTTAAATACAGTCGGTTTGAATTGGTTTAGTTGTTTTTTTTATCTTTTTTAAAAAGGGTGGAAAATGTTTTATGTACGTGTACTAATTTCACCCTCTTGTTTTGGACTTTTACCCCTCTTAACTCTCTAGTGCTTTAATTATTTTTACGGAATAGAAAATAGCCGAATTAGGTATAATAGCAAGTAAAATTAAATAACGAAATGAAAACTATCAATTTAAAAAGTTTTAAGAATTTTTCAAAAAAGAATAGCAGGAGCACAATGGCAAGAATGATTTTAGTCTTCCTTATTCCTTTTATTATAAGTTGTGAACCGACAACAAAAACCAAAGAGCAACAAGCGCCAAGCGCTATGGAGCAGTCATTTGATTTAGAAAATGAAATTAATTTTTGTGAAGCGCAATTAGACAAGGCAGTGTTAAAATTAACTGATTTAACAAAACACCCTCGATTGATAGAAACAAATGAAACAGAATGGGTAGAAGTTCCCAATGATAAATTAATTTGGACTTCTGGATTCTATCCTGGAATACTTTGGTATATGTACGAACTTACAGGCGTACAAAAATGGAAAGATGAAGCGATCAAAAGAACGGAGGTTTTTGAAGACTTTAAAAACATTACAGAACACCACGATATTGGTTTTATGATGTTTCCTGCCTATGGTAACGGTGTCCTTTTTGGAGACAAACAAGAGTATAAAGACATTCTGTTGACTTCAGCAGCCTCTTTAGCAACACGCTTTAATCCAAATGTTGGGACCTTAAAATCATGGTCAAATATAATGCATCCTCGTTGGTCAGAACACATTACTATTATAGATAATATGTTGAATCTTGAATTGTTATTCTGGGCAGCTAAAAATGGTGGAGACTCTACATACTATGACATCGCAGTCAAACATGCAGAAACGACGATGAAAAATCATTTTAGAGATGATTATACATCTTGGCACGTATTAGAATACGATGAGACTACTGGTGAAGTATTAAATAGACATACGAAGCAGGGGTATAGTGATGATAGTAGATGGTCTAGAGGTCAAGCTTGGGGAGTTTATGGTTATAGTTTGATGTACAGAGAAACAAAAGATAAAAAATTCTTAGATTTCGCACAAAAATTAGCAGATAGATACTTGGAATTATTGCCAGAGGATATGATTCCTCAGTGGGATTTTGATGCTCCGAACTTAGAAACTCAAGAACGTGATGCTTCTGCAGCAGCTGTTGTAGCCTCAGCTCTTTTGGAAATGAGTACGTTTGTGACCGATAAAAAAGATCAAGAAAGATATTACAACGCCGCCATAAAAATGTTAACTTCTTTAAGTTCTGATGTGTATTCAGGAAAGGGAAAAGCGGCTTCGTTCTTAATTCATTCTACAGGCGCTAAATCACTAGGGTCAGAAATAGATGTAGCCTTGATTTATGCAGACTATTATTATATTGAAGCACTTTCTAGGTTGAAAAAACTTAACAAAACATCAAATTAACGCTTAAAAAATCATATGAAAATCTTTAAAAAAGTACCGCTGATTGTTTTATTATGCATGTGTTTTTTTATAAAAGCTCAAAATTTAAAACCTGCTGTCGAGTCTTTTGAATCGGAAGCTGTTTTAACTTCATACCATGCATTGAGCAGTGAGTTGTCACTTAGTACAGTACATAAAAGATTTGGTAAAAAAGCATTAAAATGGGAATGGACCGAAGGAGAAAGCTCTTTCGGTACTTCCAATTTTAGACTGTTGAGTAGAAAAGAAAGTCCTTTAGAATACGGTGATTTCTTTCCTTCAAGCCCGACACTTATCATGTCTCTTTATAATGAAGATCCTCAAGAAGGGAACATTACCATCTCCTTTGAAAAAGAAGGGAAACAAGAAGTGTGGTTTGACATAAAACTATCCTTTAAAGGATGGAGACATATATGGGTGCCTTTCTATAAAATGAAAGGAAATGTTCCAAAGAAAGAAGCGCCTGTAGACTATGACTATTTTAAAATTACGACAACTGCTGCCCGCGGGAAATTGTTCTTTGACGATATTATTTTCTCCCAATATCAAGATGATAGACATCCGTATCCAGACCTAACAGTTCCTTTTGATAAGAAGGCAGGTTCAGACCAATGGATGCCCTTAATTAAATTTCAGAAATGGCTTGAAGAGGTGCCTGTAAAACCAATTTCAGTGGCCGCTAGAAGAGATTTGTTGAAAATTGAAAATGGGATTGATCAAGAGCTTTCTGTAGCCAAAAAATACAAAGTGTATATCAATGCTTTAAGAACAGATTTTCAGAAGTTAACTATTAAAGAAAAGGATGGGCTAATCTCAGGACCTCCCTTGACTTTTAGTTTAAAACAAGAATACTATAATAAAAAACAACAAGGCCCTAAAAAGTTTAATGATATTCGAGATTTCGGAAAAGTAGTTAGTAGATCTGCCAAATTATACGACAGAGCTACTGCTTCGGAAAAGAAAGAAATCGAAACGATGTTTTTAACTGCATCAAGGTATTTTTTAGATCAGGGATGGCAGGCTGGAAGTTCTGGAGGAACAAGACATCATATAGGGTATAGTATAAGAGAAATTACAGAAGCTTTTTACGTGATGAGAACATCCTTAAAAAAAGCAGGTTTGCTAAATGAGATAGGAGGTAGTTTACAGTGGCTTTATAATTTAGGTTCTGTGCTAGATGATGAGGAAAATTTCTTAGTAAATATAGATTATCTGAATACACAATCCTACTATCATTTGATGCTTATTTTCTTGTCTGATAATAAAGAGAAACAAGTCGTTTTATTAAAGGCCTATTCTAAAATGATGTCTATCATTTTAGCACAGCAGGATGGAGAAAGAGGCTTTAAAGTGGATGGTACTTCATGGCATCATAATGGGCATTATCCAGCTTATGGTATGGGAGCCTTTAGAAATGTTCCAAAAGTAATTAAAGCATTGTCAGGGACTAGATTTCGTATTCGAAAGGAAGGGCATGCTAATTTTAAAAATGCATTTTTAACCACAGGTATGTACAGTCAGATGTTTGATTTTGGCTTTGGAAATGCAGGGAGACATCCATTGGAAGAAGGGGATATAAAAACATTAAAGAAGCCATATCTTTTAATGGCGTATGCAGGAAATCCAACAGGCACTTCAAAAATAGACGAAGAGGTGGCGTCAACTTACTTAAGGCTTTGGGGAAAGAAAGACATTCTAAATAGTGCTCTTTTTGCCAATGCTGGAATAGAAAAGCAATTATTATCAGGATACAAAACAATGCCTTATGCGGCGACAGCAATTCACAGAAGGGATAATTGGGCAGCCATTATTAAAGGCTATAGTAAATATGTATGGGCCTCAGAAATCTATGCTTCTACAAATAGGTATGGAAGATACCCTGCTAATGGAACGGTTCAATTACTCAATGAAAAAGGAGAAAAAGGAAGCGGATTCGAGCAGGAAGGATGGGATTGGAACAGGTATCCAGGAGGAACCATTATTTATTTACCTCTAGAGGAGTTAGAACCAGATACACCTTTACTTATGTTTCGTTCAAAGGAAACATTTGCCGGTGCAGTGGAATTAGATGGGAATGGTGTTTTTGGGATGGTTTTAAATGAAGACAAAGGATCTAATGCGGATGGAGATTATGTAGGAGCAATTGGGTTTCCAGGAAAACTAAAAGCAAGAAAATCAGTGTTTTCTTTTGGCGATAAACTGATTTGTATTGGAACTAATATTTCAAGTATAGATACAGAAAATCCTGTGCAAACTAATTTGTTTCAAACACATTTAGCCAATAGAAATAACGCGTTAAATACATCTTTAGGAAGCTTGAAAAAGTTCCCGATGCATGTGATGGAATTACAAGCGTCTAAATCTAGAAAATGGATAATAGATCCTTATGGTAATGGCTATCATATTTTATCGGAGACCCCTGTTATGTTGAAGAAAGAAGAACAGCATTCTTATCATAATAAATACTCCATTCGTACCGGAGCGATGCACCCTGGAGGGAAAGGAGCGAAAGAAACTATAGGGAATTACGCTACCGCTTGGCTAGATCATGGCAATGCACCGGAAAGTGCGACTTATCAATATGTGATTTATCCGTTTTTAAGTAAAAAAGGAATCGACTCTTTTGATAAAAAAATAAAGAAAGATACTTCCTTTAGTATTCATAAAGCAGATAGTATTGCACATATTGTAGTTGATAAAACTACTGCTACGACTGGTTATGTCGTGTTTGAAGCGCATAGAGAGTTGCAATTTGGAATTTTAAAAGAGGTTTCTGTTCCTTCATTGGTGATGATTCGTAGAGATGATGCAAGCACCATAACGATTAATGCGGTACAGCCTGATTTGAATTTTGAAATCAAGAAAAACTGGAAGTATGATACGCGCAGTGAACCTTTACTACTTACCTTGACCTTAAAAGGAAACTGGAAAGTAATGACGGAAGGAGTAGTGCAACATATTGAAAATTCTGAAGAAATAACAACTGTGACGATTCTATGTAAGGATGGACTGTCCAATAGGTTTTCGTTGATAGAAAAATAAAGTACCGTTAAAATTCCTTAAGAACCTTGTTTTTAGGGATTATGATTTTAGTTTTTAAAGAAAAGACCGCTGTTATCAAAGGTCAAAAAAAGCCTCATTTATTGAGGCTTTTTTTTTGTGGTGTTTATCGAAAGTTTAGGTGCTAATAGCTGCGGGAAAATAAGGAGAACTAATTGCTTGTAGAGGTGTTTTCGTCATAAGAGAATTGTTTACTGTGCTAAGAAATAAGGAAGGGAGGCTTCGTTAGGTAGGTGTTTTAAGGGCGATGCGATGTGAGAAGAACTTGTGTGAGGTGACTAGGTTTAATAGGGCTAAGAACTATTGCTATTTGAGACATGCTTTCTGATAAGAGAAGTGAAGCAATATGGAATCTGTCCAGAAACAAGTTGGTAGCCCATTTTATTAGGAGAAAATAAAGGGAATTTACCTGTGCTGGTTAATCGGAGTATGAATATGCTGAAAATGAATTTTTACTACTGTATTTTAAATAATAATTAGTGCATTGGGAATTCTTTTTTAGTATTGATCGGAGAGTTTTTAGAGGGGGCTTTTACTTTTCAAGTAAAAGGGTATTAGAAAAGGGAAGGAGGATTTCCTGAATAATTCTTAAATGGAAACTAATATTAAATATGATTTTAAAGGTTTCAGAATACTTATACCTGTGTTTGGTGAGGGGAATCCTTCGCTTTTAAGCATAAAAAAAGCAAGTTATAAGAAATAACTTGCTTTTTATAGTGACCTCGACTGGATTCAAACCAGTAACCTCTTGAGCCGTAATCAAGTGCGCTATTCAGTTGCGCCACGAGGCCGTTAAGCGGTTGCAAATATAAGTGTTTTTATTCTTTTAAAAGTGTAAAAATCAAAAAAAAATAAGTTATTTTTTAGAGTGCTGAACTTGAATTAAATGCATAAAAAAAGCAAGCTAAAATTTAGCTTGCTTTTTAATCGTGACCTCGACTGGATTCAAACCAGTAACCTCTTGAGCCGTAATCAAGTGCGCTATTCAGTTGCGCCACGAGGCCGATTTCCGGTTGCAAAGATATACCTTTTTTTGAATCTACAAGCTGTTTTTTGTGATAAAATAACGGTATCCAATAATTGCTAATTGCCACTTTTTTGCTTTGCTCATGTCCAGTTGTTTACGTGTAAAACTTGGGCAAATTATTTTATTTATTTTTGCGATACTTTTGAAGATTATTTTTTTCATGGCAACTGTTTATTGGAGGAATTATGGATAATTGATTGGTTTAAGAGGCAAATATAAGTATTATTTCCTTCGTTTATAGTGTTGTATAAGAATCGATGCCGTTTTAAGAACGTCTCAGTTGTAATTTTACGAAATAAAATGGAGTTAGATGAAATAATTGAATTTTTAAATTCTTTTAGAGCTGTTCCGGTGGTTTGGGTACTTGTAGATTAAGTTTGACGGTACTGTTTTTGTTTTTCTAGATCTTTGACTACTTTTAAAAGTGCTGTTTTTGGGAGTGAAAATTTGAACAGCAACTTTTAAGAATGTGTTATTTAAAAAGTAGTGCGGAGGGAGTGGGCTTATGTCGCTAAGGCTGATTTAGGCTGTATGTTTCAGTTGGGCTCATTTAAAATATTTTAAGATTAGAAATATTCATCCGTTATTAACGGTTAATTTCCTGTAATTTAGGTTCTCGTGTGTTTATGTGAGTAGGCGTACTATATATTCAATGATCTCTTGTATGATTGATAGTATAATTAGTAATAGTGTCATTTTCTAGTGGTTTTAAGTTGGTAATTCTGTTTTTTAATTTCTTGTATATTGAAGGTAATTGCTTTAAGTCTACGCTTCCAAAGAGAAAGGGCTCTATTAATAAAAGTGATTGTTATGTAAGAAGTAAATAGAGGGAATCGATTTGTAGATTTAAGTTATGTGCTATACTATTCTTATTGATTGTAACTATAATGGTTCGTTATTGTATTGATGTGTAACTTCGTAAAGCGCTTGTCTAGATGCTTTTTGAAAACCAAAGGCGCTATGGTGCTGTTTTTAGATGAAATAAGAAGTAACGGTCTTTTTGTTTTTAGTTTGTACTAAAAAAATATTATTTTTAACAGTGAGAAAACACATATATTTGCGCTTAAAATTTGTGTATGGATTTACTTTTTATAATTGGAGGATTAATTGTGTTGATTGCTGGAGGAAATTGGTTATTAAAAGCAGCCATTGGGTTTTCTTTGCGATTGAACATTCCTAAAATTGTAATAGGAATGACCGTGGTGTCATTTGCGACCTCTGCGCCTGAATTAATAGTGAGTGTGAATGCCGCCTTAAATGGAAGTGCAGATTTGGCATTTAGTAATGTGATTGGTTCTAATGTTGCAAATTTAGGACTTGTTTTAGGGATTACTATTTTATTGTCGACTATAAGTGTAGAGAAAAGTTTTTATAAGACAGATTGGCCAGCCATGATGTTAGCTTCTGTGGTATTGTATCTTTTTATTGCTTTTGATGGAGAGTTACAGCGCTATGAAGGAGCAATCTTATTTGTTGCGTTGATTGTGTTTTTAGTGTATCTGTTGAAATTTCAAAAGAATGTAGTCTCTGATGAGATTCCAGAAGAAGGAATTACCACTCCTTTATATAAGGATATTATTTATATGGTTTTGGGAGGTGTAGCTTTGTATGGAGGTTCAGAACTTCTAATTAGAGGTGCTGTAAATATGGCAGCTTTTTATCAAATTAGTGAAAGTGTAGTGGGGGTTACCATCGTTTCTATCGGGACAAGTGTTCCGGAATTAGCGGCGTCTATTATTGCTATCATTAAAAAGGAAAAGGCAATATCATTAGGAAATCTAATAGGCTCTAATATTTTTAATATTTTGGCTGTATTAGGAATTACCTCTATGATTATTCCTATTAAAGTGTCGGATCCTCGATTGTTAGAAATGGATATTTTTTGGATGTTAGGAGTGTCCATTGTAATTCTTCCTTTGGCTTTTGTGCCTAAATATATGAAATTAGGCTGGAGAGAGGGCGTGTTCTTATTAGCTACGTATTTAATTTTCATTTACAATATCATTAAAATAACAGAATTTTCATAGTCTTATGTTAAATTGACGGGGGTGATTTTATGTAATTACATAAAAAAGAAGGTCATGCCCTATAAAAAATAGGGGTTCGTTTTGTTTTCTGCGTAAAAAGTGTAGATTTGCATCTTAATTGTGTAAATAAAACAGCTTTACAATGTCAAAACTTAGATTTCAAGCTTTAAATGAAGCCTTAAACAGAAAACCAATATTTGTTGACGAACGAGGAAAGCGTTCGGATCTATTTGGAGAGAATGTATTTGATGAAAATACCATGCGCCAATATTTAACTAAAGATGCTAGAAATAGTGTGTTGGGAGCGATAGACAATGGTAAAAAAATTGATCGTAAAATTGCAGATCAAATTTCATCATCTATGAAAGAGTGGGCATTGCAAAAAGGAGTGACACATTACACACACTGGTTTCAGCCTTTAACAGGTGGGACAGCAGAAAAACACGATGCCTTTTTTGAGACCATAGGAAATGGAATGGCGATCGAAAAATTTGGAGGTAACGAATTGGTACAGCAAGAGCCAGATGCTTCTAGTTTTCCAAATGGAGGAATTAGAAATACATTCGAAGCACGTGGGTATACTGCTTGGGATCCTACATCTCCTGCGTTTATTTACGGAACTACATTGTGTATTCCTACGGTATTTGTATCGTATACAGGGGAAGCCTTGGATTATAAAACACCATTATTACGCGCTTTACAAGCAGTAGATAAAGCCTCTGTAGACGTCTGTAAATATTTTGATAAAAACACTAAAAAAGTAACGGCATCTTTAGGATGGGAACAAGAGTACTTTTTAATAGATAAAGCATTAGCAGCAAGTCGTCCAGATATTACCTTGACAGGTAGAACTCTTTTAGGGCATAGCCCTGCAAAAGGACAACAATTAGACGATCATTATTTTGGGTCTATTCCAGGAAGAGCGTTGGATTATATGCGCGATTTGGAAACCGAATGTATGTTGTTAGGAATTCCAGTGAAGACACGTCATAATGAGGTGGCTCCAAACCAGTTTGAATTGGCACCTATTTATGAAGAGTCTAATTTAGCGGTAGATCACAATTCTTTATTGATGGATGTGATGGGGAAAGTAGGAGCTCGTCATAATTTTAAAGTGTTATTACACGAAAAACCATTTGCGGGTATTAACGGATCAGGGAAACATAATAACTGGTCATTGTCTACAAATACGGGGGTTAATTTATTAGCGCCAGGAAAAACTCCAATGAGTAACTTACAATTCTTAACGTTTTTTATCAATACAATAAAAGCCGTTCACGATAATGAAGAATTATTGAGAGCAGCCATTGCTTCTGCAAGTAACGATCATCGTTTAGGAGCTAATGAGGCGCCTCCAGCTATTATTTCTGTGTTTATTGGACAGCAATTGACCAGAGTATTACAGGATCTTGAGAATGTGACAAACGGTAAATTATCGCCAGAAGAAAAAACAGACCTTAAGTTAAATGTAGTGGGGAAAATTCCAAATATTTTATTGGATAACACAGATCGTAACCGTACTTCTCCTTTTGCTTTTACAGGGAATAAATTTGAGTTTAGAGCTGTAGGGTCTACTGCAAATTGTGCCAATCCAATGACTGTTTTAAATACCATTGTTGCCAAACAATTGAAAGAATTTAAAAAAGAAGTGGATGGGTTAATTGCGACCAAAGACCTTAAAAAGGACGAAGCGATTTTCAATGTATTGAGAGAATACATCAAGTCTTCTAAAAATATATTATTTGAAGGAAATGGCTATGGTAAAGCATGGGAAATTGAAGCCGCAAAGAGAGGTCTAAGTAACAATAAAAAAACTCCAGAAGCTTTAAGAGTGAAAATTTCTGAAAAAGCAATCGCTTTGTATGAAGAAATGGGGGTGATGAATAAAAGAGAAGTAGAAGCTCGTTACGAAATAGAAGTAGAAGAGTATACATCGCGTATTCAAATAGAGTCTCGTGTTTTAGGTGATATTGCAGGGAACCATGTAGTGCCAACGGCGATTCGTTATCAGAATACAATTATCGAAAATGTAGCAGGATTGAAAACTATTTTTGGAGATGATTTTGAAATACATGCGGCAGAGCAAATTAAATTAATCGTTAAAATATCAGAACATATTGCGGTGATACACTCTAAAGTAGATGAAATGATAGGAGCTCGTAAAGTAGCTAATGTTATAGCGGATTCTGAAGAAAAAGCAAGAGCCTATTGTGATGTAGTATTGCCATTCTTTGATGATATTCGTTACCACTGTGATAAACTAGAAATAATGGTAGACGATGAGTTATGGCCATTAACCAAGTATAGAGAGTTGTTATTTACACGATAATAATTTGAATAAAATAATATAAAAAGAGCCTGCATTTGCAGGCTCTTTTGTTGTAAAGTAGTTATTGAGTTTTTTTAATCATCTAACTTTTTCTGAGGGATGTCCTTTAAAAAATAATTATAAGAAATAGTAAGAAGTAAAACAAAAATAGCGGCTGTTATTCCCATTAGAACATCGTAATAAGGTTTTATAGAGAGCGCGATTCGTATAAAAATAGTAGCTACAACAAAGGCGGAATATCTAAATATTTTATAGTAATTTAAGGTGTATCTAAGTGCTATTAGAACAATTATAATGTCACTGAATATTAAAATGGTATAAAATGAATGGAAGGACCCGAGGTAGACACCTGTCAAGGCTAATGTTTTGAGGTCTAAAAGACCGATGACTACAAATGCGATCAGTAAGAACAGGGCAAGTAGTTTCTTGGATTGTACAAACTCCTTTACATCATCCTCTGTCTTTGTGAGCGGTGTGTGTAATTGTAATTTATAGTTTAAACCTAAAATGGCAAATATGAGTAAGGCGCCAAAAGAATAACAGATCATATTTATAATAGGAGTCGTCATGTGGTTCCAGTCAAAGTCTGTAATATGACTGAATTCTTTAAAAGTAGCCCTGATAAAAATTAAAGAGAGTAGTTCTAATTGTTTTCCAACGGATTTAGCCACCGATTTAGGCAGTACGAAAATCAAACTCAGTAATTCCAAAATCAGTAATAAAGTGAAGGATATTTCTATAGAGAAAAATGGATTTGAAAAATATTCATCCCAAGAGCCTAGCGATATTAAATTACTGCGGTCTAAATAACTAAGAATGGTAGAGGCAATAAAAGTGACTACAAGGACAATGCTGACTATTTTATTAGTCATCGTATTTTCCCAGATATTCTTAATTCGTTTGAAAATGGACTCAGAAGTCTTGAGAATACTAGTTTTCATAATATAGTTAGTTATAATTACCTTAAAAATAGTATAATTATTGAAATATTGATTTAATACTTTTAAAAAATACTTACTTTTGCAAAACTTAATAGTATACCAAAAGGATGAGTTCAGAAATAAGTAAAAGATACAGTCAGCGTGGTGTTTCAGCATCAAAAGAAGATGTGCATAACGCGATTAAAAATGTAGACAAAGGCTTGTACCCTCAGGCATTTTGTAAGATAATTCCTGATTATTTAACAGGAGATAAGGATTATTGTGTGATTATGCATGCCGATGGTGCTGGTACAAAATCGTCCTTGGCGTATATGTATTGGAAAGAAACAGGGGATGTTTCCGTATGGAAAGGCATTGCTCAGGATGCATTAATTATGAATATCGATGATTTAATTTGCGTTGGAGCAACAGAAAATATTCTGTTATCTTCTACGATCGGTAGAAATAAAAACTTAATTCCAGGAGAAGTGTTATCTGCTATTATTAACGGGACGGAAGAATTGTTAGTTGATTTGAAGAAACACGGTGTAGTTATTCATTCCACGGGAGGAGAAACGGCTGATGTGGGTGATTTAGTACGTACTATTATTGTAGATTCTACCGTAACGGCTCGTATGCCACGTGCTAAAGTGATTGACAATGCAAACATTGTTTCAGGTGATGTTATTGTTGGATTGGAGTCTTTTGGACAGGCGACTTATGAAAATTCCTACAATGGAGGTATGGGGAGCAATGGCTTAACATCTGCTAGACATGATGTGTTTTCAAAAGAATTAGCGACAAAATTTCCAGAGAGTTTTGATGCTGCAGTCCCAGAAGATTTGGTGTATTCAGGGAAAATGAAATTGACAGACCCCGTTAAAAATTCACCGATAGATGCGGGACGTTTGGTATTGTCACCAACGAGAACGTATGCACCGATTATTAAGAAAATATTAGAAAAATATACACCTTCTGACATTCATGGAATGGTCCATTGTAGTGGAGGAGCTCAAACGAAAATTTTGCATTTTGTGGAGAATTTACACATCATTAAAAATAACATGTTTGCGGTGCCACCCTTATTTGAATTGATTCAAGAACAGTCTCAAACTGACTGGAAAGAAATGTATCAAGTATTTAATATGGGACATCGTATGGAAATATATGTGCCTTCTGAAATTGCAGCAGACATTATAGCGATTTCAAAAAGTTTTAATGTGGATGCACAGATTGTAGGTAGAGTAGAGGCTGCCGATGCTAAAAAGTTAACTATTGAAAGTGAATTTGGGACATTTGAATATTAGCTCCATTCTAAAGGAATTAATGTATTTTTGTAATTAAGAAATTAAAGTAAATGTTAGATAAATTAAGAATAGTAAAACAACGTTTCGACGAGGTGTCAGATTTGATTATCCAACCGGATATCATGACGGACCAAAAACGATATATAAGAATAAATAAAGAGTACAAGGATTTAAACGCAGTAATGAAAATTGCTGACGAGTATAAAGCTGTACTTTTAAATATAAAAGAAGCCAAAGAAATTATTGCTGACAATTCGGATGCAGAGATGACAGAGATGGCAAAAATGGAATTGGACGAAGGAAATACGAGATTGCCTCAATTAGAGGATAAAATCAAGTTTATGCTTATTCCTAAAGATCCAGAAGACGCTAAAAACGTAATTATAGAAATTAGAGCAGGTACGGGAGGAGACGAAGCAAGTATTTTTGCAGGAGATTTATACCGTATGTATACCAAATACTGTTCTGATAGAAAATGGAAAGTGGAAGTAGAGGATCAAAGTGACGGTACTTCAGGAGGGTTTAAAGAAATTATTTTCAGTGTTACTGGACCTGATGTCTATGGTGATTTAAAATTTGAATCAGGTGTACACCGTGTACAACGTGTACCTCAGACGGAAACTCAAGGTAGAGTACATACTTCAGCCGCGACTGTTATGGTCTTGCCAGAAGCAGAGGAATTTGATATTGAATTAAAGACAAGTGATATTCGTGTGGATTATTTTTGTTCTTCAGGACCTGGAGGGCAATCTGTAAATACGACCTATTCTGCAGTGCGTTTAACACACGTTCCTACCGGATTAGTGGCACAGTGTCAAGATCAAAAATCACAGCATAAAAACAAGGACAAAGCAATGAAAGTATTGCGTTCTCGTTTGTATGAACAAGAATTAGAGAAGAAATTAGCAGCGGATTCTGAAAAAAGAAATTCATTGGTTTCTAGTGGTGATAGGTCGGCAAAAATTAGAACATATAACTATCCTCAAGGACGTGTTACTGAACACAGAATTGGATTGACATTGTATGACCTCCAAAATATCATTAATGGGGATATTCATAAAATAGTGGAAGAATTAAAATTAGCAGAAAACACTACTAAATTGAAAGAATTAGGAGAAGAATTTTAATTGAATCTTCAAAAAACAAAGAAAAAAGTGTCTCATAGTTATTATGAGACACTTTTTTTTGTGTTTATTTTAAAATAAATAAAGGCTACTCAAACCTTATAGTGCTCGAAAACACAAACATACGGATGGTTTTATCTTTCAAATGGACAAATTAACTTGTGTTAATCATTTTTTCATTGTAGTTTTGTCCTGTAAAAAGGAATAACTATTTAGTTTAATATTCCATAAAGAGAAAAAACAGTAATACTTATAAGCAGCATCTGATCAGTAGACTTGTAAGTAAAGTAAACATATTAAAAAGATAAATTTCCCAATTTTCCGACCTGCAGGTCATTTTTTTAAGTTTGATAATACTCTTTCTGTTATGAAAACTAAGACGAAGAGCCCCTTGGTGATTTTTCTAACAATCTTAATTGATTTTTTTTATTCTGGAGGGAATAGCAATGGTTTTAACAAGTGATAGACCACTGGTTAAATAGCATTACAGATAAAGTGATTATAGAAAATAATAAATATATTCCTGTGGAAATTTTTATTAAAATAGTGGACATTGTCCTACTGTATTTTACGTAAATTTTAGCTGTGAAATAACAACAAAACATGGATGTTTATTGAATAAATGATCCGTTTTTTATTTTAATTGGTCTTAAAATAAATTAATTGCCACCTATGAAAATGGGTGGTTTTATGTTTTATATCAAACAAGGAGTTTAAAGTAATGTTGTTGAGAATATTTCATGTATTACAGTTTTTTCTATGCGTTAAATTCTTGTTGGTTTTAAGAACCGTATCCTCTCATTCCTTTATGGATAGAGGTTAGCAATGCAGCACTAAGCTAGCGTTTATATCAATTAATTAGAAGGGTGGAAGGGAGGTGATAGTCATAGGACCGTGATTTTATCGATTGCAAGCGATAAGGTACACTCTCGTGTGATACATTTGGCTACCACGGTTCGGTTAGTGCCACCGATTATGGTCGGTTATGCCAGTGTTTATGGTTCAACTTGTGCCACTTTAAAAGTGGAGTTCCTAATAAATAGGTGACTATTTTACTAAGCCACTTTCTTAATTTCCTTTTTTAGTTTTATTTCCATTTCAAGCGGTGATAAATACCCTAAACTTGAATGTAATCTTTTGATATTGTACCAAGAGATATATTCATTTATCGACTCGTGTAATTGCAGCTATGACATGTACTTGAAACGATAGAGCCACTCATACTTTATGGATTTAAAAAAACTCTCAGCAACAGCATGATCCCAACAATTACCTTTTACTCAACGATTTTATTTCAAATTAAGGAATTCGTGATGTGCTCCGAAGTTCTACTCATACGCTGTGTAATTTACTTATTAAAATTTAAAATAGCAGTCATTTTATTAGAGGCATATTGCACTCCTCTGTCTGAATGAAAGATAAACCCTGGATTAATAGCTCTTGTTCTTCGAGCCGCAATCCACGCTTTTACAATGGTATTTCTGGCGGTCATGTCTTTACTTAATGACCAACCTACCACTTTTCTATCAGCTAAATCAATTATCGTGGTTAAGTAATTCCAATCATCATTTACACGTATATAGGTAATATCTGACACCCATTTATCTCCAGTTTTATCAAACTGGCAAACTCTCTGTTTAATATATTTTCAACAATAGGACAATCGTATTTAGAGTCAGTAGCTACCACAAAATTCTTCTTCAAAACACTTCGTAAGCCCATTTCTTTCATTAACAGGACCACGTAGGAACGGCAATAACACACTCCTTCTCACTCCAATTCTTTTTGAATTCTAGAACCCCATAGATCTCTTTACTTTCGATAAAATGATAGCTAATCCTATCCATCAAGACTACTTTAGAGTATTCTGTACTCTCGAATCTTTACTATTTTCCCAATGATAAAATGCGTTTTTACTTACACGTATGCATTTACACATCTGTTCAACAGGGAAGGATACTCCATTATTAAAAATGAATGTATACCTTATCTGTCGCTCTTGGAAAAGATGCTTACCGTCTTTTTTAATAGTTCACGCTCCATAGTTACGTTGCGAAGCTCCTTTTTTAAGACCTTTAGTTCCATTTCCTCCTTAGTCAACTCTTTTCTTTTAGGAAAGTCACCTGATTTAATCTCGTATTCTCGCTTCCATCGAGATATCATACTTACATCCAACTCGTAATCTGTACTAATCTATTTTGCTTTCATTCCAGACTTTAATAGTTCTACTATCATTACCTTGAACTCAGTATCATGCTTCTTTCTTCCCATAATTCAAATATATAAATTTATAGGCTTAATAAAACCGCCACAACAAACACAACTACACCTCTGAATACCCACAACTTACGCCGTTTTTAGAGTCGCAACAAACACAACAATTATAAAGGGTATTCATATTCTTTTTATTGCTTTCATTTTTTAGTTTTCAGATAAGTTATCAGACCAAAATTTAATAATCCCATTCCCAATAGAATTGGAAAAAATAAGAAATTTCCGATAATCCCCATTAATACTATTATTGGTATATTCAAAAGGGCTTCATTCATTGGTTTTTTAATAAGGATTGCAATCGCATTTCCTAAAAAAAGAATTATCATACAGCTTAAAACAGAAATTAGAATCAATTTAAAATTCCCGAAAACTTCAAAATTAGAGTATTTAAAAAACAAGATATAAAAAGTGATACAGGCGATTGACATTCCGGTCATTAAAAAATAATTTACGTCGTCCGTAAATGAACTATTTCCGCTGGTAAGTAATAATCCATTCCCAATTATTAAATTGGCTAAAATAACAATTAAAGTTATTTTGGTTCAGACTGTGTTTATCATATGTTGGTGTTTTATTATTCTAAATTACCGCCAACGATTGGTCTAAGAATACTAGCGATTAAAAAGTACTGAATTTCGTCTATTCTCTAATTTTTATTAAATGTATTGAACTTCATTTTATAGCACAAAACCTGCTATTATTTTTATACCATATTATAGTGTGTTTTTTTTATTGTCGTCATAGCTCCTTCTTTTTAGAAGTTTTAAGTGCGAGATAATGCCACCCCAATACGTTGTCTGGTTTGGCTTTATGTCGTTTCTAAGTAAGGTTTCGTATAGAATTTTATTGAGTTTTGGATAATGAATATGATGAAAATGCGGGAATAAATGATGAGCAATATGATTGTTAAATCCTCCAAATATGAAGTTAGCTGTTTCGCTAAATGGATGCATATCATTTGAACTTTTTACTTGATTCATTAACCAAGAAGTTTTTATATAACCGTTTTCGTCTGTGGTTGGATATTCTGTTTCTTCAACGTGATGTGTCATAAAAAAAGTGAAAAGTAAAAATAAAGACTGTGTCAAATGCATTAGTATAAAACCAGTCAGAACTATAGACCAAACTTGGTTGCAGAAATATAAAGGCAATATAAGTATAAAAGTGAAATAGCATATTTTTTGTGTCCAAAATGAAAAATGATATTTCAAGCCTTTCTTTTTGGTGTATTCGTCTTTTGAGAAAAAAATCACAAAGTCTTTGATAAATATCCAAAATAATGAATATGTTGTGTAAGCAAATGGGGCATAAATATACTGATACTTGTGAAACCAAAAATGTTTACTATTTGGTATAATTCTAATTAGTTTGGTAATTTTCAAATCAGAATCATAATCTTTTACGTTTGGTAGATATTCCGATGATGTTGACCCCTCATTCCGGTGATGTTGACCCCTCTGTAGATTTTGGTCTTAAAAATGAGATACTGACAAAATTACAGTTTTTTT